>JACQYF010000156.1 GCA_016208315.1 Chloroflexota bacterium | reverse complement strand
GGCGTGCCTGGCCATTCGATGGCAGCGGCGTTGGGACTCGACGGGAATACAAAGAGGGGTTGGTCAGACATGGGGTTCCTTTCTAAAACGCAAAATGTAAGGCGCAATCTGTCGGTCTCACGTTTTACGTTTTACGCTTTACATTTTGCTTTCCTGCGCTTGCACGCGCTGGAGGGCGGCAACCGCGACCTGGATCATTTTCTCGTCCGGCTCCCGCGTCGTCAGCGACTGCAAAACCAGACTCGGCCTAACGACGAGCCAGTTGAGGAGCGGATTATTCTTGTGGGCCGAACTAAACTTGATCAATTCATAACTTAGCGCGGCGACGACCGGAATCAGCACGATCCGCGACAGAATTCGCAATTCCAGCGGCGGTCGCCCCAGCAGCGCGAAAACAAAAATCGAAACGACGACGACGACGAGCAAGAAACCGGTGCCGCAGCGCGGGTGCTCTTTATTAAAGCGCTGAATGGATTCAGGCGTCAACGGCGCGCCGGCTTCGTCCGCGGCAATCGTCTTGTGCTCGGCGCCGTGATACTGAAAGACCCGCCGCACATCCGGCAGCAAACTAATGCCCCCAATATAAACGAGGAAGATGCTCAGCCGGATCAGCCCCTCGACAATGTTGCTAACGAGCGAGGCCGTATCGCCGTTACTAAACCAATTCGTCAGATAGGGGTCAACCAGACTCACCAAGACGAGCGGCAGCACAAAAAAGAGTCCGATGCCAAAGGTGAGCGAGATTCCCAGCGTTCCAAAGGCCATCCCCGCGGGCATCGCGGCCGGCGATTGTAGGGGCGGGGTCGCCCCGCCCGCTGCCGCGCCGCTCGGCGCTTTGGCGCTGTGTTCCTTGGCCAATTCGTCGGCCATGGCGACGTTGGCGGAGTACATGAGCATCTTGGTGCCGAGCACCAACGTATCCCAGAGAATCGTGACCGCGCGCAGGAACGGAATCTTGGCCCAACGACTGGCGTAAATGGCCTTGGAGAGCGGCTCGCTCGTCACGACGATGTTTCCGTTCGGCTCGCGCACGGCACACGCAACAAAACGGCGACCCCGCATCATCACACCCTCGATGACTGCTTGGCCGCCGTACAACGGTTTGTCTGCCAATCCAACACCTCGACTCAGAATGGCTTGATTGTACACGAGAGACGCAGGAGTGTCAACCGCTTTTGCTTTCCTCCTGTGAAAGGAATACAATAGTACGCGGACGAGCGCAGACTAGCGCGGAAGGATAATGTTATTGTCCGCGTTCATCCGCGTTTAGCGCCTTCTTCGAAGGCGACGCGTCCAATTCTAGATTCGGACAATAGAAATGAACAGCTACCGTGACGCTCTGAACTACATCTACTCCTTCACCAATTTTGAAGTCACGCCCGCCACGCAGTACGGCTCCAAGACGTTCGACCTTACTCGGATGGAGCGTCTCCTCGCCGCGCTTGGCGATCCGCAGAGCAAGTTCCAGTCGGTTCACGTCGCCGGAACAAAAGGCAAGGGTTCGACGGCGGCGATGATCGAGATCATCCTGCGCGCTGCGGGACAGCGCACCGGCCTCTACACGTCACCGCACCTACACACCTTTCGCGAGCGCATTCGCGTTGATGGCGCGATGATTTCGGAATCGGCGGTGGTGACCGGGGTGGAGCGAATCAAACCGACTGCTGATGCGCTCCCGCAAGTTACGACGTTCGAGATCATGACCGCGCTCGCGTTCGACTATTTTGCCGCGCGCGGCGTGGAATTCGCCGTGCTGGAAGTTGGGTTGGGCGGGAGGTTGGATGCGACGAACGTCGTGACGCCGCGCCTCTCCGTCATCACCTCGATTTCCTACGATCACACCGCGATCCTCGGCAAAACGCTGACCGAGATCGCGCGCGAAAAAGCGGGCATCATCAAACCCGGCATCCCCGTCGTTACGTCGCCGCAGCAAGCCGAAGCACTCGCGGTGATTCAAGAGACTGCCCGCGAGAAGGTAGCGCCGCTGACAGTAATCTCGCCGGACTTTAGATTTCAGATTTCAGATTTCAGATTTCAGATTCTATCCAAATCGCAGACTCTAGAATTGCAGACCTTCGATTTAGCACGAACCTCGTACAACTCCAACTTTGCACTTTTGACTTTTGACTTGCGACTTGTTGGCCGCCATCAGCTCGTCAACGCCGCCACCGCGCTTGCCACAATTTCGGTTCTCCGTGAGCAAGGAATCGCGGTTTTAGACGAGGCCATTCGAGAAGGGCTAGCAACCGTCCAATGGCCCGGTCGCTTTGAGATACTGGAGCGCGAACCATTGGTGGTCGTGGACGGCGCGCATAATGCCGATTCCGCGCGCCAACTGATCGAAACGATCCACTCCCTGCACCCCCATACGCCCATTCACCTCATCTTCGGCGCGTCGAACGACAAAGACATCGCGGGCATGTTCGCGGAACTGCTGCCGCACACCGCGTCACTCATCATCACGCGTTCACACAACCCTCGCGCGGCTGACCCCGCGCAACTCGTCGAATCGGCACAAGACTATCACGTCGCAACATCCATCGCGCCGGACTTGAGCAGCGCGCTCCGCCAGGCGAGGGAACGCGCAAACCGCACTGACGTGATCTGCGTGACCGGCTCGCTCTTCGTGGTGGCAGAAGCGCGCGAGGCGTGGTTCGCCGAACATGGCAAAGCGGTCGAGTCGGACTGAGTTTTGCCGCTCCACTCGACGTAATTTGCTTCGCTCATCCCCCCACAAGTTGTTATCCGCGTTCTCCGCGCTCATCCGCGTCCAAACTTTTGAGCCACTTGGCTGTTTCGCGCGGCGAGCCCAGTTGGACGACGCGTAGGTGGGCGAATTCCGGCTGCGTGAGGAGAAAGCGAAAGTGGCGGCGGAACATGGGTTGCGTCTTGAGCGCCCAAAGGAATAACGAGTCGCGCGTGAAAAGTTGCTCGCGCAAACTCTCGCGATTCTCGTTCCAGAGCGCCTCGCGCCGCATTACGCGTCGCAGGGTCCGGGTGACGAGTTGCCACATAATGCGGGCCAGACCATAATCGAGCCAGACCACCGTATCCCCGCGGCCCCACAAAATATCGCGCGCCTTGCTCGTGTAATTCCCGTCGGCGATCCAGCACTCGCCCTCCGTCGCCTTCGAGACGCGCTCGCGGAAAACATCGTAATCGGCCTGCGCCCAATTCGGCTCCCAGAACAGCGCGTCCAGCTCAATATGCGGATACCCCAGCCGCTGCGCGAGTTTCCGCGCCAGCGTGGTTTTACCCGAACCAGTCGTCCCAACAATGAGGATACGCTTCATTGCAGTGAACAGTAAACAGTCAACAGTGAACAGACGGAATGCTGATTACTGCATACTGTTTACTGTTCACTGTTGACTGCTTACTAGCTCTACCATTCCGGCCAATCGAGCATTTGAATATCAACGCGGTCGCCGGCGCGCACGAGGGTCACGTCTTCGGGGATGACTAGCAATCCGTTGGCGCGCGAGACCGAAGTCAGAATGCCGGAACCCTGCTCGCCCGTCGTCCGCGCGACGTAACCCCCATCGCGTTTCTCGACGCGCACGCGGATGAAATTGCGGCGGTTCGCCGTGTTCGTAACGCTCTCCTCGAGTACCGCCTGCACGGTCGGGCGCTCAAAGCGCGTCTTGCCGAGCATGGTCAGGATCGCGGGGCGCGCAAAGATTTCAAAGGACATCATCGCGCTGACAGGATTGCCCGGCAAGCCGAGGAGCGGCACGTCCTTTTTTCCGCGCAGCACGCCGAACGCGAGCGGTTTGCCCGGCTTCATGTTCACCTGCCAAAAGTGCATCGCGCCTTCCGCGTTCAGCACGTCCTTCACCATGTCGTAATCGCCGACCGAAACGCCCGCGCTCGTGAGGAACAAGTCCGCGCCCGCGTCCAGCCCGGCGCGAATCTTGCTCGTCAAGTCCGCGATGTTATCGCGCGCGATGCCCAATCGAATCGGGATGCCGCCCGCGCGGACGACCGCGGCCGCGTTGCCATACTCGTTCGAGTTGCGAATTTTCCCCGGCGTAATCGGCTCGTCAATATCCACCAGTTCATCGCCCGTCGCGAGAATTGCCACGCGCGGGCGGCGGTGAACCGCAACCTCTTTCTTGCCGACCGAAGCCATAACGCCGATTTCCGGCGGGCGCACGAGCGTTCCTCTGGGCAAAACGACCTCGCCGGCGTGAATGTCTTCACCCGCGGCGCGCACGTTGTCACCGCGTTGGACCGCCTTTAGGATTTCAACCGTGTCGCGATCTTTGCCCGTCCCGCGTGTCTCAACGCCTTCCGAGGTTTCCTCAAAGCGAACGACCGTGTCTGCACCCGACGGCAGCGGCGCGCCCGTCATGATGCGCATCGCGGTGCCCGGCTCGACCGCGCGCGTTGCGACGTACCCCGCCGCGACATCGCCGATCACGCGGAGCGCCGCGGGACGATCGGGCGCGGCATGCACAATGTCGGCCGCGCGCACGGCGTAGCCATCCATCGCCGAGTTGTTGAATGGCGGCACGTTTAGCTCCGAAATCACGTCTTCCGCGAGGACGCGGTCCAGCGCTTCGAGCATTGGCACGCGTTCCGGTTCGAGCGGCGCAAAGTGTTTGAGAATGTAGGCACGCGCGTCTTCCACACTGATATAGTTCATTGCAACCTCAGTCTGTTAGAATTCGTTCCACGCCCGTATACACTAACATCTCGCCGGCGTGCGCGTACCCCACCAGCGTGATGTTCCACGCGCGGGCTAGCTCGACGGCGAGATGCGTGGCCGACGTGCGCGAAATAACGATCGGCGTCCGCATCTTGGCGGCTTTGGTAATCATTTCCGACGAAATCCGCCCGGTCGAAACGAGCACGCCGCCGCACGGCTCGATCCCGCGCAGCAAACAGTCGCCGCGCAATTTGTCGAGCGTGTTGTGGCGGCCCACGTCTTCGGCAATCGCCAACAGATGTTCGCCGTCGCTCAACCCCGAAGTATGCACTCCTCGGCATTCGCGATACAAGGTCGCGCGCGCGTTCAGTTCGCGCATCAGCGCGAAAACCTGCGCGGCGCGGATTTGCGTGGACGAAACGATGGGCGCTTGCTGCTTGGAGAGATCGTCAAAAGTGACGCCACCGCCGCAGCCGCTCGTGATGATGCGCCGCGCAGGCATGGTAAAATTCGCGCGAGTCAAGCGTACCTCAATCGAGCCGACGCCCTCTTCGCAGATCGGCATGGCGCGCGTTTCGTTGAGGCCGAGCGCGGGAATGAACCAGTAGGCGGAGTCGGCGGAGACATTCACGCGCAGCGATGCAATATCGTCCAACGCGGCGATGAGATTTTCCGAAATTAAAAAGCCCAGCGCGAGATGGTGCAAGTTGCGCGAGGTCGCCATAAAGGTGACGACCTCCTGGCTGTTGATATACAGCGTCCAGCGACTTTCGCCAATGATCGCGCCGGTGACGCGCTCTGTTTTCTTTTCGCTCACGCGATGGTAAACGAGTTCTGCTTTGTCTTCAAACATGGGAGTCAAGTCAATTGACTAGCGACGTCTAGGTCATGCGGAGTATTCATATTGAAAAACGACAGGTGCTTGGGATCGAACAGGTCTATCTCGATTTCCTCGACCACGCGCACGCTGACCGATTCGAGAATGCCAATAATCCGCAAATCGTCGGCCAGCAATCGCGCTTGGATCGACGCGAGGCAGCTTTTGGCATAGACCGCATGCGTCGGGTGCAAGTCAATTTCCTTGGCAAGAAACGGATGCGGGCGCGTGGAGCGCTTCGCCTTGCCCGAAGGGTCTTTGGCGCGCGGAATGACGACGTCGAATTCCGACGCGAGGGCGATCATATAGCGCATCAAGTCCAGATTCAAGAAAGGCATGTCGCACGCGACGGCAAAGACCCGGTCGTGGCGCGCGGCGAGCAGTCCCGAATAAACTCCGCCGAGCGAGCCCTTGCCGGGATACACGTCGGCGACCAAGCGCGTGCCAAACGGCTCATAGGCCGGCGCGTCATTCGTAACGACGATCACATCATCGCTCAACGCGCTCACGCGCTCGATGACCCGCGCAATGAGCGGCCGGCCCTCGAACTCGATAAACGATTTGTCGCGGCCCATCCGCCGGCTTTTCCCACCGGCCAGGATAACCGCACTCACCGAAGAACGTTCGTCATGCGCGCTTTGCGCCATCACGCGACACTCGTCACTTAATTTAATGAGAACGTGCCTTGATCGAGAATCCGGTCGCTCTTTTCCGAAACCAGCCGAATTAGCTCGACCTCGCGCCCCATCAGCGCGATCTCACGCCGCAGGCGCGCGAGCACCGTCGGGGTTTCGAGCAGCGATTGCTTGTCCGATTGGCTCACGTGCAAGTTCGACGCGATCAGATACGAGAGCACCGTCGGGTCTTTGGGCGGCCGGAAGGTTTTTTCCTCTCGCGTGTGCGGCTCGACCGCCGCGACATTCTCGATGGCGCGGATGTAATTCTGGAACGCCAGCGCGGCCCGCCGCGCGACCTTTTCGGCTTTGGCGATATCCACGTCTTCATCGCGCCAGATCTCGACGCGCCCGGTCAAATAGGCCAATTCGGCTGAGACCTTGAGCAACTTGAAACGCGTGATGCCCGCGGCGGCGATATTCATGCGCCCGTCGTCGAGCCGCGCCACGTCAATGATCCGCGCGACCGTGCCCACTTCGTGCGGCACGGCCGGTGGGCCAACTTCGTCGCCCGACTTGATGAGGAGGATGCCAAATGCCAAATCCTCCTGCAAGCAGCGCTCAATCATCTCGATATAGCGCGGCTCAAAGATTTGCAGCGGCACGCGGGCCTGTGGGAACAAGACCGTGCGTAACGGAAACAATGGCAAGTCTTTTTCCAGGATTTTCATGCAAACATCTCGAACGGTAGGTCAAGTTGACAATCCTTCGACTCCGCTCAGGACGAGCTTGACCTACAACTTTGGATTATCGCCAAATTCGCGCCGTAGTTTTTCCCGCGCGCGTTCCGCCATGGCGGCAAAATTTCCGTGGAACAGGTCCAAAATGCCGCGCGCGGTATTGTTTTCCGCCTCATCGCGAACCGTGTCGCAGATCGCCGATCCCAACTGCGAGTACAGCAACATCAAACGCAACGCGTGCTCGCGATAGAGGGGCGTCAGTCGTCGCTTGGCGTCATCCGAGAGACGCGGTTCGCGCTGCATCCCCTCGACGCTTTTCGCCCCCAGGTGCTCGGCGCTTTCTGCCAGCGCTTGAAGTTTTTCGAGCAATCGCTGAACCGTACGCGCATCCATAAGCGCTTCTGACCTCACTGCGCGCAAAAGAAGTGGGAACGCACCGTTGCGTCCCCACCTCGCACACAATCCTCCGATGTTGGTCCGTGCTTTCGATCCTGAATTGCCGAAAGTGAGTACCCACGCGGCGCGTCAACCCGCTCGCGCCCGCCGGTCACTTTTTGTGAGATTCGAGATAGGTGACGGCATCACCCACGGTCGTAATCTTTTGCGCTTCTTCGTCGGAGATCTCGCCGCCGAATTTTTCCTCGAACTCCATGATCAGTTCCACGAGATCGAGAGAGTCGGCTTCCAGGTCTTCGCGGAAACGCGCTTGCGAGGTCACCTTACTCTCGTCCACGCCCAGCTTGTCCACGATGATCGCTTTGACCTGATTGAAAACGTCATTGTCGGCCACTTTCGATTCACCCCCTTCAGGATTTTTGGAAACGCCAAGTATGAGTACACCGAGCCAAGTATACGCAGATTCCCGCTGGGCGTCAACATCCACTTGTGTTATAATCGGACCCGCCCAGTCCTCCGCGATAAATAAAACCCCACGATTCGTCTTCAGTTACGTTTTTGTGATATAATCCCGCAGGGAAATAATCCCGCCGAGGTAAAGATGCCAGACGATACGACCCATCGCAGCCGCAAGCTAGAGCACCTACGGATCAATTTGAAGGAGGATGTCCAGTTCCGACAGACGACCAACGGGCTGGAGCGTTATCGCTTTGTTCATCAAGCGCTCCCCAATCTTGATCTGAACGAAATCAAGCTTTCAACGCGCTTTTTCGAAAAGAACCTCCGCGCGCCCTTGCTCATCTCCTCGATGACCGGTGGCGCAGACGAAGCCGAGCGCATCAATCTCAATCTGGCCGCGGCCGCGCAGGCGACCGGCATCGCGATGGGCCTCGGCTCGCAGCGCGCGGCGATTGAGGATGAATCGCTTGGCTACAGCTATCAGGTCCGGCAGGTCGCGCCCGATATTCTGCTATTCGCTAACCTCGGCGCGGTCCAACTGAACTATACCTATTCGATAGATCAATGCCGGCGCGCGGTCGAGATGATCGCGGCTGACGCGTTGATTCTGCACCTCAACGCGATCCAAGAGGCGGTCCAGGCGGGCGGCAACACCAATTGGAAGGGGCTGCTCACGAGAATCGAACAGGTCTGCCGCGCGCTGCCCGTACCGGTCATCGGCAAAGAAGTTGGGTTCGGCATCTCCGAAGAAACGGCCCGGCAACTCGCGACCGCCGGCGTTGCGGCGATTGACGTGGCCGGCGCAGGCGGCACCTCGTGGACCGCCGTCGAATCGCGCCGCGCGCCTTCGCCCCTCTTGCGCCAGTTGGCTGAAGCGTTTTGGGACTGGGGCATACCAACCGCCAAAAGTATCGAGTACGTTCACCGCGGCGCGCCCGACTTGCCGATCATTGCGAGCGGCGGGCTGCGCGATGGAGTCGAAGCGGCCAAGTGCCTCGCGCTCGGCGCGCGGCTGGTCGGCTTTGCCTCGCCCATGCTGCGTCTGGCCGACCGAGGCGTGGAAGACACGATCGAGGGGATCAAATTGCTCGAAGAGGAATTGCGGACGGCGATGTTTGGCGTAGGCGCAGGGGATTTGGACGCGCTCAGAAATACGCCGCATTTGGAGAAGGTAGATGGATGAGTATCTGGCGGCTCTCGATGCAGAACTGCGCGCGCTCGTCGTCGCGCCCGACCCGGCGTACGATGCGTATTACGGGATGTTTCGCTATCACCTTGGCTGGGCCGATGCCAATTTCCAACACGTCAACGTAGGAGCCGGCAAACGCCTGCGCCCGCTGCTTTGTCTGCTCGCCTGTGAAGCGGTGGGCGGCGATTGGCGTCCCGCGCTGCCGGTCGCCGCAGCCATCGAGTTAGCGCACAATTTCTCGCTCATCCACGACGATATCGAAGATCAAAGTGAGGAGCGTCGCGGGCGGCCCGCGGTCTGGAAGGTCTGGGGCCTCGCGCAGGGGCTGAACGCGGGCGATGGCATGTTCGTCCTCGCGCGGCTGTCGCTCAATCGGCTCGCGCAAGCCGGCTTTGATTTTGTAAAGTGCCATGCGATTAGCGCGCTGTTCGACGCCGCGACGCTCGCGCTGTGCCAGGGCCAATTCCTCGACCTCGGTTTCGAAACGCGTCTCGACGTGACGGTGGACGAATATCTGCGAATGATTCGCGGCAAGACGGCGGCGCTCATCTCCGCCGCCACGCGCCTCGGGGCATTGCTGCAAACCGACGACGAACGCGTGATTGCCGCGTTCGCGCGCTATGGCGAAAACATCGGCCTGGCATTCCAGATCAGCGACGACATCCTCGGCATCTGGGGCGATCCGTCCGTCACCGGCAAGTCGGCCGCGACCGACATCTTGTACAAGAAGAAATCGCTGCCCGCAATTTTCGGCTTGACCCATCCCCAACAAGGCCCCGCGCTCCGCGAGATTTACGGCAAAGAGCGCCTCGACGAAACGGACGTGTTGCGCGTCCTTGCGCTGCTCGACGCGGCACGAGCCAGCGAATATGCCCAGCATCACGCGGACGAATTCCGCGCGGCCGCGCTCGCCGCGCTGGACGACACAGGAATCAAAAACCGCGCTACGGCGCGTATGCGCCAATTCGCGGAATTGATGACGAACCGAAACAGATAACAACGGACAAGGGCGGAACCAACGGACAAACCCTGATTACTCTCGTGATTACCCACGCCTTCATTGACGGCGGCATCCCATGCCGCAATTGCGTCGTAGGGACGCCGCCGTCAATGGTTGTGGATGATCACAAGTGATCACAATTTAGAATTGTCCGTTTGTTTCGCCCTTGTCCGTTGTACTACTCCGGCAGAAACCGCCAGAACACCTCGTTGGACAACAGCCGGCCGCGCGATGTGAGCCAGACGCGTTCATCCGAAACCCGGATCAACTCCAGTTCCCTTAGTTCGCCGAGTTGCTTTTGGTATTTGACGCGCACATCCTCGCCAAACCGTCCCTGGAATCGCTCGAACGAAACTCCCTCGTTCAGGCGCAGCCCCAAAAACATTGTTTCCGCCATCTCTAACTCGCGGCCAATCTCTTCGCGCCCCGCGACCACGCTCTCGCCCCGCTCGATCCGCGCGATGTATTCAACCGGCGACAGCACATTCCAGTAGCGCACGCCGCCGAAATACGAATGCGCGCCGGCGCCAAAACCGAGGTATGGCTCGTTCTGCCAGTAGGTCAAGTTGTGGCGGGACTGGAAGTTGGAAGTTGGAAGTTGGAGGTTAGAAATTGGAGACGGGGCCGGCACTTCTAACTTCGAACTTCCAACTTCCAACTTCCAACTTCTAACTTCTAGCCTCCAGTTCGATATTTCGTATTGTTCGTACCCCGCGGCAGCTAGCATTTCCTCGGCCAACTCGTACATGTCGGCCGCGAGGTCGTCGTCGGGCATGGGGTATTTGCCGCGCGCAATCTGGAATTCCAGCCCGGTGCCTTCTTCAACCTTGAGCGCGTACAGCGAAAGATGCTCCGGCGCAAGCGCAATCGCGCGTTCGAGCGTGGCGCGCCAGCCGGCGAGTGTCTGTAGCGGCAAGCCGTAGATGAAATCCAGATTGATATTGTCGAATCCCGCGCGGCGCGCCAGTTCGTACGTCTGCGCCGCATCCGCCACCGTGTGCCCGCGATTCAAGCGCTGCACCGTCGCATCGTCAAACGACTGCACGCCGAGACTGAGACGATTGACGCCCAGTGCGCGGAGAGCGCGCAGCTTGTCCAGGTCAACCGTGCCAGGGTTCGCTTCGAGCGTGATCTCGGCATCAGGGTCAAGGGCAAAGGATTGCTGGCACGCGCGGAGAATCTTTTCGATGTGGGCGACCGGGACAATCGAGGGGGTGCCGCCGCCAAAGTAGAGGGTGCGGGCGTGTGGGCGTGTGGGTGTCGCGGTACGCTCAATCTCGCGCGCCACCGCATCCGCGTACGGTTTCATCACGCGCGCGAGGTTGGCGTACGCGTTGAAATCGCAGTACGTGCATTTGATTTTGCAGAAGGGTATGAAAACGAAAAGCGCTACGTGTGGAATGTCTGGCGCAGTTGCCTCGAACATGACCCGCGTATTATATTCGAAAGCCCCGTTTTCCTCAACCAACGGGTCTCTACATCCCGATTGCCGCGTAATCGAATCCCAACCCCTCTAACACCGCGCGCAGATCCTCCGGCAGCGGCGCGGTGAAATCCGCGGGGCGGCCGTCTGGAAGAGTGAGCGCCAATTTCCACGCGTGCAAAAAGTGCCGCGTCAGCCCCAACGCATTTTTCCGCTTACCATACACCGCATCCCCAACCACCGGAAACCCCATGAACGCCAAGTGAACTCGAATCTGATGCGTCCGTCCGGTCTGCGGCTCCGCTTCGATCAATGTGCAGCCCTCAAGGTTTGCGATGGTGCGGTAGATCGTCACTGACTCACGCGTAGTACCGTGCGTGACAACCGCCATTCGCTGCCGATGCTTTGGGTCGCGGCCAATCGGCGCGTCAATCTTGCCGCGCGGTGGCTTGATCGGCCCTTGGACAAGCGCAAGATACGTTTTGTGAACGCGACGCGCTTTGAACTGCGCCTGCAAATCGCGCAGCGCCGCGTCGTTCTTGGCGACGACGATCAGGCCACTCGTTTCGCTGTCCAGCCGATGCACGATGCCGGGCCGCTCGACGCCGCCCACGTTGAGATTCGGCGCGTGGGCGAGCACCGCATTGACGAGCGTGCCGCCGGAGTGTCCCGCCGCGGGATGCACGACCATGCCCGCGGGCTTGTTGACGACGATGACGTTTTCGTCTTCGTGAATGATGTCGAGTGGGATAGTTTCGGGCTGTGCGATGGACGATTCAGGAGGTGGGATGCTTACTGAGATTGTCTCGCCGGCTTGCACGCGATAGCTCGCCTTGCGGACGCGGCCTGCGACGAGAATATTGCCATTCTCGATCAGCCGCTGCACCGCCGCGCGCGACAAATCCGGCAAATGCTCGCTGACGTATCGGTCGAGGCGCTCGCCGCCGGTGACTACGGTGAGTTCGGTAGTTTCCATGCGCGCCCAACCGGGCGAATTCATTCGCCCTTGCTCCCTCTCACAAACGACAGCATTGCGTTCATCAGTTGTTCTCGCTAGGGACGCGGGGATGCGCCCAATGCCGCGCGCCAACGCGCGGCCGGGTACATGAACGACGGCGGCTGGTCCGTCGCTCCGGCGACGATGAAGCCGCGGACGGCAAACGATTTGTCCACGACCGGAGCGCCGGACGCGCCCGGCGCGACCACACACGTAACCTCGACGAGATGGGACACCTGACCGACCGGCGCGATCTGCAATCGCTTTTCGCGCGGATCGGCGATCACGCCCGACGAGATGCCCACGCGTTCACCCGCGGCGACGGCGACCTCGACGGCTAGATTTGCCGATATTGGAGCGGTATTCAAGCGCAGGCCGGATACCCGGAATTCATCGGGCACGCGCAGGATGAGAGGACCGAATGGATGCTTTTTGCTGAGGCGCTCGACCTGCGTCTCAAAAGTCCGGCCATCGTGTACGACGATCGTCGGATGACCGCCCAACGCGTTGACATTGCCCTCATAGCCATCCGTGACGATCACGCGCGGCTCGCTCAGCACGAAACCGGTCATGCCGGCCATGCCGGTTTGGTCGGTGACCTTTACCACCGACGCCATCAAGTCGTCCAACGTCTGCGCGCTCGGCTGCGGCGCGGCGGGCAGACCGTACTCCAACGCGCCTGGCGCGACGCCCCGTTCGACCCCTTTGCGTCGTTCCAGCACGCCCAGTGAGTTTGCCAAGCCAGGGAACAGTTTCTCAAACGTCGAGTTCGGGCCGATTACGGCGCGTACGCGGTCGTTCGCAGCGAGAAAATCGGGCACGTTGGTCGGATGAGTGTACCAGATAGTTCCGCCGGCTTCCAGAACCAAGTCGCGGATGCGCGCATCGCGCAGACTGTGACCGACGACGAGCACATCGCGTCCGTGCAGGGCTATATTGAGCGAAGCCGATACCTCGGCGAGGAAGGTGTCCATTTCTGCCGGCGTCCAGGCCATCAGCCGCTGAAGCAGGTCGCCGTGCAATTTGACGACTTTGACGCGCGGCTCGCGGGCGGTCGCCAAAAGATCAAAACGATCGGGGCGGATGACTCCATTGACGAGGAGCATATAGTCCTTGCGCCACAAACGCGCCGCCGTGAGCGCATCGTCAAGCAAGGGATCGAGGTTGGTCGTCAGAATGAAATCGAAATAGTTGTTGGCGCAGAGAGTAGCCAGCGCCTGGTAGCCGGGGGTAACTTGGTCCGGTTCGCGGGATTGGAGAAAGCGAGCCAGGAGGCGAAAGCGTTCGTGGACCGTGAGCGGACCGATGTAGGCGCAGAATTCGTCAAAATTGGCGGCGTTGACAAATTGAAACAGGTCGGTCATCGCGCCGATGCCCGATTCGACCGAAGCGCCGGCGCCGAGCAGCAACACCGGCGGCGGATCGCCGACTTGGCGCCGCTGCTGGAGATCGCGCACCAATTCGTCGAACGTTCGCGCAAGCATGGGCATGGTTTGATCCTGCGCGCGGCTCGATTGATCGCGCTAATCGCCTAATCGAGCCGCGTCGAATCGGGTGTGCTGGAATCGTGCGTGGCTATCGCATCGGGCGCGGGCTTGGGAGGGGTACGCGACAGGTGCCACATGAGCAGCGTGACGCCGGTGACAATCGAAGCATCGGCGATATTGAACACCGGAAAGGGGCGGACGTAGAGCATATCCACCACGACCCCGCCATAGCGCAAGCGGTCCATGAGATTCCCGACTGCCCCGCCAAGCTGCAAGCCGAGACTCAAGCGCACGAGCCATTGGCCCGGTGGCAGCGAACGATGGTAAAAGACAATGACGAGCGAGACCGCCAACGCCACAAAGGTGAAGATCAGACTCGCCTGGGGAAACAGACCGAACGCCGCGCCTGAGTTGGTAATGTGAGTTAGAATAAACCAATCTTTGAGTTGCGGGATTATTTCAAGCGATCCATTGAGCGGAACATTCTCGATGATCCACGCTTTGCTCGCCTGGTCCGCCGCCAAAACGATCAGCGCAATCGCGGGCAGCGCGAGATCGCGTAATTTCATATGCTAACCTCAGTCATGCAGCCACCTTGGTATTCCGAACTTGCAATTTGGCGCAATCAATGCACAGTGATGCCGACGGCATCACCTTTAGCCGTTCCTCCGAAATCGGTTTGCCGCAGCGTTCGCATGCGCCGTAGACGCCCCGCTGGGCGCGGACGATGGCGCGTTCAATCTCCTTCAACATGCCTTCGAGATGACGCCGCAGCGCAAGCGTCTTGGCCTGCTCGGAAACCTCGGTCGCGTCGTCGGCCATATGATTGCCGGTCGTCGGGTGCTCCTGCTCTACAACCTCTTGATGCTTTAGCTCGTCGAGCAAACGCTGGCGTTCCTTTTCGAGCGCGCGCAACGCGGCGATGTTGATGGGGCGCGCCTCGAGTTCGACGGGCGGCGGGAGCGTCCGGCCAGTGATCAGGACCGCTTTGGCCGAGCTTTTCGCTGACTTGGCGGCTGCGACCACCCCGCGCACGATGGCCCTGCGAGCCGATTTTCTGGGGATGGCTTCTTTCTTTGACATACGATGCCTCCAGTCAAAAGAACGGCGGGAACCTCCTTGTTGACGCCGTTCGACCCCAATTCTAAGCCCTTTTGTCATTCTATGCAAATCAGGATTTGACGATTCCGACTGTCACGCGCTCGCCATCAAAGGCATCTTCTACCGTCGCTGCGCCGCTGGGCGCGGGTTTGGCTGCCATCTCGTCGGCGAGCGTCTCGGCCATGATGTAGGCAAAGAACGTCTCGAC
This sequence comes from Chloroflexota bacterium, assembly GCA_016208315.1. Lineage (GTDB taxonomy): Bacteria > Chloroflexota > Anaerolineae > UBA4142 > UBA4142 > JACQYF01. The sequence continues at coordinate 3,508 of JACQYF010000156.1, read as the reverse complement.
CGCTTTGGCAAGTTTGGGCGTCGCGGTGTAAAAGACGCGGATATGGTCGGACACTTGCAACCCGGCGCTTTTGCGCAAGTCTTGAACGCGCCGGACAAACTCGCGCGCCAACCCTTCCGCGACCAATTCTGACGATAGTGCGGTATCGAGCGCGACGACGAGGTTGCCGTCCGCGGCGACCGCAAAGCCGGTTCGCGGCTGCGGCTGAACCAGAATGTCTTCCGGCGCGAGGGCGATTGGCGTGCCATCTACGTTGACTGCGACCGACCGCCCCGCGCGCACATCGGCCGCCACCTCGCCCGAATCGAGATTGGCGAGCGCGGATTGCACGCCGTTGGTTAGGCGCTGTCGCATTTCCCGTGTTTCTTTTTTCTTCGCCTTGTCCGCCGGCTCGTCTGCATCGGGCACGATCTCTTTGATCTTTTTCGAGAGCGTCGCGAGATTTGCGCGCAACTGGTACGTCACCAATTCTTCCTCGCGCGCGGCGAATTCGACCGACTTGACGTTCAACTCGTCGGCGACGAGGTCGCGTAGGTGGTCAATTGCGCCGCGCTGCGCTTGGTCGGCCACGACGACCGCGCGCCGGAGCGGCTGGCGCACCTTCAGGTTCTTGGACGCGCGGATGCCGTGAGCGAGCGTGACCACTTGGCGCGCGGCGCTCATGTCCGCGACCAGTCGCGTGTCCGCCTTTGACGGGTCTACTTTCGGCCACAACGTGTGGTGGACGCTCTCCGGCGCGGTCAAGTCCGCCGAGCGCACGAGATTTTGATACATGGTCTCGGCGACGAAGGGCATGAAGGGCGCGAGCAATTTCGTTAGCGTGACGAGCACTTCGTAGAGCGTGGCATACGCCGCCTGCTTGTCCTCATCGGCCTCCGATTTCCAAAAGCGGCGGCGCGAACGGCGCAAGTACCAGTTGCTCAGATCGTCAATAAACGGCTCGACCGCGCGGGTCGCGGGGAACGCTTGATAATTCTCCAGCGCCGTCGTCACCTCGCCGATTACTTGCTGTAAGCGCGAGAGAATCCACACGTCGAGCAAGTTCGACGAACGGAGGCCGGTCCGGCGCTCGGCGATCGGGAACGGTGGCAGATTCGGCGACCACGCGTCGAGGTTGGCGTAGGTGACGAAGAAGGAATAGACGTTCCACAACGGCAGCAAGAACGTGCGCCGCGTCTCGTCGGCCACGTGATAACCAAACAGCATGTTCGATTCGTAACGCTGCCCGGCGAACATCCAGCGCATCACGTCCACGCCCACGTTCTCGGCGGCCTCGTTAAACTCGATCATGTTGCCGAGAGACTTGTGCATCGGTCGGCCGTCCTCGGCGAAGAGCGTGCCATAGCCCATCAACGTCTTGAAGGGCGGCAGATTCTCCATCACCGTGCTCATCGCCAGCATCGAGTAGAACCAATTGCGGAATTGCCCGGGGAACGACTCGCTGACAAAATCCGCTGGAAACCATTTCTGCCAGTAGGCGCGATCAATGTTATAACTCACGGTCGAATACGGGACGATGCCCGCGTCGAGCCACGGGTTGCCAACATCCTTGATGCGCGCGACCGTCTCGCCGCAGTTCGAGCACTTGATTTTCACTTCGTCAATATAGGGACGATGCGGCGTGTGGTTATTTAGCTTGTCCAGTCCGGTGACGGCGCGCTGCTCCAACTCTTCGCGGCTGCCGAGCACGTGGGCCTTGCCGCAGTTCGCGCATTCCCAAATCGGCAGGGCGAGACCATAGTAGCGCTTTTTCGAGATCATCCAGTCGTGCATGTTGCGGAGCCAGTCCATCTCGCGCTCGTAGCCAAAGCCGGGAATCCAGCGGATTTGGTCAACCACGTCCATGATCTGGTAGCGCAAACTGCGCGCTTTTTCGTCGGCCGTCACTTGCTCGCGCGGCTTGTCGTATACTTGGCCCATGCGAATGTACCACTCGTCAACGAGGCGGAACACGAGTTCGGTCTTGCAGCGCCAGCAGGTCGGATAGCGGTGCGTGTACGGATCGTCGCGATACAACATGCCCTTTTGCTTCAACGCTTCGGTTACACCGGGCGCAACCTCGAACACGCTCATCCCGCTGAACCGACCAAAGCCGTCCATGAATACGCCGTCTTCGTCCAGCGGCGCGACCACGGGCAGGTTGAATTCCTTGCCGAGGTCAAAGTCTTCGGCGCCGCAGCCCGGCGCGATGTGGACAAGCCCCGTTCCTTCGGCATCGCTCACATCCTTCCACAAGATGACGCGATGCGCCTGCGCCGCGCTCGTGGGCGGGCTGCCGACGTGCGCGCGCAGTTCCAGCGCGACGTGCCCGCCAACCTCTTGCTCGGCGGGCAGGTCGTCGAATGGGCCGGCGTACTCCCAGCCCTCCATTTCCTTGCCGGTGAGTTTGCCCAAGACCTCGAACGGGCCTTGTAGCATCGCGGTGGTATGCTCCGAGAGATAATACACCTCGCCGCCCTGCTGCACCTGGAGATAACTCAGGTCCGGGCCGACCGCGACCGCGACGTTCGAGGTCAGAGTCCACGGCGTGGTCGTCCAGACAAGCAAGTATTCGTGGCCGCGGCCGCGCAGAGGCATTCGAACCGTGACGCTCGGATGCGTGAGGTCAGGATAGTCCTCGGTGCTTATTTCGTGTTCGCTCACGCCCGTGCCGCAGCGCGCACACCAGGGCATAACGTCGGTACCCTTGTAGACCCAGCCGTGTTCGTCGCATTTTTTGAGGAACGTCCAGATGTCGTAATTGTTTTCGTTGCTAAACGTGAAATACGACCCGCCGAGTTTCGGCAAACCGAGATTGGCGACCACTTGCTCGACCGTATCGGTGAACGGGCCTTCGGGACCTTGAACGGTAATCACCTCGCCGGGATTGTCGCCGAGTTTATCGCGCAGCCAGCGCAGTTGCTCGGGATCATTCCAATCGTTCCACATGCCGAGGCGGATGGATTGTTCGGTTTGCGCGGCGGCAAAGTTGAGCACGCGCTGTTTGCACAGAATCACAAATTGCGCCAGCCCGTAATCCTCAATATCGTGCTTGTTCCGAAAGCCGAGGTCTTTTTCGACATTGACCTCGACCCAGAGGCCCTGGCAATCGAAACCGTTCTGCCAGCGTTCGTTGTAGCCCTGCATGGCGCGAAAGCGTTGGAACAGGTCTTTGTACGAACGCCCCCAGGCGTGGTGAACGCCCATCGGATTATTCGCCGTGATCGGCCCGTCGAGGAACGACCACTTTAGCCCGCCCGCGCGCAGCTTACGCAGCTTGTTGAACGCGTCGGTTTCCTTCCACCATTTGAGAACCTCGCGCTCTTGCGCGGCAAAGTCCACTTTCGATGAGACTGGTTTGAACATCGCCCACTCCGATTTCAGATTTCAGATTTGTTAGTGTCTTTTAGTTTTCGCAAAATTGGGCTATAGTTGGCACACCTTTGCTTGGCGAGGTGAGCCGATGGGTATAGCCGACGTGGAAGTCCAGATCAAACGGATTGGACAACGCACTTTTCAAACTGAACTG
>JACQYF010000155.1 GCA_016208315.1 Chloroflexota bacterium | reverse complement strand
CACCGCGCAGCCCGAACCGGAGACGGTCGGCGAGCTGGCGCGCGGTTGCTTGGAGGGGCTGGCGCTCAAATACCGTTGGGTCATCACCGCGCTCGAATCTCTGACCGGTGTTGCCGTTGAGACGATCCGCATCGTGGGCGGCGGGTCGCAAAATGCGCTGCTCTGCCAATTCACCGCCGATGCCGCGGGACGGCGGGTGGTCGCGGGGCCGGCCGAGGCGACGGCAATTGGCAACGTTCTGATGCAAGCCATCGCGACCGGGCACATCGCCTCGCTGGCCGAAGGGCGCGCGATGGTCGCGCGTTCGTTTGCGGTCAAAGAGTACGAACCGCACCCGTCGGACGGGTGGGACGCCGCGTACGCGCGATTTTCGAAATTGAGTAGAGGAATGGAATGAATGGTTGGACTGGCAAGATACTAGAGATTGACCTGACTGCGGCGACGATCAAATCGCACGCGCTTGACATGGATATGGCGCGTCGCTTTCTGGGGGGACGCGGTTTGGGCGCGCGACTGTTGTGGGACGCGGTGGGCCCCAATGTTGAACCGCTCTCGCCAGACAACGTGCTTATCTTCGCGACGGGCCCCTTGACGGCCACGGGCTATCAAACGAGCAATCGCTTTTCGGTGGCGAACGCGCTGGCCGCGTACAAGATCGTTGTACTGCGCGGGCACGGGAGTTTTGCCATCGGCCAGACGTTGGACGAGGCATTCCACTGGACGTCTACGTTGGAAGAAGCGTGCGAGATCGCGCTGAAAGCCAAGCTGATTGACGAGCCGTTTATTGAGTATCGCAAAATGAGCGAAGGATATGCCAAGTGGTAAATTGTTCTCAGCACATCCAGTCTGATGCTATTTCTTTCCGCACTTGGGCGCCCAGTCCGGGTGTGCGGCTCGCCACGTATTGGTGATTTGCTCCATCTTGCGTACTGCATCTTGCCACGCTTCGTCCGGCTCTCGCCCGGTTAAACTAATCTCCTGAAGCAGCGTATCAACGATGCCCGGCGTGCCAAACACGTCTTGGGCCCAAGGCGGCACGACGTCCGAACGTTCGAAACGACCGTCGCGAATCGAGCCCATATTCATCGCCGGGTGATTCGCGTACGGCGACCAATCGTAAAACCCCTGGATCCAATCCCGGCGACGCTGGACGTAACGCGCGCGATCGTCGAGCGGCATCGCGCGCACGGAGAGCAAGGGCGGAATCATGTGTCCCGGCAGCGCCATATCGTAACGATACAACCGGTCCCCGCTCAACAACCAGCGCAAAAAATCCTTGGCAGCTTTTTGATTACGCGTGCCCGCGGCGATGGCAAACCGACTCCAAACGCCGAGCGTCACCTTGACAGATCCCCAGGGAGGGAAAATGACCGTCGTCCGGTCTGCCAAAGTGGGACTCGCCTCCTCCAGTTGCACGCCCAGGCGACCGGCGTACACTGCCATCGCGACTTGACCCTTGAGATACGCATCAATTTGCTCGCGGTAATCCCACGTAGTAAAGCCCGGCGGCGCATATTGGCTCAATTCCTTCCATCGTCGGATGGCTTCCAATGCCGCCGGTTCGCCGAACCTCACCTTGCCGTCACAACTAAAATAGTCGCCGCCGTTTTGCCAGAGGAAGATGGAAAAATAATTGAGGGTCGCGATATTCTGCCCACCGGGCAACGCGATTCCATACACTCCGCCGCGCGTCAATGTCTTGGCCGCGGTCAGCGCCTCGGCATAGTTTTGCGGCGCCGCTAGCCCTGCCGCTTGGAGCAAATCGGTCCGCACCCACAAACCGTACACGCTCACCGCATACGGCAGCGCGTACACGTGCCCGCCTTCGCGCAACAGACTGCCCTCGGCAAAATCACCGGCGCCAATCTCGCCCACAATATCGTCGAGCGGCAAAAGATAGCCCGCCGTGATCCAATTCGACATCAGCGTCGGCTCGATTTCAAAAATGCCGAGATCAGCGCCGGAGGCGAGCGCCGTCAACAACCGGCGCCCGCGTGAAGCCGGCGAGGCGATTACAATGTCTACCTCGACGTTCGAGTTGAGCTGCTGGTATTCGGCAATGAGTCGTTGCAGGAGTGCGATCTGTTTGGGGTCCGATTCGGTTGTGAAAAAGGGGATGACTTGAGGACCTTGACGCGTGGCGGATGGGACGCTGCGTGAGGTCGGCTGGTCGGTGGGAGACCACGCGCAGCCCGAAATGGCCAGCGCCACACTCAAGAGAGCCAGCCGGAAAATGCCGCGCACGATAGCCAGGATCGAACGAGTGGACTTGGTCATGTGAGCACCTCATCCATACTATGTCAAAAGCGATTCGCTGGCAAATTGGTGACGCTCAGAGTAACACATGTGCGTCCTAGAGCGTTGTATAGTCACTAACAAAAAGTGAGGGAGAATGGCCGTGAGAAAAATTACCATCGTCGCCAATTACGAGCGTGCAGGACAGGTCAAACGTTCATTCTAAAACATGAGGTGAAAAAGATGCAAAAAACCACGCCCCATTTATGGTTTGACAAAGAAGCCAAAGAAGCGGCAGAGTTCTATACTTCTTTGTTTCCCAATTCCAAAATCACAAATATCACGACACTCTATAACACGCCTTCCGGCGACAGCGACGTAGTGTCGTTCGAACTTGCGCGCCAGCCGTTCATGGCTATCAGCGCGGGACCGCTTTTCAAATTCAACCCGTCAGTGTCCTTCATGTTAAATTTCGATCCATCCAGGGACAAGAATGCGCGCGAGAACCTCAATGCATTGTGGGAGAAGCTGTCTGTAGGCGGTGCGGCGCTCATGCCGCTTCAGCAATACCCGTTCAGCGAACGCTATGGCTGGATACAGGACAAATACGGTCTTTCATGGCAACTCATTTTGTCCAACCCCGAAGGCGAAGAGAGGCCATTTATCGTTCCGTTTCTCATGTTTGTGGGACCTGTGTGCGGCAAGGCGGAGGAAGCAACCGACTTTTACATGTCGGTCTTTAAGAACTCAAAGCGAGGAACCATTACTCGCTACGGCAAAGACCAGGAACCGGACAAAGAAGGAACGATAATGTTCACCGACTTGACGCTTGCAAACCACTGGTTCGCGGCGATGGACAGCGCCCATCCGCACGCTTTTGCTTTCAACGAAGCAATCTCTTTCATGGTACCGTGCGAAACTCAAGGCGAAATAGACTACTACTGGGCAAAACTTTCCGCCGTGCCCGAAGCCGAGCAGTGCGGCTGGCTAAAAGATAAATACGGTCTTTCGTGGCAGATTACGCCGACTGTACTCGGTGAAATGATGGAAGACGGCACCCGCGAGCAGATTGATCGTGTGACGCAGGCGTTCTTGCCGATGAAAAAATTCGATATTGCGAAATTGAAGCAAGCATACGAGGACGAAAGGAGAAAAACGGCATGACAAAACTGAACACCTATCTCAACTTTGCGGGCAACACGGAAGAAGCTTTCGATTTCTACAAATCCGTCTTCGGCGGAGAGTTCACGTCCGTGGTTCGATTCAAGGATATGCCGATGGAAGGCATGGACATTCCCAAAGCAGACGAAAACAAGATCATGCACATCGGCTTGCCCATCGGCAAAGAGGATGTCTTGATGGCGTCGGATACGCTTGAATCGTTCGGGCAAAAACGGATACAGGGGAACAATGTCTCCCTTTCAATCCATCCGGACAGCAGAGCAGAAGCCGACCGGATATTCAATGCCCTTTCCGCGGGCGGCGTGATAGAAATGCCCATCGCCGATGCGCCGTGGGGCGATTACTATGGCAGTTTCAAGGACAAATTCGGAGTGCAATGGATGGTGGACTATGGGCCCCCAAGAGATGAACGCGAACGAATAGCAAGTTGATGCGCTAGGAGCGCGGAACGGCGCGCGGTTTGGGTCCATCGTATTCGACCGGAATCTTGATGCGCAGCGGTTGTTCGCGCGCGTATTCTTCCAACACGTGCGCGCTCAACCCGGCGACGTGCGCGATGATGTAGAGCGCCTTGGCAAACGCCGGCGCAAAACCGAGATCGTACAGAATCGCCGCGATCGCGCCGTCCAGGTTGATCGGAAGGTACGCGATGTGCTCGCGGGCTTGGCGCTCGAGCGCACGCATAAACGCGATGCCATCGCCGGCGACGCGCGCTTCGGCAGCCAGACGAAACAACGTCGCGACGCGCGGGTCGGTGGTCTGCGCGCGTAATCCCAGTCCCGGGAGGCGTTGCCCCGCAGTTTTGGCTTCCGTAATGATTTGCGCGGCGGCTTGTTCGAGCGGGATGGATTCCCGCTGCACGCGCGCGACCGCGTGCGCGATCATTTCCAAACACGGCGCGCCCGCGCCGCCGTGCGCGTCGCCGATCGCCAGCACGCCGGCCGCGATCGCCGCTTCCAGCCCGCGCCGATTGCCGCTCGCCGCGGCGCGCGCCGCGAGCGCCGAACGCGCGTCGACGCGGCATTCGGCGCTCGCGATCAAGAGCGCATTCATGAGTTTTTGTACGCCCGGCGAGGGCAATTCTCCCTGATGCAGCAATAGGACGACCTCCGCAAAGGTCGCGTGCGTCATCAAATCCGTCACCTCGTAGCCGCGCAACCAGATATGCTCGCCATCCGCTAAAGTGATCGCGCTGTGCCACGCGCGGTCATTCGATAGAGTTACCTCATTGTCGTTCATCGCTCAAACGTCAATCCTTCTCATCGCCAAAACTGGGGATGGCAACCATCTTCCCGTTACGTCCTTGCCAATGTCGCCATGCCTGCGCCAAGCTGGGTCCGACCAGCGACAAGAGCGCGAGCAACAAAATGGCGAGCGATAATGGGCGCGTGAAAAAGATCAGCGGGTTGCCGACCGAAATGAGCATGGCGCGCCGGAATTCTTGTTCGATCAACGGACCGAGCACCACGCCCAGCACGACGGGCGCCATCGGAAAACCGTGCCGTCGCATAAAGAACGCCGCGACGCCGAGCAAGAACAGCATCAGCAACTCGACCTGGCTGCCGTTGAGCGAGTACACGCCCAGCACCGAAAAGGCCAGGATGCCGCCGAAGAGCAGCGGCTTGGGCACGTCGAGCATCCGCACCCAAATGCCGACGAGCGGCAAGTTGAGCAAAAGCAACAACGCGTTGCCGATGTAAAGACTCGCGATCAGCCCCCACACCAGATCCGGTCTTTGACTGAAGAGCAGGGGACCCGGGCGCAAGCCGTAGAGTTGAAACGCGGCGAGCATGATCGCTGTGGTGCCGGAGCCGGGGATGCCGAGCGCGAGCAGCGGCACCATCGCGCCGCCGGCGCTCGCGTTGTTGGCGGCTTCCGGACCGGCGACGCCTTCGATCATCCCCGTCCCGAATTTCTCCGGCGTCTTCGAGGCGCGGCGTTCCGTATTGTAGGAGAGAAACGAGGCGACCGTCGCGCCCGCGCCGGGCAGAACGCCGATAAAAAATCCGATCAGCGTGCCGCGCGCCCACGCGGGCAGCGAGCGTTTCCACTCGTCGCGCGTCATCAGGAGCGTGCCGGTGGTGCGAATCGTTTCCTCGCGAATCCGCTTGAACGTCGCGGCGTTCCAGTACACCTCGCCGATCGCGAACAGACCGATCGCGGCAACCACCACGTCAATGCCGCCGAGCAATTCTGGACTGCCCAGCGTATAGCGCGCCTGTCCGGTTTGCAGATCAATCCCAATCATGCCAATGCCGAGACCGAGCAGCGTGGCGAACATCGCCTTGGGCGCAGAATCGCCCGCGAGACCGGTGACGGCGGTGAGCGCGAGAAACATGATCGCGAAATACTCCGGCGGGCCAAAGCGCAGCGCGAACTCGACGAGCGCGGGCGCGAGCAGCATGAGCATGAACGTCGCGAACGTGCCGGCGACGAACGAACCGATCGCCGCGGTCGCGAGCGCCGCGCCGCCGCGACCTTGCTTCGCCATCTGAAAGCCGTCGAGCGTCGTGACGACGCTCGCGCTCTCGCCCGGCGTGTTGACCAGGATCGAAGTCGTCGAGCCGCCGTACATCGCGCCGTACAAAATGCCGCCGAACATGATGAACGCGGTCGTCGGGTCGAGTCCGAACGTCAACGGCAAGAGCAACGAAATCGTCAGCGCGGGACCGATGCCGGGCAAAACGCCGATCGCCGTTCCGGTGATCACGCCGATCAAGCCAAAAATCAAGTTGGTCGGCGTGAGCGCGGTTCCGAATCCTACGCCGAGGTTGGCAAAGAGTTGTGCGATTGCGTCCATAGCATCACCCCAACAGCCCGGTGGGCAGCCCAATTTTGAGCAAACCGTTGAAGAACCCGTACACCAAGAGAGCGATGGCTACGCTGACGATCGCATCGCGCAGCCAGGCGTGACTGCCAAAGATGCGGGCTTCCACGAACAAGAACGCGGTGGTCGCGATGAGATAGCCGAGCGGCACCAGCGCATAAATGTAGATTAGTAAAGTCAGCGCCGCCGCGCCCCACGTGCGCCAATCCATTTCTTCGAGGTCGGCGAATGTACCGCCGGCGCGTTGTTTGCGCCACGTCTGCGCCCCGAGCCACGCGCCCGAAATGAGCATTCCCACGCCAATCAAGATGGGGAAAAAACGCGGACCGACGGCGGAGTAACTCGTGTTCGGCTCGTTGATCGCGAATGCGCCGGCCAGGTACGCCGCGCCAAAAACCAGAATGATTCCTGCGATGAGCAAATCGTTTTTCATCTGACCTCTTGGAGCATGTCTGAAAGTGTTGACGGCGGCTTCCGCGGCTCCTGCGGAGCCGACTAAGCCGCCCCATGCGGCACGATGGCACGTCTTTGGCGCGATGCAAGGCATCGCATTATGGACGTGCCATCGGATGCCGCCGTCAACACTTGTAAGACAACCGCTTACTGAATCAAGCCGATTGCTTTGAGCACTTGGGTGATGCGCGTGTTTTCCGTTTCGAGGAACTTGCCGTACTCGTCGCCGGTCAAGAACAAGTCGTCCCATTCGTTCTTCGCGACGGTGTCCTGCCATGATTTGCTATTCCGCATGCGCGTCAACGCTTCGATCAACCACGCGCGCGTATCGGCGTCAATCCCGGGCGAGGCGACGATGCCGCGCCAGTTGGAGAGCGCAACGTCAATCCCGGATTCCTTCAGCGTCGGCGTCGAGTCTTTGCCGATTTTCTTTTCCGACGACACGGCGAGAAAGCGCATCTTGCCGGCGTCTACCTGGGCTTTCCATTCGCCGTAGCCGGAAACGCCCGCGGTGACTTGACCGCCAATGATCGCCGCCGCCGATTCGCCGCCGCCCGCGAATGCGACATAGTTGACGTTCTTAATGTCCACGCCCACCGCCTGCGCGATCAAGCCGATCAAAATATGATCCGTACCGCCCGCGGATCCGCCGGCCCACGAAATGCTCTTGGGATCCTTTTTGAAATCGGCGACCAATTCTTGCATCGTCTTGTACTTGGAGTTGGTCGGCACGGCGATGACTTCATACTCGCCGGTCAGGCGCGCGAGCGGAACGGTGTCCTTGAGCGTCACCGCGCTCTTGTTCGTCAAGATGCCGCCGACCATCACCAACCCCATCGTCATCATCGTGTAGGGGTCTTTTTTCGCGGCGAATTCTGCCAAACCGATCGTGCCCGCCGCGCCGCCCTTGTTGGTGACTTCGACCGCGACCGGAACGATTTTTTCGGTCGTGAATGCTTGCTGCATCAAGCGCGAGGTTTGATCCCAGCCGCCGCCGGGATTCGCGGGCGCGAGGATGGTGATCGTTTTGTTGGGATAGCCGGCTTTGGTCGCCGCGAGCGGACCAGCCGCCGCCGCGGTTGCCTTGGGCGCCTCAGTTGACTTCGGTGCGACGGTTGGAGCGGGCGTTGCCGTCGGCGCGGGCGCACATGCCGCCGCAATGATCGCCACGACGACGACGAGTAAAACGAGCATCATGCGATTGCGAAACATTTTCTCCTCTCCTTTTTGAGATTTGGAAAAGAATATCACAGCCACACGACAAAAAAAACTACCAGATGGGGGGTCTTTCACCCCCCATCTGGTAGACTCGAAGGCAATTCGCCCTACGCTACTTGACCAATCCTAGGCGAATTGCCTTGACGGCGGCTTGGGTGCGGTCGTTCGTGCCGAGTTTTTGCAGAATCGTGTGCGTGTACCCTTTGACGGTTCCGGGACTCAAGTTCAGAACTTGCGCGATCGCTTGATTCGTCAACCCCTCGACGATCAACCGGAGAATATCCTTTTCGCGCGCGGTCAGCGGTTCGACTGACTCTAGCGGCAGGTCCTTGTCGCCCGGTTCGTTTTCCAAATTACGCAAGACGCTCTGTAAGAACTGGCTGTCCACCATCGAGACGCCGCTGGCCACGGCATAGATCGCGGCGAGCAAATCTTCCCGCGCGATATCTTTCAGCACGAACCCGACCGCGCCGGCCGACAAGGAGCGCAACAGGTACGTCGTGCTGCGATAGGTCGTCAGCATGATCACTCGCGCGGACGATTTCGCGTTCTTGAGCGCCTCCAACGCCTGAATCCCATCCATTCCCGGCATCCGAATATCCATCAGGACGATGGTCGGTGCGAGCGCGAGGGTCAGGCGCACGGCTTCTTCGCCGTTACTCGCTTCGCCGACAATCCGCAGACGCGGCGCGCCCAACATGCTGCGTAAGCCCGCGCGCACCATCGGATGGTCGTCCGCGATGAGGAGGGTGATCGCTGAATTCTCACTGCTCATCCGTTCTCCTTTGCAACGCTGACAGCGGCACGCGCACGCAGATCGAGGTACCTTGTCCCGGTTGGCTCGTGATCTCGCAAACGCCGCCGAGCATCCTGGCGCGCTCGCGCATACTGATCAACCCAACGTGATCGGCCTCTGCCGCCGACGCGGCGAAATCAAAACCGCGTCCGCTATCCTGCACGGTCAGAACTAGGTCGCCGTAGTCGGGCTGTAAGCGGACGCGCAGCCAATCCGTTGCCGCGTGCTTGCGCGCGTTCGAGAGCGCTTCTTGCGCGATGCGAAATATAGCATGTTCGGCGGGCGCGCTCAGTTCCACGCCATCCAAATTGATTGCCGTTTCGCACCGCCAGCCCTCCGCCGCGCCCACCTCCAATACAAAGCGGCGTAAACCGTCGGCTAGCCCCCAGTCCTCCACTGCCGTCGGGCGCAATTCGGCGATGACACGGCGTGCTTCGTCAATCGCGTGTTGCAGCAGCGTGCGACTCTGCCCCAACTCGCGCCGCGCGGACGGCTCTGCCGATTGGGCGATCATCGAATCGAGCGTGTTCAAGTGCATGTTCGCGCTAATGATCAATTGCGTCAATCCGTCGTGCAAATCCAAACCGATCAAGCGGCGTTCTTCGTCCTGAATCTGCGCCAACTTTTGCATCAGCATCCGCACGCGTTCCTCGCGCTCGGACAAACTTTTGTACAGCCGCGCGTTGCCCAGGGCGACCGCGGCTTGATCGGTGAGGAGATTCAAAATCCGCACGTCTTCGCGCGTAAAGGTGCGCCGCGCCATTGACGAGATGCGCAACACTCCCAAAACTTGCTCGCCCAATTTCATGGGGAACGCGGCGGTGGAGGGCGCGTGCCAGTTGAATGTATCGCCGGCTTGAAACAGCGGCTCTTGGATCCCGGCATTGAGGACGTGCGGCTGACCGGTCGCGGCGACGACGGCGATGAGACTATCGGGGCGCGGCGGTGCGATTGTGCCGTTCGCTCCGGTGGTCGTGGCAAGCCGCAGGTCTGCCGCGTCGTCATCGCGGGTAAAGATCTGGACGCTGGACGCCTCGACCAAACCCAGAACGCTTGTCGCAATCGTGTCCAGGACCTGGTTCAGGTCAAGCGTGCTCGTGATTTGTAGCATGACCTGACGCAACGTTTCCAATTCCGCCAGGCGCGCTTTTAGCCGGCGCTCGCGTGTCGCCAAATCGGTCATCATATTATTGAATGCCTCAGCCAGACGTTTCAATTCGTCCGTCGTGCGAATTTGCACGGGCTGTTCGAGATTGCCGGCCGCCACTCGGTCCGCGCCGCGCAAGAGCGCGAGGATATTTTGATTCATCCCGCGCGCCAGGCGCGCCGCAATGATCGCCGCGATCACCGTCATCGAAATCGGGACGACCAGACTGACCAGGATCGCCGAGCCGACCGCCAATTCCAAATCCTGCTGCGCTTGCGCCAGTTTGCGCGCCTCCAGCGGCTGGATTTGCCCTACGATCACGCGTTGAGCCGACTGGAAAATCGTGGCAAAGAAGCGCGCGAATAACGCTTGCTGCCGGTCGCGATCGCTGATCAATTGAGCGCCGAGATTCTGGACGCCCGGAAACACCGCGGCAATTTCGGTTACGCCACTCAATTCTGCATCGCCGTTTGAGACGCGGCGGGCTTGGGCCAAGTGTTGTTGGAAGCTGATGGATGCTTCGCTGTACCGACCGCGGGTTCGCTCGTCCGGCGCGGCGACATAAGCGGTCACTGCCAGCAACATCTCGCGCGCGTCGGCGTTCATCCCATCCACAGCCGGCTTCAAGTCAACATCCAAATTGCGTGTTGGCGCGAGTTGATCTAGCAATAGATCGGACAATTGCGCATGGGTGATGAACAGGGCATTCAAATCACTGGACTGCTTGTCGTGCAGGCGGATCAACTCTTTGCCCAGGGCGGCGGCGTCCTGCTGGGTCTGCTTGAGTTCATTTGTCCAGCGCAATTCATCCGGGGATGACACGAGCGACTGGTACTTGGCAACGCTCGCGCCGAAGCTGGCAATTTGGTCGTCAAACTGCGCGGCGAAACCGGCTTCGCCTTCCAATTGATAGCGGTAAAGCGCCGCCTCGGCATTGCGCAACGTTGCGTGCATCTCGATTGCCACCACCTGGCGCACGCGCACGCGTTCGATGACTTGTAGTGAGGAGAACACAGAGCGAGCCAGCCAGACCAACGCGAGGATATTGACCGCCACGGCGATGCCAAAGAGAAGCATGAGCAACCACAGGCGCGTCCGAATCCGCATGTTTTCAAGGTATTCAATTCGTTTGCGACCAGCCCGGACGATTTGCATCATTTTGCGGCAACCGAGCCAATAATACTAGAGTTGGTCATTTTGACAAAATCGTCTCCAGATTGGATAATGAAGAATGAGAGTTGTCAAATGAACAAAGGGTTACCGATCACATTGGCCCACTTGGACCGCAAACTGTGCGTTGTCGTCGGCGGCGGCGAGGTCGCGGAGCGCAAAGTCCGCGCTTTGTTAGAGACGGTAGCCAAGGTTCGGATCATCGCACCTCACTTGACCGATGGTCTCTCCACACGCGCCCAATCGGGCGAGATAGAATGGTATCCGCGCGCGTATGGCCCGGGAGACTTAGATGCCTTCCTCGTCATCACCGCCACGGACGACACGGGGACGAACGCGGCGATTGCGCGTGAAGCGACCGCGCGCGGCTGCCTGCTCAACGTCGTTGACGACGCCACCCTCTGCAATTTCATCGCGCCGGCCATCGTGCGCCGCGGCGATCTGACGATAGCGATTAGCACCGGCGGCGACGTGCCCGCGCTGGCCGCGCATCTCCGCGCCCAACTCGAGGCGCAGTTTGGCGACGAGTGGGGCGCGTACGGCGCATTTCTGGCGCAGCTTCGACCGCAGATCGCGGCGCGCTATCCCGATCTCGACGCGCGCCGCGCGGCGTGGGCGCGCGTGCTCGATTCCGATTTGCGGGCGTACATTGATACGCGGGATGAAAGCGAAATCGCGGCGCGGGTAGAGGAATTACTGGCGGACTAGAAATACCCATGAGTTATCGTCGGAGCTGCGCCGACCCATTGTGCCACACCTCAATGCGACAAGATCAAGTCGGCGACCTGGCCAAGACCCAACGATTCCAGCCGCTCGCGCGTGGGAACGCCGTTTGCATCCCAGCCCTTGCAGCCATACAGCGCCTGAAGTGCGTGCTCGAACTCTTGCTTCGACAGCGCCGCTCCCGCCAGCGCGCCGTTTTCCAACGGTGTGAACAACCGCTCCGGTAGCGCATCGTCTTGTTTGGAGAATCCTTCTCGAACGTTGAAGGCACGTGCGAGATTCGTGGCGCGCTCGCCGATTTGCAGCAGGCCCCCGACGGCAAGATTCCATCCCGTCGCCGCGTTTACAATCGCAACAACTTCGTCAACCTGGATGAAAGCTCGCGGCGCCGGGCCAAAGTAGCATAGTCCCAGAACTTTTCCCAGACTGCTCCAGTTTTCCAGCAACGCATATTGCGCCGCTTTCTTTTTGCTCAGCTCACGCGCCGGCAACGCTTCGGTGAGACCCAGCGACCTGGCGGCCTGAAAAGCCAGCGAGTCGGGATTCTGGAATTGCGTGTCGTGAAACGAAACCAGGTGTTCCGCACCAGTATCCGAAGTCGCGTATCCTAGTCCAACCCCGGCTTTGCCGCGCGGATCGTGCATGGGCAGTTCCTGCCCTTTGACGTGCATCGCAAAGTAGGGCGCATCGCCGCCAATTACTTGCGCGGCCCGGCGCGTGCCCTCGGCCAACAGTTTGCCGATGCCTTCGCGCCGCGCGATCATTTCAATCATGGTGAGCATCGCGTCGGCATTGCCGAACCTCAAGACGATGCCATCGGTTTCCGCCAACGTGATCAAACCATGCTCGAAACACTCCATCGCGAACGCGATCGTCGCTCCGGTCGAGATCACATCCAGCGTATGACGTCCACACAATTCGTTCGCTTTGGCAATCGCCTGTAAATCGTCTACGCCGCAGTCCGATCCCAGTCCGGCCAGCGCTTCGTACTCGGGCCCCCCAAAAGCCGCGCTCACCTTGTGCCGATCGTTTACCACGACCTCGCGCTTGCAGCGCACCGCGCAAGCGTAACAACTGCGGCGCGCCGTGAACAACTCGTTCTGGTATGCTTCCCAACTGATTTTGCCGACTTGGTCAAATGCGCCTTGGCGAAAATTTCGCGTGGGCAAAATCCCGACCGCGTTCAAGCTGTTGACCAGCCCCGGCGTGCCCTTTTCTTTGAGGTCCCAAATCTGGGGATGATCGCTTACCTTTTTGGCAAGATGCTTGCCTAATTCGGCGAGGGCGCGCGGATCGTGCGCGAAGTCTGCGTAGCGACCGGAACCGCGAACGGCGATCGCTTTTAGATTCTTCGATCCCATCACCGCGCCCATGCCCGTTCGCCCGTTGTAGTGGCGCAACTCGTTCGTGATCGCCGCGTAGCGAACCAGGTTCTCGCCGCCCAATCCGATCTGCAACACGCGGATCAGTTTATCGCCCAATTCTTGACGGATGGCTGCCTGCGCTTGTTCGGGATCAATCTTCCACAAGTGCCGCGCATCGCGGATTTCGACGTGTCCATCACGGATCCAAAGATAGACCGGCGTTTCGGCGCGACCGGTGATCGTGATCGCATCAAAGCCGGCCATTTTTAGTTCAGGTCCCCAGTAGCCGCCGGCTTCGGATTCGCCATACGCGCCGGTAAGGGGCGAGCGCGCCGCGGCTGTAAAGCGCGACGCGGTGGGCAGCGCCGCGCCGGTTAACAATCCGGCTGCCAAGACCAGCAGGTTGGCGGGACCCAGCGGATCCGTCCCTCGCGGCAGGTTGTTCAAGAGCAAATAGCCCGCCAATGCTTTTCCACCGGGATAATGACGATAGAATTCCTCTGCAAGTTGTTCACAGCGGATAGACCCATCGGAAAGATCAATTTGCAGCAAGCGCCCCGTGCTTCCGTACCCCATGTTTTGATGCTCCAGCGAGATGAAAGCGAAATTTGACATAAGCAACAAATATTGCTATAATCGTTCTCAAATGCAACAAAAAATGCCTTGAGGGCATTATACACTACAAGCAGATTCAGGTCAATCGAACGGGGCACACCTCGGCGCAAGGAATCTAAATGAAGCCGTTTGACGAACTGCGAGTTCTCGATCTCAGTCAGGGAGTGGCAGGTCCATACTGTACGATGTACTTGGCCGATTTGGGTTGCCAAGTGCTCAAGGTCGAACCGACATGGGGCGACTGGGGCCGGACGATGGGCGTCAAGGTTGGCAAACAGGGCAGTGTCGTTTTTTCCACTCTGAACCGAGGCAAACAGAGTTGTATCGTGGATGCCCAAACTCCCCAGGGTCGCCGAACGCTTGAATCCATGGCTGCTCAATCGGATATTCTGGTGGAAAGTTTCCGGCCCGGAGTCATGGCTCGGCTGGAACTGGATTGGCCGCGGGCCCACGAACTCAATCCCCGTCTCATCTATTGTTCGATTTCGGCGTTTGGCGTCGAGGGACCTTATCGCGAGAAAAAGGGGACCGACTCGATCCTGCAAGGATTGTCCGGATTCATGAGCATTACCGGCGAAGAGGACGGCGGGCCCTTAAAGGTCGGATTGGCGCTTTCCGATATGTTCGCCGGAGTGCTCGCGAGTCAAGCAATTCTCAGCGCGGTCTTGCTGCGTGAAAACGATCAGCAGGGCCGGCATATCGAAATCTCGCTCATGGAAGCGCTGCTAGAGCTTCAGCGCGTGCAGATCACCGAGTATTTGATCACGGGCGAGCTGCCCAAACGCAAAGGCAACGCTCACGCGCATATTGCGCCTTCGCGATCCTTTCGCACCGCCGACGGCGAGATTATGGTGGCGACCATTACCGGCGCGGATTGGACGAATTTTTGCAACGCGATGGGACTGCCGGACGATTTTCGCGACGAGTTTGCCGATCCCCGCGCGCGTGTGCAGCGGCGAACAGAAATCAACGCCGTGATCGAGCCAATGTTCCTCGCCGCGCCCTCGCAGAATTGGCTAGAGCTTCTCGAAAGCCACGACGTCCTCTGCGGCATGATCCATGAATACGATACATTGTTGGATGATCCGCACTGCAAGTCCCTCGACGTTATTGACCAAAAATCTGTCCCCGCCACCCTAAAATCCCCCGTCCGTTTCATCCGCGATACCGAATGGCCCGCGCTCGGCAATGCCCCGGAGTTGGGCGCGCCCACCCATCATGAAAACGAGGAGTACTCGTAATGCCCGGACGATTGGAAGACAAGGTCGCGATCATTACCGGCGGCGCCGGCTACATCGGCACGGCGATCACCCAGGCGTTCTGCCGCGAGGGCGCGCGAGTCGTGATCGCCGATTTTGACGCATCCAAATTCGACGACATGTCCGCCAAGCTGTCAGCCGCCGAGCGCGCGCGAGTGAGTTTCATCAAAACCGACGCGTGTGACGATACGCAACTGCGGTCGATGGCGGCCCAAGTGGTGGCCGAGCACGGGCGCATTGATGTTCTGGTCGCGATGGTCGGCGGCTCGAAGGATGCATTGATTCACAAGATGACGGACGAGCAGTGGGACCAGGTCATTGATCTGAATCTGCGTTCCCTGTTTCTATCCTGCCGAGCGATCGTTCCGCACATGATGGAACGGCAGTATGGCAAGATCGTCCTGATGAGTTCGCGGTCGTATTTGGGCAACATCGGCCAGGTCAATTACGCGGCAGCCAAAGCCGGAGTGATCGGTTTTGCCAATAGTCTGTCACGCGAAATGGCGCGTTACCGCGTCAACGTCAATGCCGTTGTGCCGGGATTTGTGGACAACCCACGCTTGGCGAATATGCCCGAAAAGTACCGGCAGATGCGCATCGAGCTAAACCCATTTCAAACCGCGGCGGAACCAAAAGACGTGGCTGAGGTCATTCTCTTTTTGGCTTCGGACGAGGCGCGCCAAGTGACCGGCCAGGCCATCCGCGTCGCGTGCTGGTGAGGATAATCATGTCCGACGAGATTCTGATTGAACAATTGGAACAAGGCATTACTCGCCTCATTTTGAACCGGCCCCAGAAGCTGAACGCGATCAATGTCGCGATGCGCGTGGCATTGGACCAAGCCCTGGATGTGATTGACGCTTCGCCCGAAACACGCGTCTTGATCCTTGCCGCGGCGCCGTGCCGCGCCTTCTCCGTCGGCGGGGACATTGACGAGCGCAAGGCAATGACGCCCGAAGAGATTCGACGCATGCGTCAAAGCTTTTCCAATCCGTATCAGCGCCTCTATCAAGCGCGCCCGCCCGTCATCGCGGCGATTTCGGGCTTTTGTCTCGGCGGCGGCCTTGAGTTGGCGCTCGCGGCTGATTTCCGCATCGCGGACGAGACCGCCGAATTCGGTCTGCCCGAAGTAACGCTCGGCGTGATTCCCGCTGGCGGCGGCACGCAGCGTCTACCGCGACTCATCGGTCTGAGCCAAGCGAAACGGCTGATTTTCACGGGTGCGCGGATCAAGGCGCCTCAAGCACTAGCCATCGGCATGGTAGACGAAGTTTGCGAGACTGGCGCACTCGACGAAACTGTTCTGAACCTTGCGCACAGTATCGCCAAGAATCCGCCGCTCGCCGTTGCCGAAGCCAAGCGTTGCCTGAACCTGGGATTTCCTTTGGCGAGTTCGGAAGGATTGGCGCTGGAAGCGGAAAGTTACCTCACGTGCATCGGATCGCCGGAGCGCGCGACCGCGCTGCAAGCGTACGCGGAAAGAAAAGCCAATAGGGCAGATAGCACCAAACAATAGTGTAAGTTACTCAGCCCGTCATTGCGAGAAACTATATCGCGGGTGATTTGGTTGCGGTCAAAAGCGCGCCTAGTTCGTAGTAAGCGGTCCCGAGGTAACGAGGGAAGCGCAGTTTGCGGAGTCGCGTCCGCGCGCAAGGAACGGCACTCTGCAAAACCCGCTGCGTGCCGAACTACGAACGGGACCTAGCTCGTAGTAAGCGACGTAGCGCAGTTTGCGGAGTCGCGTCCGCGCGCAAGGAACGGCACTCCGCAAAACCCGCTGCGTGCCGGACTACGAACGCACAAGCGCAAGTTTCTGAGCAGCGCGCTTTGTCAAGCAATCGTCCTTGTTGGGATGGCGACACGATGCACAGAGGAAGATTGCTTCGGGCAAAACCCGCTCGCAATGACGGATACGGTGAGCACCAATGCAAAGTGTCAACGAATTGAAAACTCCTTTTCGGCCCGAAGGTTTTGATTTTAGCGGTCAGCACGCATTGCAGGGCGCGCGCTGCCTGGACTGCGGCGAACGTTTCTTTCCGCCGCGACCCGCGTGCCTATCCTGCTCGGGAACGCGCCTGGAGCCAATCGCCGTCAGCACGCGCGGCAAAATCTATGCGTACACGGTGATCCACCGCGCGCCGGCCGGTTTTCAGCCGCCGTATGGCTGCGGCTGGGTGCTCACCGACGACGGCATCAAGCTTTGGACGATGTTCAAGGGGCCCGTCGCCAATTTGCGGGTAGGGCTGCCCATGGAGATAATGTTTGACCGGTTGGGCGAGCGCACGATCTATTACTTTCAGGCAATCCAATCGGCCCCAGGTGGAGACGAGTAGATGCAAAACGTCTACGTCTTGGGGACCGGGTTGGCGAAATTCGGCAAGCGTGAAGACCTTTGGCTGGAAGAACTGGGTCGCGAAGCTGCCGAGCATGCGCTCGCGGATTGCGGATTGACGCGCACGGCGATTGACTTGGCACTCTGCGGGCACGCCTTTGGCGGGCGAGTGGTCGGACAGCGGGTCCTCGCGCAGCTGGGTCTGACGGGTATTCCGACCATCAACGTCGAGAATGCCTGCACGACCGGCGCGACGGCTTTTCATTTGGCCTATCAAGCCGTCGCGCACGGCGAAGCGGAATTGGTTCTCGTCATCGGTCTCGATCAAATGGCAAGCGGATTGATTGATGCAACGCGCAGTGACTTTGAGGGCGCGCTGGGGCGAACACTGCCGGGCAAATATGCTCTGCGCGCAAATCGCTACATGGCGCTCCACGACCTTACCGCAAACGACTTGGCTGATATTGTCGTCAAGAATCGTGGGCTGGGCGCGTGCAACCCCATCGCTCATTTCCAGCAAGCCGTAACGCGCGAAGAGGTGTTGGGTTCGCGTATGGTCGCCGAGCCGCTAACGCTCTTCCAGTGCTGCCCATCGGTTGACGGCGCGGCGTCGGCACTCGTCGGCACGCAACGGTTGGCGGCAAGTATCGGCAAACCGTTGGTGCAAGTGCGGGCTTCGGCGTTAGGCGCGGGTAAGTATTTGAGCGCGAGCGAAGGCAAATCGCCCGACGACGAACTGGTTCGCGCGACAGCACAAAAAGCGTACGAAATGGCGGGATGCGGGCCTGAAGATATTAACGTCGCCGAAGTACACGATGCCTTTAGTATCGGCGAAGTATTGGCCTACGACAACTTGGGTTTTTGCCGACCGGGCGAAGCCGCCAAATTGATTCGAGAGCGCGTGACCTGGCCGGGCGCCAAGTTGCCGGTGAACACGAGCGGCGGTCTGCTCTCACGCGGGCATCCGTTGGGCGCGACCGGCATGGCACAGATCGTGGAAATCACGCAGCAATTGAGAGAAGAGTCAAGCACGCGGCAAATCGCCCCGCGTCCAAAACTGGGCTTGGCGCAATGTACCGGCGGCGCGATCCCCGTCGTCGGCACCGCGTCCTGCTGCGTACATATTCTGGGACGGTAGGCATGTCATTTCGAGGAGCACAGTTTGCGACGAGAAATCTCAATTTCGCAAGCAGAGATTTCTCGCTCCGCTCGAAATGACAGTATCCGATAGATTTATTTACCAAGGAGGCTATCTATGCGCGTCGTAGATGCAATTGCGGAATTTTTCGTCGAGGCCGGGTTCACGCATTATTTTGGAATTCCCGGCGGCGCGATCTGGGCGATGCTCGACGCTCTGATTGATCACCCGGAGCTAAAGGGCATCGTCGGCAAGTCGGAAAACCAGGCCGTTCACATGGCCGATATGTACTTTCGCGCCACGGGCCGCGTCGCTCCGGTTCTGGCGACCAAGGGGCCCGGCGTCCTCAACATGCCGGCCGCGCTGACCAATGCGATGAACGAGTCCTCGGCGGTTCTCGCGATTGGCGCATCCGGCCCCACGCAGTTCTTTGGCAAGGGCGGTTTTGAGGAAATCTATTTCCATACCGACGAAGACACGATTTCGATCTTCAAGCCGATTGTCAAACAGGCCTGGCTCGTCGCGCGACCCGAAGAGACGGTGGAGGTCCTCACCAAAGCATACAAGACCGCGATCAGCGGACGCCCCGGTCCGGTTTTCGTCCAGATTCCGTGGGACATCCAGCAAGATACGACCGCGACGCGGCGCTATCACCCGCTGAAACGTCTCGTTACTTCGCGAGCCCGCGCGGATGCGGACAGCATCAAGCAAGCCGCGCAGTTGCTCAAGAGCGCGAAACGACCGCTCGTCGTCGCGGGCGGCGGCGTGATGCTTTCGCAGGCGACCGAAGAGTTGCGCGACTTGGTTGAATCCTTCTCGCTGCCTGTCGTCACGACGCTTACCGCCAAGGGCGCATATCCCGAAGACAACGCGCTTTCGCTCGGCCCGGTCGGACGATCGGGCTGGGATTGCGCCGCGCAAGCCACGCGCGAGGCGGATGTGATTCTCGCGGT
>JACQYF010000164.1 GCA_016208315.1 Chloroflexota bacterium | reverse complement strand
GAGGCCGCGTTCCGCAAGGTCGTCGTGCCCTTGGCGACCGCGGCGGCCATGAGCGCGTTCTCGGTCGCGGTCACGCTCGCTTCGTCGAGAAAGATGTCGCGGCCGCGCAATTCGTCGGCGCGCATATCGAAACCGTCGTTCACGTGAATGTCCGCGCCGAGCGCGCGCAGCGCGGCCAAATGCGTGTCCACGCGCCGCCGGCCGATCACGTCGCCACCGGGCGGCGGCAATTTCACCTCGTGCGCGCGGGCGAGCATAGGCCCGGCGAACAGGATCGAGGCGCGGATTTGCGTGCAGATGTCGCGATTCAGTTCAGTCGTCTTGATGTCGCGTGCGTGCAGGACCAAATCGTGCTTGGTCAGTTCCGTGATCTCGACGCCCAAGCCCGCCAGCAGCGCGAGGATGTCTTCCACATCGCGGATGCGCGGGACGTTCCGAACGGTGATCGGCTCATCCGTCAGCAGCGACGCGCACAAAATCGGCAGCGCCGCGTTCTTGTTCCCACTCGGCGTCACCGTGCCGCGCAGTTGTACTCCACCTTCGATGACGAATCTCTCCAAGGTCTACTCCGTGGTGCGTGGTGCGTGAAGCGTAAAACGTAAAACGTGAAACGTGATGCGTGATCCGCATGTCCGCTTATTTCGCTTTTGTCCGTTGCCCTGTCTCCACTCTCTCCAGCGATTCGCGCGCAATCTTGGCATTGGGCGATTTCAGCCGCTCGAAAATCTCCAGTGCTTCGCGGAACAGGCGCGCGGCTTCATCGTAGTTTCCCGCAATTTCTGCAAGCATCCCCAACTGGTGCAGGGTGCTCGCAATCCCGCGTTGGTCGCCCAGTTTCTTGAATGTCTCCAGACTCTCGGCGTAGCGCGCCCGCGCCGTCTCATAGTCCCCTTGGTCTTGGGCAACCACGCCCAATTGGTGCAGGGTGCTCGCAATCCCCCTCTGGTTGCCCAGTTTCTTCGCGATGTCCAAACTTTCAGCGTAGCGTTGCTGCGCCATAGCATAGTCGCCTAGAGTGTGCGCGATATTCCCCAACTCGTGCAAGGTGATTGCAATCCCCCTTTGGTCGCTGAGTTGCTTCTTGATCTCCAGACTCTCGGTATAGTTCGCCTGCGCGGTCTCATAGTCGCCTTGATCTTGCGCGATCATTCCGAATTGGTGCAAGGTACCCGCAATCCCCTTCTGGTCGCCGAAGTGCTTGAAGACTTCAAGTGCGTCGCTGTAATGACTGCGTGCTTGAGAATAATTACCTTGCTCATATGCCAGATTGCCCAATTGTCCAAGCGTATTCGCAATTTTTAGTTGGTCGCTCAATTGCTTAGAAATCTCCAAACTCTCGGTGTAACGTTGCCGCGCCGTACCATAGTCGCCTTGCTGATACGCAATGTTTCCCAACTCGTGCAAAGTACTAGCAATCCCGCTTTGCCTGCCCAGACGATTTTTGATCTCCAGACTCTCAGCGTAGCACGTCTTTGCTGTTCGATAGTCGCCTTGATCTTGCGCGATTGTCCCCAAATCGTGCAAATAAACAGCAACATTGTAATTGCTCTTCAGTTCACTGAAAACGCCGAGTACTTTCTGGTAGGTCTGCTTTGCTAGATCGTATTCGCCACGATTCATCCGAATTGTCGCAGTATGCGCCTGAAATAGTGCCGCATTCCATTCATCATTCACCCGCTGTGCTGCCTCTGCCGCCTGCTGTCCGCGCGCTATTGCATCGTCCCAGTAACCGTGGACGCTAAGTAGACCTCCGTGAGATCTCGTAATCACATGGGCAATTCGTATCACGCTTTGCCAATCCTGCGCGTCAAATGCCACGTCTATCGCGGCAAGCAGATTTTCGCGCTCGGCTTCCAGCGCGTCTAAATCTTCGGGCGTGGTCTGGCGGTGCGCTTCTGCGTAGCGCACAAAATAATGTACAAATCGCTGCGCCCATTCCGCACTGCGTTTGTCTTGCTCGCGGTGCGTCTTTGCCAGTTCGCGCGTCAGCCCGCGCACGCCAATGCGGGCGTTGCCCGCTGTTGTCTCCGCGAGCCGTAATGAGACCAAGCGCGCGATGGCAATGTCAATGTGTTCGGTATCCAATCCGGCAACTTCTGCCAGCGCATCGCGCGTGGCATTCGGCACAAAGAGCGTGAGCGCAAGGAGCGCGGCGCGTCCGTCGTCGCCAAGAGATGGCAGGTTGAATGAGCGGTCAAAGACGCGCTGCGCGGCATCGCCTTTGCCGCGCGTCAGGTCATCAAGTACACGGTGCGCCTCGCGCGCGTCCTGCGCAATCTGCGCCACCACCCATTCCATCACGAGCGGGTTCGCTTCCGCCGTCGTGATGATCTGCTTGGCGTCCAAACCCTTGAACACCTCGCGGCGCGGGGAAACCTCAATCAACTTGTCCACAAACTCGCGCGCCTCTGTCTCGCCCATCGCGTCAATTTCAATGTTGCGCGCCCGCGGCGTGATCTGGCGGGAGGTAACGAGCGCTGCGCACGGCGCGTTCGCCAGGAATTCGGCAATGCGCGTCTGCTCGGCTTCCGCCACCGTCTCAAAATTGTCCATCACCAACAACGCGTTCATGCTCGCAAGCAGATTCCGCACGGCTTCGGTCTTGGCATCGGGCGCAAGCGTTCGCATCTCCGGCTGTCCCAATTGTGTCACCGCCGCATCGAGCAGCGTGCCCAGCGCGAAATCTGCGCGCCCGTCCGCGGAGGCCCAGACGACCGCTGTTGCCTCACCCTCATCCCCCTCGCTCCCCCTTCCCCCTCTCCTGATTTTGAACTTCAAATCAGGAGAGGGGGAAGGGGGATGGGGGGTTAGGAGTGAGGTGGCCCGCGCAATCTCCGCTGCGAGCGCGGTCTTGCCAATGCCGCCCGCGCCCCACAACGCGACGAACGCGTTATCCTTCGCCAGCAACTCGCCCGCCAATTGCACGAGGTCTCGACCCTGCTTGTCTCGGCGCGCCACAAAGCCGACGAGCGGCGGGCGGGGGATTTCCACATTCCGTAGGGGCGATCCCTTGTGGTCGCCCACACCCCGGTCGCCGCTACGGTCGCCGCGCGGCAGCGGCTCATCACGCAGGAACGCGAGGAGTTTGCGGAAACCAGAATCAAATTGTGAAGGATCGCGGAAGTCAATGTAATTCAGCGGTGCAACAAGAGCGGGCAACGGATCGCAAGTACGGACGTAAAGTGGAATCAAGCGTTTGGCGCGATTGGCTGGAGAAAAGATCGTTGCCGCGGCGCGTTCGGATTCCGTCCATTCCGATTTGAAAAAGTCGGGTGACATGACGAGCGCGATCTTGCGGCTTTTCGGCAGCGCCTTTTCGAGAGTGATCGGAATATTGTCGCCCGGCTGAATATCCCACTCGTCAAAGAACACTTTGAGCGGACGACCGTTCCACTGCTCGCGCTCGATCCGCGTGGCAAGCGCGCGCGTCCAATCCTTGTCCGCGCGATTGTGCGAGAGAAAAACGTCGTATTGGTAGTCCGTCGTGTCAGCCACCCCGCCTCCACGTGTTCCGCTTTACGTTTTACGTTTCACGCACCCCGCCTCCCGTCCACTCAGATTGTAACAGATAAACTAGGCACTGGCAAGTCAAATGGAGTATAATGGCTCCAATGGCCTATCAGCTTTTCGACAAGGACAATCGCGAGGTAACCCCAAGCGATCTCCAGAACCGGGCCGTCTGGTACGTCCACGGCGCATCGCGCGAGCAGGTTTTTGTGGCAAGGCACGGCAAGGCGCTCGGCGTGGCCCTGAATCCGGCCAAAGCGAACGATCCCACGGTGCCGGACCTGCTCTATGGCGGCCATCTCGCCGACCTCAAATGCCAAGATACACCCTTTTTTCTGGCCGGCCATTACGGCGTCGAGCCAACCTACGCGGTCACGTTTAACCTCAAGGACGCGTTGAACTATGGGCGCTGGGGCCAAAATCACCAGGATTTCTCCATCTTTTATTGGGTGGATTGGGTCGCCGTGCGAATGGTAATGAACGGCAAGAGTTATGCGGCTCAGCCGCTAACCGGTGTCTGGCACGTCCGCTTTGCGCGCCTCGACGAGATGCGGCGCACGCGCCCGATTCACTGGTACAACCAAAGGCATCGCCAACCCGAGACCGATCCTCGGATGCAGCGAATCCTCAAGCAATTCGAGCCGCGGCTTGCGGAAGGGGATATGGTCTGGGCGATTCGCGGCGTTCGCAGCAACGCGGCCTGCAGTTACGTTTTCGACGTGCGGAGTTTCGAACGGGTCGTCTAACGATTTCTTTTCCGCGAAGCCACGCGAATCTTCGCTAAAGCGGACGAACTTGGTCCGACTTTTCCTTATTCGCGTGGCTTCGCGTGGCTTCGCGGATAGTTTTCTCTTCTGTCTGCGCGAGCATCGGCGCGCTTTTGTCTCGCCGCGAACTGTGGTATAATGCGCGCCGACCTTTATATCAAAGGAGTTGCGGTGTATTTCTTTCCTTCATCCGTTGCGTTTACGATCCCACTGCCCAACGGGGGATCGTTCCCGATCTACTGGTACGGCATCCTCATCGTCGCCGGCGCGCTTGCGGGCGCGTTCATTGGCACGCGCGAAGCCAAACGGCGCGGCGTTGATCCCGATCACATTTGGAACGCGCTGTTGATCGCCCTCATCCTCGGCGTGATCGGCGCGCGCCTCTACCACGTAATTTCGAGTCCGGCAGGCACGAACATCGGCTTGCAATACTATCTGGATAATCCCGTCGAGATTCTGAACTTTCGGCAAGGCGGGCTGGGTATTTACGGCGCGGTAGCGGGCGGCGTCCTCGCCGTCTACTTGTACGCGCGCTATGCTAAACTCAACTTTCTGCAATTGGTTGATATCGCGATGCCGGGCCTCGCGTTCGGCCAGGCGATCGGGCGCTGGGGCAATCTCTTTAACCAGGAGCTTTACGGCTTTCCGACCGATTTGCCGTGGGGCATTCCGATTGACGCCGCGCATCGCCTCCCGATGTTTGCCGATCTGACCAAATACCCGGTCGAAACGACGCTCTTTCACCCGAGCTTTCTCTACGAATCGCTTTGGAACTTGGGAATGGGCATTCTGCTGCTCGTCATCGCGCGGCGCTGGACGAAGGAAACACCCGGCGACCTGTTCTTGTTCTGGGGCATGCTGTACGGATTGGGGCGGTTTCTGGTCGAATTCCAACGGCCCGACGCGTGGACGATCACCGGCATCCCAACCGCGCAACTGATCGGGATCGCGATGCTCGTGATCTGCGGCGTCGCGCTCGCGTACCGGCACACGGGGCCGAGCAAGGCGCAGGTCGCGGCGCAGCGCGCACAACAGCGCAAACGACGACAACAGCCGCAGCAACCACCGCAATAATGCGTAGGGGCGGGGTCACCCCGCCCTAATTGGCCTAATGGGCGGGGCGACCCCGCCCCTACATTTATTTCGATTTCTCCAGGGCGGGGTGACCCCGCCCCTACATCTTATTTCGATTTCTCCAGAATCTCGACCGGCACTTGAGTCAGGCGCTTGAACTCGTCGGCATCGCGCCGAGTCCCCACCACATCAGGGTCGCCATAGTGCATCGGGATGGCGAGCGCGGGTTTGAGCGTGTTCGCCGCTTCAGCCGCTTCCGCGGCCGTCATCACGTACGTTCCGCTGACCGGCAGAAGCGCAATGTCGCTTTTGATCTGGGCCATTTCGGGGATCAGGTCCGTATCGCCCGTGTGATAGATGCGCTTGCCGTTCAGGGTGATGATGTAGCCGACGTACCCCGCGCTTTTGGGATGGAACTTTTTGTTGGGGTTGTACGCGGCGACGACCTCGATGGGCACACCCGCCGCCGTAATCCTGTCGCCCGCCTTGACGACCGTAATGTTTCCGCCCAACTTGTCCGCGACCGATTGCGGGCCCACGACGACGGTGCCCGGCTTGGAAATCTTGGCGATGTCGTCCTTGGACAAATGGTCATAGTGATCGTGCGTCACCAAGACCAAGTCGGCTGGCGCCGCGCCCGGCGCGAGCTTCCACGGATCAATGTACACGACCCGTTCGCCGGTCAAGCGAAAACTGTCGTGTCCCAGCCAGAAAATGTTGTCAGCCATGGTCTCCTCCTTAATTTGATTTGACGCGAATCAAAAACCGGTTTATAATTCGTCCCGAAATGCGGGAGTAGCTCAGCGGTAGAGCGCCTGCTTCCCAAGCAGGATGTCGCGGGTCCAAATCCCGTCTCCCGCTCTCCAGACCCTAAGGGTTTCCAAAAACCCTTAGGGTCTTTTCTTTCATCCCAGCACCGCGCTCAACAGCAGGGTATAGACCACGTGTAACAGAGCGACAATAGGCGCGAACGTGATCATCGCATACACGCGGCCGCGGTCCGGCAGGCGCGATTTGTTGATCCGATGAATGAACAGCCAATACAGCGCGGCCGCGCCGCCCCACACCAACGGCGCGAGAACCGGCATTGCGCCAAACAACACGAGCGACGCGCCTGGGTAGACCCACCATTCGAACTGCGCGGCCGTCGCTTCAATCGGCAGAGCGAAGCTGGCCGCGATCAGGAACGTCAGCGCGGCAAAGGGCGCCTCTTCGTCGGGCGGCGCGAACCGCCGCGCAAATACGTAGGCCAAGTAAAAGAGCGAACCCCATAGCAGGCTCAAGACCGCAGGAGCTGCGCCCAGGCGCGCAATGCCCGAAGCGTACAGCGGCATCTGAAACACCACCTGCATCACCGTCTCGCGTAAGAGGCCAAACACGTAGGCGGCCACGAACCACTGTTGGGCGAACCAGCGCCCCTCGTACCGCGCCGCATGCCACGCCGAACCCAGGAACAGGACGACCGCGGCGAATTCGATCATGAAGGTATACACCGCCTACTCCTTGCTCGCCGCGCGGTCTGTGCCCAAGAGATACAAGCCCAGCCACAACATCGGCGCTAACACGGTGACGAGCACGCTCAGCCCGGCGTCAATTGCCAAGTCGCCGAAGGCGGTAAAGAGGACGATGAAGATGACGAGCGCGAACGGCAGGTGGCGCAATGGGTCTCCCATGGGAATTTACGTTTTACGTCTTACGTTTTGTGCTTCACCGTGATTATAGCACATCAGTTGCCAATTGTTAATTGACAATTGCTCGAATGAGCCTTATGATTCGTGCCATGATCGGCTTTGGCGAACTGCGTAAGCGCGCCCTGGAATGGCAATGGGATATTGCCGATGTCGAGCGCGCGTACGCGACGAACTGGCTGCTCAAAGGAATCTACGACCAAGCGCCGCTGGCACAGCATCTGCTCTTGCGCGGCGGTTCGGCCCTGCGTTACGGCTACAGCGCGGATTATCCGCTGGCCGATCCGCCCGAATTTCTCTCGACTCGGCCCGAACTCGTCACGCACGCCGCGCTAGCCCAAGCGATGCAGACCGCGCAGGCAACCAGTGGGCTGAAATTCGCGTTCAACACGTTCGAGCGCGGCACAGCCAAATTCGAGTATACCGGGCCGCTGGGACGGCGCTCCGCCGCGCAGCCGCGCATTACGCTCGCTTTCATTCCCGGCCAACCGCGCCTTGACCCGGCGCGCGTGCCCCTCGTCCATCCTTTTGGCGATACCTGCGCGGCCACCGTCACTGCGCTCGCGCTCGCCGAGCTTGTCGCCGAACGCATGGCGATTCTCGGGCAAAAGCCGCGAGCGCGCGACGTTTTCGATTTGTGGTTCGCGGTGGCACGCTTGAGCGACCGAATCGCCTGGCCGCGGGTCCGCGCCTTGATGCAAGAGATCGCCGAGGCCAAGCATATCTCGCCACCTCTGCCGAACGCGCCCTTCGATCCAGGCCACCGCGAATTCCTGCAGCTCACGTGGGACAAGGCGCTCCACAACGTGCCGCGCCACCCACCATTCTCACAAGTCGAACAGCAAGTCTCAAGTCTCATGTCTCACGTCTCAGGTCCCAAGTCGCAGGTCACAGACGACCCACCGCAAGATTTGACGCCGGCGACTTAGACTTGAGACATGAGACTTGAGACTTGTGACCTGGGACCTGTAATGACTGACGACAACAATTCGCTCGTGCAACTCTGTGAACATCGCAAAGATGTCCAAGTGCGTTTTGGCGATGGGCGCGTCTTTTGCGGCCCCGCAGGCACGCGCCTCGAGGCATTTGTGCGCAAAGCCAGTTCGCCGCAGGCGCTGCCGTTCGTCGCCGCGGTCGTCAACGGGCGCCTGGCGGAATTGAGCGAGCCGCTCATCGCCGACGTGGACGTCGAGCCGATCTCGCTCGGTTCGGAAGACGGCATGCGGATCTACCAACGCTCGCTCGTGCTCCTGCTCCAGGTGGCCGCGCGCGAGTTGTTCCACACCGGCATCGTCGTGGATCACTCGCTCACCTTCGGCGGGCTGTATTGCCACACCTTTGAACGCGAGCCATTTACCGAGACCGAGATCACGCAACTCGAAGCGCGCATGCGGCAGATCGTCGCCGAAGATACGCCGATCACGCGCGAGACGGTGCGACTGGAAGAGGCCATCGAGTTCTTTAGGCAACAGGGCAACCAAGCCAAGATGCGGCTCTTGTCCCAGTCCGAACGCAAACAGGTGACGCTGCACGTGTTACGGGGAACGAGAACCTATTTCTTTGGTGGCTATCTCGTCCCCTCCGCCGGTTACCTCAAACACTTTGCCCTGCGGACTTTTCCGCCGGGATTCGCGTTGCAATACCCACCGCGCCGCCGTCCCAACGCGCTCGAGCCGGCCAAACTCTCGCCGAAAATCACGGCCGTCTTTCGCGAGTACGGCCAGTGGCTTTCGCTCCTGGGCGTGTCGGACGCCGGGGCCTTGAATCAAGCGCTCGCCAAAGGCCGCGCGCGCGAAATCGTCCTGGTCGCCGAAGCGCTCCATGCGCAGCGCATTGCCGAGATCACATCCAACGTCGTCGCGCGCCGCGGCCAGGTGCGCTTGATCGCGATCGCCGGCCCCTCCTCGTCGGGCAAGACGACGTTTGCGCGGCGGCTGACCATTCAGCTTTTGGCGAACGGCCTGCGCCCCTTTCCGCTCAGCATGGACGATTATTTCCTGGCGCGCGAAGAAACACCGCTCGACCCTCACGGAAAGTACGATTTCGAAAATCTCCACGCGCTCGATCTGCCGCTGTTCAACGCGGACCTGTTAGCGCTGATGAATGGCGAACGCGTCACGCTCCCGCGTTACAATTTCGAAAAAGGGATCCGCGAAGAGGGCCAGACCATCACGCTCAGCAAGGACCACGTCTTGCTGATCGAAGGAATTCACGGCTTGAACCCGAGTCTGCTTCCACAGATTCCGCCGGAACGCATTTATCGCATTTACGTTTCCGCGCTGACCCAATTGAAACTCGACCGGTTGAATCGCATCCCGACGACTGACACGCGGATGTTGCGCCGCATCGTGCGCGACGCGCGCACGCGGGGTTATAGCGCGTGGGAAACGATTGCGCGATGGAGCAGCGTCCAGCGCGGCGAGGATCGCAATATCTTTCCGTACCAGGAGCAGGCCGACATCATGTTCAATTCGGCGCTCGCGTACGAGCTGGCCGTGCTCAAACCGATGGCGGAGCCGCTGTTGCGCCAGGTCGAGCCGGGAAGCCCCGAATACGTCGAGGCGCGGCGCTTGCTGACGTTCTTGGAATGGTTTCATCCCGCCGATCCCGCGCTCGTGCCCGAAGACTCGATCCTCCGCGAATTTATCGGCGGGTCGGTCGTGTCCGATTTTGTGCCGCAGTTGTAAAAAGACCTTCCAGGCCCGAGCGACCTGGAAGGTCTTTGCTATTTCAGCGCTTTCTTGATCCTGCGGCGGCTAGAGATTCCCAACTCGATCGCCTTGGATTCGATCGCGTTGAGCGTTCGTTTCAGTTTGGAGGCGATATCGCGATGGAGCACTTTTTTGCGATACATCTCCTTGAGCTGAGCGATCTCCTGGCTTGTCCAGGATTTATTGTGTTTGAGCGGCAGAGCCATACCATCCTCCTTGGGGTATTTTCCAGGAACAGTATAACATATTTTTCGACGAATGCAAGAGGTTTCCCAGGAAGCCCAGGAAGAGAGGGAGAGGGGGAGACCCGGACAAATACCAGGCATCTCATTTCGCAGGTCCCCTGGTCTCCTTGTCTCAACACCGGGGGGATTGACGCGACACGGCGACGCGGCTAGAATTCCTTCCAAGAATACTTGCCGCGAGGTAATGCCATGAAAGCGATAATGGTTGAAGTGATCGCCTACGCGCCGACCCAATACTTTCACTGCCAGCATTGCGAAGTAGTCTGGAAACAGGCCGACATTTCGAGCGTGGAGAAATTCCACAAGGAGGCCGTCGAATCATCTATCCCGCCCGAGATGATGAAAGAATACCAGGCGGTGTCGGACTGGGTGATTGAGGCGGTGGAACGGTTTGGCGGGCGCGTCGTCTTTAAAGTGATTGATGCCGCGTCCATGGAAGGATTGCTCAAGTCGGTGCGTTACGGCGTGCGCAAATACCCGGCCGTGATCGTGGACGGCAAAGCGAAACACACGGGGGCTGATTTCAAACAGGCCGAGACCTTGATCAGTCAGCGGCTTCTAACGCAGCCGGCCTAGACACACGTTTTTTGCCAAAAAACCGGTGTCTCAAACGCTTGACAGAGTAGACCGTTTAGCCATATAATTCAATCAATCCAAAGAGAAGTCGGCATATGTTGCGTTCTCAAATGATCGGCCACAACCAGTCAGCGTTGCTGGTTGCCGCGCAATCGTGCGGCGCGCAGTTCGACGCGGCTTGCTCGAGCCGAGGCGCGTGGTTTTCGGAGGGGTCCGTGTGACGTGATAAAGAGGCAGACGTTTCGTAGGTCTGCCTCTTTGCGTTTCCATCTCGTCCGGCGCAACCGGATGGGAAACGCGGGGTTGTAAATTACAAGAGCTGCGCCCCAAGGAGGTGATGTCAGAGCAACGCGTTAGATTCTCTTTCCCGGTCGGAGGTCGTTTGGCAAGTAACTGTCGCACGGCGAATGCTGCGGCAGTACACTCGAGTCTAGGAGGTCAATGATGGACATCCGGCTAGTTATTCTCTTGTTGATTCTACTTCCTATCGTCGTCGCCGGCGGAATTGCGGCGATCGGCATTCAGATGAACACCCTCTTCGTCGTCGTCCTCGGCGGCGTGATGATCTACCTGACTTACACGCTTTATTCCCGCCGAATTGACCGCGAGGTGATTCAATCTGACTCTAAAAAGGCAACCCCCGCCAAGCTGTATATGGACGGCGTGGACTTTATGCCCACCAGCAAGAACGTCCTCTACGGCTATCACTTTAAATCCATCGCCGCCGCGGGCCCGATCACTGGACCCATCCTTGCGGCGACGCTCTGGGGCTGGCTGCCTTCGCTCCTGTGGCTGATCATCGGCGTATCGTTCATCGGTTGGGCCGCCGATTACAGCGCCATCATGCTTTCGGTGCGCAATGAGGGCAACTCGCTCTCCGCGATCGCGTACCGCCTGATCGCTCCCCGCACGCGCACGGTCCTGTTCGTGTTCATCTTCTTCTACCTGCTGCTCGTCGCCGGCGCCTTCATGGGCGTGATGACCGCGCTAATGGCCGCTCGCCCGGACGTTCCGCTCGGACTGCTCACGCTGGCGATTATGGGCTTGCTCGCCGGTCAGATGCTCTACAAGTGGCGCATGGACCTCATCGTCGTCACGCTCATCACTGTGATCATCACCCTCTTGGCGATGGCGCTGGGTCCCTTCGGCGCAACGGTGGATGCGAAAGGCGCGACGGTTCCCGGCCCGATCGTGCAGGCCGTGAACGGAATCAATGGCGCCGTGGACAGCATCAGCGGCAAGCAACCGCTCTTTGTGGTCGTGGACCCCACCCGCGCCGACCCGCGCACTCCCGCGGTGGGCGCGGATGGCAAGCGCGCCTCGACGGCGCTCTACGATGCCGCGACCGATACCATCAAGACGATGCCCAGCTATCTCTTCTGGGCGATCTTCCTGCTCGTCTTTAGCTACCTCGGCGCGAATCTGCCCATTTGGAGGTTCGCGCAGCCCGTGAACTATATCGGGTTCTGGGTCAGTATCCTGGCGATTGGGTTGAGCGCGGTTGGCGGTCTGCTCGCGCCGGTGCTGGCCCCGAAAGTCGCCGCGTTCCAATTGCCAGCCATTAAGGCCGCCGATCTCGGCTTCGCGTTCACGTGGGGCAAGGCGTGGCAGCCGCTCTGGCCCATGCTCTTTGTCACTATCGCGTGCGGCGCCATCTCCGGCTGGCACTCGCTGATCGGCTCTGTCAACACCTCGCGCCAGTTGGAATACGAGACCGACGCGCTACCGGTGGGCGGCGGCGGCATGTTGACCGAGAATACGCTCGCGCTCTTGTCCCTGACCGCGGTGGCGATCACCGGACTCGCCGGCGTCGGCGCGTTCGCGACCGGCATCGGCCGGCTGCTCGGGGTGCTCTTCGGCGAAGGATTTGTCACCTACGGAACGGCACTCGGCTTTGGCGTGTTCATGGTCATCGTGTTGACCGTGGTGCAATTGCTGTTCCGCGTGATGCGGGTGACCCTGACCGAATGGCTCGGCGATGTCATCCCGGTGTTCCGCAATATGCACGTGGCGTCCATCGTCTCGATGGTCCTCGCGCTCTTCTTGCTGCTCACGGGTACGTGGGTGTACCTGTGGCAGTTGTTCGGCGCGTCGAACCAACTGATGGCCGCGCTCGGCTTGCTCATCGTCTCGGTCTGGCTAAAACAGTCCGGACGCAATCCGCTCTACGCCGTCATTCCAATGGTGTTCATGTACGTGACGACGATGGCGGCCATCATTGTGAACGGCTACAACCAGTACGTCAACGTGCTGACCGCGCCCGCGTTTGCCGGACAGGCCATCGTCCAGGCGGGCGGCTGGGCCATGGTCATCATCTCGGTGCTGTTGTTCGTCTGCGCCGCGTTGATCGCGTGGGACGGCTGGCAAGCTTGGAAGCGGTACTCGGCCGCGCCCAAGGTTGTGGCCGCGCCTGCCGAATAACAATCGAATAATGAAAAATACCCCGTAGGGAAATCTCTACGGGGTATTTTTTACGGCTTTAGCGCATCTTCGCCGATTTGGCGCAGTTTCAAGAACAAGTCTCGGGCTGGATATTTTTCTGCGTCGGGCAGTAGCCAGTGAACCTCGAGGTTCGGCAAAGATTTGCGCACAGACAGGCGCACCAGTTTTCCGCCCGCGCGCCCGGCCAGCTCGATCAGCGGCTTGCCCGCCGCGGCCGCGGCATCGCCGGAGAAATACGCCATCAGCGGCGACGTGCCGTCCAAGGTGAGGCGCTTCCAATGGTTTTTCTTCGCGCCGGATTCGAGGTGCTGCGTCATCCAGCCGCGCGGATCAAAGGCGTCCAGTTCGAACGCGGGCGCCGACTGAAGCTGCGCGCGAAAGATGAGGGTGTCCCGGCGGCCGCGGGCGCGCTCGAGCAGCCAGAGCAAGACGACATCGCGCGGCTCGAACACGGCGAGCGTCTCGGCGGTCCGAAAGGGCGATTTCGCTTTGGCGATCTTTAGCTCTAGCACCGACGAGCCAAGCCACCGCATCGTGGACTTGTCTCCCACGAGGGGCAGTCCGCCCTTCAGCCAGCGGAGCACCACGTCGCCTTTACGCACGTTGCGCTGCGTCCCCAGGGCGAACCAGCCCAGGAAAAGAATCGCCACCACGACCAAAATCGTCCACACAAAACTCTCGGGCATTGGCTGTCTTCCTTTAAACGGGGGTGAGAACGTGGCGCGATTATAGCACGCTCGGTTTCGGGCGTCAACGTTTTGACAAGGCACGGACGCGATGATATAATTCGATAGAGTACCGTCGAGATGAGTGTTGGCGAGGGCCGGTGAACATTCAAAGCTTTCTTGAGCAACTGCGCGAATTCGTTTATGGAATGACCGGGTATGAGTTCGAGCGGCACGCCGTCGAGATTCGTGCCTCGATGGAATCGCTCTTCATGGCCGTCACCTTTGGCGACATGCTAGGTGTCCCGATCATTCCCCCGTATTATTCGCTGCGGCTTTTACCCTACATCGTCCCGAGCGTAAGCACTTGGAAGCGCCGCGTGTCGCGCGAGCGCGAGTTTTCCGACGATCACGAATTCGACCTGCATGGAGTGTAAAAATGCCAGAAGAAAAGAAGAAAGAAAAACGCGGCGGACTGGCCGGCTTTGTAGACAATTGCAAAGAGGTCATGTACGGCATGGCCGCGCACGACATGAGCCGTTACGCCATCCGCACGCGCGCCTCGATGGAACATCTCTTTATCCTCATCACGATGGGCGATCTGATCGGCGTCCCGATTCTGCCGCCGTACTACTCGCTCCGCCTCCTCCCGTACGTCGTGCCGAACATCGCCACCTGGAAGCGCCGCATGTTGCGCGAAAAAGACATCAGCGACGCGATGTTCTAACGTGAAGAGTGAAACGTAAAACGTAAATTTCGCGCCTTACGTTTTACGCCTTACGTTTTGTTTGGGAGTTACTCATGCCTAATCAATTGGCAGAGATCGTCAAGCAGCACTCGTATGTCATGTTTGGCGGCAAAGGCGGTTTGGGCAAGACGACCTTTTCCGCGGCCACGGCCTTCTGGCTTGCCCAGCAGGGGAAGAAGGTTCTGGTTTTCTCGGTTGATCCCCAGGCGAGCTTGAGTGACATTTTCCAGAAAGACATCTTTGGCAAGGGCGCCGTGCCCATCATGCAAAATCTGTGGGCGCAGGAGATTGACGCCGACAGCCACATCAAGGATTATCAGGAAGAGATTCGCAAGAAAATCCTCGACATGTACGGCTTTGACAAGATTCCCGACGAAATCGAGGACTATATCGCCGCCGCGTCCGCCGAGCCGGCGATGGAAGAGTCCGCCATCTTCGACGCGGTGGTGGACATCGTCGTCAAAGGCGACTACGATTATTACATCTACGATCTCGTCCCGCTGGGCCACGCGCTCTATTACCTCTCGATGGCCAAGGTCTACGACGAGTGGATCAACAAGATCACCAAGCTGCGCGAGGAAATGCGCGAGTACGAGACGATGGTCTCCAAGATCAAGCGCCAGAAGGAAACGGACGAGGACAAAATCCTCACCGAGTTGCAGTACATCAAGGGTCGCATCAACTCTTCGTCACGTATTCTCACCGACAAGGACAAGACCGCATTCTTTTTCGTCGTCGTCCCGGAAGAGATGATCATCCTCGACACACAAAAAGCGGCGGAATTGTTCGCCAAATTCGACGTGCCCATCGGCGGCTACGTCGTGAACCGCGTGCTGCCGACCGAGTTGCTCCAACAGGGCGTGCCCGCGTACCTGCAAAACCGCCTTGCGATGCAGAGCCGGTACCTCGACGAGATCAAGACCAAGCTGGGCAATCAGGTGCTGGCACACGTTCCCGAAATGGAACGCGACGTGACCGGCTTGAAGATGATCGAAAAGCTCGCCAATATCATGTATTGTTAAACGTGATGAACGTCCGAACCATTCAGGCGCGTCTAAGAAAATACTTTAAGCACAGCCGATACCCCGTCAAGTTCGCGTACCTGTTCGGGTCGCATGCGCGCGGGCAGGCGCTGCCGTTCAGCGATGTGGACGTAGGCGTGTATCTCGACGAGCCGGATCACCATACGCGGTTCGCTATTTTCAAGTCGCTGCTTGGGGATCTGGCGCATACGCTGCATACAGACGACGTAGATTTGGTATTTCTGGATGAAGCGCCCACGCGATTTGCATACAACATTATTCGGGGCAAACCGATCTACACGGCGGATGAACAAGCACGTACTCGGGCTGAGACGCAGATTCTCTCTCGTTACTTTGATGAAGACGATGCCAGTGAACATTATAATCGCTATCTCCATCGGCACATTCGCGCGGGAAAAATGACTGAAAGGACGCCGGAGATGATCGATCCGAAGCTGGTTCGAGAGCGCCTCGTCTATATTCAACAGATGTTAGTCCAACTCGAGAGTTACCGTTCCGAGCCGCGCGAACAGTTCGTCACGGATCGGAAAACGCTTGATGCGGCGGCGTATGAACTGCAAACTTGTATCGAGGCGATGATGGATATTTCCAATCATATCGTTGCCGCCTTGGGACTGGAAAAGCCCCCGGAGCGTCGCGATGCCCCCGGCATTCTCGCAAGGCACGGTATACTTCCCAGAGATTTGGGAACGCAACTTGCTGAAGCTGTGAGTATGAGAAATACGCTCGTCCACGGTTACTCGGCATTAATCCCAAATAAAGTACACGAGACGATCCAAGAGGATCTCGGCTACCTCGTCGAGTTTTCACAACACATTAGCGATTTCTTGGAAAAGCAAGCAAAGAAACCGCGCGCGAAACCCAAAAAGGGAGCAAAGAAATGAGTGGCATTGAAAAATCCATGGCGCAGTACGTCAAGGATCATCCGAGTCTGAAATACATTTTCTTCGGCGGCAAGGGCGGCGTGGGCAAAACGGTGATGGCGGGCGTGAACGCGATGTGGTTTGCGAAGCAAGGCCGCCGCACGATGCTCGCATCCACCAACCCGGTCCACAGTCTCTCGGGTTTGCTCAATCAGAATGTTTTCGGCCAGCCGACCGCCGTCACGGGCGTGCCAAACCTCTGGGCGTACGAAATTGACACGAAAGAAACTATCGAGCGCTCGAAAGTCGAGATCAAGAACAAGATTCAATGGTTCTTGAAATTCGCCGAAATCTCGACCCAAGCCGACGCGTTCGTCGAATCGGCGACGATGAACCCCGCGTTCGAAGAATCGGCGATGTTCGAGAACATGATTGATCTGATGTTCAAGAACGAATACGACGTGTACGTCTTTGACACCGCGCCGACCGCCAATGCGCGCCGCTTGCTTGGCATGAGCAAAGTGTACTCGCTGTGGGTCAACAAGATGATGAAATCGCGCGAGGAAGCCAAGAGCTTGCGCGAGATGCTCTCGTTCACGAAAAAGAAGGAAGCCGACCCGCTGATGGATTACCTCATCAGCTTTCGCGACCGGATGGCGCACGCGCAAAAACTGCTGACCGACGAGCAGCTCACGGCCTTTTTCTTCGTCACGCTCCCCGAAGCACTGCCGATTGCCGTCATCAAGCGCTTTATCAATTGGTTCCACGATTTTGGCATCCCGGTCGGCGGCGTGCTCGTCAACATGCTGATCCAGAAAGATCAGGTCAACGCCGGCTCGCCCGAATTCGTCCGCAACCGCGTCGCAATGCAAGACGCGTACATGGAGCAAATCTGGACCGATTTCGAAGGCGGCGTGCGCGCGATCATCCCGCTGCTCGATGACGAGGTCCGCGGCACCCCGGCGCTGGGCAACGTCGCGCAGTATGTGTTTGCCTAAAAGTTGGAAGCGCAAAGTTCGAAGTCGGAAGTGAGGGCTGGGTTCGGCTACCAGCCCTTTTTGCTTTCTATGGTATAATACAGTCAGAACTAACGTTCAACCCACCTATGGAAGCGTATTGCGTCCGGTGCAAAACCAAGCGGGAAATGCAAAACCCGCAACCGCTCTTCAACGCCAAAGGCGCGCCGTACACGAAAGGCACGTGCTCAGTTTGCGGCGCCGGCATGAATCGCCTCGGCGCGTCCGAATTGCACGCGGGCATGGAGAGACCACAGAATTCAGAAGGCAGCAGACCCAAAAGCAAGCGAACTCGACGTTCCAAAACACACGGCCAACCTCCAATCTCCAACCTCCAACCTCCAACTTCCAACTTCCAACTTCCAACTTCTAAACTTGTGATCGTCGAGTCCCCCGCCAAAGCGCGCACTGTCGGACGCTTTCTCGGGCGCGGTTATCGCGTGCGCGCGTCCATCGGGCACATCCGCGATCTACCGCTGCGGCAGATGGGCGTGGATATCGAACACAACTTCCGCCCGCATTACGTGATCACACCGAAGAAAAAGAATGTGGTCAAGGAGTTGAAATCCGACGCGGCGAACGCATCCGAAGTGTTTCTCGCCACCGACCCCGACCGCGAGGGCGAAGCGATTTCCTGGCACCTCGCCGCCGCGCTCGAAACCGCGCTGCGCGACAAACCCGTCCACCGCGTCGAATTCCACGAAATCACGAACGATGCCATCAACCACGCCTTCGCCAATCCGCGCGAAATCAACCAGCAGCTCGTTGACGCGCAGCAAGCGCGCCGCGTGCTCGACCGCCTCGTCGGCTATACGATCAGTCCCTTACTTCGCAAAAAGGTGAGCAAGAGCAACTTGAGCGCAGGTCGCGTTCAATCGGTCGCCGTGCGCCTCGTCGTCGAACGCGAGCGCGAGATTCAAGCCTTCGTGCCGGTG
>JACQYF010000163.1 GCA_016208315.1 Chloroflexota bacterium | reverse complement strand
CCAGTTCTCGGTAAAGTTGACCCCGTACGGCTCATCGGCCAAGTACGCTTGCCCGATGTGCGAGCCGCAGTTGCGAACGCCGTCAATGGTGAGCAACTCACGACAGGCGGCCTGCGTGACCCGGAACATTTCCGGCAGCGACGTGCCGGCGTTGGTAATCCAGTGCATCAAAAAGTCGCGCTCTTTG
The DNA here is from genome assembly GCA_016208315.1 of Chloroflexota bacterium. Taxonomy (GTDB): domain Bacteria; phylum Chloroflexota; class Anaerolineae; order UBA4142; family UBA4142; genus JACQYF01. The sequence continues at coordinate 26,590 of JACQYF010000163.1, read as the reverse complement.
AACGAAGGCAGCAGCTCTTGTCCAAAGAACGGCATCACCGCGACGCCGGCAATCACGATGGTGGCCATCGCCAAGTAGGCGCGGTACGGTTTGTTGATGATCGGCGCGAGCGCCCGGCCGTAGACCTTGTGCAGCCACGGGATGATCGGCGAAGGGCGATGGTCTACATTTGTGTTGCCGATGAGAATCAGGATCAGCGCGGGCGTGACCGTGAGCGCGATCAATGGCGAGACGAGGCCCGCGACGATATAGGCCGTCGCCAGCGGCTTGAAGAACGTCCCGGACAGCCCTTCCAGGAAAAACACCGGGATCAGCGCCGAAATCTCGATGAGGGACGCGTAGACGATCGCGCCGCGCACTTCGAGCGACGACTCGAGGATGATGCGCGCGGTAGATTTCGGCGAGCCCTCCTTACGCAACTGACGGAGACGCCGCACGGTATTTTCGACATCTACGATCGCGTCGTCCACCACCGCGCCGATGGCGATGGCAAGCCCCGCCAACGTCATGACGTTGATGGTCGCGCCTTGCAGGTTCAGCACGATCAACGAGGTCATCAGCGACAGCGGGATGATGGTCGCGCTAATGATCGCCACGCGCCACTCGAACAGGAACAGCAAGAGCACCAGGAAGACGAGCAGCCCGCCGACGAGCAGCGACTCGGTCAGATTGTCCAGCGCCAGCTCGATGAAGGTTGCGGGCCGAAAGAGGGTCGTGTCAATATCTATTCCCTGCAGACCGGGGCGCATGTCGTCAATGGCTTTTTCCACGCCCTGCGTCACGTCCCAGGTGTTTGCCCACGGTAGCTTTTGAACGACGAGCATCAGCCCAGGACCGTCATTGATAACGGCGTCCCCGACCTGCGGTATGGTGTCCCACGTGAGGGTCGCTACGTCACCCAGGGTCAACGGAGTGCCATCGCTCTTCACTCTATCGTGGATGGGCGTCAGCACCAGGGTTTCCGGCGTCAGGATAGGAGACTTGTGCTGGATGGTGATCCGCTGGTTCGGCGTATCAATGAACCCCCCGGTACCGATCACCGAGCCACTTGAGAACTGGAGCAACCCCACATCCAAGGCATTCGCCGCGATATTCATCGCTTCGTCTAGCGACACGTCATAAGCGCGCAAGCGTTCCGGGTCCACCTGGATCGAAGGCACTTTGACCTTCTCACCCCAGATCGGCACATCGGCCACGCCGGGGACGCGCAGCAAGCGCGCCCTGATCTTCCAGTAGGCGGTCATCGAGAGGTCTTTGGTGTCATATTGTTTCGACGACATCGCGATCTTCATGATCCGGCTGGTCGAAGACAGGGGCTGGATCATGAACGGCGGCGCGGCCCAGGTCGGCAGTTGAGTTTGGACCGTCCGGAGACGCTCTTGCACCAACTGGCGCGCAAAGACGACGTCGGTCCCGGGTTTGAAGAGAAGGACAATGTCCGACAAGTCGGGAACCGACTTGCTGCGCATCGAGTCCAAGCCCGGGATCCCGTTGAGCGCCTGTTCCAGCGGCACGGTCACCAGTTCTTCGACTTCGACCGCGGAAAGTCCCACGGATATGGTTTGGATCTCTACTCTAGGCGGCGCGAACTCGGGAAAGACGTCCACCGGCATGCCGCCGAGCGCCGTGATGCCATAGGCCAACAGCGCAAAGGCGATCGCGACTGTGAGGAATCGAAATCGTAAGCTTGTTGCGACAATCCATCGCATCATTTTCCTACTCCAACTTCGGCGCCGTACAATTCAGACGCGCCGACCGTCACGATCATCGTGCCGGCGGCCGGACCTTCCGTTAGAATCGCCAGGTCTCCCTCGAAATAGTCCACATTGATGGGCGCGCGAATATAGACCAGGGATTCAGGATTAGTGTACGTCCAAGCGTTTCCATCTTTGTCGTAGACCACCGCGCTGAATGGGACGGCCTTGCTCAGCTTCCCATTGCCGGCCAGGGCAACTTGAACAAATACCGCTTGTCCGGTCGCCAAGCCGTGATTCGGCTGGTCTACCAGAAAGTACAGTTCGGTCTCCGGGTCCGCGTCGGCCACCGCCGGCGTTTGGACGAATTTCGCCGTGATGCCGAGCGCCGGCGCGGCCGCGGGACCGGTCGGCTTGAGGTTGGGGTTGGTGAAGCGCAAGACCATCGCAGGTTCGGCGCGGACAATCTGCTGCATGTCGCTCGGGCTGAGGGACACGCGCACCAGAATTTGGTTGGCATCCGCGGCCGCTGACGCGGTCGGCATGCTCACCACTTCACCGCCGATTTTCCGCGTCCGCGCGAACGGCTCTTCACGAACGGCCGTCGTCTTGATGTCCAGCCGCTTGGCGGCATCCGAGATCAAGGTCAGGCGCTTGATCTTGCTGCCCTGGATCGCCTCGACCTTCACCGGCGCGATCTTGGCCGCGGCGGCGGGCTTTTGCGCGCAAGCGGAGAGTGCCAGACTGGCAAGCATAAGGATTGTCAAAAGGATCAGGTTATTGCGGTTCATGTGATTTCACTCCCTACGCCGTCTGTGGCTCCGTGGGTTGCATACCTTGTAACTCGAACGTCTCGGTGTCCATCTTGGCCGACCCGAAAGCCGCGCACAGTGGAGGCATGACGAAGAGATTGAACAAGGTACTGGTGACCAACCCGCCCAGGATCACGACCGCCATCGGTTGCAGCACCTCGAGACCGGGAATGTCTCCCAGGATCACAAAGGGCACAACGGCCAGCGCGGTGACCAGCGCCGTCGTGATGATCGGCGCAATCCGTTCGCGCGCGCCGCGCACGATCAGTTCGGGATCGAAGGACTTGCGTTCCTCCCACGCGATCTGCTGATAGCGTCTGACCAGGACGATCTGATTCCGCGCCGCGATGCCGAACACGGTGACGAATCCGACGAGTGAACCGAGCGTCAGAATGCCACCGGTCGCAACCGCGGCCACCAGTCCACCCACGAGCGCCACGGGCAAGGTCACAAAGGACACCAGCGCCATGCGCCAGGACCCGAAGGACGCTTGCATCAGGAGGAAAATCGCGATCAGGGCGACGACGACCGAGCCGATGAGCCGGTTTTGGGCAGTTTGCTGCTGCTCGTAATTGCCGAGCACCTCGGCGTGGTATTCGAGCGGGAACTGGAATTGCTTGAGACGCGCGCTCACGTCGCCCATCACCGCGCCGTAATCCCGTCCACTCACATTGAGACCGACTTCGATATAGCGCGAGACGTCGTCGTGGCGTACGCTGGCGGGCAGCGGTACAAGCTCCAACTTGGCGACATCCTTCAGACGGACGCGCCCGCCGTCCGGAGTGTCAATGGGCAGATTGCCGACACTCTCGATACTGTTGCGGATTTCGGGCGTGCTCCACACGACCACTTCAAAGACCTTTTGTTCCTCAAAGAGGTTGCCGACGACCAACCCGTTCACCAGGGTCGCCGCCGTCCGGCGGACATCGCCCGGTTTAACGCCATAGCGCTGGGCTGCGGCGAGGTCTACCTGAACTTCCAAGACCGGCTCCTCAATGGGGAGCTTGACCTTAGGGTCCACGACCCCGGCGATTCCGGCCAGCGATTGACGCACCTCTTCGGCTTTGGTCTTGAGGACGTCCCAATCGTAACCATAGACGCGCACGGAGATGGCATCGCTGGGCGCGGCCGTCACCTCGGCGCTGACCTGTTGCAGATAGGACTGGACCTGGTGCGAGAATCCAGGGTGCTTCATCAACGTCTGCTCGATGGCGGCGACCGTCGCGTTACGGTTGGCGTCGGGAGCGATGTTGATCCAGACTTCGGCGGAATTGATGCCGACGATTTGGTCCCCAAAGACGGCGCGTCCCACGTGCGTACCCAGGTTGCGGATACCCGGAATGGTCCGCAACTCGTTACCCACTTGAGTCACCATCTGAACCATCGCCGGGTGCGACGTGCCTGGGGCCGCTTCCAAGCGAACCAAGAGGTCCGTCTCTTTGAATGTCGGAAGGATTGACTGCCCGAGTAGCGGCAGCATGGCGATACCGACGACGGCGACGATGACGAGAGCCGCGACCGCAAACACCGGTCGGCGGACGATGCGCGTCGCCATTCCCTCGTAACCGCGTTCAAGCCACGCGGCGAACGGCGATGGGCGGCGCTCCGCGGGCGTATTGGACAGCAGAATCGCGGAGAACACCGGCGTCACGATCAACGCGACGAACATCGCGGCCACCACGGCCAGGATGTAAGAAACGGCGAGCGGCTGGAAAAACGCGCCGGCCATTCCGTCGAGGGCAAAGACCGGCAGCACCGCCATCAGGCAGATAATGGTCGCGAAGAAGACGGCGCTGCGCATCTCGACCGACGCGTCGAGAATGACGCTCACCGCAGACTTGCTTTCTTTACCTGGCTGCCGCAGCCGGCGCATGACATTTTCGACGCCAATGATCGCGTCGTCCACGATCACGCCGATGGCGATGACGAATCCCGCGAGGACCATCACATTGAGTGTGGCGTTCCGCAGGTAGAGCACGAGCCCGGCGGCGGCGAGAGACAACGGGATCGCGATAAAGCTGATGACCGCGGTGCGCCAGTTGAAGAACAAGAGCATGAGGGCCGCGGCCACGAGCACTAGCCCGATGAGGAGCGCCCTGGCCAGATTGTCCATCGCCATGGCGATAAAGGTCGCCGGTCGAAAGAGACTGGTGTCAATCTCGACACCGCCCATCCCGGGGCGCATGTCTGCGAGCGCGTCTTCGATTCGGCGGGTCACGTCCAGGGTGTTCGTGCCCGGAAACTTTTCGACGACGAGCAAGAGATTGGCGCTGCCGTCTTTTGACAGCGCATCCCCAATGAGCGGTTGATGATTTTCTACGACGTTTGCCACGTCAAGCAACCGCACCTTTTTGCCTTCGATAGAGACCTGAGCCAGCCCGTCCGGTGAAATGATGGGCAAGATGTGCTGCACGCCCAGCCGCTGCTGCGGTGTGTCAATGAATCCCGCGTTGCCGGGCGTGGACGCCTCGACAAAGCTCAAGGACGACGCCCATAGCGCGTTGCCGGTGTTTTCGACGACCTCCAGCAATGAAACATCGTTCGCGCGCAGGCGCTCCGGGTCTACTTGCACCTGGAGTTGGCGGTCACGAAAACCCCAGATCGCCACATTCGCCACGCCGGGGACGCTCATCAAACGCGGCGCAACCGTCCAACGCGCGAGCACCGACATTTGGATCAGGGGCACGGTCTTTGAGGAGAGGCCGACGATCATCACACGGCTGGTCGCCGACGTGGGCTGTAACATGGTCGGCGATTTTGAGACGTGCGGGATGCCGATGGCGGCCTGTGAAAGACGCTCGGACACCATCTGCCGCGCACGGTAGAGGTCGGTCCCTGGCTCAAAAATCAGCGTAACGGACGACAGGCCGGGGACGGATTCGGAGCGGATTTTGTCCAGCCACGCCACCCCGTTGAGCAAGTCCTGCTCCAACGGAACGGTGATGAGTCCTTCCACTTCTTCCGCGGAGAGTCCGAGGGCTTCGGTCTGGATCTCCACATACGGTGGGGAGAACTCTGGCAAGACATCCACCGGCATTGCGCGCATTTGGGTGATGCCCACGAGCAGCACCACCGCGGCAATGATGACCACTAGGAATCGGAATTGTAAGCTGGCTGACATGATCGAACGCATTGCTCGATGCCTCCTATGGAGCGCCGTGTGCTCGCCGGCAAACGGCGCGATTAGGTCTGCCTGATTGGCAACCCTGATTGTTAACACGCGAGCGTCGGCGGCTTAAATAGTATGTGACGGCTGTATCAAACCCGTAACAAAACGCGTAACAACCTTGCAACAAGGAATCGTGGGCAGTCGGGGAAAGAAAATGGTCGCCCCGGATATTCGTATCCGGGGCGACCATTCGCTTAACGCAAATCTTTATTAGCAACTGTAGCGCGAGATTATTCGGCCGCCTCCGCATCCTGGCCGGCTTGGCGAAAATGGAGAGCCACCGGGCCGGCGCGCGCGTCCGCGTCGCGCGAGACCCGTCCGCGTGCGACGAGCGCCTGTGCGGCGCGGCGGTGCAGCAGGCGCCGCCGCGCGTGGCTCGTCTCCTCGTATGCGAGGGCGCGCAGTTTCTCGTGGGTGAAATTGTACGCGCCCGCGCCCGCTTCCCGGACAAACCCGTGCTGGCACAGTTCTTCCACTGCCGCGATGGTCTCAGATTCGCTCTGCCCGCCGACCTGGCGCAAAGTGTCGAAATCAAAAGAACGCCCCACGACGGCTGCTGCGCCCAACACCTGCAATGCCATTTCCGTCAAGCTCAGGAGGCGCGATCGCAAAATCTCGCGCGCGCTCTGGGGCAGCGCCCAGTCGGTCGCATCCCGGCCCATTGCGGCGAGATATTCGATCACGAAAAAGGGCACGCCTTCGGTCTCGCGGTACAGCCGCTCGGCAACCGCACGGGTGACATTCGCATTATTCCGCGCCAGTTCGACCACCGCGCTTTCGTCCAAGCGCGCGAGCGGAATAATCGTCGCCCAACCCGCGCGCTGTCCTTCGGCGAGGAGTTTGGGCAATAGTTGCGGGGTGGGCGCTGTTTCGCAGCCCAGCGCGCCGAACACGCACAACGCCCGCCCGCGCAATCGCCGTACCACGTAGGCGAGCAGATCGAGCGATGCCGCATCGAGCCAGTGAAGGTCATCTATGAAGAACACGCCAGGCGGCGAGTCGGCGCAGAGCACCGCGAGGACCTGGGCCATGCCTTCAAAGAAACGCACTTGGGCACTGGGACTGTCGAGCGGTTCGGGCATAGCAGCGCCGAGTTCGGGCACGAGGCGCGCCGCCTCGGCGCGCAAGTGGTCGGGCAGTCGTCCTATTCGCCTGCCCATCTGCGCGTGCGCTAATGCGGCGCGCAGCGCTTCGACAAATGGTCCGTAGGCGAGGTTCGCGCTCCCTTCGTAGGCGCGGGCCCTCAGCGTGGGCACACCTTGCTGTCGCGCGTACTCCACAAATTGCTCGGCGAGCCGCGTCTTGCCAATCCCCATCTCGCCTTCCAGCACGACGAAGTGCCCGTCGGCGCGGATGGCGCTGTAGGCGCGGAGGAGGGCCTCCCATTCCTTGGCGCGTCCAACGAGCGGAGGGGGCGAGAGGGGGAGGGGGAGAGTGGGGGAAACTGCTCCCCCTCTCCCTCTCTCCCCCTCTCCCCCTCTCGCCTTGATCGCGTCATACAGCCGCGTCGTCTCCTCCAGCGGCGCGACGCCGAGTTCGTCGTGGAGGATGCGAACGCATTCCTGATACTGTCGCAGAGCGGCGGCGCGTTGTCCGGTCGAGGCATACAATTGCATGAGGTGGCGGTGCGCGGGTTCGTCCAGCGGATCGAGCGCGAGCCAGCGGCGCGCGTACGTAATCGCCAAGTCGTATTCGCGCTGGGCGCTGTGCTGGCGCGCGAGTTGTTCGAGCGCGCCCGCGAGTTGGCGCCAGAGCGTTTCGGTCTGAAGGGATTGCCACTCGTCGAACGCGGGACTGTCGCACAGCGTAAAGCCGCAGAGGAAATCGTCGGCATAAAGCGCTGCGGCGCGGGTTAGCGGAGGAATACACTCGAGGCACGAACTCGAAGTGGGGTGCCCGTGCCGAGAGCAATCGGCGAGCAAGGAATGAAACTCGGCGACATCAACCGCCAGGTCGCTATTGCCTTTCAGAGCGATGTTGTCCTGGGTCACGCAAAGGTGCTCGTCGCCGAGGGCTTGGCGCAGCCGGGAGAGCGTGCGACGCAAAGCCGCGCGCGCGTGGCTCTGCGTAAAATCGCCGTACAAAAGCGTCGCCAGAGCATCACGGCTGTGACCATTCGGCGTCGTGGCGAGGTACGCAAGCAGCGCAAGCGCTTTGCGCGTGTCTACCGCCACGGGCTTGCCGTCGCGTTCGATGTGGGGCGCGCCGAAAAGTACGACTCGGGTAGGAGGCACTCGTCACCTCTTGGCTGGCTCAATATACTCCAGACGTGGGAAAAAGACAACTTGGTAACGATTCCCGTAACGCTTTTGGGACGCCCGTAGTGTAGAATGGAGACGAGAAAGAGGGGCGAACCGCTGGGCGAATTCAGTGAATGACGGAGGACAACCGATGGCGAAGGTACTCGGACACAAGGCAATCGGCTGGGGCGACGCGGCAGTTGACGGACTGTTGAACGGAGTGCTGGCAGGACTCGCGATGGGTCTGTATCTCGCCGCCAGCGCGCTGCTGTGGGGCGATGCCCCGGCAACCGTGCTGGCGCGTTTCGATCCGAGCGCGCAGCCATCGCCGGTGGTAGGCACGCTGTTGCACCTCGCCGTGTCGGGCGTGTACGGAGCGCTGTTCGGCATAATCTGGGAATTCGCGGGGCGCTCGCGAGTGAATGTGCGCGCGTGGATGGGCGGATTAGCGTATGGGCTGCTGTTGCTTGCGATCGCGGCGACCGCCATCACGTCAGGCGCGACTTGGCTGAAAGCGATCCCATTTATCCACGTGACGGTCGCGCACATCATTTATGGACTGGCGCTGGGCTATTTGACGGGGAGAGGAAAAAATGGCGCCCGATCCTGACCGCCGCGTTCGCCGGCTAGTTGTGGTTGAAAAAATGATTTCCAGACCGTTGTAACAACACCCTATCCGCGAGTCATGATGGGCTGGCGGACAAAAACTCTGAAGGAGGAGTCAAATGTTCGGAAACATCGTTGCGATCGCGATACTGGTCGCGATCGTCGTCGGATTGGCGCTGCTCACGCGCCGCGCGTGGCGCGCCAAACGCGGCGCGTGGCTCAAATGGGGCGGCGCGATTCTCGCGGGCCTGCTCACGCTCGTGTTTGCGCTGGTCGTGTTCGTCGCCGGTAAGGGCTTGGCGGCTATGTACATCCCGACGTCAGAGCCGGCGCCGAATCTCAAAGTGGAAGGGACGCCGGAGCAGGTCGCGCGCGGCAAGTATATCGCGTACATCGGTTGCGCCGGGTGTCACGGGACCAAAGAGGAATTTCCGCTGGCCGGCGGCTTTGACCTCGCCGCAGATATTCCCATGCCGATCGGCTCGCTGGTATCCGCCAATCTGACGCCGGGCGGCGTGCTAAAGGACCGGACCGACGGCGAATTGTTCCGCGCCATTCGGCACGGCTACGGCAAAGACGGTACAGTCTTGGCGCTGATGTCGTTGATGCCCTACCGCCAGTTGAGCGATGACGACACCAAAGCGCTCATCGCATTTCTCCGCTCTCAACCCGCCACACAGACCCAAACCCTCGGCGGCGACAACATCAATCTCTTGGGCGCGATCCTCGTCGGCGCCGGCATGTTCCCCGCTCCTGACCCCGTTAATAAGAACCCGATTACCGCGCCGGCCAAGGGCGTGAATCCCGAGTATGGCAAGTACGTCGCGACGTTTGGCGAGTGCCGCGGCTGTCACGGTCCCAACCTGACCGGCACGCCCGCATCGGCGGCGGGCGATGCCATACCCGACCCGCGCCCGATCGTTTCCACCTGGTCGCGCGACCAGTTCGTCCAAACGATGCGCAGCGGCGTCAAGCCGACCGGGCAGGCATTCCCGCAGGGGATGCCGTGGAAAAACGCGTCGCGGATGGACGACACGGACTTGGCCGCGCTGTACGAGTACATCAGGTCGCTGGCCGGCAAGTAGGGCGGTCTGCGCTAAATTCGGCGGCACTCCGCAAACCCGGCTACGTGCCGCACTACGAACGGCGAACGTGCTGCACCACAACGGCGTACGTGCCGCACTACAAACTATCAATAGGAGCAATTCCAATGGCAACCATGGAGATGAACTTTACCGTCAGATGTCCGGCCGCGGACGTGTTCAAGGCGCTGACGGATTTTGAATCGTACCAAAAATGGCAGACGGGCGTGATCGAATCCAAAATCCTGTCCGCCGGACCGATTGGCGTGGGCAGCCGCTACCGCTTTGTCTCCGAGTTTATGGGGCAAAAGATCGAAAGCGAGGGAGAGATCACCGAGTTTGATCCGCCGACGCGCTATGCGTGGAAGTCCATCAAGGGCCCCTTCCCCATGCAAGAATCAATGACGCTCGAATCCGCCGGCGATTCGACGACGGTCAAAATGACGATGACGGCGGAACTGAGTGGGTTCTTCAAACTCGCCGAGGGCTTGGTCATCAGCCAAGGCAAGAAGCAGTTTGAATCCGATTTCCAGAAGCTGAAAGGAATATTGGAAAAATGAACAACCTCAAGTGGTGGTTTCGGATCGTCGGCGCGTTTTATCTTCTGCTCGGCGTGGTTTGGTCGCCGCTGGTGGGCGTCAACGCGCTGATGCGCCAAATGTATCCGAATTACGACGCGCCGGTTGGCGGCGTCGCCGACAAGCTCTTTTACAATGTCGGGGGGATGCTCGGATTTGAATGGATCGTGATGGGCGCGTTTATGCTTTATGCTTCGCGCGAGCCGGCCAAGCATTTCAGTATCGTGTGGTTGGTCGTCGGGTACGAAATTCTGCGCGGCATCGTGGACGATCTGTTCCTGATCGCGCAAGGGTATCCCATCGCGGGATATGCCGCGTGGATCGTCGTCCACCTCATCATCATCGTCGCCGGCGTGACGTTTGTGCGGCGAGCAACGGCAGAAACAGCAAACCCACTGAAGGCATAGTACGTGCCATGGAAATCCTGCGGAGTCGGCATTCCCTAGACGCGGCACGTGCCGCACGGGCGCGTGGACTCCGCAGGATTAAATTGCGGGAGTCTAAACAATGACACTCGATTCCGAACTTGCCTCGGCGATTCGCCTGCAGGGACGGGCGCTTGCCGCGGTCCGGGCTGTGTGGGCGGCTGTGTTTTTCTTGGCGGTGGCTGTGTTGGTCCTTGCCCTGCCAGCGCGGTATGCCCAACTAGTCTCACCCGAGGACGAAGTCAGGGAGGGATTGACTCGCCTCGGTTTTTCGCCACAATACATCGAACAGTATGGGAGCGAAGCCGCGATGAGCGCCGTTGTGTCTCAGCTCGGCCTGTCGCCGGCGAGTTACGCCGCCTATCAACTGACGCTCGAAGTGGTCGTTGCGCTGGTGTATGTTGCCATCGCCCTGATAATCTACCGGCGAAAATCCGATAGCCCGATCGGGCTTTTCGCCTCACTATTTCTGGTCACCTTCGGCATCGGCGGCAGTTCCTACGTTTTGACGCCGCTCATGGTGCAGCATTCGGCCGGATTCTTCTTGACGGGTTCTGTGACGACGCTGGCGTATTCAATGCTGCCGTTGTTTTTCTATCTCTTCCCCGATGGGCGCTTGGTGCCCCGTTGGGCATGGATACCGGCCGGGTTGTGGGCGGTCTCCACATTCTTCTGGAACTTTGCGCCCCGTTCGCCTTTGAACCCGACGTATTGGCCGCTGTGGCTCTACTCCCTGTATTTGCTGCTCGTATGGGGTTCGGCGCTCTTTGCCCAAGTCTATCGCTACCGGCGCGTTTCCAGTCTGGCTCAGCGCCAACAGACCAAGTGGCTGGTGTTCGGTTTTGGGCTGATGGTTTTACTGCTCCTGCCCCCCTTCTTCCTTCTTCCCATCCTTCTTCCAAGCGCCGAGTCCGAGGCATTCTATTCAATTCTGATGCCCGTGCAAACCCTAGCGATGAGCATCATCCCGATCGCGCTCGCTATCAGCATTTTGCGTTACCGATTGTGGGATATTGACATTCTCATCCGGCGCACGCTGATCTACGCCGTGTTGACGGCATCGCTCGCGTTTGTCTATTTTGGCAGCGTCGTTCTGCTCCAGCAACTCTTGCGCGCGGTCACGGGGCAAGCGTCGGAACTCGCGATCATCGTGTCCACGCTCGCGATTGCCGCGCTGTTCAATCCGCTCCGCAAGCGCGTGCAAGATACGATTGACTCGCGCTTTTATCGCAAAAAGTACGACGCGGCGCGCGTGCTGGCGGAATTTGCCGCGACCGCGCGGGATGAAGTAGAGTTGAATCGTTTGAACGAACAACTCGTCCACGTTGTCAACGAAACGATGCAACCCACCAGCGTGAGTCTGTGGCTGAGAAAGACGGACGACCGACGAGGGAGAGTAGAAGAATGATTTCAAATTCGAGCACAATCTTGCGCCAACCGTGGTTGAACGGCGCGCGTGCGGCGTGGGTTGCCATGTCGGTGGCGGCGCTCGTCGCGTTGATCGTCAGCACCTTGATTTCATCGCGCGAGCAATTGCCCACGTGCGCGACGCCGAACGCGAGTTGCGCTCCTTGGAGTTTGAGTCAGGAAGACATCGCGTTGGCACAACGGTCAGGTCTTCCGCATGAACTGATGTACTATGCTCTCGGGGCGAGTTCGGTCTTGCCCAAGCTTGTTTTCTTCGTGGTCGGCGTGATCATCTTTTGGCGCAAGTCTGACGATTGGATCGCGCTAATGCTTTCGCTGATGCTGACCTTGTTTGTGACCGAAGGAGTTCAGAATCTGGGCGCGTTCATGTCGGTCGTGAATATTTTGTACTTGGTCGCCAGCGTCGCCTATTATTTGCTCCCCTTTGTTTTTCCGAATGGCAGTTTCGTACCGCGCTGGACGCGTTGGATGGTTCCGCCCCTCATGATCATCTCGATTGCCGTTCAGTCCTTAAATACTTTGGGAGTTCCAGTTGATGACACCCTCTTCGGGCTTGTCCTGGCAGGCACGGGCATTTCTTGGTTTCTCTTAGCGGGCTATGCAGTTATTTATCGGTATGCGCGCATTTCGACCGCAATGGAACGCCAACAAACCAAGTGGGTGATGGTAGGCATTCTCGGTCCCATAATCGTATTCATCCCATTCACGATCATCTCCCTCGTGTTTCCTCCCTCGCAACCGTCGCTGGGACGCCTCGCCTTTTATTTTCTGATCAGTATGCCCGTCGGCGTGTTGAGTTATCTACTGCTGGCGGCAGGCATCGGCTTTGCGATTTTCCGCTATCGCTTGTACGACATTGACATCATTATTCGCCGCACACTGGTTTACACTGCGCTGACTGCCACGCTCGCGCTCGTCTATTTCGGCAGCGTCGTCCTGCTCCAGCAACTCTTGCGCGCGGTCACGGGGCAAGCGTCGGAACTCGCGATCATCGTGTCCACGTTCGCGATTGCCGCGCTGTTCAATCCGCTCCGCAAGCGCGTGCAAGATACGATTGACTCGCGCTTTTACCGGCGCAAATACGACGCGGCGCGCGTGCTGGCGGAATTTGCCGCGACCGCGCGGGATGAAGTTGAACTTGGGAAATTGACAACGCGGTTGGTAGAGGTAGTGAACGAGACAATGCAACCGAGTCACGTTTCGTTGTGGTTGAAGAAATAGCCCGTTGACCGTCACCCAACCCGCTCCCAGAGGGAGAGGGGGATAAGGAGGAACTCACAATGGACATCACGATGGTCATTCTGCGATTGATTCACATCTTCGGCGGCGCGTACTGGTTCGGCTCGGGAATGTTGGCGGTATTCGTCGTGGAACCATTCGCCAAAACCGTCGGCGCAGAAGGCGAGCGGTTTGTCGGACGATTGCTGAGCCAAAGCAAATACTCTCCCTACATGGGTATTTCGGCTGTGCTCACTACGCTTTCCGGCGTCTTGATGTACTGGCGCGATTCGGGCGGTCTGCAAGCGGCGTGGATTGCCACCAACGCGGGCATCGCGCTGACGATTGGCGGCGCGGCGGGAATCGGCGCATGGCTCGTCGGTATGCTCGTGCACGCTCCCGCGAGCGCGCGGCTCGCGGCAATCGCGAAAGAGATGGGCAACGGCGCGCCAACTCCCGCGCAAATCGAGCAGATTCGTGCGGTGCAAGGTAAGCTCAAGCAGGGAAATGCTTGGGAAACGGTGCTGATGGTCGTGACGTTGATTGGGATGGCAGTCGCGCGGTACGTGTAGAGACGGTGCAACTGACCCACGCTGGTTTGTGGCAGAGGAAAAAAATAATGCGCGCCAACGCGTTTGTGATCGCGCTCGCCTTCTTCTTCGCCGCGCTCGCGGGAGTGTACTGGTGGATGCACGTTACCGGTCCATCGGATGGCACGCGCCTGCAGCCGAGCGAACGCGTCTGGACGCGTGAGGGTGTCCGCGTCACCGCGCTAGCGTCCAACCAGGATGGCTTGCAGACGGGCGATGTCGTCGTCGCGGTGGATGGGCGCAGCATGGCGGATTGGGTGGCTGCGCTGTTTGCGGTGAATGTTCCGCGCCCGCAGTGGCAAATTGGTCAAACCGTGATGTACACGGTCGAGCGCGGCGGGAACCGCGTGAATGTGCCGGTCACGTTGGGCACGTACCCCATCGCCGCGATTTTCGCCGAGCATTGGGGGCTGATGCTCTTCGGGCTGCTCTCGCAACTCATCGGCACGTTCGTCTTTTGGCGCCGTCCCGACGATGCCAGCGCGCGCCTGCTATTCCTGTGGTCGTGGAGCGGTGTTCACAACTATGCCTGGTCCATGGGACTGACCGTCGGCGATATCGTCGGCGGCGCGGGGTATTGGATTTACCGTCTCACAACGCCGGGCGCGTGGATTCTGTATTGGGCTTGTCTGCTGCATTTCGCGCTCGACTTTCCGACAAGGACACTGACGCGATTTCCCATCGTCACGAAGTTGATTTACGTCGTGCCGTATGCGCTGACATTGCTATTCCTCGCCGTGACGTTTGTCGCCGCGTCAAACCGGCTGGAATGGCTGAATACCTGGTCGATCGCCGAGTACGCGGTGCTGACGGTCTATCTCACGGTCGGCGTATTTGCGGGTTTTCTTCGTAGCCGTGCGCTCGGTGATCCGATCGCGCGGGCGCAGCTCAAATGGATCGCGTTCGGCGCAACGATCGCGGGCGCCGCCGGTCTGATCTTGTGGGCAACTCCTTATTTATTCCTCGGCGCGCCTTTGGTTTCGGCGAACGTCATGGGACTGATCGTGCTGAGTTTCCCGATTGCGATTGCTGTCGCCATCTTGCGCCACCGCCTATTCGACATTGACATTGTTATTCGCAAAACGCTGACGTACTCGACGCTCACGGCAACTCTTCTGGTATTCTATCTGGCAAGCGTGGTGCTGCTGCAGCAGGTCACGCGCGTGCTGACCGGGCAGCAATCGTCCGAAATCGTCACGATCGCTTCGACGCTCGGAATCGCCGCGCTGTTCAATCCGCTGCGCCATCGCGTGCAGGATGCGATTGACCGCCGCTTTTATCGGAAAAAGTACGACGCGGCGCGCGTGCTGGCGGAATTTGCCGCGACCGCGCGCGATGAGGTGGAGTTGGAGAAACTGACGGCGCGGCTGGTGGAGGTCGTGCAGGAAACTATGCAGCCGACCAGCGTGAGTGTGTGGTTGAGGAGGAGATAGGAGGCGCAATATGCCAGGCAAAACCAATCTAAAGTTACGCGACGGCGCGCGCGTGGCCGTGATGGGCGGCGGTCCTGCGGGTTCGTTCACCGCCTATTTTCTTCTGGACATGGCCGCCCGCGCCGGGCTGAAGCTCCACGTGGACATGTACGAGCCGCGCGATTTCGCGATCCCCGGTCCGCCGGGCTGCAACATGTGCGGCGGCGTCGTCTCCGAGTCGCTCGTCCAAGCGCTCGCCGCCGAGGGCATCGCCTTGCCGCCCACCGTCGTGCAGCGCGGCATCTCCGCTTACGTCCTGCACACGGACGCGGGCAGCACGCGCATTGCTACGCCGATGGAGGAAAAGCGCATCGCCGCGGTGTACCGCGGACCCGGGCCGCGCGGGCTCAAGGAATTCAAATGGGGCTCGTTCGACGGGCATTTGCAGTCGCTCGCCAAGCACAAGGGCGCAAACGTGATCCGCGCGCGCGTGGACGAGATCAAACGCGAGCCGGACGGTTTGCGCATCACGAGCCGCGCCGGCGCGCCGCAGTTGTACGATCTGCTCGTGGTCGCCGCGGGCGTCAACACCGCCGCCGCAAAACTGTTTCAAGGACTGGAACTCGACTATCGCCCGCCCAAGGCGACCAAGACCTTTATCCGCGAATACTATCTCGGCGCGGAGACGATCAACAGGCACATGGGGACGTCGCTGCACGTTTTTCTGCTCAACCTGCCGCACCTGGAATTCGCGATGATCGTGCCGAAAGGCGATTACGTGACCGTGTGCCTGCTCGGCGAGGACATTGACGACGCGGTGATGCGCCAGTTCATGGAGAATCCCGCGGTGAGGGAATGCCTACCCGACAGTGTTTCCATCGAGCAAGGCGCGTGCCAGTGCGCGCCGCGCATGAACGTGCAAAGCGCCGTCGCGCCGTTCGCCGACCGCATCGTGTTTGTGGGCGATTGCGGCGTGACGCGCTTGTACAAGGACGGCATCGGCGCGGCGTATCGCGCTGCCAAAGCCGCCGCGACCACCGCGATCTTTCAAGGGATTTCCGCGGACGATTTTCGCCGCCATTACGCGCCGTTTTGCCGCAGCGTGGATTGGGATAACGCGATCGGCAGAATCATTTTCCTTTTCACGCGGCTCATTCAGAAATTGAATTTCGCGCACTATGCCGTCCTGCGTATGGTTGTCCACGAACAAAAGAAAGAGGGAGGCACGCGCTGGATGAGCACGGTGCTCTGGGACACGTTTACCGGCAGCGCGCCCTATCGCGAAATATTCGTGCGCACGCTGCACCCGGCGTTTTGGCTGCGGTTTGCGTGGGACCTGGCGCTCTCGCTCGTTGGAATTCGAGCGCGCGTGCAGGCGACCGATCAATCGGCTCACGAGGCGATTATGGATTCATCCAAATTGGGCAAGACCTATCAACCTGGCGAGGTTCTCTTGCGCCAGGGCGAAACCACCGAAGGGATGCTCGTCATTCTCGATGGACAGGTCGCGATCATGCGCGAAGCGGACGGGCACGAGGTCTTTCTCGGCGTGCGCGGCGCGGGCGAGTTTCTAGGGGGGACGGCGATGTTGGAACAACAAGTCCAAACCGCAACCGTACGCGCGCTCTCCCAAGTGCGGGTCATCACGGTGGACAAGGAGAATTTCACGCGACGGATTCACGAAGACCCGTCGCTGGCGTTCCGGCTGTTTCAACTCATGTCGCGCCGTCTGCGCGAGGCAAGCCAGGAGACCGCGCTGCTCAAGCAAGAACTCGACCGCTTGACCGATAGTTCGATAGTTGGATAGTTACATAGTGCGATAGTTCAATAGTTGGGTAGTTGGGTCGTTCGACTATGTAACCATCGAACTATCAAACTAGGAAACTAAGACTTGGAGGCGCGATGATGATCCTTTCATCTCTACGACAGACGTTTTTGCGAGCCAATGCGCGTAAACCGGGTGCGCCCGGCGCGAGCGCGTCGCCCCGCCCGGCGGAAACGCGCGCGACGACAATCGAACTCGACATCGCGCCCGACGACCCGCTGTTCGCGTACCTGCAAGACAGCGCGGGCGCGCTCGACGTCGAACGCCTCGCGCTGGATTCGCCCGCGCTGCGCTCGATCAAGCAAGCCGGCGCCAAGATGATCGTGCCGCTCGTCAGCCAGGGCGAGTTGATCGGGATGCTCTACCTGGGCGCGCGGCTCGGCGAGCAAGAGTATTCCAGCGACGACTATGGGCTGCTCAACAATCTCGCGACCCAAGCCGCGCCGGCGGTGCGCGTGGCGCAGTTGGTCCACCAGCAGCAGATCGAAACCCAGGCGCGCGAGCGGATGGAGCAAGAGATGCGCGTCGCGCGCCTCATCCAGCAGACGCTCCTGCCCAAGCAGTTGCCGGACCTTCCCGGCTGGCGCCTGGCGGTCCACTATCAGCCGGCGCGCGCGGTCGGCGGCGATTTCTACGATTTCTGTCCGCTGCCGGACGGACGGCTCGTGATCATGGAAGGGGACGTCACCGACAAGGGCGTTCCCGCGGCGCTCGTCATGGCAACCACCCGCGCGATCTTGCGCGGCGCAGTCCGCAGCGAACTCTCTCCCGGCGCCGCGCTCGAGCGCGCCAACAACCTGCTCTGCCCCGAAATCCCGGAAAAGATGTTCGTGACGTGTCTCTACATGATCCTCGATCCCAAAACCGGCAGACTGCAATACGCGAACGCGGGGCACAATCTGCCGCTGCACCGCGCACGAGACGGAGTGACCGAACTGCGCGCGACCGGCATGCCGCTGGGTCTTTTGCCCGATATGGGCTATGAGGAAAAAGAAGCGCGGCTCGCGCCCGGCGACCGGCTCTTGCTTTACAGCGATGGGCTGACCGAAGCGCACAACCCGCAGAATGAGATGTTCGATTTTCCGCGCCTGCGCCAGTTGATGGCGGCGTATCAACCGCAAATGGCGATAATTGATTGCCTGATGAGCGCGCTGCGCGAATTCGCCGGGGCGCAGTGGGAGCAAGAGGACGATGTCACGCTGCTCACCGTCGAGCGACAACCTGCGCCCGCGCGGACGCTGATCGAGTTTTCGGTGCCGAGCGAGGCGGGCAGGGAAATAGAAGCGATGCAGCAGATCGCCGCCGCCGTGCGGGAGCTGGGGCTGCCCGCGACGCGGCTGGAGAGACTCAAGACCGCCGTCGCCGAAACGACGATGAACGCGATCGAACACGGCAACGGCTTTCGTCCCGAAATTCCGGTGCAGATTCGCGTCGCCGCGGACGAGGGGGAACTCGTCGTCTCGATCGCGGATGCCGGGGTCAGCCGCCCGATTCCCAATCCCGAAACGCCGGACCTGGAAGCGAAACTTGCGGGACTAGAACCTCCGCGCGGCTGGGGCTTGTTTCTCATCAAGAACCTGGTGGACGATCTGCGCGTGACGAGCGATAAAGGGCATCACATCGTAGAATTGATTTTCCGACTCGGAGAGGAGAAAAATGGCTAGTCCTTTTTCGGCGAATGTTCGTTCGCACGATGGTATGGCAATCCTCGATTTGCAGGGCGAGATCAATATCTTTGCCGAGCAAGCGATGAACGCGGCATATTCAGGCGCCGTTCAGCAGGACTGCAAAACCATTCTGCTCAACTTTCGCGACGCGACCTACATCAACAGCACCGGCATCGCGCTGGTAGTGGGATTGATGGCGCAGGCGCGCAAGTCCGGACGCAGGTTACTCGCGTCGGGCTTGAGCGCGCACTATCAAGAAATCTTCAAAATCACGCGCCTGGCAGACTTTATGCCGATCTACGCGGACGAGGTAAAGGCGCTAGCGGAAGTTAGAAGTTAGAAGTTGGAAATTGGAGATTGGAAATTGGATCGAGGCGCAACTTCCAACTTCCAACTTCCAACTTCCGATGGAGGGGTCACGATGGCTCTACCCAACGCGACGATGAATGTGCGCTCCGTGAACGGTCACGTCAGCATCATTGACATTCACGGACAGGTAACGGCTGCCGCCGAAAAGACGCTGATGGAGGCGTACACACAGGCGTGCGATAACAGTGCCCGGTCCATCGTTCTGAACTTTGGCGGGCTAGATTACATGAACAGCACCGGCATCGGCCTGCTGGTGACCTTGCTCATCCGCGTCAACCGCCACGCTCCGCACCAGCGGCTCTTGACCTACGGGTTGAGCGAACACTATCGCCAAATCTTTCAGTTGACGCGGCTGAGCGATGCGATTGCGGTTTTCGATTCGGAAGCAGAGGCGGTGGCAAGCGCGTAGGGCAAAGCGGCGCCAAAGGCGCCGAGGCAATTTGCCCTACAAGACGGATTACCACTGCACCAGCTTCCAAATCTCGGGTGAGAGCGTTCCGGCTTCCAGACCGATCTCGGCGAAGAGGGTGACGGATTGTTTGAGGTGCGCCATCGCCTCTTCCGTTCGCCCCAGCGCGTGCAGGAGGTCGGCGAGGTTGTTGCGCAGCGCGGCTTCGCGATGGCGGTCGCCTTGCGAGACGCACAACGCCAGCGCTTGCTCCGTCAATTCCAACGCGCGCTCCAACTCGCCCCGATCGGCAAAGACCAACGCGAGGTTGTTCAATGCCGCGGCGCGCACCTCAGGTTCTTGCAACCGGTCGGCGAGCGCAACACTCTGCTCCAACTCCTGGCGCGCCTCATCCAATTTGCCGCGACTGCGTGCGAGGATGCCGAGAATATTATGCGCTTGCGCCAGCGCACGCAGATCGTCGACCGCTTGCGCCAACGCCAACGCGCGGCGCGCCAGTCGTTCCGCATCCGCGTGCCGACCCTGTTGATGCGCGGTCAGACTCCAATCCGCATGGACGCGCGCCCGTTCGCTCGGCGCGTCGTCGCCCAATCGGGCGAGCGCGTTTTGGAAATGCTCCTCCGCCTGCGCCCATTCGCCGCGGCGCTGGCGCAGCGCCCCCAATTTGTGGTCCAGCGCGGGCGTCACCGCCGCGAGCGACCGTGCGGCGGCTTCGTAAGAGGCGAGCGCCGCCGTGTAATCGCCTTTGAGCGTCAGCAAATCGCCGATGGCCTCGTGCAGCGCGGCGGCATCGGGATGCTCCAGTTCGAGCGCGGCGCGGAAGTGCGCCAGCGCCTCGACGTTCGCGTACAGCCCGCGCGCGTGCTCGCCCGCCAGTTTGTAATATTCGGCCGCCTCCGCATCCTGTCCCGCCTGCCGATAGTGCGCCGCCACCTGGCTCGCCCGCGCGCCGGTCTCGCGGCGCAGCCGCGCGCGCGCCAGGAGCGCGTCCGCCGCACGCCGGTGCAGCAATCGCCGCCGCGCCTGACTCGCCTCCTCGTAGACGAGCGCCCGTAGTTTCTCGTGGCTGAAATCGTAAACCGCTCCGCTCAACTCTTTGACGAGACCCCGACCGATCAATTCCTCCAACGCCGCGACCGATTCCTCTTCGCTCCGCCCGCTCACTTCCCGCGCCATTTCGAAATTGAACGAACGACCGATCACTGCCGCCGCGCTCAGCACCTGGGAGCCGGTTTCGGTTAGCCCCAGGAAACGCGCGCGCAGCACGGCGCGGGCGTTTTCGGGCAGCATCCAATCGGTGGATGCATTGTCCATTGCCGCTAGATATTCGATCACGAAAAAAGGCACGCCTTCGGTCTCGCGGTACAACCGCTCCGCAATCGCGCGAGGCAAACCCGATTTCGCCCGCACCAGTTCCATCACGGCGCGCTCGTCCAGACGCGCGAGCGCGACGGTCGTCGCCAGACCCGCGCGCTGTCCTTCGGCGAGCAGTTTGCGCAGCGCGGCAGTATTCGGAGTGGCTTCGGTTCGTAAGGTTCCGAGCAGGCATAATGGTCGCCCGCGCAATCGCCGCGCGATAAAAGCCAAGAGTTCGAGCGACGCCGCGTCCAGCCACTGCAAATCGTCTATGAACAAGACGCCGGGCGACAAGCCCGCGCCGAGTGCGGCGAGCACCTGGGCAATGCCTTCGAAGAAACGAATTTGCGCCCCAGGGCTGTCCAGCGGCGCAAGCGCGGCGGCGCCCAACTCGGGCAAGAGGCGCGCCGCCTCGGCGCGAAAATGCTCGGCAACCTGGGCCAGGCGCGTGGCCGCCGGCGCGTGCGCCAATGCGGCGCGCAGCGCTTCGACAAATGGTCCGTAGGCGAGGTTCGCGCTCCCTTCGTAGGCGCGGGCGCTCAGCGTGACTGCGCCTTGCTGTCGCGCGTATTCCACAAATTGCTCGGCGAGCCGCGTCTTGCCAATCCCCATTTCGCCTTCGAGCACGATGAAGTGACCGTCGGCGTGGATGGCGCGGTACGCGCGCAGCAGCGCGTCCCATTCGTGTTGGCGTCCTACGAGCGGAGGGGGAGAGGGGGAGAGGAGGAGAGAGGGAGAAACAAATGTTTGTCTCCCTGTCTCCCTCTCTCCCCTTCTCCCGCTCTCCTTGATTGTCTCATACACCCGCGTCGTCTCCTCCAGCGGCGCGACGCCAAGTTCGTCGTGGAGGATGCGGACACATTCTTGATATTGGCGCAGGGCGGCGGCGCGTTGTCCGGTCGAGCCGTACAGTTTGATCAGGTGGCGATGCGCGGGTTCGTCCAGCGGATCGAGCGCGAGCCAACGCCGCGCGTACACTAGCGCGAAATCGTCTTCGCGCTGGGCGCTGTGCTGGCGCACGAGTTTTTCGAGCGCGCCCGCCAGATCGCGCCGCAGCGTCTCGGTCTGGAAGAATTGCCATTCGTCGAACGCGGGACTGTCGCGCAGCGTAAAGCCGGCCATAAAATCGTCCCGGTAGAACGCCGCAGCTTCGGCGAGCGGCGTGATGCAGCGCGCGCACACGTCGTTCGGCGCGTGCCCGTGAGCGCGGGTTTCGGCGACGCGATTTTGAAACTCATCCACATCTACGATGAGTTTGGCGCCAGGATGCAGGCCGATCAGCTCGCGGTCGGCTTCGAGGTATCCTTCGCCCAGCGCGGCTTGGAGCGTCGAGAGTGTGCGGCGGAGCGCGGCGCGCGCGTGGGCTTGATCGTAATCGGGATAAAAGAGGGTAGCGAGCGCATCGCGGCTGTGGCTCTGCCGCGTGAGCGCGAGGTAGGCGACGAGCGCGAGAGCTTTGCGCGTGTCCATTTCAACGCGCTGGCCGTGCCGCTCGAGCCGCGGCGCGCCGAGGAGAAAAAGCATGGCTGCGGGGGGGCGCTTGGCTTTCACGCGTTGGATTATAGCCGAAAGCGACCGGGTCGGCAATGGGTGTTGCCGACTCCGACTACTCTTACAGGTAGACGGGTGCTAGACCAAAGCGTGTTGACTTGGGCCCGGCTTGTAGCCGATAATGGCAATGGCGCAAAAGTTGGTTGTCGTTGACGGCGGCCGCTTCGCGCCATGCCGCCACCGGCGGCATCGCGCGAAGCGGCCGCCGTCAATAGATTCGCGGATAGTATTCGGGAGAGAACCGTTGCGATCCATGTGGAAACTTTACCTTGCCCTGCTCGTGATAACGGCGGCCGATGGCGGGTTGACCACGATCTTTTCTCCGTTTCTCGAACACTCGAAATTCGCCTACGATCAGATCGGACTTATCGTCGCATTACTCGGAATCACGCAACTGATTGCGCGCCTGCCCGCCGGAGTGCTCTATGGCCGAGCCGGGGTGAAATTCCTCCTCGCCGGTTTTCTCTTGCTGTTTATCGTCTCGACGGCGGCCTTTGCGTACGACGGCGGTTCACGCTACATTCTCTTCTGGACGATCTGGCGCGGATTCGCGTTCGGCGGCATTGGGACGATCATGCTCGCTTGGGCGATTGAACTGAATTCGACTAGTGCGAGCCAGGGCGCGGCGATGGGCTGGTACACGGCTGCGCTGAGCGCGGGCTATAGTATCGGCAGCTTTTTCGGAGGTTACTTCGCGGACACTTTGGGCTTCAGCCCCACCTTCGTCATCATGGGCGTACTGCCTCTGATTTCACTCTCGCTCATGTTAACGATGGCGACTCCGCTGCGCGTCGGGGCGCCGCAATTGCCGGCCAATCGCTCCAACAGCGCGCGGGGACGTGAACGCTGGACGCAGTGGACGAGCGCGCTCACGCCGAACTTGATGCTGGCGACCTTGATCGCGTTTTACCTGAACTTTTTGGATGACGGCTTTGGCGCCTTTTTCCCGCTGTTTGGGCTGAGCATCGGGCTGAATCTCACCTTTGTCGGTCTACTCAAGAGCATCCGCTCGCTGACGGCCACAGGGCTGCGCCCCTTCGCCGGTGTGATTTTTAAACATGTCCCGATGGGGTTGCTCAATAATGTGCTCCTGGTTGCGTGGGCCGCCGCGGTATTCGTTATTCCCGATCTGCACGAGCCGTGGATTTTGATTTTGCTCTTTATTCTGATTGGGGTTTGTCGAGGACTGACACGCGTCGCGAGTGCGACGATGATCGCCGAGGAACGATCCAAGAACACGGGGGGCATAGGAGTTGCCTCCGGCCTCTACAACGCCGGTCTAGACATCGGGGCATTTTTGGGCCCGCTGGTCGGCGGATGGATCGCTTCGGCGAGCGACATCACGACCATGTTCCGGATCGCGCCGACCGCGCTGCTCGTCGTCTATCTGGCAGCCACGCTGGCGGTCACGCGCGTGCAGGCAAGGCAGGCAGTCATCAGTAATCGGTAAATAGCCGAATTATCCACCAGTCCACGCGCGTGCATTGACAGCCATTCCAATTCTCGATACAATTCGTGTATACGCTAAACCCCGAACTCGGTTTCCGCGTATTGGAATGGCGAGGTCAATTTGGACTCGACCAACATTCAAGTCCTGCTCGATCGGGCTTGCAACATCGCCGCCGATGCCTTGGGCGTGGAATTTGCCGCGATTTATCTTGTCTCGCCTCAAGAAAGTTACTGGCTGAGCGCAGTCAGCGCATTGTCACGCGCAGCCATCCAGGAAATCAAACCTTTCCCCGCTTCTAATCACAGCGCCGTCCAGCATGTCATTCGCACTTGTGAACCGCTAGTGATCCGCGACCTATCTCGCGAGACCCGTTTTGATTGGAGTAGGAGATGCCACTATGGCCGAGAGTATACGGGTCTTGATCGCGGACGACCACCCGATCGTGCGCGCTGGGCTGCGCGCCTTGCTGCTCTCCGAAGCGGGAATCGAATGCGTGGGGGAAGCGGCAGATGGAAAAGAAGCGGTGCAGCAAGCCCGTTGGCTTCAGCCGGATGTGATTCTGCTAGATCTCGTCATGCCCAATCAAGATGGTCTGGAAGCGATTCGCGAGATCAAACAGGAGAACCCCGCGGCGCGAATCTTGGTCTTGACGAGTTTTGCCGAAGACGACAAGGTCCTTCCGGCGATCAAAGCGGGCGCGCAGGGTTATCTCTTGAAAGACGCGTCGCCGCAAACGCTGCTCCAAGCTATCCGCGATGTTTATCGCGGCAAGGCATGGCTGGAGCCGGGCGTTGCAAGTAAATTGATTCAGGAGCTTGTACAGCCAACCCAGCCGCCCTCTGCCAGGTCGCCTCTGACCGGACGCGAGACTCAAGTGCTCGCCCTCGTCGCGCGGGGATGGTCCAATCAAGAGATTGCCGAGGCGCTGGTGATCAGCGAACGCACGGTGCGCGTTCACATCAGTAATATCCTCTCCAAGTTGCATCTGCCCAACCGAACCCAAGCCGCCCTCCATGCCCTGCGCGAGGGCTTGGTCACGCTTGATTCCAACTGAATCGGGCTATGTCATCTGTTCTAGCCCATACGTCATCTGACGCACTCAAGACCGCTGGCGAGCGGTCTTTATGTTTACGCAGGATTATTGCGTTTGTCCGATGTGCGCGTGCGCGCTGGATGGTAGGATATGAGCGTAGGACAAATTGCCAACCCTTCGACTTGCTCAGGGCAGGTTTGTCCTACAGAGGAGATAAAACATGTCAAAGCGATGTCGTGAACATTACGACCCGGTTTTTCAGTGGCAACATGCTCGTCATGAATAACGAGCACTGCGGCAAGAACGGCAAGGGCGGCATCGCGCTGTATGACGTGACCAATCCGCTCAAGCCGTTCAAACTCTCCGAGCACTTTGGCGATCGCGGTTTCATCAACGACGCTAACGATATTCACAGCGCGTTCGCCTGGGATACGGGTGACAATGCCTACGCGGTCATGGTGGACAATTTCGAAACGACCGATGTAGACATTCTGGACATCACCAACCCAAGTCGCCCGCGGCTGATCAAAGAACTAAACCTAAACACCACGTTTCCGAGCATCGTGCAGCCGGACCTCGGAGCAACGAGTTCATTCCTGCATGACATGACCGTTAAGAAAATCGGCGCGAAATGGGTCATGCTGCTCTCGTACTGGGACGGCGGGTTTGTTCAACTGGATGTTACTAATCCGGCAAACCCGACACTGATCGGCGATACGGACTATACCAACCCTGACCCGCTTCTTTTGGAGCGGACGGGAGTGCGCCTGTCGCCAGAAGGTAACGCACACCAAGCCGAGTTCACCTCAATCAACCGTTTCTTTATCGGCACGGATGAAGATTTTGGTCCCTATCGGGTGGGTCAGTTCCAAATCACGACGGGACCCAATGGTGGCGTTTATCCGTCGGTCATCGTGCCCGGCGCCGCAGCGCCCTCGATCTTGCCGGACAAGACACTGAATGGACCGGTCGTCTATGGCGGCTATGGCTGCCCTGATTCGGCGGCAGTCACATCGCCTGCCAGTATCCCCGGCTATCTTGCCTCCCTCCAGCCGGGTGAAGAAAAGATCGTCGCGCTCCAGCGCGGTCCCGATGGCGACCCGAGCGCAACGGAGCCGGCTTGTTTCCCCGGCGAGAAGGCGCATGAGGCGGTCGTCGCCGGATGGGACGCCGTGCTCTTTGTGGCGCGGCACGTCGTCAGTTCGCCGCCGGAACCGCTACCGCCCTTCTGCGGCTCGGGCGCGTTCGTGGAGGTCGTCGTCGGCATCTGCACGACGCACGAGGCATACCACAAACTATTCAACACACCCGTGAGTTTCACCTATCCCGACGGGCCCGCCATCGGGACGACGGGCGAGCGTATCCGCGTGGACTCGATCTTTGATGGCTGGGGCTATGTGCATCTCTTCAGTAACACGCTATCGGGTGGCAAGTTCGCGGAACTCGACACGTATGCGATTCCCGAAGCGCACGACCCCGCCTTTGCCTCTGGCTTTGGCGATCTCACGGTGCATGAGGTGGCAACGGACCCGCAGGCAGCAGACCGCGCGTATCTGGCCTACTAACCAATGGTGCTAGTTCTACAAACTGAATTCAGCGAGCGATAAATGAATCAGGCCGTCTTTGTCCGGTTGGAAACCATGCCATTGCACCAACA
Source organism: Chloroflexota bacterium (assembly GCA_016208315.1). Classification (GTDB taxonomy): domain Bacteria; phylum Chloroflexota; class Anaerolineae; order UBA4142; family UBA4142; genus JACQYF01. Next base: position 19 of record JACQYF010000163.1, on the reverse strand, counting down.
CGTTGAACATCGCGATCGT
>JACQYF010000170.1 GCA_016208315.1 Chloroflexota bacterium | reverse complement strand
GCCGCGCCGGTGATAATCACAACTTGGGTCATTTGGTTTGAGTAACCGCGTCGTTCAGTTGTCATTTCGAGCGGAGCGAGAAATCTTCACTTGCTAGATGGAGATTTCTCGTCGCAAACTACGCTCCTCGAAATGACAGTGTGCCCTGAACTACCGCCTCATTCAAGTCCGCGAGAAACTGATCCACGACGAGGCGGTGTCCCGGCGATACCATCATATGCAGACTCGGCGGCTCTACATTGCGGTCGAGGTGCCAACCCTTATCGCTCAACACATCTCCGACTTGATGTATGTCCACCGTATTCGATCCAAATGCAAGGGTCGTACCAATCGGCTTGCCGACGATGTAGAGGTCGGGGATTGCTTCGATGGCCGCGCGAATCTTGGTAGTCGTTTCCATCGCTTGGCGCGTCAACTCGACATAGCCGTCAATGCCGAGATGTTTGAGTACCGCCCACGCGGTTGCCATCGTGGTCGCCGGGCGCGCGCCGGGCACGGCGGGAGTGCCGTACAGGCCGGACGGCCAATCGCCGAACATGAAGAATTGATGCGCGACCCAGTCGGAATCGCGGTGCAGGATGACCGACGATCCCTTGCTCGCATAACCATACTTGTGTACGTCGGCCGAAATCTCGGTGACGCCCGGCACGCGAAAATCCCACGGCGGCACATCGTACCCCAGTCGTTCGAGAAACGGCAAGACAAATCCGCCGATGCACGCGTCCACGTGACAGCCAATGCCGTGCTCCATTGCCAAAGCCGCGAGTTCGGGAATCGGGTCAATACTGCTGTACGGAAACGACATCGCGTTGGCGACGATGACCGCGGTGCGCGGCGTGACGGCCGCGCGCGCCGCGCCGACGTCCGCGCGATAATCGCCGTCGAGCGCGAACGTCGCGTATTCCATTTCGAGCAGCTTGGCGGCTTTGGCGTAAGCGGGATGCGCCGAGTAGGGCGCGAGGATTTGCGGCTTGTCTACGCCGCGCGCCTTGGCGCGTTCGCGATTCACGAGCATGGACATGAGGATAGACTCGGTACCGCCCGAGGTCATGGTCCCGCCGCCCCCTTGCGGCAGATGCAGCAGATCGCCGACCATCGCGACGACTTCGAATTCCAGCCGCGTGAGGTTCGGAAACTTGACAATATTGAGCGCGTTGCCCCACAAGTACATTTCGTTCGCTTGCGCGACGACGCGCTCGAGTTCGGCCCGCTCGGTTTGATAGACTAGCCCGAAGAGATGATTCGAGTGAAAGTCGGGGTCATGCGCCTTGCGCTGCGCCAGCTCGCCAAGCACGGTTTCCGCGCTCGCGCCGTGTTGCGGCATCGGCGCCAGCGCGCTCATGTCGAAAAGTTGGCTCATCAACTGCTCGATCACGTCGGCGGATTGGGCGTAGGTCATTTTAGGTCTCCGGCATAATGGGACGCTGATGAACGCGGATGAACGCGGATAAAAAGAAAAAATCCGCGCTCGTCCGCGCTCGTCCGCGTCCTATTTTCTTGTCGTCATGAGTTGTCTCACGCCGAGGGCAGAGTGGCGTCAACCGCCATCTTCAATGTGGCTTTCTCACGCGCGGCCTTTTCGTTGACGAATCCCAACAACGCCCAGCCCGCGAGCAAGAATGCCGCAATCGAGAGAATCGCCAAGCGATGGCCCGACTGCTCGGCCAATGCCACGGCCTGCCCCTGCGCTTGATACCACAGTGTGAGTTCGGCGGCCAGCCAGCCAAACACCGCCGGACCGACGAACGACGACGTGCGTCCGGTCAGCGCGAAAAAGCCAAAGAACTCGCCGCTCTTGCCCGACGGGCTAAAGGTCGCAACCATCGCGCGGCTCACCGACTGAATCCCCGCCATCGCGATGCCGACAACCGCGCCGATAATGAAGAACTGCGTTTGGTTCTGGGCAAAGTACAGAGCGAACATGCAGGCGACCATCAGCAAGATCGAAAGGGTCAGCGAGCGCTTGCCGCCAAAGCGGTCCTGCAAATGCCCGAATCCCAACGCGCCGACGACGTTTGTGGCCTGGACGATGATAAAGAAAACGATCAGCCCGGTCTGCTCTAGCCCGAAAAGGACCGCGCCAAGGATCGCGGCAAAATCGAGCGCCATGATCACGCCTTCGTTGTAGACTAGAAAGGCGAGCATGAATTTTAGAAACTCTTTAAACCCGCTCGCGGTGCGGATCGTTACGCTCAGTTGCTTGAAGGCGATGCTGAAATAGTTCTCGCCGCGGGGCAATGCTTGCGATTGCGCGCGCTCGCGGAGCCAAAGGAAGATCGGGATCGCGGCCAGCGCGAAGAAAATCGCGGTCACGACCAGCGAGCCGCGCACGACCAGCAAATCGCTTTTCGTGAGGAGAATCGGCGGCAGGATGATGAGGAGCGCGACGATGCCGCCCGCGGAGCCGACCGCCCAGCCGGTCCCGGCGATGCGGCCCATCTCGTGCGGCGCGGCGATCTCGGGCAGCAGCGCGTCGTAGAAAATCTGCGCGGCGCGGTAGCCGATTTCGGCGAGGATAAAGAACGCCATCGCCATCACGATGGTGCCTTTTTCGCTGGCGAACAGCGCCGCGGTAAAGAGCACCGCCATCCCCGTGAAGAAAAACAGAAACCGCTTTTTCGCGCCCGAATAGTCCGCAATCGCGCCCATGATCGGCGCGGCGATCGCGACGATCACCATCGCGATGGAAATTGCCACTCCCCACAGGCGCGACCCTTCCGCGCCGCCCACCACTTGCTTTTGAAAATACGCCGAGTAGACGGCGAGCAGGACCACGGCGGCGTAGGCCGAGTTGCCGAAATCGTACAGATACCACGCGATGCGCTCACGACGCGTCGAGATAGCTTGCGCCATTTCGTCCTCCTTTGAGCGAGATAATGTCAGCGAACGTTATTACTCAGCCACAGAACCACACGGAAACACACCGAAAGGAGAAAACTAAATTCTGTGTGCTTCGGTGTGGTTTTGTGGCGTTCCTGGGCATTTACCAGCGCGCTCCCCAGATCAGCGAGAGGCCCAGGGCAAAAATCATCGCGAGGACGATGATTCGAAATGCTTGATGGTTGATATAGCGGTCGGCGAGCGAACCGGCGACGATGCCCAACACCAGCGCCGGCGCGGCGTAACCATACATCGCCCACACGTTCGTCGTCAAATGTTGAGTGAACCAGTGAGACAAGACTGCAAGCAAGCCGGTGAGAAAAAAAAGGGATTGGAGCACGGCGCGAAACTCATCGCGCGCCCAGCGACGCGAGGTTCCATAGATGATAAGCGGAGGCCCGGGTGTGTTGTACGCGCCGCCAAGGCAGCCCGTCATAAACCCGGCGACCAAGGCCCAGCGTTGGGAGACAATCCCCGGTAACGCCGGAAGAAGGAAACTGTACCCGGCGTACGCAACGAGGACGAAACCGAGCGCGAGTTTGATGAGAGCCGGGTCGAGGTTGACCAACCCCCACACGCCGACCGGCACGCCGAAAGCCGCGGCCGCGCCCAGCCGAACGGCCTCGCCGAGATTGACGGACCGGTGATAGCGAACCAGGTTGATCGTGTAAAGGGTGAGACCGGCCAAGGCGATGAGCGGGGCGGCGATCGCCAGTCCCAAGAGCCAAGTCGCCAGAGGCATGACGATCAGCGAAAAACCAAATCCGGAGATGGTCTGCTCGAAAGCCGCGAAGAATACAAACGTGATCAGAAGGAATAGAGTGCTTGGCAATTCGGTCATGAGTGGAACGGCGCACCTCGGCAGGGGTTGCCGCGATTATACGGGATTTGCGCGTTCCTGTCCACTTTCCGCAAGGGAAACGCGCCCAGACGGTTCAGCATTTTGAGACTAGCAAATTTGACATCATTGTGAAAGAGAATATGATGGAAAGGCATTTTTCAGAGCACATATTGTGCGGCAGCACGTCGGACAATCACCGTCTCATATCCTATCAAGCAGAGTTTTAGCGGCGAGCGTGCTATGTGGTTCCCATATTTGACTTCCCCGCTCGACTTCGCGGGCCAAATTCGTCCGCTTTGGCATTCCCGACCAAGTTCTCCCGATCGCGTTCCAAGAGTCGTTCCCGCTCTTGTCAGAGGTGACAAAACCCCGGAGAGCAATTTGTGTTTCCAGTCGCCTGCAACGCCGAGTGCTTTACTCTCCGAGGAAAGACAAGCGTAGGCGCGTTGGTGTGAGTCGAAATTATCTAACCGGCTCAAGGGCGAGTCGGGCGAGAGCCGTCGAGTGCGTGAGAGGCGGTGTAAGTTCTCCAATTCCCCGACGGTGACATAGATGGAGCGAGCGGTTCTGTCACGCACGACTGACGGAAGGGCGGAGCGCGGCAGGAATCAGTGAACGGTAAACCGTGAACCGTGAACAGCAGGCCGTTAGTGGAAAAGCAGAGGCGAAATGACGAGTCCCTGGCCGGATAGCAAAGAATTCTGGCATGCCAAGCGCGTGATGGTAACGGGCGGCAATGGATTCCTCGGCAAGAATATTGTCCGCAAGTTGAACGAGCGCGGCGCGCAAGTATTTGTCGTAGATATAGCCGACTATGACTTGCGTCGCTTGGAAGACATTCGCCGCGCGCTGAGCGACAGCCAGCCTTCGCCGCGCGCTGAGCGACAGCCAGCCGCGAATCGTTATCCACCTTGCCGCGCGCGTAGGGGGCATTGGCGCGAACCTGGCGCATCCCGGTGAATTCTTCTACGACAATTTGATGATGGGTGCGCCGCTGTTGCACGAAAGCTGGGTGGCTGGCGTGGAGAAGTTTGTGGCATTGGGGACAATTTGTTGCTACCCCAAGTTCACGCCGGTGCCATTCCGTGAAGAGAATCTGTGGGATGGGTATCCTGAAGAGACTAATGCTCCGTACGGAATGGCCAAGAAGATGCTCTTGGTGCAAAGCCAGGCGTATCGGCAGCAGTATGGCTTCAACAGTATTTTCCTAATGCCCGTGAACTTGTATGGCCCGGGCGACAACTTTGATCCGGCGAGCAGCCACGTCATCCCTGCGCTCATCAAAAAGTGCGTGGATGCCAAGCGCAACGGCGACGATCATATTGTCGTCTGGGGCGACGGCAGTCCAACGCGCGAGTTTCTATATGTCGAAGATGCGGCCGAGGGAATCCTATTCGCGGCAGAGCGCTACAATGCGAGCGAGCCGGTGAACTTGGGCAGCGCGTTCGAGATCAGCATCAAGGATTTGGTCGAAAAGATTGCGCGGCTAACTGAGTTTGAAGGCAAGATCGTCTGGGACACGACCAAGCCGAACGGGCAGCCGAGGCGGAAGCTGGATACTAGGCGCGCGAAAGAGCGTTTTGGGTTTAAGGCCGGGACGACTTTTGAAGATGGGTTGAAGAAGGCGATTGAGTGGTATTTGAGCTATGGCAGATAAGCCAGTTCACAGTTATCATATTGATCGCAATAACGAAAGGTACCCCGTCGAGATACGGCAAATGGAGATCATTAGCGTGGCCAAGTTCGTAGAAGAGCGGCTAAGTTGAGGTTTGTCCCTAAACGAATACATTCGCAAGTTGTAAACCGGGTTTCTCGGTTGGCGGGCTGGCTGGCTCTAGTCCTTTGCTTCGGTTTCGCATTCAATTCTCCCCGGAATGCCCGGCCAGCGGCGGCGATAGAGTTGAGCGGCTCATCCCCGACCGCGCCGGTAGCAAAGAGCGGAAACACGCCCGTTGTGAGTACGGCACAAACAGTTACGCGCACGATCACCGCTCACAGCGACTCTTATGCGATAACTGCCGCCGGCACATTGCAGCCCCAGAACGATTATCTGCGAATCGAGAACGTGGGGTCAACAACCATCGTCGGGCCCAAGATCGTCGTCAATGGTGCGCCCGATTGGTCAACGATTGATTCCATTCTTGCCGAGATCATCTCACCCGGAATGACGAACGATGAAAAGGCAAGAGCCATCTGGCAGTTTGCGCGAACGGCTCATGACCATTGGTGGCTTCCGAGCGCCTTGACTCATGAAGGGTACGACCCAGTCAACTACTTCAATGTATATGGATATGGTTTTTGTGGCAATGTCGCGGCAGCCATGGCCGCGCTGTATGACCACGTCGGTCAACCTTCGCGCGTTTATAATCCGCAAGCCTATTACGACGAGCGGTGGAATGGGCATGCGGTCCCTGGGGCCTTCTACGATGGGGCTTGGCATATGTTTGATGCCGATCTAGACATCGTTTTTCTCAAACGTGACAATCACACGATCGCAGGCGTTGAGGATCTGATGGACGACCCAGGTCTCGTTACGCGGGCGGGACCGTATGGCTCGCTTGCAAGTCTCTACGGGGGTTCACCGAAAGGAAGACA
>JACQYF010000195.1 GCA_016208315.1 Chloroflexota bacterium | reverse complement strand
GCGAACGGCTCGTCCATCAGCAGGACGGCCGGGTCAACGGCCAGCGCGCGCGCCAGCGCGACGCGCTGTTTCATGCCGCCCGACAATTCGTGCACGGACGCTTGCGCGAATTTGGAGAGCTTGACCAGCGCCAAGAGCCGCTGCGAGATTTTGCGGCGTTCGGCGGCCGGCGTCCCGGCCATGCGCAATCCAAATTCGACATTGTCCCGGACGTTCAGCCACGGGAATAGCGCCGGCTCTTGAAAGATCATCACGCGGTCCCGTCCGGCACCGGCGACCGGTCGCCCATCCATCTCGATCTGACCGCTCGTCGGCTCCTCCAAGCCGGCGAGCATGTTTAACAGCGTGGACTTGCCGCAGCCCGATGGCCCGAGCAGGCACACGAACTGTCCCGCGTCCACCGTGAAGCTGGTCGGTTCCAACGCCTCGGTTTGCCCGTTTCGGCCGGAAAAAGATTTGCTGACTTGACAGATGTCAATCTTCAAAGTGGGCCATCCTCACGCGGGCGCGAGACCCGCGCGCACCAAACGCGCCGCCAGTTCCGTGCGGCAGCTCGTGTTCGTTTTGACAAAAACATTGGTCAGCGTGTTTTTGACGGTCTTTTCGCTGATTGCAAGCTCCCGAGCAATCATCTTGTTGCTTGCCCCGGTCACCACGAGCGTGGCAATCTCGCGCTCGCGTGGGCTAAGGACTTTGAATGCCATGAGTTCTCCATTGCAAGGTATGATGTGGGACTGGTACTCGACCGATTCTCATCAGTCGGCAGGGACCTCCACGGGCGTTTCGCGCCGCCGCTCCGCCTGATCGCTCCGCAGGTCTTGCTCGGCTTTGGCAAGCAAATCTTCGAAAGTGAGACCTTGGTCGGGATAGCTCGCGATGCCGTACTTGAGTTTGATGCCCAGTTGTCGCGTCGTTTGCTCATTGAGCCGGTGAAGGATGGCCGCGGCTTCGCTTTGGCGCACCTCGGACGTCAGCAAGAGCCACCGCGCTTGCTCGACCTGCTGCACGATCGAATCCGAGGGGCGGAGACTGTTGGCGATCAGGCGCGTCAGCGTCACCTGGCCCACGCGCCGGGCGAGCAGGCGCTGGAGCTCTTGGGCCGTGGCGCTTGGCTCGATCTTGGCGCCATTGGTATCGGCTTCGAGCAGGAGAATGCTCAAGGGATAGCTGCGCCGCCGCGCGGCTTGCAGCTCGCGCTTGAGCAGCGCTTCGGCTTGGTCCGGGTGATGGACGCGGCCCTCCAAATCCGGAAGCAGGAGCGAGCGGAGCGTCTCCACAAAATCCGCGGTGAGTTGCCCAACCCGGTAGGCGAGCGCGACGGAGATCACAACGGCCGTCAGTTCGAACAATGTCACAAACGTAAAGGCGTCTCCCCAAAATGGGAGACCGTTCGCCAGTTTGGAGGCCACAAACCCCAATAAGCCCACCAGCAACAGAATCGCCCCAGTTCTTGGACGCCACTGGGGCAAGATCAGACCGGCGACCAGGAGACCGGCGACGAGAACATAGGTGGCTGGAGCGATATTGATCAGCCCGGTCCGGTTGATGTGGAGGCGCTCGATATTAAAGAACAGTGTGATCCATAGGATCAAAAGTAGGATATGGCGCGGCAGAGAGAGCATGGCTTTACCTTTGTGTATCCGCGATGCGACTCGTTGAGCAGCCGCATTGGCCGCAAGCCGAAACGGCGAGGGCAATCGAACAAAATGAATGCTAGTTTATAGGTGTGTCAACAGTGTGACAGAGATTGTTACAATCCAGTAACAAATCAGCCGAGTCCTCAACCAAAGCATTGGAAACGGTTTTGAAACGCTCGTTATGTTATCATCCTTGCGTATTTGACGGCGGCATAGTCCTGAGCGAAGTCGAAGGATGCCGCCGTCAACATCAAGTTTATTGGCTTTTTTTTTCATCCATCGTATTCGTGAGCAGGTCGCCATGCCCGTGTCAGTTCAGAACCTTCGCCTGCTGATCGCCTTGATCGGCCCTCTGCAATACCTCGTCCTATTTTCAGCCGCCCAAAATCGGTTCCGGTTGTCAGCCCGCCTCGCGAGTCTCGTCCAAAGTGAGGAGGAATAGATGCCAAGCGAGCACAAAAGCAGGCGCAACCGGCACTCTCACATCTCGCTGCCGCGACTACCGCTGCTGGCGCAGACCTACCTATGGGGTTTGATCCTGGTAGGAATTATTCTGATCGCCAGTTCCGTCGCGGCGTGGCTTCTCACGCACAATCAGGCCTACGCCTCGATGGACGGGGAAACGACCGGCGTGCTGGATAGCTTTGAAGCCGAATTGGCCCAAGACATCAATACCCTCATCCTCGCCGGCAAATGGCTAGCCAGCCCGAGCAACAGCCCCGTATTCGATGAGTCGCTCAACAAGCCGGAGGTGGCGCGACCCCTGCAAACATTCCTGGAAACCGCGCAGGTGGACTTGTTCATGCTCGCCGACGAACGCGGCCGCGTCGTAGCCAAGATGGGTTCGACCGGGACGAAGCGTTTGGGCGATGACATTTCCGCGCTGCCCGACTTTGCCGAAGCATTGGCGGGCGCTACAGCCGTTCGCACGGAAGTGGACGCTTCGGGTCAGCTTGCCGTCAAGCTCGCGTTGCCGCGTTACGCCCGGTCGGACAATGGGAACCTGGCTGCCGCGGCCGCCGCGCCCGCGGGCGTGATCATCATGGGCTTTCTCGTTGACGACGATTATTTAAAGGACATTCGCAAGAAATCCAGGTTCGATATGGGCTTGGTCGTCATCTCCAGGGAACAACTGGCCGCGAGCAAATTGACCTCGCGCGGCCCCAGTCCGCAAATGGCGCAGTTCGGAACCGGCAGCGTGAACCTGGACGATCGCATTCTCTACGCGGATCAATTGGTGACCTTGATGACCCATCAGGGCCCCTATCTCTACCGGTTCCGGGCGCTCTCGGCGCCGGCGCGCGCGAGCGCGATCGTGATCGGGAGCGGCATGCCGACGACGATTTTGGAAACCGTCCACGATACGTGGCTCAGAACCTTTGGACTGGTCCTTTTAATCGGCCTGGCCGACCTGTTGATCGTGGGCTTGTTGATGGCACGCAACTTCTCTCGCTCCGTCAAGGAATTGTCACGGGCGACCCAGGAACTGGCGACCGGAAACCTGACCAGCCGCATCATCCTCTGGCGTGACGACGAACTGGGCGACCTGGCCTTTCATTTGGATCAACTACGAAAGGAATTCGCGCGCAAGTTGGAGCAGCTCACACTGGAGAAGAATGGCGCAACCGGCGCGATCGGCGCGATGGCCGTGCCCATGTTGATCACCGATTCGCAGAATCGGATCGTGGTGGTCAACCATGCCGCCGAGCTTCTCATGGGCTATAGCAATGCCGACCTCGAGGGCCGCGTCTGGCATTCCCTGTTTGCCCTCCCGCAAGGCGCAGACTGGCGCGATCTCCCGTCCTGGATTCCGGGACAGCCCATCCAGGACGATCATCATCCGCTGACCGTGCGCGGCCGACTGGCTCTGAATGCCGGCGCGCAGCCGGTGCTGGACATTAGCTCGGTGCCGATCCAGATCGAAGGCGACTTGGTGGGCTATGCGTTAACGCTGCAAGACGTATCGGAAATAGACCGGTTCGCCAAAGCTAAAAACGAGTTTCTGTTGGCGGTGGCGCACGAACTCGAAGGGCCGCTCGCGTCCTGGCGCGCCTCGGTCGAGTTGCTGGTCGAAGACTATAGCGAAATGACCCGGAATGAGCTGGGTCTCATGCTCCGCACTTTGCAGCGGACGGCGGTCCGCTTCCAGGGATTGGTCGAAGCCCTGGTGGACATTGGCAAGCTGGAAGCCGGCAAGTTCCGGGTGCAGCCGAGCGCGCACTTGTACGACAAGCTCATCAAAGACAGCATCGGCCAGATCGAGCCGGTCCTGCAGGGCAAAGGGCAGAACCTTGAGATTACGTACGGCACGCGGCCCACCTGCCGGGTCATGGCCGACCGCGCGCGCATCAGCCAGGTTGTCATTAACTTGCTGCGGAACGCGAGCAAGTACAGCCCCGAGGGCGAGCCGATCATCGTCGCGACGCGCGAAGAGGGCGAGCGCGTGTTTTTCGAGGTGACCGACCGCGGTTTCGGGATTGACCCCGACGAACAAGAACACATCTTTGAGCGTTATTACCGTTCCAAGCGCGTTGAAGAGGAAGGCGCCGGCATCGGCCTGGGATTGTCCCTGGCCAAGGCCATCGTTGAGGCGCACGGGGGACAGATCGGTGTCTCGAGCGAGCTGGGCAAAGGATCCACGTTCTGGTTTAGTCTGACCGAGATCGGCGATGGCGAAAGCAGCGACGAACCAAGGGGCATAAATGAAAGTGCTGGTGGCGGACGACGATAAAGAACTGGTCGAACTGCTCGGCTATGCGCTCAAGCGCGATGGGCACCGGGTCATTTCGGCTTTCGATGGACTGACCGCGCTCCAACTCTATCAGATCGAGAAACCTGACCTGCTCCTGCTGGACGTGAACATGCCCAAGCGCAGCGGACTGGAGGTGCTGCGGGAACTCCGCCTCCGTTCCAAAGTGCCGATCCTCATGTTGACCGTGCACGCGGACGAAGACAGCGTGGTCCACGCGCTCGAACTGGGCGCCGACGACTATGTGTACAAGCCGTTTCGCCCGCGCGAGTTGCGCGCGCGCGTCCATGCGCTGTTTCGACGCCACCAGGACTGGCCGGGGCTGAGCGTGTCTCAATCCGAAAAACTCGCGTTCGGGGGCATTTCGCTCGATCCGGTCCAGCATCAAGTTCGCGTGCGCGGCAAGCCGGCCAAACTGACTCCGACCGAGTTTTCGTTGTTACACTTTCTCATGTTGAATCGCGACGGCGTGGTGCCGCCTGCCAGCATCATGACACACGTTTGGGGTTACGATTCGGACGAGACGGACGATGTCGTCCGAGTTTTCATCATGCGCCTGCGCCACAAGATCGAAATGGATCCGGCGCATCCGCGCTTGATCGTCAACGAGCCGGGAGTCGGCTACATGTTTCAAACGGAAGAACACTAACTTTTGCCGGCATTTCTTTCGAGGACTAGCACCGTGGAGCTCATTGCGCCAAACTCAACCCGTGTGTTGTGGCTTGACTCGGACGACCGCACCGTTTCGAGCGGCAAGCCCTTCTTGATCGAACAGGGCTGGATCGTGGACCAGGCGCGCAATCTGGTCGAGGCCATTGACCGCATTTCGCGCGCCTCCTACGACGCCGTGATCCTAGACCTCCAGCTCCCGGATACTCTCGGAACCGATGCCTGGATTTACATCCGCAGGTTGCAGCCCAATATTATCGGCGTGATGACCACCAACTCGGCCTCGTTGCTCAACCTGATTCGAGTTGACGCGCCCGGGCTGACGGCCTATCTGCGTAAACCCCTCCCCATGCAAGTCGTGATCAATACCGTTACCGAGGCGTTAGGGAAGACGAAATTGATCATGCAAACCATAGACCCGCACATTGGCGAATAAATTCGCCCCGGATGGGCAGGCACAAGGCACTGCCCCTACTCGCACGCGCTTGCATATAGCGCCACCTCGACTCCTGTGCCGACAAAGGTATTGTTGTTGATCGTGCAACTGCCGCCCGCGAGCGGCGTGTCGGTCACCTTGATGTGCGTGGGGTTGTCGGTCAAGGTATTGCCGGTAATCGAGATGCTGTAAACGTCGTCCACCTCAATCCCCGCTTCGAGATTGTTGCTGATCCGATTTCCCCGCACGATAATATTTGTCGCGCCCCTGCCAACCGCAAGACCAAAAACGTTATCGTCCAGGTCGTTGTCTTCAACCGTGACGTTGTACGGCGGCGTGGACGTCTCGCCGCCGGAGTGGATCGTGACCGCCGGCCCGGTCGAACCCGAGCAGTCCTGGGTGCCGGGTGGATTGGTCTTGGGCGATTCACAGGGGCGAAAGCCGCGCATCCGGTTGCCGCTGATCAGGACCGGCCCTTCGACGCCCTTGACGTCTACCCCGTTTTCGCCGACATCCGCGCCGCCCACGAACTCGTTGTTCAGAATACGAACGTTCGAGATATTGCGCGTTTCTTGGCCCACTTGGATGCCGTCGCCGCCGATGGAATTAAAAGTATTGTTGCGAATCGTAATATCGTCAATGGCGCACCCCGGCGTGCACGTGATATTGATCGCGTGAACGCCGTCGCCGGCGACGTTGCTGCGGATATTTTCAAACGTGTTGCCCTCGACGAGCACGTTTTTGGCATTCTTGATCACGATGGCCGGCTTGATCCCGTTGCGAAAGACACAGTTGCGGAAAACTTTTTGAATGCTCGGATCCTGATCCTCCAACGTGTCGAGCACAAAGAGTCTTGAGGTATAGCCGTCGTAGACTTGACCGTCGCACAATACACGCACGGTCCCGGTCGGCGGCGTGGCGGTGGGCGTTGCCGTTTCCGTCGCGTCAGGTGTCGCGGTGGGAGTCGAAGTTGGCGTCGCCGTTTCTGTCGCGTCTGGGGTCGGGGTCGCGGTGGGCGTTGCCGTTTCCGTCGCGTCCAGAGTTGCCGTGGGTGTCGCGGTTTCTGTCGCGTCCGAGGTTGGGGTAGCGGTTGGTGTTTCTGAAGGCGTCGGCGTCGCCTCGGGAGTGTCCGTAGGCGTCGGCGTTTCCAGCGGGGTCGCCGTCGGCGTAACGGTGGGCGTCTCCGGATCGGTCAAGGTGGACGTCGCCGTCGCGGTTGGCGTCGGTGTATCGGTCGCAGCGAGCGTGGCGGTCGCGGTTGCCGTGGGCGTCGGCGTCTGCGTTGCGGTAGGCGTCACCGTGGCAGTCGCGGTTTGGGTCGCGGTGGGCGGAAGACTGGTTGCCGTGAGCGTGCGAGTGGGTGTTTTGGTCGGTGTCTTGGTAGGTGTTGGGGTTTTGGTCGGTTTCTTGGTGGGTGTTGGGGTTTTCGTCGGCTTGCGAGTAGCTGTGGGGGTCGGCGCGAGATTGAGAGGCATGTCCTGCGGATCCGCGCGCGTTTTCACGCGCGGAATCGTTGATTCGGAGGCCGTAACCGACTCAAGCGAAGCAGAGCCAAGCGCGATGACGAACAAGACGACGATGACGAGCATGGCCCCCAAGACACGTCGCACGCAGGTGATTAATCCACTCATCGTTCTTTTGCCGCGCAAATAAAACCGAGCACGCCAGAGGACCTGACGTGCTCGGAGTTTCTAACGACGCACGTGCCGATTTGTTACGGCTCGTTAACATCCCCCCTTGATATTGATTACGCCGCCGATAAAGGTATTGTCGGTCAGCGCGCAACTGCCGCCGCTCAGGGGCGTCTTCGACAAGAGTATGTGGGTAGGGTTGCCGGACAGGGTATTACCGCTGATCGAGAGACTATACACCTGATCCACTTCGATTCCCATCTGAAGATTGTTGAAGATGCGATTGCCGCGCACCGTGATGTTCTTGGCGCCCGCGCTGATGGACAGGCCGTAAACGTTATCGTAGAGCTCGTTGTTCTCGACGATCACGTTGAAAGCCGGAGTCTTGATAATCCCACCGTCATGAATCGTGATCGCCGGACCGCTCGAACCGGTGCAGTCTTGAATTCCGGGCGGAGTGGTCTTGGGCGACCGGCAGGGGCGAAAGCCGTGCATTTTGTTGCCCGTGATGTAAATAGGCCCCTCCGCGCCTTTGACGTCCACGCCGTTTTCGCCGACGCCCTCTTGCGCGCTGAACTCGTTGTTCTGAATGAAAACATTCGTGACGTTGCGCGTGTCCTGGCCGATCTGCACGCCATCTGCGCCGATGTCTTTGAACACGTTGTTGCGAATGGTAATGTTGTCTATGGCGCAGCCGGCGGGACACGGAATATTTATCGCATGTACGCCATCGCCGGCGATTCGCGTGCGGATGTTCTCAAAGGTGTTCCCTTCGATGAGCACGTTCTTGGCATTCTGCAGCACGATCGCCGCCATCGCGGAATTGCGAAAGGTGCAGTTGCGAATGACCTTTTGGATGTTGGGATCCTGATCCCTAGCCGAATTGAGCACAAACAGTTTTTTAGTATAGCCATCAAAGACCTGGCCGTCGCAGAGCACCTGCACAATCCAGTTTGGATTGAACGTGACGTTAGGCGGCGTCGCGGTCGGCGTGACGGTCGGTGTAGGGTACGGTCGCTGTTCCGTACCTGTGGGGATTGCCGTTGGAGGAGTAGGGTACGGTGGCTCTACCGTACCGGTTGCGGGTGGGGTAGGGTACGGTGGCTCTACCGTACCAGGCGCTACCGTACCAGGCGCGGCCGGCGTGGGTGTCGGGGGCGCAAAAACCGAACAGGAGGTCAGCGCGAGGATGGCAATAATGCCCAATAATGGTACGGTACGGCGACCGTACCCTACTTCGGTCGGTGTCATGATTGTTCTCTGGAAAGGTGAATACACCCAATGATGGACGGCTGTGAAGCTCGCAAAGTACAACGAAAAAATCGGGGGATTGTTACGCAAAAAGACTCCCGAAATCTGCTCGATTTCGGGAGTCTTGACGAAAGCCGTGCTACTTGCTAGCAGCCGCCCTTGATGTTGGTGCCGCCGCCGATGAAGGTGTTGTTGCTGATCGTGCAACTGCCGCCCGACTGCGGCGTGTTCGACACGTCAATGTGCGTCGGGTTGTTCGAGAGCGTGTTGCCCGTCACATTCACACTGTACACGTCGTGCATCTCGATCCCTTGCTTCTGGTTGTTGCTGATCCGGTTGCCGCGCACGACAATGTTCCGGGCGCCTGTCGCCACGACCAGCCCGATCGTGTTATCGTAAATGTCGTTGTTCTCGAGCGTCACGTTGTACGCCGGCGTCTTGTTGGCCCCACCGTCGTGGACCGTGATGCCCGGCCCATTCGAGCCAGAGCAGTCTTGATTGCCAGGCGGATTGGTCTTGGGCGACTCGCAGGGGCGAAAACCGTGGACCTTGTTGCCGGTGATGTAGATCGGCCCATCCGCGCCCTTGACGTCCACCCCATTCTCGCCGACATCCGCGCTGCCGACAAACTCGTTGTTCTGAATCCAAACATTCTTGATGTTGCGCGTATTTTGACCGATCTGGATGCCGTCCGCGCCGATGTCGCGGAAGGAATTGTTGCGAATGATCACGCCATCCACGATACCCCCCGAACTGGGGCCGGTAATGTTGATGGCATGCACGCCGTCACCCACGACCCGCGTGCGGATGTTGTAAAAGGTGTTGCCTTCGATCAGGACGTTCCTGGCGTTCTGGAGGACGATGGGCACTTCTTTGGAATTGCGGAAGGTGCAGTTGCGAATGACTTTTTGGACGCTGGCGTCGGCATCCACGCCGCCGTCGAGTTGGAACAGCCGCGAGGTGTAACCATCGTAGACCTTGCCATCGCACAGGATGCGCTGGTTGCCGCTAGGCGGCGGAGGGGTGGCCGTGGCCGGAACCTTGGTCGGCGTGGGTAACGGGATAATGGATGTCGGGGCCGGTACGGTCGCAACCACCGTGCCCGTCGTGATGACGAGTTGCGGCGGCTTGCTGCCTTCGCGGCTCGACAGCGCAAGCGCGCCGGTCGTCGCCTTGAGTCCAAACGAAAACGTGCCATTGCCCTTGACGTACGCGGTCACATCCACGGAACTCCACGCGCCGCTGGTTACGGCGCCGCTCGAGCCGAGCAGGGTTCCCGTCGCGGGCGCATTGTTGTTGTTGATCTTGCCTTCGACCCACGTATTGTCGGCTACGGTGAAGACCTTGTAACCGTTGGACGAGGACGACGTGCCGTAGAAGCGGAGGACGGCTTTGGTCACCGTGCCGCTCACGCCGGAAACACTAAAGCGCACAAAACTTCGGACGACCGGCGAATCGTCTACCTTCAATTTCGCCGAGGTGCCATAATTGGTGGACGCGCTGGACGCATCCACAAAAGCATCGGCAACCGTCTTGATCGTGTACGACGCGTTGAGCGCCAGAGGGCCCGTATCGGTCGGCCCTGCGGGATTCGCGAAGGTCGGCGTTGCGAGACTGACGAAAACGATCGCGAAGACGAACAGGATCGCAAAGAGAGAAATTCTCTTGGTCATGCGACAGACTCCACGAGATTGGGATTGGCAAGCATAAGTGAGTGATGACGTACTTGCCGCGACCATTATCCGTTGTTACTCGTGTACAGTCAGTCGGCGCATCCCGTATTTTGTTGTAGGAATCTGTCCTACACTCGGATAGGAATCAGGTCATGGGGAAAAAAAAGAGCGCCGGGTCTCTCGACCCGACGCCCCAAGCCATACAGCCAAAGATCAACTCAACTACACGCGACCGAGTCCCCGCTATTGCGCAGCGTTTTCGCCGTCGTGCCGGTCGCGGCGATCCGAATGTCGGTCCAGGTGCAGTTGTTGTTCTCGTTTTCTTCCAGGAACCAGTTGGCCTTGTCGGCCGTGCCCTTGAAGCGGTAATCGCCGGCGGGCAGCCCCGTGACCTCGACGTATTGATCGGGAAGGTGCCAACCGTACCGGTCGCCATAACCGACCGAGATGCCCATGATGGCTTCGAGCGCGCTGGGGTTACCTTTGGCGCACACTTTCGGCGTGCTTTGCTTGGTATATACGGGATTCGCCGGCGCGCCGGGCAGAGAGAGATTGTACGCAAAGCTGTCGAGGAAACAAAAGCCCTCTTTGACGCTCGTGCCGACCTTGTTGCCGTCGTCGAGCCGGAACAGCTCGTAGGTTTGCAGGTTTTTGATGTGCCAGTGCTTGTGCGCGTCGCCGGCATAGTACATGATCGCGGTGGTCGCGACATCGCGAAAACCGCCGGCCGAATCGTAAATGCGCTGCTGGACCGACATCGTGTCGGTCGAGGTGTTGGGACGCGAGCCGCGGGTCTCGATCGGTCCGCTGCCGATATTCACGATGCGCGCGGAAAAGCGCAGCAAACGGCGTCCGCCGCCCGGCTCTTCGATGGAAAGATTCTTGAAAACCGCCATCCCCAGATCGGGCAGCTTGTCCACTGCGGCAAACGTCCGCGCCGTTCCCGGCAGATCGGCCAACGTGATGGCAAGTCCCAGGAAGAGAGCGAGCAGCACGAGACGAGGAAAAGATCGCGTGAGCATATTACCTCCACTCTAGCCGTAGGTACCTGAGTTGAACTCAGGTACCTACGGCAACTAACTGTGCCCGTTGGCGGCCACCGGCGCGCTTTGTACGACGTAGGCCGGCGAGGGTTGCGCGAGATCCACCGGAGGCCATTCAAAGCCGTGTCCTTGATCGAGCAACATGGTCCCGCCGTTGGCGCCCGCCTCGATCAGTTTCTGCGCCAGGGCGAGGGCCAGCAAGCCGTCCTCACCGCGCACCGGCGGCGGGTTTCCGGTCCGAACGGCCATGACGAACGCTTCCAATTCTTCGCGCAGCGGTTCCCGCTTGTTGATCTTGAAGCGAATCGCGCGCCCTTCCGAAACGCCCATCACGGCGAGTTGATGATAGTCGGTTCCTTGGGGCGCGGCTTCGTTTTCGAAGAGGGTCAGGTCTTGCGTAATGTAATTGGCGACGAACATGCCGCGCTCGCCGATCACGGAAATCTCGCGCACTTTGGTTGGCGTCAGCCAATTAATGTCCAACACGCCGACCACGTCGTTATCGAACCGCAAGATCGCCGACAGCATATCTTCGTGCGCCGTGTGCAGCCGCCGGCCCACCTCGGCATGCAGCCGCACGATGTTCGCATCCGTGATATAGTGCAGGATGTCCAAATCGTGAGTGGCCAGATCAATCACCACGCCGACGTCGGTAATCCGCGCCGGGAAAGGCCCTAGACGACTGGCGTGAATCTGATAGATGCGGCCCAACATCCCGAGCGCGAGCTGGCTTTTGAGCGCGATGATCGCCGGGTTAAAGCGCTCGATGTGGCCCACGGTGAACATGACGCCTAGCTGTTTGCCGAGCGCGATCAGCGCGCAACCCTCTTCCATGGTAGCGGCAATCGGTTTCTCGACGAGGGCCGGCACATGAGCGCAAAGAACGTCGCGCGCCACGGCAAAGTGATATTGCGTGGGCACGACGATCGAGACTAGATCCAGTTGCTCGCGTTCCAACATGAGGCGATAGTTGCTGTACGTGCGGACGCGGTGCCGCTGCGCCATCCGATTGAGCGATTCCTGCACCGGGTCCGCGACCGCGACCAATTCCACGTCATCCATTTCGGAATAGACGCGCGCGTGGTTCTGTCCCATATTGCCTGCGCCGATGACTCCGGCGCGCAGTAGTTTTGCCATACCTCGTACCTCGTCACGCGGACTGCACAGGTCTCGGAGACCTCTGAGGTCCGCGGGCTAACTCTTCCACCAAAGTGGCGTAGCGTTCGCGCTGGCTCGGCCAGTTATGCTGTTGGTTAAAGCGGCTCGTGTTGCGAGCCAGCTCGCGCCGCCGCTCCGGGTGATGATAGAGATGTTGAATCCGCTGAGCCAGTTCATCCACATCTTCGGCGGTAAACAGCTCGACCATACTGTCGTCGCAATACGCCGTTATGGCCGGCGTGCGCGCCGCGATGACGGCCAGGCCGAGCGCCATGTACTCCATCAGCTTGGTCGGCAGGATGCCATCGGTGAAAATGTCGCGGCGGTAGGGCACGACGCCGACGTGATGGGCCCGGATCAATTGCGCCAGTTCGGCGGCGGTCAGGAATTCACTCTGAACGCTGACCACTGGCTCCAGCGCCAGCGATTCGACCAGCGCGCGCACGTCTTGGATATACTCCCCGCGGCCGTGGATCGTCAAGCGCGCGCCCGGGATGCTGTCGCGCACTCGCGCGAACGCTTGCAAGAGCAGGTCGAGTCCATAGCGCCGGGTGATGGTTCCGTGATAGATCAATTGGAGACCGTCCTCCGTGGGCCGGGCCGCGCTGCCCGCCTGAAAGTACCGCGTGTCCGCCAGGTTCATCACCACGCTGCACTTGGCCGGTGGGACGCCGCGTAGGATCAGTGTTTGGCGCCACGATTCGGTGACGGTGATGATGTGGTGCGCGAAACGACACGCGAGCCATTCCTGGCACGCGACGAGCCGCACGGGCAAGCTCTGCATGTGCGTGTTGAACTTGGCGCAGTAAAACTCGGGCATCAGGTCGTGCAAGTCCAGGATGATTTTGCTGCCGCTCAGGCGCGGGACGAGAGCGGCAAAGACCAAAAAGTCGGGCAGATTATGCACTTGGACGACGTCGTAGCGCCGGCGCAGGTGGCGGCGGGTCACCTCAAGGAATGCCCAGAGCGCGAAAGTGACGTATTCCAAGAGCTGACCCACCATCCCGCGCCGCTTGTCGCGCTGGACAGGAACGCGATACACCGTTACGCCGCCGGTCTGTTCCACCTGCGGCTCGGCGTCATCACGGCGCAGGCAGATCACGTCCACCGCGTGCCCGCGTTCGACCAATGCCTCGGCCTG
>JACQYF010000158.1 GCA_016208315.1 Chloroflexota bacterium | reverse complement strand
CGACATTGCCATGAGTTGCCGCGACCTCGGTCGCCCGACTCGGTGACTGCAATTGCCAATCCTTGCCGCTTATAGTACAATCGCCTCCGTTGGTCGAGGCGATTTGCCATTTCAGGAGGCCAGGTGCCTGACGTTGAACCGAGCGAAATCAAACTGGTTGACGAAGCGCTCAAGACGCCGCAGGAAGCCCACATCGCGATCCGGGTTCCGGCGCGGCATAATCCGAATTTGCAACAACTGATTGCGCGCGTCAACGCGCACGAAGAATTGTACGCGCTCTGGCTGGCAATGAACGTCAACGCCGTCGAACGGCTGGGCATGAGCGATCACGGGCCGGTCCACTTTCAGATCGTGGCCAACATTGCGCTCAAGTTGTTGCGCCAATTGATGGAACGCGGCATCGTGCCGAGCGTCGTCCAGGATCACAAGATGACGAATCACGAGGCCGAAGTCATCGTCGTGCTGGCGTCCCTGCTGCACGACCTGGGCATTTCTATCCACCGGGTCGACCACGAGCAATACAGCTTGTTCGTCGCCCAGCCCATTATTGACGACCTGCTCGACGGCATTTATCCGGTCGGCCCGCGCACCATTCTCCGTTCCGAAATCCTGCACGCGATCATTGCCCACCGCAGCGATGGCAAACCCCTGACGGTCGAGGCGGGCGTCGTGCGCGTCGCCGACGCGCTCGACATGACGAAAGGACGCTCGCGCATCCCGTTCGAGGCGGGCAAGGTGAACATTCACTCGCTCTCGGCGGTGGCGATCGAGCAAGTAGAAATCGCGTCGGGCACGGACAAGCCGATTCGCATCAACGTGCGGATGAGCAACTCGGCCGGCGTCTTTCAACTCGACGAGTTGTTGAAAGAAAAACTGCACGGCTCGGGCCTCGAGCCGTACGTCGAGGTCGAAGCGACGATCGAAGGCGAAATGGAAAAGAAACTGGTGACGGTTTTCAGGATTTGACAGCAAACTAGTGGAGTCCAAGAACATGAATTTTTCGTTTCTCCCCGCCGAAGTCAGATTTTACGACTATTTTGAAAGAGCGACGGCCAACTTGTTGGAGGCGGCCAAATTGCAGCAGGGTTTGTTCGATCACGTCGAAGACATGGAAGATCAAGCGGCGCAGATTACCGAGACGGAGCATCGCGGCGATTTCATCGTCCACGAGGTGATGGAACTGCTGCCGCGCACTCTGCTGACTCCGATTGACAACGACGATATTCAGCACCTGACGTCGTCTATAGACGACGCGCTGGATTCAATCGAGGAAACGGCCGCCAGCGTCCTGATTTATCAGATCACGGATATCCGGCCCCCGGCGCGCAAGTTGGCCCGCCTGATTACCGAAGGCGCGAACGAATTACATCACGCCGTCTGCGGTTTGCGCGACAAGAAACATTTCAAAGAGGTGCGTGAGCACATCGTCCAGATCAACACGCTCGAGAACAACGGCGACCGCGTCCTGCGCGATGCGCTGGCCGAGCTGGTCGCGACTTGCCGCGACAACCCCTTCGATCTGATCCGTTGGAAGGAGATCTACGAACGCCTCGAGGAAACCACGGACCGGATTGAGGATGCGGGCGATGTCCTCGAAAGGGTGATCATTGCCAATGCCTGACATTCCTCTCGCACTGGGGCTAGTGCTGGCGCTCGTCCTGGCGGCCGAGTTTGTCAATGGCTCGACAGATGCGCCCAATGCGATTGCCACGGTGGTGTCCACGCGCGCGCTATCCCCCCAGGCGGCCGTGCTCATGGCCGCCGTGCTCAATGCGGTCGGAGTGTTCTCAGGCACGGCCGTCGCGACGACGATTGGCACGGGTTTCGTGCAGACCAAAACGATCAACCTCGCGGTGATCGCCGCGGCGATGCTCGCCATTGTCACGTGGAGTTCGCTGGCGTGGCGCTATGGCTTGCCCACCAGCGAAAGTCATGCGCTCGTCGCGAGTCTCACCGGCGCGGGCTTTGCGGTGGGGGGCGGGGATGTGTTGCTCTGGGACGGCTGGATCAAAGTAGGACTGGGGCTTGTCTTTTCGACGCTCCTCGGCTTTGGCGGCGGCTTTGCGATCATGCTGGCCGTGTACCGCATTTTTCATCGTTGGATTCCCAGTCAATTACGCTTGGTCTTTGGCCGACTTCAGATTTTATCGGCCGGGTTTATGGCGTTCAGCCACGGCAGCAACGACGGTCAAAAGTTCATGGGCGTGTTTACCCTCGCGCTGATGGTGAGCGGTATCCTGCCGATCAGCGAAAAATTCCAGGTCCCCTGGTGGGTGATCCTCATCTCCTCTGTGACGATGGCGATCGGCACGGCGCTCGGCGGCTGGCGAATTATCCGGACCCTCGGAATGCGGATGGTGCAGTTGCAGCCGTATGAGGGCTTTGCCGCCGAAAATGGGGCCGCGACCGTGATCGAGGTCGCCTCTCGGCTCGGCATTCCGGTCAGCACGACTCATACGATTGGCACCTCGATCATGGGCGTGGGATCGGTGCGGAGGTTGTCCGGAGTTCGCTGGAGTGTCGCGCGTGAGGTGGTCGCGGCATGGGTCTTGACCTTCCCGGTCTGTGCGTTCATTGGCTGGCTGGCCGCGTCGGTCCTCAGCATGGTCTTGGGGTAATCGGATGGCTGATAGAAAACGCGTGCTTTTCCTGTGCGTACACAATTCAGTTCGCAGTATTCTCGCCGAGCACCTCGTCAATCATTTCCGCGGCGACCGCTTTGTCGCCAGTTCGGCGGGTCTGGAGTCAACCGGCGTGAATCCCCACACGCGCCGTGTGCTCGAAGAGATCGGCATTGACACGGCCGCGGCGCGTTCCAAGCGCGTGGATGAATTTCGCGGCGCGGAGTTCGATCTCGTCGTGACCGTGTGCGGCCCATCCGAAGGCGAATGTCCGGCGTGGTTCGGCAAGGCCAAGCAGGCGCATTTGCCGTTCGAAGACCCGGGGCGCGCGCCGGGCAGCGAAGCGGAGCTGCTGGCCCGCTTTCGGGCGACGCGCGACGAGATACGCGCTACGGTTTTGACTTTTCTCGACGACCTCTGGAAGTAACCCCCGCGCGGTTCCTCGTTCCCCTGCTCTCCCGGCCTGTGCTTGGGAGTCTAGTCCCATTGTCGCCATTTTGAATCTGGGTATAATCTAGTGGGGGAAGAAATTGTCTCGTCTCATCGAAACGGACAAGCTAACCAAACAGTTTGAAGCCCTCCTGGCCGTGGATCATCTAACGCTAGCGGTCGAGGAGGGCGAAATCCTCGCGCTTCTCGGTCCGAACGGCGCCGGCAAAACGACTACCGTGCGGATGCTCTCCTCGATTCTCAAGCCGACCGGCGGCTCGGCGCGCATTGCGGGCCTGGATGTGGTAAAGGACGCCCGCCACGTGCGGCATCTGGTCGGGCATTTGACCGAATTTCCGGGCCTGTATTTGCGGATGCGCGCGCTCGACTATTTGGATTTTTTCGGCGAGCTGCAAGGCATGGCACGCGCCGACCGCCAAGCACGGGCCGAAGAGTTGTTAGAGCACTTTGGGCTGTGGGACGCGCGCGAGCGGCGTTTGGCGGGTTATTCGAAAGGGATGCGGCAAAAGGTCGCGCTGATCCGCGCGATGCTGCACAACCCGCGCGTGCTGTTCCTCGACGAGCCAACCTCTGCGATGGACCCCCAAAGCGCCAAGCAGGTGCGAGATGCGATTCAAAACCTGCGCGGCAGCGGCCACACGATCATCCTTTGCACTCACAATTTGCACGAAGCCGAAACGCTTGCCGACCGCATTGCCGTGATCCGGCGCGGCCGGCTGATCGCGTTGGGCACGCCGGACGAGTTGAAACGCGAGTTGCTGGGCCCCGCGCTTTGGGAGGTGCGGCTCGCGCGACCGCTCGATCACGCGTGGCCCCAGATGAACGGCCACCTTCAGATTCAAGCGCAGGACGAATTCTCGCTCCGCTACCACGCCGCCGCGCCGGAAATCGCCAACCCGCTCCTACTCGACCAGCTCCACCAACTCAACGCGCAGGTGCTGGCGCTCACCGAATTGCCGCGCAGTCTCGAAACTGTCTATTTGAAGTTGGTCGAAGATTCCGTCCCAGGTCCCAATGCACAGGTTCCAAGTCACGACCTGTAGCCTGCGACTTGCGACCTGCGACTTGCGACTTGCGACCTGCGACCTGCGACTTGCGACCTGCGACCTGTGACCTGCGACTTGCGACCTGCGACTTGTGATATGTTGACTGATGCATTGATAATCACCCGCCGCGAAATTCGCGACTCGTTGCGCGATTGGCGGATCCTTGCGCCGATTGTGATCTTGACCCTCATCTTCCCGTGGATCATGAATCTATCTACGCGCCTGGCGATCAATTTCGTCGAGGAATACAACGCGCAGATCATTCCGCTGCGGCTCATTCCGTTCGCGATGATGATCGTCGGCTTTTTCCCGATCTCGTTCTCGCTGATCATCGCGCTCGAAACATTTGTCGGGGAAAAGGAACGCAACAGTCTCGAACCGCTGCTCACGACACCCATTTCCGACGCGGCCTTGTACCTCGGCAAACTGCTCGCCGCGATGTCGCTGCCGCTCTTCGCCAGCTACCTCGGCGTCGTGGCGTATCTCGGCTGGCTGTTTTATTCGATGCGCTACCTGCCCGAGTGGGTCGTCTTCGTCCAGATCATGTTGCTGACGACGATGGAAGCCCTGGTGATGGTCGCCGGCGCGGTCGTCGTCTCCAGCCATACGACGAGCGTGCGCGCCGCGAACCTGCTCGCCTCGTTCATCATCATCCCGATGTCGTTCTTGTTGCAAGGCGAGAGCATCCTGCTCTTTTGGGGCCAGTACGACGTACTTTGGTACATTATCGCCGCGCTCGTCGTCGCGGACGTGATTCTGATCCGCACGGGGATCCGCACATTCAATCGCGAAGAAATACTAGCGCGGGAAATTGACGAGATCAACCTCGTCTCGATGGGCCGAACGTTTCGCGCGCGCTTTGCCGGTTCGACCCCCTTCTCGCTGCGGCGCCTTTACCGCGAGGACGTGCCGCGGCTCTTGCATGAGAATCGCCTGCCGGTGGCCCTGACGTTTGGCGTGATCGTCGGCGGTGTGGTCTTTGGCTGGCTGCTCGCATTGCGCTATCCATTTCCCGCGGGTCTCATCGGGCCGCTGCGCGTTAGCCCGGAGACGTTTCAACGCCAAGTCGGTTACGATTTGCTGCCGCCGATTGATACCGTCAGCATATTACTGAACAACATTCGCGCCCTGGCGACGGCGGCGCTATTGGCTCTGTTTTCGTTCGGCAGTTTGGCGCTCTTGCTGCTGCTCGTCCCGATGGGGATGGTGGGTTTCATGGCCGGCGAGATCGCGGGTTTGGGCTACGACCCGGCGACTTTTCTATTCGCGTTTATCGTGCCCCACGGCTTGTTCGAGTTACCCGCGGCGACGCTCGCGACGGCGTTTGCGCTGCGTTTGGGCGCGTCCATCATCGCGCCGCCGGCGGGGGTCAGCGCGGGCGAAAACTTGCTGCACGCGCTGGCCGACCTCGTCAAAATTTTTGTCTTTGTGGTCGTGCCCCTTTTGCTCGTCGCGGCGATCGTCGAGGCGAATTTGACGCCGCAGATCGTCCTTTGGTTCTACGGGAGATAAGATGGCTCAAGTGATCATGTTGGGCACTGGCGCCGCGCTGAGCGATGCCAAACGAGAAAATACCTATCTGGTCGTGCAAGGCGCATCGAGTTCGATTCTGGTGGATTGCGGTGGCAGTCCGACCCAACGATTGTTGGCGGCCGGCGTGCCCCTCGAGAGTATTGACCACGTGATCTTGACGCACCATCACCCGGACCACATCTACGGGCTTTCCGTTTTTTTGCTCGATTTGTGGCTCGCGGGGCGGAAACGCGTCTTGCATATTTATGGACTGGCAGAAACGCTGCGCGCGGCCCAGGCGATGATGCGCGCGTTCGAGTGGGAGAGTTGGCGCGAGCACGGTTTCTTTCCGGTCGAATTTCATCGCGTCGCCAAAAAGGGGATCGAACTCATCATCGTGACGCCGGAATTTTCCGTTTCGGCGACGCCGACCAAGCACCTGCTGCCGACGATCGCGACGCGCTTTGTCTCCACCGCGTCCGGCAAGGCGATCGTATACTCCAGCGATACGATGGTTTGCGAATCGGTCGTGGCGCTGGCGTGCGATGCCGACGTGCTTTTCCACGAGGCGACGACGGTTGACGAGCCGAACTTTGGGCACTCCAGCGCGCGGCAGGCCGGCGAGCAGGCCACGCACGCCGGAGTCAAGCAACTTGTGCTCGTCCATCTCCCACCCGACGGCGACGTGGAGCAATTGCGCGCCGCCGCCGCGTCCACGTTCAAAGGCAAGGTCGTGGTGAGCAAGGACTTTCAACGGTTCAAGTTCTAACGATTTCATCACTTATGGGACGCGGACGAGCGCGGACAAGCGCGGAAAAATACACATTATCCGCGTTCATCCGCGCTCGTCCGCGTCCTATTCGGAAGGAGCCGCCGATGCATGATTCGTATTCTGCCGTCGAACGCAAACTCCTCGCCCCCGCGCGGCGTGTGCTCCTCACGATCTACGCCCCGGTCGTCCGCGTGCTCGCCGCGCTCCATATCTCGCCGAATACGGTTTCGTTGGCCCAAGTGATCCTTGGCGCGGTGGTCGTCGTTTTGATGCCCACTCAGCCGCGCCTCGCGTTCACCCTGTTCGTCGCCGCGCTCGTGCTCGACGGCGTGGACGGCGCGCTCGCGCGCGCCACCAACCAGGCGACGCCTTTTGGTGCGTTGTTCGACCAGTATTGCGATCACATTCGTGAAGTCACGGTCGTCGCGGGATTGGCGTTATACGGCGCGCTCAATCCATTTCTGGCTGGACTGTACGGGTTGACCTACCCGGCGTTCAATCTGACCCTCTACCTCTGCAACGCGTACCGCGTCCCCTTGGCGTTCGCGCTCAAATCGTACCTCGTCGTCTACCCCGCGCTGTTTGGGTACCTCTGGTTCGGCGCAAATGTCCTCGATGCCGCCGTCACGCTCTCGATTGCGCTAATGGCTCTGGCGGTCGCGTTCGGCCTCCGCCGCCTTCAACCCGCCATGAACCAACCTCCGCTCTAACTTCGCACTTCCCACTTCCCACTTCCCACTTCCCACTTGCGTTTGTCAACTCTGCTGCTTTTTGCTATAATTGGCTTGGTAGCGAGCGCATCTTTTGAACAAGGATCCCACTGTGCTGTGGTCTCAATGCCGAGCGGCCCTTGCCTTTTGCGGCTGGGTAGTGCTGTGCGTCGCGAGCTTTGGACTGTATGGGTTTAGCCCATCTCCTCTTGCGGATGCAACCGCAACGCCGACTCGTTCCCCCGTCGGCCCGGCGACCAAACCGAGTTTTACTGCAACGATAACGATGACTCTCCCGATCCCGTCGTTGACTCCGACGCCCGCCTTGACGCGCCGGCCAACGGTTACGGCGACGTTGTCGCTTACGCCGACATTGACGGTTACGCCGACGCTGTCGGTTACGCGGACGTTGCCAGTCACGCCAAACGCGACCGTAACGCCGACGCTCACGCCGACCGCGAACGCGGCCAGCTCGAACGGTCTCGATACTCGGTTGTCCGGCACTCCGGGCCTGCCGATCTCGAACGTCCCAAACGCGCCGGCGACTCCGAGGTACACGCTGGCGCTCAACGCCCAATCGCTGGCGATTGATACGCTGCGGGCGCGGAGCTATGGCAGCGGACCGATCAAGGTGACCAAGGTCGTCTCCAGCGATGACGCTTTGCAGCGCGTTCTCTTTGAGTATCCTTCCGATGGCCTCAAGATTACGGGGATGATGATCATCCCGCGCGGCATCGGCCCGTTTCCAGTGGTGATTCTCGATCACGGCTATTTCAAACCGTCGGAATACAAGACGGGCGATGGCACGATCCGCGCGGCGGACAATTTTGCGCGGCACGGCTATTTGACGCTTGCGCCCGACTATCGCTGCTACGGCGGCTCGCAGTGCGCGACCAATCCGCTGGATGTCGGCTATGCGATTGACGTGTTGAACTTGATTGCTTCGCTGCCGTCATTGCCTTATGCCGATACCAAGAACATTGGCATTTGGGGCCACAGCATGGGCGGCGCCGTTACGATACGCGTGCTTGCCGTCTCGGACCAGATCAAGGTGGCCGCGTTGTACGGCGCGGTCACGGGCGACGACGAGGTACACTATTGTTGGCTAAACGGCTGTCGCACGCCGGTCGCGCCCACCCGCGAGCCGCGGGCGGTGCCGCGGCTCTTGGAATTCGATCCGGATTTCATGCAGGGGCTGCCTACGCTCGTCGCGAGTGCGCCTGATCCGATGGCCCGACTCAAAGAGATCTTTCAAAAATCATCGGGGACGCGGTATCTGAACTATGTGAAAGCGGGCGTTATCATCCATCACGGCGAGGCGGACGATATTGTGCCGATCCAATGGTCGGTTGATCTTGCCGATGCGCTCACCGCGCAGGGCAAAACGGCAACGCTGTACACATATCCGGGCGAGGGTCACGTCTTTGCGGGCTGGAATTGGCAGCTCTTTATGGCGCGCACGATTTCGTTCTTTAACGAGTATTTGAATCCGCGCGAAACGCCCATTACCGTCGAACGACGGGTCTTGCGGCAAGAGCGCGGCTTGTTGGATTTGGGCTATTGAGGGAGGCGAGCAAATGGCTGATGAGCGCGTAGCCATAATTACGGCAAGTGGCAAAGGCATTGGGCGAGGGATTGCGCGGCATTTAGCCGCGGACGGCATGACGATCGTCGTCAATTACCTGAAAGATCAAGCGGCGGCCGAAGAGTCACTCGCGGAGGTCCAGCATCTCGCGCCGCGCTCGATTCTGGTCCAGGCGGACGTGAGCCAGCCCGAGGGCGCCAAATCGTTAATAGACCAGGCCATCGCGGCGCTGGAGCGGATTGACGTGCTGGTGAACAACGCCGGCCCTTTCCTCGTCAAATCCTTGTTTGATACCGAAGTGGAGGAATGGCAGCGAATTCTGGATGGGAATTTGTCGTCGGCTTTTTACTGCACCAAATTCGCGCTGCCGACCATGCGCGCGCAAAGGAGCGGCAACATCGTCAACATCGGCTCGCTCAACGTCGAAACGACGCGCGGGGCCCCGACGACCGCGGCCTACAACGCGGCCAAGACGGGCCTCGTGGTCTTGACCAAATCCGCGGCGCGCAGCGAAGCGCGTTACGGCATTCGCTGCAATCTGGTCAATCCCGGCTTTATCGAAACCTATGCCACCAGCGAAGCCGATCGCCGCGAGCTGCCGAGTCTAGTGCCGCTTGGATCGCTCGGCAGTCAAGACGACATCGCCGAAGCGATTGCGTTTCTGATTTCGGACAAGGCACGGTATATCACAGGGTCCGTGCTCAACGTGCATGGCGGGCTGTGGGTCTGACGAGGTAATCCCCATCTCACGATTTTGACAACGCCAAACACTTGTGTTATTTTAGGGTCAAGTTGCGACGTACTAATATGTTGATCCATAGGCCTGTCAATTGACGATCTCGCTGCGTCTTTGGCGGGCTTTGTCTTATGCAGTGTTCGACAATTATCCCTCGGCGGAGGCGGCATGCCAACCCGTATTCTGGCGGTAGACGATAGCACGGTCAATCTGACGCTGGTTTCGCAAACTTTGACCCAAGCCGGCTATCAGGTGTTCACCGCAAAAAGCGGTCCCGAAGCCCTCAAGCGCGTGGACGAAGTCAAACCGGAATTGGTCATCCTCGACGTCATGATGCCTGAGATGGATGGCTATGAGGTTTGCCGTCAGCTGCGGCAAAAACCGGCCACCGCCCGTTTGCCGGTCATGATGCTCACCGCTCAAGACACGCTGGCGGAAAAGATAAAGGGCTATGAGGCCGGGGCCGACGAGTATGTTATCAAGCCATTTGATCCCGTCGAATTGCAGATGCGGATCAAGGTGCTCCTCAAACGATTGGGCGCCGAGGAACCCAAGCCGGATACTACAACCGTCAAGGCCAAAACGATTGCGGTGTTCTCCTTGCGCGGCGGCGTGGGTGTTTCGACGCTGGCGGCCAATCTTGCGGTTGGGTTGACGCAGCTATGGGCCAGCCCCGCGGTGTTAGTTGACCTCGTGTTTACCGCCGGCCAAGTCGCGCTAATGCTGAACCTTACGCCGCGGATAACCTGGTCCGATCTGGCCCAACGCCCGCTCGAAGAAATTGACGCGGACCTGATCAATCAGGTCCTGCTGCGTCATCCCAGTACGGTCCGTATTCTGGCTGCGCCGCGCCGCGCCGAGCAAAGCGAGCTTCTGACCCCGGACCGGGTCTCAAACATTCTGACCTTATTAAGCGCGTCGTATCATTATCTCGTTCTCGATCTACCGCACGACTTTTCGGATACCACTCTCGCCGGTCTGGACCGCGCCGACGATATTATCATCGTTCTTGCGCCCGAGCTAGCGTCCGTTATGGCCGCCTCCTCAGCGCTCGAAGTTCTCCAATCGCTCGGCTATCCCAAAACCAAGATTCGTCTCGCTCTGAACTATACTTTTGAGCGACACGCCTTGGCGCGCGAGGCGATTGAAAGCGCGCTCCGCCAGCCGATGAATATCCTCATTCCCTTTGCGAGCGATGTCGTCATTCCCGCGATCAACAATGGAAATCCGGCGGTGCTCGACAAGCCCAATTCCGAAATCGGCGCGTTGTTCGAAGACCTCGCGTTCTTTACGAGCAAAGAAGAGCACCGAAATCAACGACCGGCCACTCCGAGCCAAGCGTGGCTGCGGGCCTTTAACCGTTTCCAACAGCGACAGAAAAAGTGATCAACACCGACGACCCAACCAACGCCAGTTTGCCGCTCGTCGTGTTTCGCCTGCAAGATCAAGAGTTTGCCCTGCCGATTGTAGAAGTCACTCAACTACTCCGCATGGTGGCATTAACTCCCGTACCCGACGCGCCACCGTGGCTCGCAGGCATCATCAATCTGCGCGGCCGCGTGGTCCAAGTCATGGATTTGCGGACGCGCCTCGGATTCACTTCGCGTCCGCCGAATTTGGATCATCGCATTATGGTCGTCGAGAATGGCGATTCCATCCTTGGCCTCATCGTGGATGCGATTAGCGACGTGCGGACGATACCAGGCGAGTGGATCGAAACCTCCGATCCATCCAGCGCAATCACAAACTTGGTGACCAGTGTTGCCCGGTTTGACGACCGCCTCATCGCGATCTTGAACCTGGATACCTTGCTGTCGAATGCTCAAGAATTTCTTCTATCCACATCGCAAGAAGAATTGGCTGGACCGTTCGCGGAAGACGACCAAGACCAGAGCGCCGTTCAAAGCATCTTGACCGGCCGCGCCCGAGCGTTGGCGACGGCGTCGAAAACCGAGACCGCATCAGATGATATGACGGTCGTCGTGCTGCGCGTGGGGAAGGAAAAATATGGAGTGGCGATGCGGTTCGTGAGCGAGGTCCGTCCGCTCGACCAGGTAACTCTGCTCCCTGGCGCGCCTGGCTTTTACGCGGGCTTGGTCAACTTGCGCGGGCGTATTTATGGCGTATTGGATTTGCGCCGCTATCTCGGTCTCGCCGAAGGAGAGCCGGTCGCAAAGGCCAAGTTGGTATTGGTTGCGGCAGGAGGTATAGAGATGGGTCTGCGCGTGGACGATGTGCTGGGCGCGCAGCGAGCAACCCTATCACAGTTCCAGCCGCTTCTCGCCGAGGCGAGCGACCGGCCTGGCGTTGTCACCGGCGTGACTCCCGACTTGCTTTCGATGCTCGACCTGGAGGCGCTACTTGCTGATCCTGCTTTAGTTGTCAAGCAGGAATCCAATTGAATGGGATGCGGTAACCATGAAACTCAATCTAGCTGCAAAATTCATCGGCGCATTTGGAGTGCTCGTCGTCTTGGGTGTCGGCTATGGGCTATTCGCGCTGTATCAGATGAGTGTTCTGTATTCGAGCACGAATTACATCGCGACCAATGTCGTACCCGGGTCCATCATCATCAATAGTCTGGACACGGAAATGGAGCACTATCGTCAGGCGCAGTTGAAACATGTCTTGACGACGAGCGCGACGGACAGGGCCAAGATCGAGGCCGATCTGGCGGACACCGAAGCTCGCTTTGCGCAAGTGCTAAAAAATTATGAGCCGATTGTGACGAATCGCGATGAGCGGGAGCTGATGAACAAGACTGAAGCGCAATGGCAGCAGTACATCCGGCAGAGCCAAAGCTTTTTGGCCGCAAGTCGCGCCGGCGATCACGCCAAAGCCATCGCCGTCCTGGATGGCGATGCTCGCCCCACCTTCGACGCGCTGGACGACACGCTCGTGAATTGGCGCACGTTCAATACGGATTCAAGGAGCAAGAGTTTGCGCGAGGCGCAAGAATCCTACACCGCCATGCAAATGACGATGATCGGAGTTATTGTGATGGCAGTGGTGGTCGCGGTCTCGGTTGCGTTTTTGCTGTCACGCTTTGTTACGCAGATCGTTACGCAATACGTTTCCTTTGCCAGCCGCGTGGCGGAAGGTGATCTGACGACGCGCCTCGCGCCCAAGAGTCATGACGAATTGGGCGCGCTGGGCGAACATCTGAATAGTATGGTGCAGAATCTCAACCGTTTGTCGCGACAGATTCGCGAAAACACACAGAATATCACGGCGGCGACGGCAGAGATTCTGGCGACGGTTTCCGAGCACACCGCCAGCGCCAACCAGCAATCCGCCGCCGTCAACCAGACCACCGCCACCGTCGAGGAAATCCGCTCCGCCGCCGACCAGTCCGCCCGCCAAGCCGGCGATG
>JACQYF010000157.1 GCA_016208315.1 Chloroflexota bacterium | reverse complement strand
CCTGGTGCCAATTCCAGGCCGAAAGATCGGTCGTCATGCCTCGTTTCAATGTGATCGTCGGCAGTTTCCGGATGCCCCGCTGATACGAAGTGCTCGGTTTGCCATCCGCGCCGGTGAAATTATAAGCGACGGCTGGGACTTCGGCCGAAGTCACCGCAACCTCGGTGAACACGCCGCTCAGTTTTGGGAACTCGACTCGATAGCGCGCCTGAATGACGGGATCAGGCGGACGCATTCCGGGAGTAGCAGGTGGTGGCATATGAGTTATCTCCTGTTATGATAATGGTCGGAACGTTACGGTGAACGTTCCCTACACGGAACGTTACGGTGAACGTTCCCTACGCTTCGCTGGTTGCGCCAGCGCTGTCCTCTTTCTGGCTCACGCGAAAGACGACGAACTCGGCGGGCTTGACCGGCGCGATGCCGACCTCGATGATGCAGTAGCCGAGGTCGCGTACCTCTTTCGGATTCGTCTCTTCATCGCACTTGACGAAGAACGCCTCTTGCGGCGTGCTGCCAAAAAGCGCGCCCGACCGCCAGACCATCGTGAGGTACGCGCCGATATCGCGCTTGATCGCGTTCCAAAGGAAAACATCGTTCGGCTCGAACACGATCCAGTTGGTCGCTTGCAGGATAGACTCCTCGACATTGCAAAAGAGGCGGCGGACGTTGATATAGCGCCACTGCGCGTCACTCGACAGCGTGCGCGCACCCCAGATGCGGATGCCTTGGTTGGGAAAGGTACGGATGCAGTTGACGGCGATGGGGTTTAAAAAGTCCTGCTCGTTCCGCGAGATCTTGCGCTCCAGACCGATCACGCCGCGCACGATTTCGTTCGCGGGCGCTTTGTGGACGCCGCGCTCGCCATCCACACGCGCGTATACACCGGCGATGTGACCGCTCGGCGGGACCAAGCGCCCATCTACTTTGATCCACGGGTAGTAGAGCGCGCCGTACTTGGAGTCAAAGTTCATCTTCTCCTTGCGCCAATCCATCATTTGCTGAACGCTCAACCCGACCGGGCAATCGAGAATCGCAAAGCGGTCCTTCATGCTTTCGCAGTGGTTGAGCATCGCCGTCTGCACGGCTTTCACATCGTCCTCGGCGACCGCGCCCCATTGATAGGCCGCGACGATGTCGGGACACGCGAGCAGCGTCACTTCGTCCACGGCTTCCAACCCGGCGATACCGGTACGTTCCGCCGCGTTACCCCGGAACAGGTCCGGCGCGACTTTGGTACGCACTTCGGCTGAAACTTTCGGCTGCGGCTGCTCTGGCATGGGCGCGAGCGTGACGGTCGTGCCCCGCGCCGGGGTGCGCTCGGCGAGCGGCGCCTGGGATTCCAGGATTTCGGCGGTGAGCAAGTTGTCGGTTTCACGCGCCAGCGTATCCACGATATTGCGCTGCGTTTTGCTCCGGCTGAGCGTCAGGTTTGAGATCGTCTTGGGTTCCCCGGGACCGTGGCGGATGAGCAGGTTGAATGCGTTATCGGGCGCGCCTTCGCCGGCCGGCTGCACCTCGACCGTGATGTCTTCTCCCGGTTTGAGCGGTCCGGTCGTCATGAGGCGCACGGTCCGCTGCCCGGATGGGTTCAGCAGATAACCCTCACCCGCGGGCAGAAGCGGGACTTGCTCTTGTTTGACGGTGACCGGCACGCGAATGCCGACGACGTATGCCGCCGTGCCGCCGTTCAAAAAGTAGCCGTACATCGAATCGTGCAAATAGCCGCCAGGGACGGCCTGCTCTCCGTCCCCATACGTATTGGTAAACTGGGTCCAGTTGGTGACGAGCGTTGGCTCAGAGGGTGTGGGCCTGCTTACCATCCCTTTGCCGATTTCTTCTGCCTGGATCGTTTCGCGGACCAGACCGATCATCGCGAGCACGGCCGTGCCGGCGGATTCGATCGGCCGCGCGCCAGTGCTGAGTTCCTCGACGTAAACGCCGGGGGATTTGTAATTAAATGGCATGCTTGAACCTCCTGTGATGTAGGACAAATTGTTCCCCTCCATTTCATTTCGGGGATCTTCGACAATTTGTCCTACGGAATCTCAACCTCTTGGACTATTTCGGGCAGCGGCTGGCCGCGCTCTCCGGCGGTCACATGCACCGGACGCTGCAACGGCGCGCGCCCCGGCGCTTCGACCACGAGACTGTAATCGCCCAGCGGCACATTCGCGAGCCGATAGTGTCCGGACTGGTCGGTTAGCACGGAGGCGCCGAATTGCACGGGATGACCGTTGGAAGCCGCGAGCAGCCGGACCGCGACACCCGCGAGCGGCTGACCTTGCGGCGTGCGGACCACGCCGCCGAGTTGAGTTGGCGCCGCCTCCCAGTCCGGCTCCAACTGCTCGACGGGTGATTCGCGACCTTGCTTGTCGCGCGCCACTTGCCGCCGGCCAAACTTGAACTCGCGCGCAAAAATAATTGGTTCGGTTCGCACGTCGTTCAGGTCGAGTTCGATGGTCACGGTCAGATTGATGGCGGGCAGCAATTCGAATTCGGGCCTGCCCAACAGGTCAACCGGATGCCTCATAACGCCGTCGGGTTGAGCGATTTTGGTTTGGGCCGGGCGAAGCATCGCGCGCAAAGCGCCGTGGAGCACATCGTCCGGCAGCGGCGAGTTTCGAAAGAATGTTTCCAGGACGCGCCAGACCAAGCGATGCTGGTCCTGGGCCGGCTGCGCCGAGCAGGTGATCAGGTACGATACATCCATGCGCAGCGGGCGGCGCGTAATCCGGACGCGCCGGTCGCCGTCTTTGGTCGTGTCCCAATAGACCTCGCGCTGCTCGACATTCTCCCGAACATCGTACAGGTTGAGGTTGACGCTGGGACGCGCGAGCGGCGCGGAACGATCGCGCGCCGGCATATCGAAGAGAATGTCCACCGCGGATGGATCGAGTTCGCCCTTTTGGATGAGCAACTGCTTGAGGGTTTCGTCGAGATCGTGAATCATTTTGCGTTACAAACCAAACTGGTCGGCAAATGGCGGGTACGATGTCTCTTGATCGGGCTAGTCCATGCGCACGGTGGTACTGTCCGTTATCGTATCTACGATTTGTTGCGGGCCGTCGGAACGTTGATATAGAACCTTGCCCCACAAATCATCGCCGGTGTAAATGGGCAGCCAGTCAGTACATTGATCAGAGTCCAGGTAACCATTGAAGATAACCGGCGGAGCATTGGGATCCCGTTTCAGATCCCAGATCACATACAATCTGCTTTCGCTGTAGTTGTTGCAGAACGCGGCGTATACGGTTGACACTTTTTTCTCCTTTCGGTATCCAATCCGGGACGGCAGCTTTCAGTAGGGATCACCGCCAATCATGTCCACTGTGCCGCCGTCATAAACGATGGTGACAACCGGCCCGCTGTCTGAGCGTTGAAACTTGGCGCTACCGGAACTGCCATCATCGCTATGGAGCGTGAGCGGACCTGTAGATTCGTCAGCGCCGAGGTAATCTTGGAATATGATCGGCGGAACATTCGGGTCGCTGCCGTAATCCCAAATGGTCCACATGCGGCTCGCGCCGAACTTGTTGAAGAAGACAACCTGTATGTCGGCCATGATTCTCCTTCGATGATGCTACGCCTCAATGTTGTGGACACCGAAGACCCGAGTGTAGACGGCGGGTGTTTTCCAAATCCGCTCGGCAATCCGCCCATCTATCTTCGCGTTCGAAACCAGGATGTCCAGCGGGCCGTTGCCGATCGAAATCGTGGCCGCATCGTCGCCGTATTCCATCCGGACCACACATTCGGGGCCGAGCTGCCACACTTCGGCCACACTTCCAGACGAGAGCTTGCGCTTTAGTATTCCGGCCAGGTTTTCCTTCTGCGGCGCCGAGGTCAGGAGCGTCCATGTGTCGCCCAGCTCGTCAATTTCCCAATTCTTGCCGTCGTCGGTCTTCATGGTGACATTGATCCGCAGAGTGCCCAGGGCTCTCCCGCTCGCCCCGTGGTCGTACTTGCCTTCGTCCTGGGATTGGATGAAGCGTACGGTGAACTGATGGACAAACTGCCCGGTGCTCGGCGTGCCGGCCTTGAGGTCGTGGGCTGCTTTGTCGAGGGCATGGACCATCTCTGCCGCCTCGCCCTTGTACTCGCCGGTCGAGGTATCGCTGCCGCTGCTCTCAATTCTGCGATCAAGCTCATTTTGAAGCTCGATCTGATTATCCATGATCGCCGATTGCATTTTCTGGTTGCCGCTCTCAATTCTCTCCATAAGGCCCGAGATGTAGTCGCGGACGATGATTTTCCCGCGCGCTTGCATGACAGACGCTTCCGCCGCGGCCCAGGCTTCACCCGCGGCCTGCATTGCGCCGATGATGGCCAGCGCGGGCGCAACCGGAGTCGTTGCGAGCGGCGCGAGCGCCAGGTCCAAGCTCGCTTTGAGAAGTGAAGACGCGCCGGCGATCAGACCGCTGGCGCCGTCGAATTCCGCTTCGGCGTCGGCGGGGAATTGCATCTGGCGCGTAAACTCGCCCAAGGCATCCCGATAGTTGTTCCAATAGTTGTTCACGAAGAACAACATGTTGGTCGTGATCCTCCCGACCACGGCCTCGGCGTCGCTTTTTCGGCCGACGCTGGCAAAGTGCCCTTCGGCGACCACGAATGCCTTCTGGCCTTTGTTGTTGCGCCGGTTCGCGTCCGTCATGACTGCGCCGTCAGGGTCGAGTTCTGCTTCGATGACATGGTTACCCGCCCTGAGCGGACCGTGCTCCCATTCCTGCCAATGACTGGTGCCCGGTTCCATGTTGGGCCAATCCTGGATTTCGGTTTCCGCATTGTCCAAGGTGAACTTGACTTTGAACGAGCCGGTCGCGCCATCCCCAACATTGTGAGCTTCGACGCCGAATTGCAGTGAGCTTTTGCTGTCCATGTTTTCGGGCAGGACGTAAACAAGGTTGACGTTAATTTCCGGCTTGGGCAACGCAGGCACCGCTGCATGTGCGCTCACTTGACCTGCGTCCAAAGATGTGTCGAGCAAGCCACCTATATCCGCGGGCTGCGTGGAACCATAATCGTATGAACTCTGATCTTCCATTGTGGATACATCCTCCCTCAGCGTTAATAACTGGGCCACAAAGACGCAAAGACCACACGTCTCTTTGCGTCCTTGTGGCATTGCGACCGCGAATGGCTAGAAAATACCGGACATGTCAATGCCCGCCGTGGCAAGGCAGCCAACGCACGCGCCAGCGTAGAAGGAGGCGGACAGCGCCCCGGCGACGATCAAGGCATCCGCCAGCACTCCGGCGCCGATTAGTTCCGCAATTGTCACCGCGGTGCCGTAGGTCTCGACCCCTTTATAGATCGCCGCAATCGTGGCGACCGCAGTCGTAAAAGTTCCAAAGAGGGATTCGGGCGCGGGCAAGCCCATATCGCTCATGCAACTATGCCAGCGGTGCCAAAAACCGCCGGTCCAAAGTCCGGCGCTGGCCATTAACTGCGAGCCGCTGATCGTATCAGGCACGGCCGGTTCGTAGCTCGTATCCTGACTCTGTTCTTCGTATTCGTACATGATGTGCTCCTTTCACTCGGAACGTTACAGCGAACGTTCCCTACTCGATATGGATGTGGACCTACTTGCGCGAATGCAAGCAGATGCTAACCTGCCATTATAGTCGCCCACTGATCGTATTGGATTGCTTGCGCCTCCATTATTCATTAGTCGTTGCTGCCCACGATCTTGGACACGCCCAGCACGCGCTCGCGCACCCGCGACGATTTCCACGCGCTCTCGAAGGGTTCCAGCGAGTAATTGGAGCGCGGCTCAAATTGAAGCGGATCGTGCGTGAACACGATATAGCCGTCGTTCATGTTGATCGTCAACTGGACGATCTTTTCCAGGTCGGACTGCCAGGGTTTCTTCCCCTGGTTCGCGAGCGCGCTCTGCAGACCGGCGGCGAGGCGCTCGGGTTTCGGCGCGACGGTGACGAGCGTCCACTCGTCTTCGATTTCGTCCACGTCCCACTGGTTATCTCTTACCGTGATTTGCGCGCGGATGCGGAGATTGCCCGCCATGCGACCGCCGTGGGAAATCAAGTCCGTCATCACGGGCGTATCGGCGAACTTTTCGGTAAAGTCCTCCTGAAACTGAGCCGCGCTCGGGATCGCCTGCTTAAAGCGGTCCACGCGCTGCCGCAGGTCGGTCAAGAACTCGGCGGCATCGCCCGTAATGTTGCCTTCCTCGGTGGAACTCATGCTCCGGTCGAGCAAGATCTTGAAATAATCGGCCAGTGGTATATGCTCGGCTTCGATGCTGCCGATCATTTCGTCGCGCCTGGGGCCGATGCCATTGCCTAGCCCCTCGATGTAACTGACGATCTTGACCTCGCCCTCGGCTGCTTCGACGCGCTCTTGTTCTGCTACCCAGGCCTCGCCCACGGCCTTGAGGGTCCCGATGATCTTGCCCCACGGTCCGCCTAATTCTTCACCCAGTTTGCCAAGCCCGATCTCCAGCGCCTGCTTGCCAACCGCTTTGAAGGTCGCATCGAGATATTGCGGCGCAGCTTCCTGTTCGGATGAAAATTGCATGCGGTTCGTAAACTGGATGAGACCTTGCGAATAGTTCGTCCAATGGTCGCGCACGCGCCCTTTCAAATTGTCGAGCAGTTGGTCAATCTCCTGCGTGCCCGTGCGGCCCTTGCCGACGTGCGTGACCGGGACCTCGATGGTGATGGGTTCGTCGTCGAAAGATATTTCTTTGACCTTGGCATCGGCCGTGTCGGTGACGGCAACGTCTTGTGTGACTGTGGCCGCGGGATTCACTGTGAATTTGGTATGGGTCGAATTGTTGCCGTAGCGATTTATCTCTGGAACCTGATGCTCGGGATCGAGACTCACGTAAAAGGTATAGTCGCCGGCTTCGAGCGGGGCGTGCTCCCAGTCCCGCCAGTAACTCGCGCCCGGCTCGATGTTGGGCATTTCCATATCGAAAATTTCACGCGTCACGTCAAGACTAAAGCGCGCAAAGAACGGACCCGTGGCGACGGTGCCCTGATTGCGGACCACCGCGCCGAGGACAACCGGATCGCCCGCGTTGATGGTTTGGGGCTGTACGTAGATTTGCGAGATCGTCAACTCGGCCATGCCCGGGCCGTGGCTCGCCGCGCTGCTCTCGCCGGTGTACATTTCACCGGTTTCCATCGCCCTTACTCCTTTCCCTATTCGTTTATTCGTACTTTTTCATTGTCACCATTTGCCGCGTTGATTTCCGCTTGACGCAACATGACGTCGGCCATCGCGACCGGCGCATCGCCGGAGGTGTCGGGCATGGGCGCCGGGATGCGGTTTTCGAAATCGAGCCAGACGCGCTTGTCATTGCGACAATCGTAGACGCGGCAGACGTGCGGTCGCTGGGCGTGAATCTTACACGCACGCGTCTGGCCGTCGGAATGCGCGCAATAACCGTCGGCGTTTTGTTTGATCCAGTAAGGGTTGCCATAGTCCCAGCGCGCCACGCGTTCGTCGAGGTCTTGCTTGGTCAAATAAAACTTGAAGGTGCAACAGCGTGCCTGGCACAAGGGAATGCGGCTCGCGCAATCAATCTCAACCGTTTGACCTTCGGCGTACTTGTCGCCCATGTTGGCGAGGCGCACGACGGGCATCGGATGCTGTGCGACGCGCTCGCGGGCTTGTTCGAGCGATTTGGTCAGGTCCTCGGTCTTGATAATGCCATTTTGGAGTAGCACGTTGGTGAGCGCCTGGACGCTCGCGATGGTCTCTTTGGCCTGGTCCATGTTGATCGAGTTCATGACGTTGGCGAACTCTAGCCCGCGCTCGATCTCCTGGCGCAACTGCGGGCTTGGCGTCGTCAATTCCTCGTGCGTCCCGTTCCCATTCGTATCAGGCATCCAGTGCTCTCCGGCTCGAATCCACGTCCAAAGGGGCTGGTTTTTCCTCAGGATTGCCGTCGGCTTTGGGCGGTATGATGTAAGAGGGGGGCGGGGCAAGATGAACGCGGATAAATTCGAGGATGGTCGCCAAATCCCCAAAGACCAGACTATCGTGGCTTCGGACGTGTTGGATGCTGCCGCGCGCAAGCCCTTGTTCATCCGACCAGATGCGGACGACGAAGGAATTGTAATATCCCACCATGAACCTCTCTGGCGATTATAGCGGGCCAGAGTTAACTTGCAGTTAACGCGCAGTTAGCAGGCGGTTAGCCGGAAGGTGCGGTGACGAGTTTTTGCCAAGATCGCGCAACGGGAATATAATCGGCGCAATCGTTTTCGCATCAACGGAG
Organism: Chloroflexota bacterium; assembly: GCA_016208315.1. GTDB lineage: Bacteria > Chloroflexota > Anaerolineae > UBA4142 > UBA4142 > JACQYF01. Next base: position 3,098 of record JACQYF010000157.1, on the reverse strand, counting down.
GTGTCCGATGATCGCGCGGCAAACTCGCATCTCGCGTACACGTGAACGATTGCAGCACGGGCGCAACCCGCTCAGTGTTGCGCTCCTCTTGGCGTTCCTCACTCTCGCCTGTGGCACCGAGACTCTTGTCACTCAGATTGTCAGCCCGGACGACAAACAAAGCCAGGTTGGCCTGATGGCTGTGTTTGACCTCGACAAGAATGTGTATCAGGCGCTGGAAAACATCCAGAAAGGCGTTGTCAAGGGCGCGCTTTCGGGTCTCTCAAAGCAGGGCTGGAAAGTGCAGGAAATCGAAAATGGGCGCGTGGTCACAGCAACATTGCCCCTTACGCCACTCGACAAACTCGCGCCGCAGGGCTGGACACTGAACGAGCAAAAAATGCAGACCGGGCGCATCGTCACCGCGACCTTCGATACCAACAAGTTAAGCACGGACGGCTCGAATAAGGATTCGCTCCTCAAGAATTTATTTCTCGTCGTTGACGAGCCGATCACCGGCACGACGCACTATACGGTCGTGGCGACGATAGATATGACGCCTCCCAAGCAAGAAGGCAAGGCCACTCCGGTATCCACTAACCCATACGCGAATTACATTCTGGGACAATTGGGCGCAACCAGCGACGCATTGAAAAAAGATCCAAAACTGCAGGCATTGGATAAGGCCTTTAAAGACGCCGGTCCGCCGAAAGCTATCTTTGGCGTGGACCTGCCCGGACCGATTGCCGAAGCGACCATCAACGGCCAGCCGGGCGGCGAAATCGGCGGCGAGAACAACGAGCAAGTGCGCTGGAGATTTTCGGGCGATAAACCCGGCGTGTACAAGCTGCAAGCCACGGGGCCCAAGCGATTGCCCCTCATCTTCGTTCCCGGCATTGCCGGGAGTGTGCTGCAATTGGATGGTGTGGCGATCAATGCTAACTTGTGGCCCTTTGCCCCGCTGGGCAGCCGAACGAACCTGGGACTGGAACGCGACGGAATGACGCCCGCGATCAAAGGCGTCAAGATCATCGCGCCGGACATTATCCGCTCGGCGGCGTTAGGCACGACCAAGATTTACAGCCCACTGATGCAAGCCCTCAAAGCGCAAGGATATAAAGAAGACACCGACCTCTTTATCTTGCCCTACGATTGGCGGCTGGACAACACGCAGCACGTGCTGAGACTCGCCGCGCTCGTGGATGAGGTTCTGCAAAAGTGCAAGTCAACGAAAGTAAACATCCTGACGCACAGCATGGGCGGATTGATCGGCCGAGGATACGTCAACTCGGCGGGCAAAACCAAAGTGGACACGCTGATCACCATGTCCATGCCGTTCTACGGCAGCCCGGTGGCGTACTATGCGACGGTCAACGGCTATTCCTTCGGCAATGCCACGGTGCGCGCGGAATTGATCAAGGTGCTCGGGCAGAACTGGCCGGCCCCGTATCAACTCAGTCCGCGCAAGCCCTTTATCATTGACGCCGCGACCAATCAAGCGCTGCCGCTCGAAGAATCCTATCGCCTCAGATATAAAGGGTTTCTTGGCGTGGAGCAGAATATCATCTTGTGGGACACCTACACGCCCACGCCCGACAACGTTTGGACGTTCAACCCCGGCTTGGTTCAGCGCGCGAACGATTTCCACGCGCTGCTCGTAGATCGCGGAACCCAGCAAGAAAAGCCGCTGCCGACTGGCGTCAAGCATTACGCCATCATCGGTCACGGCGTTCGGTCGCTATCCTGGTATCGCATGCGCGATGCCCAACCCGGCGAAGCGTTCCTGGAACTCGGCGCGCGCAAGGTCGTGCTCGAGCCGCAGTTTTTGGACGGCGATGGGACCGTGCCGCTGTGGGGGCTTGATTTCAAAACGGCGACGCGCAAATACTATGTCACCTATTTGAGCCAGGCCAGATCGGGCGAGCACACCGAGGTGACCCAGAATCCGATCACGCACTCGATCATCAAGAATATTCTCAACCGCAAGCCGCCGGAGCCGAACCAGTATCGGCCGCCGGAATATGTGGACCTCAATACGTTCTTGTACTTTTTCGAGGGGATTGATTTCACGCTGCACTCGGACGCGCATCTGAGCATCGTGGATCAAGCGACGGGGTTCAATCTGGGTTTCAACGACCAGGGCGGCATTGACGAACAAATACTGACCGGCTCCTTTTTGTCCATAGACGGCGTCGAGTACGCCTCGCTCGCGCATTTGCCGAGTTCGTACCAGGTGCAGGTCAAGGGGACTGGCCCGGGCAAGTTCACGCTCAACGTAGACATCAAAAAGAACGGCAGTACCACGACGTTCGTGTACTCAGAAGTGCCCGTCAAGCAAGGCACGCTGGCGCAACTCGTCATCAATCCGAGCCAGGTCACAACCGCCTTTCCGGAAATGCAGGTGACCACGGATGGCAAAACGACCGTCGTCCGCGCTTTGTTGCCGCGCCAGATCACGCCAAGCGCGCCGGCGGTCGCGAATCCATTGCCAAGCCCGCCGTCAAGTCCACAGGGAGGCGCTGTTCCTGTGGCTTCAATCGCGACTCCCGTGATTTCACAGCCCGAGACCGCAACACGGGCGTCCGACTCCGGGATGCTCCTCGCGTTGGTCTTGGGTGGAGCCGCGGTGCTTTTGGTAATTGGAGCCATGATACTGGCATTAGTCTTTGCGCGTGGGTCGCGTCCACAGACTGGTCGGCCACGGATGCCGCGCCCCACCGATTTACCGGAACGCGGTACACGCGCTAAAAGCAAGCCAACTGATTTGCCGCGATGAAGGAGACCGCGATGGGTAACGATCCATTTCGCCAAGCCGAAGACCAGTATTTTCTTCTCAGGGGACAGCTCGAAACAGGACGCATCACGCGGGCGCAATTCGACGCCGCGCTCAAAGAGCTGATGATCCAGGACGCGCAGGGGCGCTACTGGATGATCGGCGCGGACAGCGGCAAGTGGTACGTGCACGATGGGCAGGCGTGGGTGGAAGCCTCACCCCCTACCCCCTCGGTCCCCCTCCCCCCTCTCCTGGAACGAAGTGCAGTTCCAGGAGAGGGGGGAGGGGGAAGGGGGAGGGGAGTGAGGCCATTGCTCATCGCCGTTGCCGTTGCGGCGGCGGTGTT
>JACQYF010000167.1 GCA_016208315.1 Chloroflexota bacterium | reverse complement strand
TGGATGTGGACGGGCTTTGCGATGGTCATTCTCTCCGCGGGCTTGAAAGGCATTCCGACCGAAATCATCGAAGCGGCGCGCGTGGATGGCGCGACCGAGGCGCAAATCCTGCGCCGCATTATCATTCCGATGCTCGGCTCGACGATTGCGGTGGTCGCGACGACGATGATCATCTTTGCGCTGAAAGCATTCGATATTGTTTACGTGATGACGAATGGGAATTTCGGGACGGACGTGCTGGCGAATCGCATGTACAAAGAAATGTTCACCTTTACCAATTTCGGACGCGCCACCGCGATTGCCGTCGTATTGTTGCTCGCCATCGTCCCGGTAATGCTCATCAACGTTCGTCGCTTCCGTGAACAGGAGCAACTCCGATGAGTACGATTACATTCCCTCGACGCGAACCACACCCTATCGCCGAAAGCCATTTGACCTCCAACCCCTTTGCGCGGCTCTTGCAGCGACTGCTGCTTCACCTCGCGGTCATCGTCGTATGCTCGATCTGGCTTTTGCCGACGCTCGCGCTGTTGGTCAGTTCTTTTCGACCGCAGAACCTGGTTGCCACGACCGGCTGGTGGACCGCGTTCAGCCCGCCGTTTCAATTCACACTCGATCTTTATCAACAAGCCCTGGGCCGCGCGGGCATGGGCCAAAGCTTCGTCAACAGTCTCTTCATTTCGATTCCCGCGACCATCATTCCGATCATGATCGCCGCGTTCGCCGCGTACGCGTTCGCATGGATGGACTTTCCCGGTCGCGATTGGCTCTTCGTCGCGGTCGTCGGACTTTTGGTCGTTCCCTTGCAACTAACGTTGATTCCGATTCTACGCATCTACAACGCACTGCAATTGACTGGCACCTTCCCCGGCATCTGGCTCGCGCATGCGGCCTACGGGCTCCCCTTCGCGGTCTACCTATTGCGCAACTTTTTCGGCGCGCTCCCCCGCGATCTGTTCGAATCGGCGTATCTCGACGGCGCGTCGGCGTTCACGGCGTTCTTCCGCCTCGTCCTCCCGCTCTCTGTTCCCGCGATTGCCTCACTCGCGATTTTCCAATTCATGTGGGTCTGGAACGATCTGCTCGTCGCGCTCATTTACCTCGGCGGTAATCCCTCCGTTGCGCCGATGACGGTCACGATCAGCAATCTCGTCAACTCGCTCGGCGGCGGCTGGCAACTGCTGACCGCAGCGGCGTTCATCTCGATGCTGCTGCCGCTCCTCGTCTTCTTCAGCTTGCAGCAATACTTTGTCCGCGGCATCCTCGCCGGATCCGTTAAGGGCTAGTCACGGACTGGGTAACGGATTGGCACGCTTTATCCGGTTATCCGCTTCGCCGAAGGCAATCCGTTACCCAATCCGTTCGCGATTTTGCCATTCCGCCCTCTTGTGTTATAATCCCGCCCAATCGAAACCAACGGCATTGACCAAGACGAGTAGTCGAAACAGCGAACCACAGGGAGATTGGGCCGTACAGACTGAGAGCCAGATCGGCCAGCGTTCGACGAAAACCCCTTGCGAGCCGAACAAAGAACATTACCAATTACCAATTACTAATTGGTAATTGGTAATTAGTAATATGTTCCGGCGCCTCCGTTATAGGCATTGTGAGTGTACACGCGCTCAACGGCGCGCGTGTGTAAATGCTGGGTGGAACCGCGGGAAGACTCTCCCGTCCCAAGTGGGATGGAAGAGTCTTTATGTTTCCAGGAGGTCTTATGCGAATCGTCATGAAGTTTGGCGGTACGTCGGTGGGCGATGGCGCGCGCATAAAGAACGCCGCCGAATTGGCGCGGGCGAGCGCGACGCAGGGCCACGCGGTCGTCGTCGCGGTGAGCGCGATGAGCGGCGTCACCGATACGTTGATCCGCGCGGCCAAGCGAGCGGCCGAAGGCGACGGAGAGACGTTCGTCGCCGCGGAGCGCGATCTGTGGACCAAGCACCTGGCCGCGCTAGAGCAAGCCGTGGCCGACGCGGAGGCCCGCGCCGCGCTGCGCGAGCAGGTCCGGCGCGGGCTGGACGGCTTTGTGGATTTCTGCACCAGCATCCAAATTCTGGGCGAGCTGACGCCCCGCGCGCTCGACGCGATCGCGTCCCTCGGCGAACGACTCTGCGCGCCGATTTTCGCGCAGACCTTACGCGAAAGTGGCGCGAACGCGGAAGCGATCCAAGCGACCGAACTCATCGTCACCGACGACCGCTTTACGCAAGCCAGCCCACTCATGGACGCGACCTGCGAGAAAACCCGCGCGCGCCTGCTGCCGCTGCTCCAAGCGGGCGCGATTCCCGTCGTCACCGGCTTTATCGGCGCGACCAAGAACGGCGTGATGACGACGCTGGGGCGCGGCGGCAGCGATTACACCGGCACGATTCTCGGCGCCGCGCTCGACGCCGACGAGGTGTGGATTTGGACGGACGTGGACGGCGTGATGACCGCCGATCCGCGCGTGGTCAAAGACGCCCGGTCGCTCGACGTGCTCACCTACCGCGAGGTCGCCGAACTCGCCTTCTACGGCGCGAAAGTCCTGCACCCCAAGACCATCCGCCCCGTCGTCGAGAGCGGCGGTGTTCTCCGAATCAAGAACACCTTCAACCCCTCGCACCCCGGCACGCGCATCGTCGAAGATGGGAATGGCACGCGAGGCGCGATCAAGGCCGTCACCGCCATCAAATCGCTCAATTTGATCACCGTCGAGGGCCGAGGCATGATGGGCGTCCCCGGCGTCGCCGCCCG
>JACQYF010000166.1 GCA_016208315.1 Chloroflexota bacterium | reverse complement strand
ATATTCGCCCGCGTCGTTCGTGGTCGCAGTGAACGTCGCCCCTTCGCGCCCATCGGCTTCGAGCGCGCGCACGACGACGTTCAGCCCGCGCACGGATGCCGGGTTGGCGCCTTGTGTGCTGTTGCGGACGACGCCGGTTACGACGCCAGTGGAAGATTGCGCGGCAGCGGGCGATGCGGTAGACAGATAGACAAGTACCCAAGTAAACAGGTAAACAGCAAGCCGTGCGTTCATTCTGGATTCCCTAGTTCGTGCGGCGAAAGCACAACACGAATTGGGGAAACACGAATGAATTCGTTAATTCGTTTTTCCTTAATTCGCTGTTGTATGGGTAAGACGGCGACGAGTGTGCCTACGGTGAGGATCGCCAACCCGGCCCAGATCAGTTCTTCGCCGGACGCGAGACCGAGCGCCATGAAGACGATGCCGATGTGAGCGAGGTAGCCGCCATAGTGTCGCCGGCTTTGCGCGACCAGCCCCGCGAATGAAAAGATGATATTGCGCTCTCCTTTTCGCCAGCGCGCCGCGAGACCGCGTCCAAAATCGTCCCATGTGCTCGCGAGGACGAATCCGCCTAATCCGAATAGCGCGCTGCGCCAACCATCCGCGGCGATCAACAGGCCAAGCGCCGCGCCAATGGCCGCGCTCGCGAGTGGAACTGCAAGGGCGCGCAGCGTTTTCCCCGAGGCGCGCGCGCCGAATCCGACCAGCGGGCACACGCCCATGCTGACCAAGAGCGCGCTCCACAGCGGCGCGGTCGCGTGGTTGTAAAACGTCGCGCTCAGCACGATTTCGCGCGCGCCCATCAATCGCGTCCACCACGGCGTCACACTAGCGGCGAGTTCCAGGAACGCGAGCGCGGTCAGCGTCCAATTCGTCCAACTCAGCGTGCTCTCGCGCGCGAAGAGTCTGGGGGTGTGCGCGCCGCGCAAATCGCGCCAGCGAAACAGCAGCAGCGCGAAAAAGACGACGAGCGCGAATGCGGCGAGATACAGGAATGCGTCGCCGCGACCGGTCGAACCGAACGCGTGAATCGAGGGGACGATGCCGCCGCGACTGATGAACGCGCCGACGAGGGCGAAACCAAACGTCGTTCCTGCGAGCGCCAGCGTCCAGCGTTTCAACATCCCGCGCCGCTCGGTCGCCATCCGCGAATGGAAAAACGCGACGACCGCTAGCCACGGCAAGAGCGCCGCGTTTTCGACCGGGTCCCAGCCCCAATAGCCGCCCCAGCCATCGGCGCGGACCGCCCACTGCGCGCCGAACACAATCGCCAGGGTGAGCAGCAGCCAGCCGGCGATGGCCCAGCCGCGCGCGGCGCGCGCCCACCCATCGTCCAGTTGCCCGGTCAGCAGCGCGGCGAGCGCGAACGCAAACGGAACGGCGAGCGCGGCAAGACCGAGGTAGAGCGGCAGGGGATGCCGGTACATCCACGGCGTCTGCAAGATCGGATTGAGTCCCTGTCCATTCGTGGGCGCGAAGGCGAGGAGCGCAAAGGGCTGCGCTTGAAGCACGAGCCAGAGGAAGAAAATCTGGATGCCGCCGAGGATCGCGACCGCCGTGTGGACGAGTCGGGGGTTGGCGCTGGCGCGTGTCGCGATCCACGCGCACAAAGCCAGCGCCCACGTCCACAAAAGGAGCGAGCCATCTTCGCCGGCCCAGAGCGCGGCGACGGCGTATACGAGCGGCAGGTCGCGGCTGGTATTGCTGGCGACGTACGCGAATTGAAACGCACGCGCGGCGAAGAGCGCGACCTGCAAACCCAGCGCGAGCGTCGTCAAGAACGCGATGGCGTGGATCGCGCGGGCCGCACTGCGCCAGAGCAGAACGCGATTCGACGCGGCCGCGATCGCCGCGGTAAGCATGGCGTACAACGAGAGGGCGAGCGCGCCTGCCAGCGCGCCCGTGCCCATATCGGCAAGGATGTCTATCGCCATTGAAAAATCCCCAACACCAGCATAGAGCCGTTGGGGATTTCTGTCAGTCGGGAAAAGTCAGGGTTTTGCGATGGGGAGTTCCCTGACAGGAATAATCGGACGCGGATTAACGCAGATAACAAGAAAAAATTCGCGTCCATCCGCGTTAGTCCGCGTCCTAATCATGTTTCGTCGAACGGGGTGATCAGGCCGACGCGCAGCGCGTATTTCACCAACTCGGAGCGGTGCTGCAAATTCAGTTTCTCCATCACGCGGGCGCGATAGGTCTCGACCGTTTTGGCGCTGATCACGAGTTTCTCGGCGATCTCCTGGCTCGTGTACCCTTCGGCGACGAGACGCACCACCGCGCGTTCGCGGTCGGTCAAGCCGTCGTACCGTTCGCGTTCCTCGCCGGCGTGGATGCGCTTCATATAGTCTTCGAGCAAGAGTTTCGCCGCCGTCGGATAGAGAAACACCTGCCCGCGCGCGATCGTGCGGATCGCTTGGACGAGTTCGGTGTCGGCCGCATTCTTGAGCACGTAACCCGACGCGCCGGCTTGCAGCACCGGGAAAAGATACCGCTCCTGCGCGTGGACGGTCAGAATGACGATTTGGCATTCCAAGCCGCGTGTCTTGATCTCGCGCGTCGCCTCGAGACCGTTCAGGTTGGGCATCGCAATGTCCATGACGACGACGTCGGGTTTGAGCGCCTGCGCTTTGTCAATCGCCACGCGGCCATCTTCCGCTTCGCCGATCACGTCCATGTCCGGCTCCGCGCCGAGCAGCGTTTTCAAGCCGAGCCGCAAGACCGCGTGGTCGTCGGCGATGAGAATGCGAATCCTTACAGGACTTTCAGTCTTATTCAAGCGGCGCCTCCACGGTGAGCGATGTGCCTGTCCCCATTTTCGATTCCACACGGAACGTTCCGCCGACGAGCGCGGCGCGTTCTTGCATGCCGAACAGGCCCAAGCCGCGTTCCTTCGCCGCCAAGACCCGTTCGACGTCAAACCCTTTGCCGTTGTCCGCGATGGTGGCGGTGAGAGTATGGTCACACCGCGCGAGAACAACTTGAACACACGTCGCGCCGCCGGCATGGCGCGCCACGTTCGTGAGCGCCTCTTGCACGATGCGATACAAGACCAACTCGACGTTCGTCGGCAGACGCGCGCGCAGTCCATCAATCGTCAAGTCCACTCGAATTCCGTAACGCTTGGCGTAGGTTTCGGCAAACTCTTGGAGCGCCGCCACGAGGCCCAGATCGTCCATGTCGGTGGGGCGGAGTTGAAATGCGAGTTGCCGCACGTTCTCGAGTGTCCGGGTCGTGAGCTCGCGCAGCTCGCCGAGGGCAGCGCGGTCCGGCTCGCCGAGTTCGGCGCGTTCGACCAGGCGCAGGCGCACGAGGAGCGCGGTCAGCGCCTGGGCCGTGTCGTCGTGCAGGTCGCGCGCGATGCGCTTGCGTTCCTCTTCCTGCGCGGTGATGATTTGGGCCGAGAGGGTTTGGAGCTGCGTGTTCAGATGCTCCAGTTCCAATCGTCGTTCCAACTCAAACACCTTGAGGACGCGCGTCACGTAAAAAGCGATCGCCAGCGCAAGCAGAGCGCGCAGCAGTTGGACCGGGACGCCAGCCAGCGCGAACAGGGCCTCTTGATTCAACACCGCCGCGGGCAGAAACGGCGCGCCCGGTACGATCAGCCCCGAGAAAAGCGCGTTCAATAGGAACATGTAGGCCGTGCGCCTGTAATCGCGCGCGAGGTTGCCCCGCTGCACGAGCAAGCCCCACGCGGAGAGGAGCGAGCCGGTCAAATAGAGCAGGCAACGCGCAAACACCTCGGTGCGGACCGCGCCCTCGTCGCTCAGCGCCCACCCCTGGACAAAGGCCACGGCCCACCCTGCGATCCAGATCGCGAACAAGAGCGCCGGCAATACCAGGATCGCGCGATAGCGCGGGAACGCGGACGCGACGAGCGCGGCGCCGAATTGGCCGAGCGCCAGACTGGACACCGCCAGCAGAAACAGGCGCGCCGGCACGAGCCAGGGGCCCCACACGATGTCGAGTCCGTGGTCGTGGAACAGATGAAACATGGCGAGCCATTCGACGATGCTGTGGATGAAAGCAAAAGCCGCGAGGAAACCCAGCGCCGCCGCGAGCGCGCTGCGCGGCGCGCTGGCCCGGCGCCACTCGACCAGAATGGCAACGCCCATCGCAAAGAAGGCGAGGCCGTAAATGAAAAAGATGAGAATGGTATTACTGCCCAGGTAGGGCAGCCACGGTGGTAGCCACATCTATACTCGGGAAACCGAGACCGACTCGCGCGCCGCGGGCAACTGCAGCGCGTCTTTGACCTGCTCCATGCGCGCGTGCCAATGGTCTCGCCACGTCCAAAATTGATCGAGCGCCCGGAGAATTTCATGGCGTTGGGAGAGACCGTAAAACGTCCAGCGGTTGAGCACGGTGAAATGCTCTACGATGCCCTGTTCGACCAACACATTCAATATGACTATCGTTTGCTGTGGCGTTTGGCGAAGATGATACGCAATATCACTCATTTGAAGCCAGGCCCGCGGGCGCTGGCGGAAGAAATCGAGTACCTGGCACCCACAGTCACACTCCAGCACGCGGGCGATCAGCGGACGGAGCTTGGGGCACAGTGCATTCAGAAAATCTTGCTGGGTTTGGTCTCGCATTGATCATTTGCTCCAAACGACTGAAAACTATCTCAAAGACATCGAAAGGGTATTTGCGCTCTCGCCCAGGTCAGGTGGCTTCGCCTCCTTTCGTTGACGCTGGGCGAGAGCGGTTAGGGGGTTCCCTCAGCTCGATCTCGTGCGAGGATGGTGTCGTGCCGCTTCGAAATCGAGCCGAGGCGCTCACAACGTAGTTTCAGTCAAGGGCGCGGCCACGCGCGGTCGCCGCAAAGTTCGCCACGATGGGACAAACGACGGCGTGGTCGCGCGATAGGCCAGGTAACGCTCGCCAAATTGTTCGATCATTTCGCGTTCTTCGCGCCGCGCCAGGCGCAGGTAGGTGATGAATAGGATCGGCGCCATCAGCCAGGACAAGAGCGCGGGCCACTGGATCAACATGGAGACGATGAGGAGAAAGAGCGCGCTGTATTGCGGATGGCGCACATACGCGTACAACCCATCCGTCACCAGCTCGCCGTGCCCGCGATGAATTTGTCCGAACGCTTTGCCCATCAGTACGAGCGCGAAGAGAAAGAGGAGACTGGTGATGCCGTCCACGAGAAGAACGATTAGCGGCGAGCCGCCGATGAATGCCGCGAACAAGTGGCCGTTCAGATGCGAAAACGGTTCGGCCACGGGATAGGCGCGGCCGAGCCAGGATGACAAGAGGTAGATTGTGAGCGGAAAGCCGAACATCTCGGTAAAGAGCGCGACGACCCACCCGGCGAACACGCCCATCGAGCGCCACTCGACGCGCCGTTTGGGCGCGAGGAAACTCAAGGCGAAGACGAGGACGAGCACGACGTTGAACGCGACGGCGAACCACAGCCCGTAGGCATAGGTATCTAAATCAGTGTGCATCTTGAACCTCTGCTATCCAGTATAAAGCAAACCTTTCGATCAATCTACCGTCTGCGGGCTAGTTTCTCTCCCCGCCGATTTGCCTACTCGGAGATACGCCATTTGGCGCGGTACAACTCTCAACACTCGCCGCGCGCTTGCAATTCTGCAAGCGCGGCTTTGGTTTCGGGATCGAGCTGGGCGCGCTTTACCATTTCGGCGGACAGCGCTTCTTTCGGATATAGATAGCGGCTCCACCGCGTGACCTCGCGCTGCACCGCTCCGGCGCTCCGGTCCTCGCTCAATAGTTTTTTCGACAGTCCTTCCAGCGCCTGGTGATGTCCGCAGGCGCAGTTGGTTTTCTCGTCGCGGCTCGGCTTCGACCAGTCGCAGCACGGCAGCATCAAATTGAGCGACTCGAACGCGTTAGCCGTGCGCGCCTCGACTTGCCACTCGGCGTTCCATTGGATCAGCGTCCGGTAGCCCGCCTCGCTGAACGTCACGCCGTAATCGGTGCCCAGTCCCTCGCGCGGGATCACGTCCGCGCGCGCGCGCGCCAGAACCGCACGCGCGCGTTCCAACGCGGCGCTGGCGGTCGGCGTGACTACGGCCGCGACTTGACTCGCGCCGCGCTCGGACTGAAAACCCGCGAGCAGAGTCGGAATCAGCATCACGGCGCTAATGATCGCGATCAAGACCAGAGCCAGCACGATGGCGACACCCGCGTCGGCTTGGGAACGGCTTGGCATATGACACTCCTTCGGAATTCCTCGGTCGCGCCTGCGACGGGCTGGGCGTACGCGCCTCCATGCTACACTATTTTTCCGTGGCCCGAAACCGCCAAATAGCGCGTTGGCGCACGCGCCATTCGGCGTACTGCGCGCCCGACTAGAGTCCAACGGACGATGGGCATTTTTGCCCGTCGCGGACGGGTCAGATGGCGCTGGTGTGAGCGGCAAGCATCACGTAGAATGAACGCAGAAGATACGAGGAGGTATTCCCATGACAAGTACAATTGCATATCGTCCGTCGCAGATCGCCGACCCGCCGTTCACGCGTTTCTTTTTCTCGGACACGCGGATGGCGTGGCTCTGGGCGATCGTGCGGCTCTACATGGCGTACACGTGGATTACGTCGGGATTTGGCAAATTGAACAACCCCGCGTGGGTGAACACGGGCGACGCGCTCAAGAACTATTGGCTCGGCGCGCTCAAGGTGGACCCCAAGCCCGTGATCACGTTCGACTGGTATCGCGCCTTTATCCAATTCTTGGTGGACACCCAGTCCTGGACGTGGTTCTCCAAACTGGTCGTCGCCGGCGAATTGCTCGTCGGTATCGCCCTGTTGCTGGGCGCGTTTACGGGCGTCGCCGCGCTGTTCGGCGGATTGATGAACTGGAGCGTTATGTTGGCGGGCACGACGAGCGTTAACCCAGTCTTTTTCTTGCTCTCGGTGCTCCTCATCGTCGCTTGGAAGACGGCGGGGTATTGGGGCCTGGACCGCTTCTTACTCCCCGCGCTGGGCACGCCCTGGCGACTCGGGCTTGTGCTCAGGCGGGCGTCTGACCGTAAACAGTCGGCCTGTGGTTGTGGCGCGGATTGCGCCTGCCACGCGGCCCCAATGCCGCTGATGGCGCCTGCCGAATGAGCTAGCAGAGACTTCCGAAGTCTCCGAGACTTTGGAAGTCTCTAATTTCACGACCGCGCCATTCGGCGCGGTGGGGCACGCGCCAAATGGCGTATTCCGGCGTAGGCGAAATGGCCCGTGGTAAAACTGGTCTCAAGGCGGTAGTGCCCGCCGTATAATTCTCGTAGAATAGAACGCGATGTGGGACAATTTGCCAAATTGTCCCGCGTTTTCAGAGGAGGATTCATGCCGAAACGCATTCGCCACTTGCTGAATGGCTTTCACGACACCACCATGCTGTTGACGCTCGTGTTGTGGCTGTGCGTCGTGCCATTCGTCGTGCTGTTCACGCTGCCATTCTTCGGATGGCAAGGCGGTCTGGCCGCCGCGGCCATAACGTTTTTGATCGCGCTCGCCTTGTGTTGGGGTGTCTGTCTCTTTCCGAAAATTCCCGAGGAGGTCGGCTCGAATGCTCATAGATCCAGTCTGCGGTAAACGCATCAAGCGCCAACGGGCGCACATTGCGATTGATTTTCGCGGCGTCACGTACTATATGTGTTGCCCCCTCTGCCAGACCGAATTCGAAGGCGCGCCCGCAAAATTCGCGCGGGCGCAGCTCAGCGAACGAACCAAGCCGATCAAGTCCAATGGTCGCAGCGCGGGTTTCGTGTACACGACTACTGTGTTGCGCGGCCCGGCACAATCAGCATGAACAATCTGCCTCCGTGGCTCGCGGGCAAGGAATACGTTTTCATCCTCATCCCGTTCATCGCGCTCGCCATGGTCTTGCTCGCCGTCAAATTTAACCGTCCGCCCGATCATCCCGATCAGAATGTCCTCGCCGCGTATCAGGACGGCGTGGTCACCCAAGAGCAGGTCGTCGAGCACTTTCGCATGGCGTCCGCGCAAGAGCAGCTCGCGCTGCGCTCCGTCGAAGGCGTGCGCCACCTGATCCAAGACTTGGCGGTGCACGAGGTCGTCGCCAAGTGGGCGACCGAGCGGCAGGTGGACACCAAAGAAACGTTCCGCCGCGCGCTGAAGGACGCGGCCGACGTCGTCACGCTCCACGATGTCGCGCAGCGCATGCACGAGTTCGACGTCAAGATCGAAGAGAGCGAGATCCAGAAATACTTCGACGACAACCGCGATCAGTTCAAAGGCCAGTCGCTGACGCAGGTCAAAGAACAGATTCGCAATCTCTTGCACGCGCAGAAAGAGCAAACGGTCATTGACGACTTTAACAAACAACTGCGCGCCAATGCCACCGTCACGCTGAATGCCGACCTGCTCGACGTGCCCGCGCCGGCCGACGCCGAACTCCAATCCTACTACCAGAACAATCTCGATGCGTTCCGCGAGCCGGATCGCGTGCGCGTGGACGAAATCCGCGTGAAAGCGAAAGACAAAGCCGACCGCGCGCTCGCGCGCGTCCAGGCGGGCGAAGAGTTCTCACAAGTCGCCTTCGAAACCAACGAGCCGTCGTTCGTCGCCAACAACGACCTGATCGCGCGCGGGGCACGCGGCGCAGCGTTTGACACGAACGTTTTCATCTTGAGCGATGGGCAGGTCTCGAAAGTGTTTCAAGACGGCGATGCGTACCTCGTCGTCCGCCTCGCGGAGAAACGCCCTGGGCGTGTCAAAGCATTCGACGAAGTGCACGAAACCCTCTCCGCCAAACTACGTGCCGAGCGCGAGCAGTCGTACTACGCCGAAAAGAAGAACGAGATTCTGCTTTCCGTCAACGGCATTCGCTACACGCTTGCCGATTTCCTCGAAGAGTACAACGCGCTGCCGGCCGACCTCCGCGCGCATTACAGCACACGCGAACAAAAACGCCAACTCGTGGACGCCATCGCCGACCGTCTGTTGATCCTGCAGAGCGTGCCCGCGCGGCTGGCGCAGTCGCAGAATCAGAAAGAGATGGAAGAAACGCGCCGTCACGTCCTCGCCGAAATCCTGCACGACGAAGAAATGGAAGGCCAGCTCGACGTGACCGACGCGGACATTGAAGAGCACTACAAGGGGAACCCGCGCCACTACGCCACGCCGCCGAAAGTCAAGATCAGCTACATCCGCATCGGGCGCGGCGTGGACGATGCCTCGCGCAAAGCTGCCGTCCAAAAAGTTCAGGCGGCGTACAAGCGTCTGCAGCCCGATGTGCCCTGGCAAACGGGCGAAGATTTTGCCGCCGTCGCGCGCGAGGTTTCTGAGGACGCCGAGATCGCACAAAAAGGCGGCGTCTTCGAGGAATGGATCACGCTGCCGCCGAGCGCAATCATAGACCCCGAATCGTACTTGTTCATCACGACCGTCCTCTCCCTGAAGGCGGGGGAAATTTCGCCGCCCTTTGCGGCGGGCGACAGCTACTTTATCGTGCTCGCGCGGGAAAGAGTGGATGCCCAACCGCAACCGCTCGACCAGGTGCGTGACCTCGTCCGCGCCGACGTGCGCGATACAAAACACGAACAGGCGCTGACCAAGTTCGAGCAAGAGTTGGCGCGGCGGATGGGCTTGAACATCCACGAAGATCGCTTGAATCAGGTCGTACAGGAATTGGCGCAACCATGAACCGAAAGATTACGACGCTCCTCATCGCCATCGCCGTCAACATTCTGCTTATCGCCACCAAGTTCTATCTGGCCGATGTCTCGGGCAGTATCGCGCTGCGCGCGAGCGGCTGGCACTCGTTCACCGACGTCTTCGTCTCGATAGTCGTCCTAATCGGCATCGTACTCGCCGGACGTACCCCCACACCTCATCCCCTCTCCCCAGCCCCCTCCCCCTCTCCTGAAACTGAACTTCGTTTCAGGAGAGGGGGAGGGGGTGCGGGGGTGGGGGTGAGGATCGAGCACGCGGTTTCGCTGTTCGTCTCCATCTTTGTGTTCTACATGGGCTATCGCGTGTTTGCCGACGTGATCGGCGGGCACGAGCACGAACTGATGAACGTGGGCTGGGTCGCCGTCGGCGCGCTGTTGACGATTGCGTTTGCCTATTTCATGGGACGCTACAAAACCTTTGTCGGGCGCGCAACCGATTCGCCCGCGCTAATTGCCGATGGCACGCACTCGACGATGGACGTGTTCAGCTCGACGGTCGTGCTCGCCGGACTGCTCGGTTACTTGATCGGCTTCCGCAGTCTGGACAAAGTCGCCGCGGTGATCGTCGCGCTGTTCATTTTCTCGGCGGGTTATCACATCTTCCAGAGCGCCGTCGCCGGACTCTCCGCGGGCAGCCACCTCGAACATCGCTTGCCGATGCGCTTTTCGCGTCGCGCCATCGCGCTCGTCGTCGTTCTCCTCGCGAGCGGCTGGGCCGGTTCGGGATTCTATTTCGTTCAACCGGACGAGCAAGCGGTCGTGCGCCGCTTTGGGCAGCGCGTGGCGGTCGGCGTCCCATCGGGGTTGGGCTATCATTTGCCCTGGCCGATCGAGACCGTGACCAAAGTCCAAGTGACCCGCATCCAGCAAGTCGAGCCGATTT
>JACQYF010000037.1 GCA_016208315.1 Chloroflexota bacterium | reverse complement strand
GCATCCTTCTTGTCAAGAGGTCTTTGTGCTCGAACAAGATGTGTATGGGCTGCTAGGCAAGTTTGGCGCGGGCGAAACCGCACGCTCGCAAGTGCTGACCGGCTTCCACGCGCCGGTGAATGTCGTCTTTGCCGGCTAAACCCGAAGGGTCTTGAGAGACTCTTCGGGTTTCCATGTCTTTAGGGTTTGATGGTTTCCGTCTTGTCGTTGGGGTACTCGATCACCTTCGTGCCATCGGGCTGTACGGTGATCTTGGTGCCATCGGGCTGTACGGTGATCTTGGTGCCGTCGGGCCTGAAGTTAACAACCGTGCCATCGGACGTTTCCGTGGTCGCCGAGCCGTCGGGGTACTTGGTGATTTTGGTACCATCGGGCCACTTGGATACTTGTGTGCCATTGGGGTATTCAATCCGCTGGCTGGTGTCTGGAAATGTAGTGGTTTTGGTACCGTCAGACGCCTGGCTGATGGTCGTGCCACCGGGGTATTCGGTTAGCGTTGTGCCGCCGGGGTACTTGGTGATCTTGGTACCGTCCGGCCGCTCGGTGATGTGCGTGCCGTCGGGCTTCTCGGTGGACTTGGTGCCATCCGCCCTGATATAGGTGTCTGTGCCGTCAGGGTTGTGGATTATGCCCGTGCCGTCGGACAACGTAAAGCTCGAAGTGCCGTCCGGCGAATTAAAGATCGAGGTGCCATCGGGCGACTTGGTGACGGTGCTGCCATCGGGTTTTTTGGTGGATGTAACGCCGTTGGGCCACTTGGTGTGTGTCATCCCGTCCGGCCATTGGGTGACTTGCGTCCCATCGGCAAGTTCGGTGATCTTGGTGCCGTTGGGCAAGACGGTGACCGTGGCGACGTCGGGCTTGTCATAGACCATCGTGCCATCGGGCTTTTGGGTGATCTTGGTGCCGTCGGGTTTGCGGATCGTCGTCGTGCCATCTGCCCCCTGCCAGATGGTCGTGCCGTCCGGTTCGTAAGTTACCTTTCCGACCCCTGGTGTTTCCTCGATATACGTTCCGTCCTCGGGCCGTGTGGTGATCTTCTTGCCGTCGGGCTGCGTGGCGATTGTCGTGCCATCAGGTTGCTTGGTGATCGTCGTGCTGTCGGGTAGCGTAGTGACTGTCGTGCCGTCGGGCTGCTGGGCGATCGTTGTGCCGTCGGGTTGCTGCGTGATGGTTGTGCCGTCCGGGTATTTGGTCACCTTCGTCCCATCAGGCATGACGGTGACTATAGTGCCGTCGGGCTTGACAGTCCACCAACTGGGCCGCGGGGGAACCTGCACTGGGTGACTGTCAAGCGACGTCGCCTGCACGTTCGAGGAAACCTGCTGTGGTTCGCCGGCTTGCGGGTCGCTGACAGTCTCGGTTGACCATTGGTCTGTGCCCTGATAGAGAAACCCCTCGAGGTCAACGTTGGGTTCATTGGTTGGCTGGAGGGGATTGAATCTCTCCGGGTTGACTTGAACCTCAAGAGTGAACCATTGCCCATCCTGCATCACGACTGTCACCTGAACCATGGGCGTGAATGTGCTGACGTTGATCCCTGTTACCGAGGCGCTGGCAATGCCCAGTTCGTTGAACAGGGTGGCCCATTTTCCAGCAATCGCATTCGCGGCACTCGCGACTTGCCACGGCTCCGTCCCGGCCGAGGCGGCGGCCCACGCGATCTCTTGCACGTATTCCCGGATTCGCTCGAGTCGCTTGTACCACTCTTTGTCGGCAACCGGCGGCGGCTTTCGGCCCCCACTGAGCAGCGCGCCCAATGTCCCGGCAGGCGCAACGGAACGCCCTTGGTACTTGCGTGCCAGTGCCTCGTTGGAGAGCTGTCCTGCCTTGCTCTGCGTCCCCTTCAGATATGCCTCCACGGTCTGCTCCGACCGCGCCGCGGAACGGATGACCACCACTGAGACGCCGGCTTGAGTCAACAATTCCGCGACTCGCTTGACGTGATCCGACCCCAAGCCCGCCAGCGCCAACGGCGCTCCAGGATTTGCGGCGACGACCTTGAGCATGTTCGCGACCATCGCGTCGCTGCGCGCCGATACGACGCGGAGGTAATCGTACAGTTCCCTGAGCGCTTGCTGTTCCCGCGCGGTGGGCTTGAAGCCTGCCTTGGCTGCCTCTTGCGCGATTTGGTCCAACACTTCTATCTGTTCTTCGACCGAGAAGCCGACGATGATACCCGAGGTGTAACGCCACCACAATTCCGAGGCGACCTTGTCGGTGCTCACGGCGAAGGCGAAGGCATCGCCGAGCTTATTCTGATCGCGCAGGGCTTGATAGGTGGCGCGTTGCTCGCGGTTCATGCGGGGGACGGCGATCTCTCTCAGGTAGAGATTCTGTGCCGCCATCGCGTCTTGCGTTTGCTCGACGGCATACAGGACGGGGTCCTCGAGCCCGTGGACGACCACATCGGCGTAGATCAAGCCCATGAACTCGGCGCTGTTAATCTCACCGTCCTTGAGCGTCGCGACGATCACATCCTCGCGCCCGGTGATCTTTTGATTTGGTTGGTAGTATGGCTTGCGCTGCGCCCAGGCGAGGTTGAGCGCGCCCTTGTCCGCGCCGGCTCCTTCCAAGCCAATGTGTCGCAGGCGAAAGCGCGTGTACAGGCGATTGAGCATGAGCGCGATCTGCACCTGGTCGGTGCGGGAACGATGCCAGTCCTCGAAGACGAAGACCACCTTCTGCGGATCCCCCTCCACGATCTGCCTCACTACTCCAACGCCGCGAGTGATGTCATCCGCCATGCCTCTGAGCGTGATGGGAGTGGGCGTCGCGGTGGGCGTCGCGGTGGGGGCCACGGGCGTGGCAGTGGGTGGCACGCGTGTTGCGGTTGGCGGCGCGGGCGTCGCGGTGGGTGGCACGCGCGTTGCCGTTGGAACCGCGGGCGTTGCGGTCGGCGGCAGCGGGGTTGGCGCGAGCGTTGGGGTTGCGCTCGCGCAGCCGCTCACGACGACGAGCACGAGACCGGCGAACAAAACGAGCAATGCGTTGAAGGCGATTTTGCGATTCATGCCGTCCTCTCCTTACCTCGGCAAGTTCGTCGGTTTGCGGGGTCCGCCGCGTTCCGGCAAATCACGCGGCCGCTGACTGGGACGCGCGCGCGGGCGCGTGATGACGACTAGGCCCGCGATCAAGAGCGCACCGAATATTCCACACACAACCGTGCCTCCAAGCGCGATCAGGAGCAGCGCGCCGGAATCGGCGCTGGCCGTCGCACTGCTGCCCGGCGCTTGCGGCGTGGACTCGACAGCAATCCCGTTCCGCACTTGAATCGGCGGCGAATCAGCTCGCGTGGTGTTGAGTCCATCGCTCGCGAGGACGCGGAATTGCACCTGATCGCCGCTCGCGATTTCGGACGTATGGATCGCCAACTGCGAGTCGGAAGTGTCTAACTCAAGCGGATACCACGACCGCCCGCCGTTCGGCGTGTAGAGCACCGTGTACGTCAACTTGCCGCCGTCCGCGTCCGCGCCGTTCCACGCCAACGTGTGCGCGCCGGTCCACGTCTCGCCCGCGCGCGGCGAGGTGATGCTGAGCGCCGGCGCGTTCGGGCTGGCGGTGAGCGCGGCGAGTTCGCGATTATCGCGTACGAGCGCGACGCGGGTCGTCCCGGCGGGATAGTGCGCTTTGAGAGTGAAACCCTGTTCGTCGAGCACGGCGTCGCTCTGATGCGCGCGGAACGGCAGCGTAAAGCAGTAGGTCGCGAGCGTTCCACTCGCGCCGCTCAAACTCAAGCACTGGTTGCCGGAGGTGGGCAGGGGATCGCCGGGGTCGAAGTCCGCGCTGTGGTACGCGGGATCGAGTCGCCCCGCGCTTCCGTCCCGCCGGATCGAGCCGCTGATGATGAGTTGTTCCAATCGCGGTTGGGTGAGCGCGTTGGACAAGCGGGGCGATCCATCGCGTCCCAACATCGCGAATCGAAGAGGAACCGGAGTGGGCGAATCGCGCGGGCGCAGCGCGCTGTCGTAGAGTTGCGTGTACGTGAACGGCGAAATCCAGATGTTGCTGCCGGGATTCCCACAATAGGACATCATGTCGAAGCGCGTGTTGGGAATCACGCGTCGCTCCAACACGTCAAACCCGAATTCCTGGATCTCGGAAGTGGCGTAGGGCCATTGCGTGTCCGAGTCCCACGCGCCGCACGCATCCGCCCGATTGGTGTGCCGCAGCCCAAAATTGTGCGCCATCTCGTGCGCGAGAACGGCTTGGCGATAAAGCACATCGCGTGGTGTAAAGTCTTTGACAAATGCCACGCGACCGGCGCCTCTGCCGGCGTTGGTCAGCCACATCGGATCGGATTGACCGGTGCAGACCGCCATATTAGCCGGAACCGGGTCGGGAATCGTCGGCAGCCACGCGATCAGTTGATCTGGTTTGTAGCCGCTCATGAGATCGTACTGCTTGCGCAACCGTACGACAAACGCGTCTTCCAAGTCAAAGGTTCGCGTAGGGTGATTCGTTGGGTCGAACAGCGGTTGGGTGTAGGGTCGGCGCAGCGGGATTTCGTAATAGTCAATCCAATTGTCGGCGATGGGGTAGAGTTTTTGCGTCAACGAGACATACGTGCTGACCGCAACCGAAGGGAAGGCGGGATCGGCTTGTCCCGGCGGCTGATAGCCGACGCGCAAATATCCAACGCTCAACCGATTTTGTTTCGTGAAGACGAGTTGCTGGCTGAACTTGTTGTTGTTATAGTTCGTCTCCGGGATGGTCCTGAGCGGGTTGATCCACAATTCGAGTGGATAGGTGGTGTTGTCGTTCACGACGGCGCTGGCATACGTCATCTCCAGCGGCAGGTAAAGATTGATCGTATCGCTAATCACACTGCGCCGGGGGTTGAGCGGCGCGGTAAAAGGCGTGTTCATGCGCGCGCCGGGAACGCAAGTATCGGTCATGCCGCGAAATGAAGTATGCATGCCGCACGCGGAGAGCATGACGCCCGAAACGGGACCGCGTGGATTCCCGGTCACTCTGACAAAGACGCGCACGACCGTGCTTTTGCCGGCGACAAGCGGAACGCTGTTGTCTCCATTCTGAATCGCCTGCGTCACCTCGATGTGGTCAATGCTGAGGTCAATGTCGGCGGGCTGCGTCGGAATCGCGGCTGGCGTCGCGGCTTGTTGCCGAGTTGCGGTGGGCACCGCGATTTCCGGCTCTGGCTCGTATTCCCATGTCACTCTGACGTCGGCATAGGGGATGTTGCCCGTGCCGCCCCACGAACCGGCGCCGACCCAAATGTTTTCCAGCTTGGTACAGGTCAGGACGGTCGTGTTTTGGCGCGGCGCAAGGGCCGGATTGGACGGAGCGCCCCAACTCGCCGCGCCTTTGAAGAGGTCGCCGCTCACCGTGTTGCATCGTCCCGTGACCTCGAACCTGCCCAGCACCAATGCCCCTTCGCCGGACGACGACTGCATGCTGAGCGAAAAAGGGTCTCCCGCGCAGATGCGATCCGGCGGTTTTACCCAACTGATCGTGTTCGACTTGCCGCCGGCTTGGAGGGTAAAATGCCCCTCACTGTAACTGATATTGTGATCCTTGGTTTGTCCGGCATAGCGTTTTTCGTATTCGGTTTGAATGACGGCGGGCTTGGCGCGCCAGCATGTCTTCTCGTCGTCGGCGCGCGCGGAGTTGACCGACACGCCGTTAAGCAGCAACAACAGCAACGCCGCCAGCGCGAAGACGACGAGCCACAGCCGCGCGTACCCTCTTGCTTGATTGGCGAATCGCGTGCGCATGGGTCACCTTCTTTCACGTCCCCACTCCAAACGTCAACTTGAGCCAATCGAGAATCAATTGCAGCGCGCTCGGCTGCACCTGCGGTTGAATCATCATCATCGCGTGCAAGTCGCCGGGAAAGCTAATCGTGCGGTATGCGCTGCCCGAACCCGATTGGCAAGCCCGCGCCGATGGAGCATCCTGCTCCCCAAAGAAACACCACAGCGGCTTGGGTGGCTGCTCGCCCTGCAACGCCTTGATCGCGTCGGCATAGGGTACACGCAGGTACGAACCCGGCGAGAGCGATAGCGCGCCCAGGCACTTGGCTTTTCCGCCTTGCGCGTTCAGCCAGAAGCAAGCATCCGGCGCGCCGTCCGCGCCAATGCTGCCGCCGATGGACGCGATTCGCAGCGGGTCTATGCCCTCCAACTCGCTCGCAGTCTTGATGGCGGCTTGGGCGTCCAACAACCAGCCGTTCGGTGGAACGTTCGAGCACTTGGGGTCGAAGCACCTAAAGTTGAACGTAAAGACCGCGAACGACTGTCCTTTGAGCATCGGCGGAAACCACGACGGGTCGAGCCAGGGTTTGGTCTTGGGCGACTTGCCGCCCAAGCCGCGGTTCTGGAGCCAGAACGCGATTTCAGGCCAATCCTTTTGGTCGCCACCGCCCCAGTGCATCAACACGACAAGGGGCGCGGGTTTCACGGCCGCGGGATAGTACAGCCCGTCCAAGTCCTGCCCATCGGCCGCTTTGAATTTCACCGGTCGCGGCTCGGGGGCGAGCGCGACCTGGGTGGGCGTTGCCGTCGGAGTCGGAGGTCGCGTCGGAGTAAATGTTGCCGTTGGCGGCAAGGGAGTGTTGGTCGCCGTTGGCGTGGGAGGCACGCGTGTCGCGGTGGGCGGAACGGGCGTCGCGGTCGGTGGAACGGGCGTCGCGGTCGGTGGAACGGGTGTCGCCGTCGGCGGTAGGGGCGGGGTGACCCCGCCCGTACTAGGCGTGGGCGGCGCGGCGCACGCGGCCAACGTGACTGCGGCGAGCAAAATCAGCGTGACGAGCAGGTGGGGTGCTTTCATTTCGACCTCCGGGGTCTTTGTAGTGTGTGACACGATGGAATTGTACCAGCCCCGCGTTTACTGCGCGTTTACTCCGGGCGTGGCGCAAAACCTTCGGGTTTTTGGCAAACGCCACATTCTCATTTGCACTCCACAGGAACAACCACCGTTTGCTTGTTCTCTCTCGGCGCATCAAACGGCTGGCTCTCGCACACTACCTGTTCGCGCGTTTCCAAGTAGACGAGCCAACGCATGCGCAAGCCGAAATCCCGCTGCTCGACCCACCACGTTTTTTGGCCAATAGCGTCGCGCGTCTCGTCGAACATCCCGCGCCACTCGACGACGTCGCGCCACGTTTGCAGCGCGTCCTGCCATTGCACGATCGTCCACACATTGCCGCCGGGCGCGTTCTGGGCGCGCAACTCGATCCACCCGCCGACCGGTTTGTACGGCGGCTCCACAATCGGCGTCGGCGGCACGGTCGGTCGCGGCGGCAACGCCGCCTGCGTCGTGGGCACAAGTGCGAGCGCCGCAATCAACAGCATTACTCCGAGCACCATGAGTTCAACCAAGATTGTTTTCATCCCTCATCCTTCATCCTTTATCCTTCTCTTGTCACTTGTCTCGTCACTCGTCACGTTCTGTGGTATAATCATAATCGTATTGGAGGTTGACGATTATGCCTTCGCCATTTCCCGGCATGGATCCTTGGCTCGAGCATCCGGCGCTGTGGCCCGATGTTCATCGCAATCTGATTTCGGTGTGCCAAGAACTCTTGACACCACTCGTCGCGCCTGATTATTACGTCCGTGGCGAGGAGCGCGTCTACATTGCCGGTAGTCCAACATTTATCGAGCCGGATGTGCTCGTAGTGACGAGGGAAGCGCGAGCCAAGTACGCTCCCGCGAATCCTGCGGCAGTACAAACGCGCCCAATGCCATCTGGCGCAGTCGTTTTCCCCCTGACTTACATTGACGACGAGGTGCGCGAACGCTATCTTGAGATTCGCGAGCGCAGCACAAGCCGGGTAGTAACCGTCATCGAGATCCTTTCGCCAACCAACAAGATCAAAGGGACTGTGCGCCATCAGCAGTTCATTCGCAAGCGCACCGAGATTCTCAATTCGGACACCCACTGGATTGAGATTGACCTGTTGCGCGCGGGGACGCGTTGGGAGTTGGCGCCGGGGCCAAGCGATTATTGTGTTATCCTGTCCCGCGTCGAACGTCGCCAGGCGGAAAATCCAACGGCCGAAGCATGGCTGTTCAACTTGCCAGACCCTCTACCCACGGTTTCTATCCCCCTACACGCGCCGCATCCCGATGTCGCGTTAGACCTGCAACAGGCACTGAACACAGTCTACGATCGCGCGGGCTATGCGTTATCGGTGGACTATACGCAACCCCTGGAACTGCCTTTGCCGCCCGAGATGCTTGCCTGGGCAAAGGCAGCCGTCGGTTCAAAGTGATGGTCATCCCTCATCCTTCATCCCTCATCCTTCATCCCTCATCCTTCATCCCTCATCCTTCATCCCTCATCCTTCGATTCACGGTCTTCTCGGCAACTTTTTGGCCGCCTGCGCGCGCGCTGCACCCGCCCGTGGGACACTCAACCCAGTCGTAAGTTGCGCGCCCGTGATGTTGTTGTACGCCCCACCCGTGCTCTCGTGATTCTCCAGCACCCCGCCATAGTTGGTGTCCGCATTCGCCGAATCTACCTGCGCGTAGACTGATGTACCTGCCGCGAGTGTTACCGCCACGTTGCTCAGCGACGGCCAGTAGTACACATCGCCCACACTGAGCGTGAGCGTGCTCCCCGGATTCAGCGGCAGCGCGGCGGACGTGACACCCCAGACCAGCCCTTGCGACGCCAGCATCTGCCAAATCTGATTCGCCTTCGTCGGCGCGGGGTTGGGATTGAAATACACGTCCACCCAAAATTCGTCTGTGACCGGCGCAGTCCCTTGATTCTTGACGACGATTTGGAGCGTCGTCGCGTTCGCGGCGATGCTCTGCACGACGAGGTCGGGGGCGTTGATGGGGTTGGAACCGCCGCCGCGTCCGGTCATCGGCAGGAAGAGCCGGTAGGTTGTGCCGCCGCCCACCAGCGCGAAGGGCGTCAGGTGATTGGCGACAATCGTCACGCGGTTGGCGATGGTGTCCACGCTGCATCCCGCGCACGGCAGCATGTCTACCCACGCGCTCCCATTCCAAAACGCGACGTTGAGATTCGCTTCACTGATACCCGCGGCGGCTAGTTCCGCATCCGTGTAGGTGAGGATCAGCGTGTAGGGTTGGTTGAAGTTGGTGACGAGGTTGCCCGCGCCATCGCGCGCCTCGATGGTGAAATAGCGCGCGCCGATGCGGCCCGTGGGCAGCGGCTGAGCGGGCGCGGGTTGTTCGGTGTACGTCACCGTGACATTCCCCGCAACCGCGCCCGGTGGGAAGGTCATTTGGAATTTGCCATCGCTCGATGCGACGGTTCCGCCGTTCGTGCCCACCGTGCTGCTCGCGGTGATGGGTGTGAGCGTTGGGGTCGCGGTGCGCGTGGGTGTCCGAGTGCCCGTCGCGGTGCGTGTCGGCGTCGTAGTTACGGTGCGCGTGCTCGTGGCCGTGCCAGTGCGCGTGGCCGTCGGCGTAATGGTGGGCGTCCGCGTGGGCGTGCTGGTCGCGGTGCCCGTGGCGGTCGCGGTTGGCGTGGGCGTGCCCTCGGTGACCATTGTGCAGATGGAGAACTCGGAAGTGTTGTTGTTCGGGTCGGTCGCCGTCGCCGTGACATATTCGGGAATCGTGGTCAAGAAGGTGATTGAAAAATTTGCGTTGCCGCTCCCGTCAGTCGTGACATTGGTGAAACCCAGGTAGGTTTCGCCTTCGCCATATCCGGTGTCATCGCAGACGAGGGGGCGGAAGAATTCGACACGGAAGGTGGTGCTGATGACGCTGTTCAGCGTTGCTTGGACGGTCGTGCCGTTGAGTCCGCGAGTCGCCGCTATCAGCACGGGGAAATTCTGATAATTGTTGGGCCCCGTGTCCCCATCGCCCGCGTCGTTGAGGGTCACGCCCAAGTCGTCATACTCCGGCCCGCCCAGGTCAATGCCCAGTCGCGTGTTCGCAAAGATCGAGTTGCCCAGAATCGCATTCCGCGTTGCGGTCTGCGTCGCGCCGCCGCTACTCACATTCAGCGCGACGCCGGCTTCGGTGTTGTAGGAGATGGTGTTCGCGTCGCCGGGTTCCGTGCCGCCAATCTGATTCTGCGACGCGCCTTCGTCCAGCAAGATGCCGTGGCTGCGATTCCCCAGCCCCGTCTTGCCGACCGTGTTCCCTTTGACGATGTTTAGAGTCGGCGCGACGCGGCTGTCGTCGGTCGTGATGTGGATGGCGCCGTTGACGTACGCGTCACCCAAGGGGGGACCGTTCCCGGCGATAAGGTTGCCGAGGATGCTGTTCTCCGACGCGCTCTTGATGCGGACGCCCCAAAACGAATTGCCCAAGCCAACCCAGCTACTCTCGTCCGTGCCGATGTAGTTGCCCTGGACGACGTTCCGTTTCGTCTGCGGTCCCATGATGCTAACACCTGCCGAGTTGCCGCCGATGATGTTGCGGTCGGCGGCAGAAGGGCCGCCGATCAGGTTGTCGGTCGCGCCGTCCAGGATCAGCACCCCGTCATAGTTGCCGCGTTTGCGATTCCCTTGTGGATCTACTAGCGGCTTGGTGACGCCGATCAAATTGCCCTGTACCTTGTTGCCGGTCGCCCCACTCCCCTTGATGCGAACGCCGCTGTCCTCCCCATCGGCCCATAGCCCGAGACCATTCCCGATAATCACGTTGCCCTTGATCACATTGTTGGGCGAGTTCTCGACGAGGATACCATTCTTCCCATTCCCCTCTGCGGTCACCCCGAGAACGCCGGCGCCGATGTAGTTGTTTTCGATGGTGTTCTGCCCGCCGTTGCGAAGCACGATGCCGTTCTTGCCGAATTGATTGACGACCATGCCTTTGACGGTGTTGCCGGCCGTGGTGAACACCAGCCCGTCATAGGCGACGTTGCGATAGCCGCTCAATTCCACTCCCGGGGGCGTGACGCCTGGTTGGGTCGTCCCATCAATCACGACCGGGTCGGTATTCTCCGGCAGCGCGCTGGACGCCCAAATCTGGGGGACCATGCCGCCACTGGGAATGTTGAACGTGATCGTATCCGCGCCGGCGCGGGCGTTCGCTTCCGCGATGGCCGCGCGCAGGGTGCATTCGAATTCGCCCTCGGAGGTGGTGACACCGGTGTAGCACACGCCGTCGCCGAGACTGGCGTCGGGGGTATCGTTGATCGAGTTGACGACGATGGGGAGAACAGGTTGGGGACCGCGGTCGCGGACGAAGATGTCGCTAATATAGTCGAACGTATCGCCGGCTACGAGGGTGGTGGCGCACGACTCGAATGCGACATAGCGTCCATCGCCGGAGATAGCCGGATGGTAGCTCCCACAATTTCCCTGCCCACCCGCGGAACTGACAGAGACGCGCGTCGTCTCCCGCGTCTGGCGATCGTGGACAAAGACATCCGCCCAGGGGTAGTTGGTGTCGTCAGCCACCAGGTTGCTGGCATTGGAACTAAACGCGCCAAAGCGCCCGTCCGCGGAGATGGCGACGCGAACGTATCCAGAGCTATGGTTTCCCTGTGTGCCATCGGAGCGGACTGAGACTCGCGTGAACGGACCCGTTCCCAAGCCGCGGACGAAGACGTCAGTATATCCATTGGTGTCGCCATCCACCAGGTTCGTCGCGTCGGACTGAAACGCCACCACGCCCCCGTCGCCACTGATCGCCGTATTCCAAGACTGGCCGTTTGCCGACGCGCCGTCGGGGCGGACCGTGACGCGCACGAGAGACTGCGTTGCCGCGTCGTAGACATAGATGTCACTGGCGGAACTCGGGTCGCTCTGCAACAAGCGATCCGAGCTAAAAGCCACATAGCGTCCGTCTCCGGAAATAGAGGGAGCGCCTCCACCCACCGCGCGGCCCTCCCAGTCCGCCGAGACGAGTGTCGTTGGCCCACCCAGCCGGTTGCGGACATAGACGGCATCATAGGCGAATTTCGCCGGACTCACGAGATTGCTAGCCCACGATGTGAAAGCCACGCGGCTCCCGTCAGCAGAGATGGTGGCTTGCTGCGACACGTCATTCGGCTCCGCGCCGCCAAAGCCGACGGAAATGCGAGTCGTTTGGTGTGTCTGGCGGTCATGGACAAAGACGTCACCCTTACCGTTGGTGTCATTGTCCACGAGGTTGCTGGCAGACGACGTGAATGCCACAAATCGTCCGTCGGCAGTGATGGAAGGACGATTTGACTGGTAGTTTGCCTGGGCGCCGTTCGAGTGGACCGAGACGCGCGTGGTTTGAAGCGTCTCCCTGTCGTGGACAAAGATGTCGGTATATCCATTCGTGTCGTCGTCTACCAGGTTGGTAGCATCGGACTGAAAGGCCACATAGCGCCCGTCTGCGGAGATCGCGGGTCGGTACGAGGAGCCGTTGCCCTTGGTGCCGTTGGAGTGAACCGAGACTCGCGTGGTCGTGCCCGTGCTTTGCGCGCTCGCGGGCGTCAGGGCCGGCGCCACCGTCAGCGCGAACAACGCGAGCAAGGCACAGACGACGACTCGGCAGTACGACCGTGCTTGAAGTCGGCGTGTGATGTTCATCTCGAGTTCTCCTTGATGGCAGTGGCTGCCACCCAAACCCGAAGGGTCTGCGAGACCCTTCGGGTTTTTCTTGCCGCGCTTACGGCTGAATCAACTTCCACCCCTCGACGATCTGTTCTACCAGCTTAAAGTTGACGACATGTTCCGAGACCTGGATTCGCGTCCCGCAGCTTCCGCAGCCACCAATCGCGCGATCGTCAACTGGTGGCCAGGTCTCCACGGGAATAAAGTTCACGACCTTGGTGTATTCGCACACCGCGCAGCCGCGCGTCGCCTCCACCGGCGGCACGGCGGACTTGTCCAGAACGACCGTGGACTCCGATTGCTTGGCTTTCGCCTCCTGCAAGACGTTGAGCCAGCGAACAACTTCCTGTCTCAACTCCTCGACCTGAGGGTTGTCCCTGATCGCCTGTGACAAGTCAATGTCCTGCACTTCATAAACGACTGTCTTCACGAGCTTTGGCTCTGCCATTTTGTTGCTCCTTTCGCCTGAAAGATTAACAGATTTTTTCATCCGCGAATCTCCGCGAATCCACGCGAAGAGAAAAGTAGATTAGCGAAGCAAGTCCCTTTGGGATTCGCGGATAAACCTATTTGGTGTCGGCTTGTCCGAGTCAGGGTCTCATCCAACTTGCGCGCGCTACCCGCTCTTGGTCACGGTAACGCTCGTCGTGTCGCAAATCTGCTCCTCCTTCGGCGGCTCGGTTGGCTTGGTTGGGTCCTGCTTCCGCATTTCGGTCACCTTGTCCTCAACAAACTCAGTCAAAGCCACGTCAGGTTTGCCGCCCTTTACTGCGATACTTGCGTCGAAGGACCCATTGGCAAGTTGAACATGGATCCCGATACTCAAAAACACTCCAGGGTCAACGTTAATGCCAGTAATCGTCATTCCCGTAATGTCAGGTATCCCGACTGCGTACCGCATTAAGTCGTTTACCCAATTCTGGAGGTCTTGCCTGGCGGCGTCTGCCCACGCCCGTCGTGTCTGGTCGTCGGCAGTGTTCAGCTTCGCCGCTTGCATCTGCTTCCAAGCATAATCACCCAAATTCTGGAAAGCTCGTTTGGTAAATTCTGTATATCCGAAATGCTTGTCTTCCGTTACAGGGTCGGGTTTGTTGCGTCCCCGCAATAGCGCCGAGAGAGAACCAGCCGGTGCGACGGTTTTCCCCTCCTGTTTCCACCGATATTGCTCCGCGGACAGCAGCCCTATCGTGCTCCCTGTCGCCAACGACAGCGGCCGGATTTGCGCCACAGCAACGCCCGCCTTGGCGAGCAGTTCCATCATGCGCGGCGTGTGGCCTGCGCCCACCGTCATCGCGACCGGCGCGCCGGGGTTGGCCGCCATCACCTTGAGTATGTTGGCGACCATGAGGTCACTCCGCTGGGCCATCTGCTTTGCCCACGCGCGCATCGCGTTGAAATTCTCCTGTGTCTTGGCCGTCGGCTTGTAGCCCGCCTTCGCCGCCTCGGCTTCGATCTTGTCCAGCAGGTCGAGC
Source organism: Chloroflexota bacterium (assembly GCA_016208315.1). Lineage (GTDB taxonomy): Bacteria > Chloroflexota > Anaerolineae > UBA4142 > UBA4142 > JACQYF01. Next base: position 34,043 of record JACQYF010000037.1, on the reverse strand, counting down.
GTTTCTTCCAGCGAGATCATGTTGACCGGGTCGCTCAACCGTTGGTAGGTTTCCGTCAAAAAGCGGTCCACGCTCACGGCATAGTTCGCGGCATCCTCGTCCTTTTTCTGATCGAGCAGGACTTGGAAGGTGCTGCGCTGCGAGGCGTTCATCCGGGCGTAGGCGATGTTGATCAAGTAAACGACCGGCGCATTGCCGGCTTCGGCGGCGAGGGTAACGGCGTGCAGCTTGGCATCGTCAATCCCGTCCACGACCACGTCGTTGTAGATCAAGCCGATGAACTCGGCGCTGCTGATCTCACCCGACATGAGTGTATGGACGAAGACATCTTCCCGCGCCGTGATCTTGTCGCCGGGTTTGTAGTACGGTTTCGTATGCGCCCAGGCGAGGTTGAGCGGACCCTTTTCGACCGGGCGTCCCTCCAAGCCGATGTGCTTGAGACCGTACTTTTCGTACAAGCGGTTGAGCATCACCGCGACTTCCATCTGTCCGAGAATCGAGTCGTGGCGCTCCTCGAAGAGATAGACCATGCGTTTCGGGTCGCCCTCGACCACCTTGATCACCTTGCCCATGTTGTCGCTGATCTTGGCGGCAACATCCTTGAGCGTGGGGACCGGGGTCGCGGTCGGCGGAACGGGCGTCGCGGTGGGCGGCACGCGCGTCGCCGTCGCCGTCGGTGGGACCGGCGTGGCAGTCGGCGGCACGGGCGTCGCGGATGGTGGAACCGCGGTGGGCTGCGCGGGCGCAGTAGTCGGCGGCGCCGTGGTCGCGGTCGGCGCGGGTGGCGCGGCGCACGCCGCGCCCAGCGCAAGAACAAGGGCAGCGATGAGCATGACCAGCGCGTAACGCCGCGATGGTTTGTGGTTGTTCGTCTTCATCGTGCAAACCTCCTTCACCTGATATGGTTTTTAGTACCAACGGGTCAGCCAGCCGGTAATCACATCCGTCAGGCGTCCCCAGTTTTTCGTCACATCTCCCAGCATACTTTCGATGGTCGGCTTTGCCAGGTCGCACTTGACGTTCTGGAAAAGTCCTGCGATTTCCTTTTGTCCATCGAGAAACACGCCGACCTTCTGATAGGTGACGCCCGGCTCGCCGAATGGAAAAATGCCGTTACCTTTATCGTCGAGCGTTACCTTGATCTCGATGGTCTTGCCATTTTGATCAATGGCAAGGATGAGCACCCCGCGATTCGGTGGTCCACCCACAAAGTGAATCGCCGGCCTGCCGTCGGGCCCGCAAATCTGTTCGGCGTCCGCGACGCCGACAAACCGCGCCAGCATGAGCAGGACAAGCATCAGTGAGAGCATGATTCGGAAAAAATTTGCCTTCATTGTCCAGACCTCCTTGAAAAAGATTCAGTGCTACGGGTTAGTGAAAACTCTGGGCGCGTGCCCGGCGCCTTCGTTGGCTGGCTTGTCCGCCGCGATGTGTTGCAGGAAATCGAACAGCGCAGGCATATCGCCAAACCCCCACCGCTGCCCGCTGCGCGGGTCCTCGACAAGAACGCGCCACGGCGCGGGTTTGTTCGGCGGCGCGGGGGGCGCTTGCCAGATGCGAATCACGAAAACATAATCGGTCGCCATTTTTCCAACCTCCATTTACTTCGCCACCAGCGGCAGATACATCCGCTTGGCATTCACCAACGCGTCGCGATTCAACACGACGCCATTCCCATCCGTGATGACCGCCGTGTTCTTGACGACGACCGCTTGGTTCACGGTGACCTGAAACGTGATGGTGACCGGCTGATTCGGAACGACTGTGCCGGTCCAACTGATTCCGTTCGTGTCGCCGACCGTTCCCGACGTGGCGGTCGCGCTGCCGGGGACGTAGGTCGTGTGCGCGGGAATTGCGTCCGTGAGCGCGGTGTTCGTAGAATTGCTGGCGCCGGTGTTCCGCAGCACGATGGTGAAGGTGACGGTTTCGCCCAAGTTCGCCTCCAGCGGACTCGCGCTCTTGGTCGAGGTCGCGAGGTTTACATTGCTGTATTCGTCCGCGCCGAGATCGTATGCCGCGCCGGCAGGACGCGGGTTACCGTCAATGTCGGTGGTCACGCCGACGCCGGGCCCCTTGTCAATCGCCGCCGAAGTCACGCCGAGGTGATAGTTGTCCGCCGCGCTCGCCAGACTTCCGAAGTCTCGGAGACTTCGGAAGTCTGGCGAACTCGAAGGACTGGCGGTGAATGCGGGATCGCCGGTGAAATCGTGGGTGGTGGTCGGTGCGGCGCACTGGTTCTTCGTATCGCGCACCAGCACATCCCGCGCGGGGAACCAGAGTGTGTAGTCGGCGGAGGTGGTAGGGCAGACGCCATTGTCCGTTCGCACATTCGTCAGGTCAAAGTTGTGCCCCGAGAGAATATTGTGGCTCATCGAGAGCGATGCGCCGTACTTGTTGAGAACCGCGGAGGATTGATTGTCGGCAATGGTGTTGTGGTAGAGCGACAATTGGGTGTTGGGTGGTGATGCGGAATAGCCGCCGCGGACGGCGACGGCGCCGCCGCCACGGTACCATTCGGCGTTCGAGTTCCAATTGCAGTTCGCGCAGTACCCGTTGCCGGCGATGATGTTGTTCTGCATCGTCACGCTGCTGCCTTCGTAGACAAATACTCCGCCGCCGAATGCCTCTAGCGTATAGTTGCTGCCGGCATTGAGCGCGGCGCGGTTGCCCAGGATGCGATTGCCTTGGATCTGGCTCGCGCCGTAGAGAAAGAGACCGCCGCCGTAGCCGGGGATGTTGTTGGCAGTCGCCCCCCAGTTGTCCTGAAAGAGATTATCGGAGATGGTGGCGGGGCCGATCATGTACAGCCCGCCGCCTCTTCCTCCATCGGTATCCGTGGTGGTAGACGACGAAGCCACGTTCTGCAAGAACTGGTTGTTGCTGATCACAACTGTAGCACCGCTTGTGCTCGTCACACGCGCGCCACCACCATAGCCGCTGCGGGTTGCGCTCGCCACGTTGCCCTGAAAGATGTTGTGGGTAATGGAGTAGGTATGCCCAGCGCCGATGCCGCCGGTTTTCAATCCGCCGCCATACCTGGTGGCGGTGTTGTTGAGAAATGTATTGTGGCTCAAGGTAAGATCGCCCCAGGTGACATCCATCCCGCCGCCTGACTCTGACGTGTTGCGCTCGAAGGTGTTGTAGGTCACAGTCGCGGCACACTCGTATAAATCTGCGCCGCCGTACGCGGAATTGTCGCGAAAAAGATTGTGGGTCAAGACGATGGCGCAATAAGAGGCCGAGAGACCGCCGCCCCAACCATTGACGATCTGCAAGCCCTCCAGAGTGACGGCGGTATTACTGGCGATCAGGATCACGCGCCGCGCGTTCTGTCCATCCAGAATCGTCGTGTTCGCTTGGGGGTTACTGGTCGTCCAATCGGGCGGGGCATAGCCGCCAAGCAGCGTGATGTTCTTGGCGATATTGACGACTTCGGTTCCACTGCCGGTGTATGTGCCGGCGGCGACCTTGACCGTGTCGCCGCTGCCGGCTTGGTCAAGCGCGTATTGCACCGTGCGGCAGGGATTGTTCGAGTCGCCGCAATCGCCGCTGTCGGCGCCGGTGGGCGCGACGTAGTGAGTGGGCGTTGCATCGGCGCGAGATGCGCTGGGCGCCAGTAACAACAGAACCAGTCCAAGTGCGAGTGCTGCGCGCAAGTGTTTGGGCTTGATCATTCTTCCAACCGCCAATCCCCAACCCTTCGACTTCGCTCAGGGCAGGCCTCTAACTTCTAACGTCCAACTTCTAACTTCCAACTTCCGCCTACCGCCGAATGAGCGGCAAGTAGAGTTCCCACCCAATCGCGAACGACGCGTTCGACACATCGTCGCCGGTGTTGAATCCATCCGTCGCGAGCACCTTGACGCGATACTGCGACCCCACCGGCAGCCCCGATAGATTCCACGCGTAATTCGTCGCCGTCAGATCCGCCGCCAACGTCTCCCAGTTCGCTCCGTTGTCCGCGCTGTACAGCACGGCGTAATACAACGGACCGCCGTCTACATCACTCCCCGTCCACTGCACTGTCGTCTGATTGTTGAGCGTCTCGCCGCCGTTGGGCGCAGTGACGGTCACCGTGGGCGCGTTCGCGCTGACGAGTTTTTCTGCTTGAGGCGTCCCGTTGTACTTGACGACGATTTTGCGCGTGCCCGCGACGTAGGGAATCGTGAACACGAACGGGGCTTCGGTCAGCGGTGTGCTGGAACCTTCCACCGTGAAGGACACGCCGAAATTGATTTGGTCTAGCACGCCGCCGCCCGCGTCCTGATACTCGAAGGTGTAGGGACCGGTCGCGAGCGGGGTGAGTTTTGCGTCAGACAGGACGTACCAGTTGTCGAGCGTCACCGCGCCGGCGCCGTAAAAGGTGCCGACGGCGAGAATGGCTTGATTGTTCGCGGGGCGGCGCACGGGGACGGTCGTCCTTTGATCGTTGAGCAGTTTGGCATAGTCCTCTGCGTCAATCCAGAATTCATTGGCAGTCGCACCCATGAAGCAGTAGACCTTGCGGGTGGCGGTCACCTCAATCGGAATGCGTTTCTCCACCCAAAGCCCCGTCGCGGCATAGTTGCCAATGTTGTCTTTGCGGTTGGGGTTACAGGCATCGTATTCCTCGCAGTCCCGATCCAATCCATACGAATGCCCGATCTCGTGCGCGACAGTTCCGGGCGACTCTCCATTGGGTAGAACGTTCGCCCCAGATTCCGCGAGTACCAGCATGGGCAACATGCGATACGAGACGCCACTAGAATTTGTCAGTTGGGTCGTCGTCGCGGCAAACCAACCTTGCGGGAACGCGGCGACGAAGCGATCGGTCCCGGGCTTTGCCAGCCGCGCGAGTGTGAGCGCGTCCTGCCACCAGTTGATGAGTTCGGCATTGCTCAACTTCCCATCGCCGCCGCGATAGGCAGTGGTACTGGCACCCACCAGGCTCTTGCTGGGACGAAAGTTCGGCGCGGAGATGGGATACACACCTTTTATGAACTCGGCGCTGGATAGATAGTAGGAATCAAAATCTGCGAGCGGTGTCGCGCCCCAATCGGCTCGAAAGTAGTTGAGATAGAGCGCGGGGAACAATGCCCAACCCGAAAAGTTGGTCTCGTGTACGGCGACCGACGCCGATGCCGTCGTGTTGTTCGTCTCGTCACTCTCGGCAAAGGCGCCGAGGGAATCCACCGTCACCGATGCCTGGAACGCGCTGCCCGTCGGCGCGAGCGCGCTGCCGAAAAAGTAAATCGTCTTGGTGACCTCCGTCGTGGCAAAGTTGAGCGGATAGGTCGCGTTGTCGGCGACGAGCGCGTATTGCGCGTTGATGTTCGCGGCATCGGCGACATAAAAGGTGGAAAGGGTCGAGGTCCCGTAGGTGACTTGCGCCGAGACATTGTTGACCGCCTCGACACTGTTCTTGCGGATAACGGCTTTGACGGCGGTGGCTTTGTCCTTGACAAGCGGCTGTCCTTCGAGTACCTGAATGGGAATGACCGAATCTACGGACAGGTCAATCTGCGGACCACGGTCGCGGACAAAGACATCCCACGCCCCATTCGTATCTCCGCTTACCAAGTTATCTGCCAAAGAGTGGAACGCGATATAGCGTCCATCGCCCGAGAGCGCGGCGTAGTCAGAATCATTATTTCCTTGTGTACCGTTAGTGTGGACCGAGACGCGCGTGGTTTGCCCGGCCTGCCGATTATGGACAAAGACATCTCTCTTTCCGTTCGTGTCGTCCTCGCCCGACAAATTGGTGGCTTCAGACGTATACGCGACATAGCGCCCATCCGCGGAAATCGAGATTACAAACTCGCCGGTGTAAATCCCAGCCGAACGTCCATTTCCTTGTGTGCCGTTGGAATGAACCGAGACGCGCGTCGTTTGCCCCATCTGGCGGTCGCGGACAAAGACGTCTGCGACATTATTCGTGTCGCCATCCACCAGGTTGCTTGCAAAGGACGAAAACGCAACATAGCGACCGTCGCCAGAGATGGATGAAAAGTACGAGTCATGGTTCGACTGCGCGCCATTGGAGCGGACGGACTCACGTGTGGTTTGCCCAGTTTGCCTATCGTAGACGAAAATGTCGCGCGCCCCGTTCGTGTCGCAACCTTCCTCCGTCTCGCAATAGCCATCGTGATCTAGATCGCTGCCAATAAGATTAGTGGAAAGAGAGTAGAAGGATATATACCGTCCGTCAGCGGAGATAGACGGGAAATAAGAGTCTGCGTTTCCTCGCGTGCCGTTCGAGTGAACCGAGACAAGCGTGGTGATGATGCCTCCCCATTGATCGAAGATGCCATCGGCATCGGCGTCGCGGTCGTGGACGAAAATGTCGTAATTCCCCCAGTCACCGGCGACCAAGTTACTAAAAGCCGCGTAGAAAGTAACATAGCGCCCATCGGCGGAGATGGAGGGATAATAAGCGCCATACGCGGTCGGCGAGGTTCCCTGCGTCCCATCGGACGGCACCGAGACTCGCGTGGTGTTGACCTGTCCCGGCTCATCGAAAACGCCATCAGCGTCCACATCTCGATCATGGACGAAGATGTCCGACCTCCCGTTCGTATCACCGGTAACCAGGTTGGTTGCGTCTGACACGAAGGCCACATGTCGCCCGTTGGCAGAGATGGACGGATATTGGGAGACGCCATTTGCTTGCGTGCCGTCGGAGCGCACCGAGACGCGCGTGTTCGTCATGGCTCCAGGTTCATCGAAGATGCCATCGGCGTCCGAGTCGCGGTCGTGGACGAAGATGTCTCCGACGCCATTCGTGTCACCTGGGACTAGACCATTGTGACCCGACGCAAATGCAACATAGCGTCCACTGGTGGAGATGGCAGGTTGCGCACCGGATGCCTGTGTGCCATCCGAGCGAACCGAAACGCGCGTGGTCGTGCCCGTGCTCTGCGCGCTCACGGGCGTCAGCCCCGGCGCCGCCGTCGGCGCGAACAATCCAAGGAGTGCCATCGTGACGCCGCGCCGAATGTAACGTGTTTGCATTTTTCCAACCTCCCCTGCTGCTTGATTGCACGATAGGCGCGTTTACTCAACGTTTGTTGGCAATACCGTAAAACTTGCTTTTGCGCCATGGCGTTTATTGATGGCTGGGCGCGTGGGCCGTTGTTTCGTTCGCTCGCGCTGGCTCCGCGATGTGTTGCAGGCAATCAAACAGCGCGCGCAAAACCTGCCCTGAGTCTGCCGAAGGGTCGCCAAACCCCCAACGCTGCCCGCTGCGCGGGTCCTCGACGAGGACGCGCCACGGCGCGGGTTCGCCGGGCGGCGCAGGCGGCGCTTGCCAGATTCGAATCACGAAGATAAAGTCGGTGGGCATTTTTTCGCTCTCTGGCCCTTTCGTGATATAATGACAAAGGGGATATTGGCTTGACGGTTCCGAGCGTACCATACGCGTGTTTGAAAAGTGTTTTGCCGGAGGTCCGTCATGGCGAGGCGCGACGTCTCCAACTCAGTGCGGCGCACTCTGCGCCTGCGGCTGCTCGGCGGTCTGAACATCGAGTGGGGCGACAAACCGATCACCTTCGAGAGCAGCAAGTACGCCGCGTTGCTGGCGTACTTGGGCCTTACCCGCGCGCCCCAATCGCGCGCCAAGCTCGCCGGTCTCTTTTGGTGCGATTGGCCCGAACGCCGCGCGCTCCGTTACCTCTCGCGCGCCCTCTGGGACATCGCCCGCTGCATCCCCGCCACTCCGCCCATTCTCCTTGCCACGCCCCAGACCGTCGCGTTCAACCGCGCGTACGACTATGCGCTAGATGTAGAACAATTCGAGAGGGGGAGAGAGGGAGAGTGGGAGAGTGGGAGAAATCCTCCCCGTCTCCCCGTCTCCCCCTCTCCCTCTCATAATTGTCCCGAGTTCGAAGTGTGGATGGTCTCACAGCGCACGCGGCTGCACGATCTCGCCGCCGCGCGCCTTTCCCGCTTGATTGCCGATTGCGCCGCGCAGGGCGCCCCGCGGCGCGGCGAAGGGATCGCGCTGGCGCGGCGGGTGCTCGAACTCGATCCGTGGCGCGAGGAGGCGCACCGGCATCTGATGAATTTCCTCGCGCACGATGGGCAGCGCAGCGCGGCGTACGCGCAGTATGAGACCTGCCGCCGCGTCCTCGCCGCCGAACTGGGGATCGCGCCTTCGGCAGAGACGACGCGCTTGTACGAGCGCATCCGCCTCGCCGAGACGATGCCCGCGCCTGAATTGCCACCCCAGCCCACGTCATTTGTCGGTCGGGAGGACGAACGCGCCCGGATCGCCGCGCTGATCGCGAATCCGGCCTGTCGGCTAGTCACGCTCGTCGGTCCGGGTGGCATCGGCAAGACGCGGCTGGCGCTTCAAGCCGCGCGGGAAAACGGAGCGGAATTTCTGCACGGAGTTTATTTCGTCTCCCTAATGCCCATTGCGTTGCCCGACCTGCTCGCGCCCACATTGGCGCGCGCCTTGAATCTCTCCATCGGTCGCCAAGACCCCACCGCGCAAGTTTTCGACTATTTGCGTGACAAGCAACTCCTCGTCATCCTGGATGGCTTTGAACATCTGCTCTCCGGGGCCGGTCTCGTCGGCGAACTGCTGGAACACGCGCCGGAGGTCAAAATCATCGTCACGACGCGCGAGCGGCTGGACTCGCGGTGGGAGTGGATTGTGGAGGTGAAGGGGCTGCCCTATCCAAAGGATGAAGGCGGAAGGATGAAGGATGATGCGCCGCCAGAAGGCGGCGCATCATCCTTCATCCCGCATCCTTCATCCTTTGATTCGGTGCGTTTGTTCGCCCAGTGCGCGCAGCGGCGGCAGCCGGGATTCGCGCTTGCCGAACAAGCGCCGTATGTTGTTCACGTGTGCCAGTTGGTGGAAGGCGTGCCGCTAGGGATTGAGTTGGCCGCGGCGTGGGTGCGCGATTTTTCGTGCGCGCAGATCGCGCAGGAAATTCAAAACAGTCTCGATTTCCTCCAGTCGCCGCTGCGCGATGCGCCCACCGAGCACCGCAGTCTGCGCGCGGTGTTCGACCGGTCGTGGCGTCTTTTGTCGGACGAGGAAAAGCGCGCGTTCAGGAACGTGGCGGTGTTGCGCGGAGGATTTGACGCGGACGCAGCCGGGGGAATTCTTAATTCAGAATTCGTAATTCAAAATTCAACTCGCGCAATTACGAATTACGAATCCCATAGGGACGCTTCGCAGTTACAAATTACGAATTCTCTTTCCGCTCTCGTAGACAAGTCACTCTTGCGCCGCGACCCCTCCGGACGATACGATATGCATGAGCTTGTGCGGCAGTATGCCGAAGAGAAATTGCGACAAGCCGGCGACGAGGCGCACGTGCGGGCGCAGCACCTGAATTATTTCTTGGCGTTCGCGGAGCGCGCCAAGCCGGAGATGCGCGGCGCAAAGCAAGCGGTGTGGTTGGAGCGGGTCGAGGCGGAGCACGGCAATATTCGTGCGGCGTTGCGTTGGTCGGTCGAATCGGCGGATGCAGAGTCGGGGCTAAAGTTGGCCGAGGCGATGTGGCGCTTCTGGATGCTGCGCGGTCATTCGCATGAAGGACGGCAGTGGTTAGAGACGTTGTTGCGCGAGGGGAGCGGCGCATCGCCAACGGTGCGGTCGGACGCGCTGCACGCCGTTGGCAACCTGGCGCGCAGTCAAGGCGATCACCGACAAGCCGTCGAGTATTTGACTCAAGGCCTGGCTGTCAAGCGCGCCCAAGGAGACAAACCCGGCATCGCGGCATTGCTGGGCAACCTGGGCAACACGGTCATGGAGTTGGGTGATCTCAAACAGGCGCGCGAGCTTCAGCAAGAGTGCCTGGACTTGCAGCGCGAACTGGGGGACAAGTGGCGCGTGGCTACGGCGCTCAACAACCTGGGGGTGGTGACCGGGCGTCAGGGAGACTATCCGCAGGCCCAACAATTCTACGCGGAGGGCCTGCGGCGGCTGCGCGAGTTGGAGGACAAGACCGGCATAGCCATCGCGCTCGCCAATTTGGGAAATCTCGTCTACAGCCAAGGTAACATTCCACAGGCGCGCGCATTTCTCCAAGAGAGTCTCGTTATCTTCCGGGAACTGGGGATCAAACGGCAAATTGTGGTCGTGGTCGCCGACCTGGGCGTGTGCGCGCTCGTCTCGGGCGATCTGAAAGAAGGGCGCGCGCTCCTCGAAGAGAGCGTCGCCCTCGCGCGTCAACAGGGCGACAAGAGTTTGCTTGCGCTCGGCCTGAGTCATCTGGGAGATATAACCATGGCCGAAGGCGACGCCAAACGCGCCGCCGACCTGTACGCGGAAAGCTTGACACTGGCGCGTCAAGCGCAAGACCAAGCGCGGACGGCCCAGGCCTTGGTCGGCTTGGCCCAAGTCGCCGATCATCGTGGCGATGTGGAGCGTGCGATTCGGCTCTTTGGCGCCGCCGAAGCACTCCGCGCGGCGGTCGGTTTCGTGCTGCCGCTCCCCGAACGCAAGGCGTGCGACGAGAGCGTGGCTGTCGCGCGCGCTCGACTCGATGCAGAAACGTTCGAGAGGGCGTGGCACACGGGCAAGGCGATGCCGCTCGAACAGGCAATCGCGGACGCGTCGGAGCGATGCTAGGTCGGCGTCGAACGAGAACAACTAAACCCGAAGGGTCTGCGGAGACCCGTCGGGTTTTCTCTATTCTTTGGCGCACGCCGCGCGCAGTTTTTGCGATTCCACCGGCGCCTTCGCGAGATCGGCCTTGATGGCGGCTTTGGCATCGGTGTGCGGATTCGGCGCGCGATAATACTCGATCACCTCAACGGCATAATGCGCCCTGCGGTCAACCAAGTCAAAAACCCAACATCTTCCCCGGTTAGCCCCCAAACGATCAAGCGGCCCTGCTTCTCGTCGTGGAGGGACCCATGACCGGAAATCGGAAACGGCAGATCGCCGAGCCGCGTCCAATTTCCGGTCTTCAAGTCAATGGCCCAGACCTCTGAGATAGGATTATTTTTTTTCGTATTGGGGTCATACAGCGAGCCGCCCGTGACGATTCCTTGGTCGCCAACAAACGCGACCGAATACCCACTGCGGGCGCCGGCGGGCACGTCTCCCTGCGACTTGGTTTGTCCCCAGGTATTTTTGGCGGGGTCGTAGTAGTAGTTAATTCCCGGAGCCAACTGATATGCATGGGGGTCCACAAAAAACACTTGGGAGCCCGCGGCCGCCGGAAAGATAGTCGCAAAGGAATTGGCCGAAACGTAGCCAGGCGGTTTTGGCAACTCAGTCCAAGTCGAGGTCTTGAGATCATGTCGCCAAAAGTCATCGTACACGAAGAGTTGGCCATTCGGTTTTTTCCCGAGGCCCCCTTGAACGTAGAGATTGTTGCCATTCGCAAGAAAAATCGGAGTAAACCGCCCTGGCGGTGGGCCGGTTACTCTTATTACTAATTCCCACGCCTTCAGATCAAAGGTAAACAGCTCGGAACTCAGAGTTCCATCTTGCAGCTCCCCGCCGAACAGCATGACCTTGCCATCGGGCAAGACCGCCATTCTGTGCCCGCTGCGCGGCGATGGCGGGTTGACATCTTGCAATGGATGCCAAGCTTCGGCGGATCCCTGCATGGTATTTTGCGCTTGGGGCGCGAGCCAGGGCGCGAATGCTCCGCCGAGACCGGCAGAGAGCGCAAACGAGAGATTGATGCTCGGCGATTGTCGCTGCGCCTTTGCCACCGGGCCAAAGACCCAGGTATCATTCAGCTTCTTGCCATCCTTGTCCATGCCGCCAAATAGCAGCAGCCGGCCGTCGGGCAGCATCCTCATCGCAAATCCGGTGCGCGGGCTGGGTGATTGCGCGGTCTTGATCGTCACCCAACCCTTCGGGAGCGGGGTGGGTGTCGGCGTGGGCGGCTTGGTCGCTGTTGCGGTGGGTGGCACGGGGGTTGCCGTCGGCGGCACGCGCGTCGCGGTCGGCGGGACCGCAGTCGCGGTCGGTGGCACGCGCGTGGCCGTGGGCGGGACCGGCGTCGCGGTGGGCGGAACGGCGGTCGCCGTTGGCTGCGGCGTAGGGGTGGGTGGGGTCGCGCATGCGGTCAAGATCACGGCGAGCGTCACGAGCGCGATGGTCAACACGAGCACAAAGCGCCGTAATGACTGCTGGTTGGTTGCGTTCATCGTCGAACCTCCTTTTTCATCTCCTGATTGGATCGAAATGGCACGTATGTCGCAAATCCGGCACGTGCGCCAACCGCGCGGCGAGTCCTTCGCGGATCAAGGTTTGGTCGTCCACGACGGCTCCCAGATCCTCACACAGAAGTTCCACGTCATGTCGGGCGGCTCAGGGGACTGGACACTCGTTCGCTCTTGAGGCACACGCTGCCAGTCGTTCCCATCCCATTGTTCGGCGTAGAGATTCCCGGGTCCCCCCGCATTGATAACGTCCCATTCACTGAGCTTGAAGCACAGCCAAGCGCCGAACTCATCGTAAGTTATCGATCCTTGATTTGGATCAGCCAATCCCACCTCGAGGTGGATGATGCGATCGCCGTCCCCGCGCAACACCACGTCCCCTTTGCGCAGACTGCTCACGGGCGGTCGCCTAAGTGTAAGAATGGTGTCCTCCAGCAGCGCTCCCGCGGGCAATGTGACAAACGTGTCACCGCCGGGACCGTAGAAGATTCCACCACTGGGTCCGACGTCCCAGATCGTTCGCGGCGCCTGGTCCCATTTGGACGGCTCTGTGGGCAGCAGCGGATTCGACGGCGCGTTTACAACCGCGACCTGCTGTTGTGGCACGCACACAGTTTGCTCCTGGCGCGTTTGCGGGTTGTAACGGTACTCTACGACTTGCCCCGGTGGACACTCGATGGCGCTTACGGGCGACGGGACGAATGTCCACACGAACAACGCGAACACGAACGCGAGCATTAGGATCGCACGAGCAATCGTTGCGCTTCTCATAGTGACACCTCCTGGGTTGTCTATGGGTTTCTGCAAAGAGTTTTGATTCGTATTTCCCCAATTCGCTGTTGTGTTCTTCTAGCGTGGTCGAGTGATCACGGACTGGCGCCTAAAAGTTCGTCACGGTGGTGGAAAACGCAACAATAGTAGGCAAGAAAGGGGTCCATACGAAATCCGTTGGCTGGTCCACCCAATTTCTGCCATTCCATAACTGGATGTCGCGTTGTGATTCCGGTGACTGGCTCCAGGGAGAATATCCCGTCGCAAAGGCCACGGTCATTCCAGGTGGCGGCAGCGAATGGATTACGTTGCCGATAGCGTCCTGGATCAACACGCCCATCCTGACATCCCCGGGACCCTGGAATGCTGCTCCCGCGTCTCCAATTGGAACGCTTCCAGGATGATAGTTGGTTAAGGTCACCGTGCTGCCTGGGGGTAAGACTCCGGGTGGGAAATCAACCGCGTTCCATCCAAGACTCACGGTGCCCCCGCTCGGTCCGACGTGCACAGGACCGGTGCTGGGCGGCGGCTCGCGGGTGTCTTCCGGGGGCTGTCCCTCGGTCCCCGTTGTGTTCGAGCGTGACGTGAGATAGGGCGCGCACTCGGGGGATGGTGTTTGCTCTGGATGTGCCAAGTACCAAAGAAGTTGCGCACTCGTGCAACCACCCGCGCGAACAGAACTCGCAGATTGCAGCATGAACAGAACAGTCAAGAATACGACCATCAGGATTCCGACCTTGCTGAAAGCGCCTTGCTTTTTCATTGTTTTACCTCCTTGAGAAAATATTCGACTGCGGAGCGCTGGTCGCTCCCGGTCGTCCGGTCCTGGCGCGCTTGGAGGAACCCGACGAGCGCGCTCAATTGGCTGAAAACGTGCTGTTCGCGCGTCAGCGGGTCTTCGAGCCGGTAGCGCCACACCGGCAGACCCTCGCCGGCGCCTTGCGGTTCAGCCCAAATGTAGAGAAAGAACAGTTGGCGATAGGGGGTCGCTTTGGACATCGGGTGACCTCGTGTTATAATGCAAGTAGCCGATTGTATTTTACCAACCTCGCGTTTACTGTGCGTTTACTGGCACCGGAAGTTGGAAATTGGAAATTGGACGTTGGAATCTCCAATCTCCAATCTCCAATCTCTAATCTCTGCTCTCCTGTGGTGCGATGCTATACCTCAGACTGCTCGGACCGCCGCTGATCGAACGGGATGGGCAGCCCCTGCCGCCGTTCAAGAGCCGCAAGGTGCTGGCGCTCTTGGCCTATCTGGCCTTGTCGCCCGGCGCGCACGCCCGCAGCGAACTGGCCGGCCTCCTCTGGTCCGATTGCGCCGAAAAACAAGCCCTCAACTATCTCCGTTTTGCGCTCTGGGACCTTCATCGCATCCTCGGCGATTGTGGCATCAAATCCGGCCGCACGTCCGTGTCGTTTGAAGCGCATCCCGGCGTCGGCCTGGATGTGAACCTCTGGCGGGATTTTCTCGCGGGCGTCGAACTGGATGGGCTAGAGTTGACCGCCGAGCAGGTCGTCGTTTGGCAGCGCGGCATTGATCTCTATCGGGGGGAATTGCTCGCCGGGCTTGATTTGCCGGGCGATTTGCTCTTTTGCGATTGGCTGGAGCGTGAACGCGCCATCTATCGCGAACGGATTGTCAACGCGCTCTATCGCGTGGCGAATTATCACGCGGCGCAGCGGCGCCTCGCGCAGGCGATTGCGGCGACCCGGCGATTACTCGTGCTCGATCCGTGGCGTGAGGAGGCGCATCGCCAGTTGATGATTTTGCTCGCGCGCTCGGGACAGCGCAGCGCCGCGCTGGCGCAATTCGAAATCTGCCGCCGCGTCCTGGCCGCCGAACTCGGCGTGCCGCCCTCGCCGCGCACGACCGCATGGTACGAACGCATTCGCGCCGCCGAAACCACACGCGCGCATGACGTGCCCGCGCCGCTGACCGAATTCGTCGGCCGGGAGCAAGAACTCGCGCGCATCGCCGCGCTCCTGGCGAATCCCGCCTGCCGATTGCTGACCCTCGTCGGCCCGGGCGGCATCGGCAAGACGCGGCTGGCGCTGCAGGCCGCGACGCATCGCGCCGACGATTTTCTGCACGGCGCGCGTTTTGTCCCGCTCGCCGCGCTCGAAGCGCCGGATCTGTTATTGCCGACGCTGGCGGCGCATCTCGATTTCTCGTTCGGCGGCGCGGGCGATCCCAAAAGCCAATTGTTCAATTTCCTCCGCGGCAAGGAAATGCTTTTGGTGTTGGACAATTTCGACCGGTTGTCGAGCCGCGCCGGTCTGTTGCTCGAAATTCTCCAGAGCGCGCCGGAAGTGAAAATCCTGATCACCTCGCGCGCGCGACTGAACGTCCAGGCCGAATGGCTTTGCGACGTCGCGGGCCTGCGGGCCGAAGGCGCGCGACTCTTCTTGGCGAACGCGCGCCGCGTCGGCGCTGATCTGGACATGAACACGGAACACGCGGCCATCGCGCGCATTTGCGAACTGGTCGCCGGGCTGCCGCTGGGCATCGAGCTGGCCGCGGCGTGGGTGCGCGAGTATTCCTGCGCGCAGATCGCGCAGCAGGTCGAGCGCAACCTAGGTTTTCTCGCCACCACGCAGGACGACGTGCCGGAAAAACATCGCAGTCTCTACGCGGCCTTTGAGTATTCGTGGGAAATGCTCTCCGCGGCGGAACAGGCGGCGTTTCGCCGGCTCGCCGTGTTTCGCGGCGGATGGAGTGCGCCCGCCGCCGAAGCGGTCGTGGGAACGTCGCGTGCGCTCCTGGGACTTTTGATCGAGAAATCGCTCGTGCGCCGCGCCGCGGCCGATCGTTACGAGATGCTCGAGGTTCTGCGCCATTTTGGCGAGGAGAAATTGCGCGCGGCAGCGCAAGAGGAGGCGACCCGCGCCGCGCATGGGGAATATTTTGCGCGTTTTCTCGCCGCGCGCCAAGAGCCGCTCAAGGGGCGCGGGCAGAAAACGGCCTTGGCCGAAATCGGCGCCGAGATTGACAACGTCCGCGCCGCATGGCAGTGGGCGGTCGAGCAGAAAAACGCGGACGCGCTCGGGCGCGCTCTCGACGCGCTATTTCTGTTCTACGAGGGCCGCAACTGGTTCGCGGAGGGCGAGCAAGCATTCCAGCGCGCGGTCGAGCAGGTCGGCGCGCTTGATCCCGGCGGCCCGACGTTTGCCAGGTTGATGACGCGGCAGGGCGTGCTCGCGTTCCGGCTAGCCCAGTATAATCGCGCCCGCGATTTGTTGCAGCGCGGTCTCGGCCTGCTGCGCGCGCGCGACGACCGCGCCGAGATCGCCTTCACGCTCACCAACCTGGCGAACGTCTACGAGCGCCAGGGCGATGCCGCACGCGCGCGCGAGTTGCAGCGCGAGGGACTGGCGCTCGCGCGCGAATTGGGCGACCCCTGGGCCATCGGCCGCGCGCTCAACAACCTCGGCTATCTGTTGCAGTTGGCCGGCGAGACGGTCGAGCCGGAGCGGTTGCTCCAACAGGCGCTCGCCATCCGGCGGAAAATTGACGACCGTGCCGGGATCGCGCGCACGCTCATCAATTTGGGCCTGGTCGCGAGCGAAGCCAGAAAGTTTGCGCGCGCGCGGGATTATTACTCAGAGGGGCTGCCCATCTTTCGAGAATTGGAAAATCCGCTCGGCGCGGCGATTTGCTTGAATAACCTGGGCTATGTGGCGTTTCGGCTGGACGAGTACGCCGAGGCCAAGCAATTGTACTTGGAAGGCCTAAAAATCCGGCAAGAGTTGGGCGACCCCTGGGGCATCGCGCTGGCGTATGACAACCTCGGCGCGGCCGCGACGCGCACGGACGATCTCGCGGAGGCCGGCGACTATTTCGATCAGGCGCTCCAGATCGCCGCCGAAATTCACGCGACCCGGCGCTTGGTCGAAATTCTGGTCGGCGTCGCGGGGTTGTTGGCGAAACAGCACGCCCGGCCGAGAGCGGTCGAACTCTTGGGCCTGGCGCTCAATCATCAAGCCATCAGTGAGGACTCGCGCCGCATCGCGCAAGAACTGCTTGCCGCGCTGCGGGTGCAGCTCGACGAAGAGCCAATAGCAGCCGCGCTCGCCAAGGGCCAAGCCAGCGATTTGCTGCAACTGGTCGGAGAGATTCGACAAGAACTCCATCGTACGGGCGAATGAATTCGCGGCTCAGCAGAGAACACATCGAATGAAAACAACAAAAGCACCGGTACACTATGCATGGATCGTGACGGTCGTTACTTCGGTCGCGCTCTTGGCGGCGGCCGGGGTCCGCACGGCGCCCCAAGTCCTCATCCTTCCGCTACACTTGGAATTCGGTTGGAGCCGCGCGGAAATCTCTTTCGCGATTGCGATCAGCATTCTATGGTTTGGTCTGGGCGGCCCGGTCGCGGGCATCCTCGTGGACCGCTTTGGGCTGCGGCGCGTGATGGGCGTCGGCCTGGTGTTGGTGGCGTCGGGGTTGACAGCGATGCTGACGTTGAATACCCTTTGGCAACTGCACCTCTTTTGGGGACTTGTCGTCGGCGTCGGCACGGGCATGCTCACGAATGTCCTGGGCGCGATCGTCGCGCAGCGATGGTTCGTCAAACACCGCGGGCTAGTGGTCGGGCTGTTCGGCGGGGCGTCCGCCGCGGGCCAACTGATCTTTCTGCCGACGATGATCGCGCTCACCACGTGGCAGGGCTGGCGCGGCGCGATCGCCGTCGCGGCGGCGATCTTCGGCGTGCTGATCTTACCGGTGATCCTGCTCATGCGCGAACACCCGGCGGATGTACGGCAGCGTCCGTATGGCGAGGGTAGTATCGCGACGGCGCAAGCCACAATGGAGGCGACCCAGCGTACTCCGTTGCGTGCCGCGATTCGCACCCGTGATTTCTGGCTGTTAGCGGCCAGCTTTTTCGTCTGCGGCTATACCACGAACGGTCTCATCGGCACGCATCTGCTGCCCCATGCTCTCGAGCATGGTTTCGCGGCCGACGTCGCGGGCCGGGCCATTGCGCTCATGGGCGCGCTGAACCTCATCGGCACACTTGGCTCGGGTTGGCTGAGCGACCGCGTGGACAGCCGTTGGCTGCTGAGTGTGTATTACGGTCTGCGCGCCGGCTCGATTGCGCTCCTGCCGTTCGTGCAGGATTGGAGCGGGCTGGTCATCTTTGCGGTGGTGTACGGGCTGGATTGGATCGCCACGGTCCCGCCGACGATCAACCTCACGGCCCAGCGCTTTGGCCGCGCATCGGTCGGGGTCTTGTACGGCTGGATCTTTTTTTCGCACATGGTCGGCGCGGCGGTGGCCGCGTACCTGGGCGGCGCGTTGCGCGACATGCTCGGCGATTACACACTGGCGTTTTTGTCGGCGGCGGTCCTCGGATTCATCGCGGCCGGCCTGTCGCTCGGCATCGGCCCAAGTCGCGCGGCGCGCGTTGCGCCCACCCAAGCCACCGCTGCCGAGTAGCTCTAGCATCCAAGTTGAACTATTCACGCATTGGTGATAGAATTTCTGGCGTTCCCAACCCCGCGCACGAGGGAGTCGCCGATGAGCGAAATGCAAACTCAGATCGAACGCCGCCAGCAGCGCGCGCTCGAAGAAATCGTCCGCGTCACCAACCGCGGCCGCCACCCGCTTTTCAGCCCCTTTGACGTCGTTTCCATCTCCGGGCGAACTTACCGCGTCACCATTCGCTCGCTCGACGAACGCCGCAACACCTGCACCTGCCCCGACTATCGCACGAACCTCGTCGGCACGTGCAAGCACATCGAAGGCGTGGTGGCGCAGCTCAAGCAAAAATACGCCGACCGCCTCGACGCGCTCGCGGCCCAGAAACCGGCGACCGCGCAGATTTTTTTGCACTACGCCGAGGACATTAGCGTTCGCGCCACGCTCCCCTTGCCGCGCGCGCCCGAACTGCGCGCGCTGTTCGCGCGCAATTTCGACAGCGACGGCATCCTGCAAGGCGCGCTGACGCAAGCCCTCCCTGCGCTCCTCGCCGAAATCAACGCGCTGCCCGCGCGACTCCGCACGCAAATCGTCGTAGACGACGCGGTACGCGAGCATCTCGAACTCGTCCAAGATCGCGAGTCGGTCCGCAAGCAAAAGGAATGGTTTCTCGACCAGGTCGCGCAGGGCAATCGCTCGCTGTCGCTGCTCAACACCCGTCTCTATCCGTACCAGGAACAAGGCGCGCTGCACCTCGCGTTCGGCGGGCGCACGCTGCTCGCCGACGATATGGGCCTCGGCAAGACGATCGAGGCCATCCCGGCTTGTTCGCTCTTGCAGCAACTGCGCGACATCAAGAAGGTACTGGTCATCACGCCCGCGTCGCTCAAGCACCAGTGGGCGCGCGAGATTCGCCGCTTTACCGCGCTCTCGGCGTCCGTCGTTCAGGGCGGGCTGAAACAGCGGCGCGAGATTTACGCGGGCGATACGTTTTTCACTCTCGTCAACTACGAACTCGTCCGCCGCGATTTGGAGGAACTGGAGCACCTGCGACCCGACGTCATCATCCTCGACGAAGCGCAGCGCATCAAGAACTGGCGCACGAAAACCGCCGACGCGGTCAAGCGCCTGCGCAGCCGCTATGGTTTCGTCCTCACCGGCACCCCGCTCGAAAATCGGCTCGACGAATTGTACAGCGTGTTCCAGTTTCTCGATCCGCGCATCCTCGGCCCGCTCTGGCATTTCAACGACCGCTTTTACGAACTCGAAACGCGCGACGACGGCTCGTACAAAGTGCTCGGCTACAAGGGTCTGGACGAACTGCGCCACACGATCGCGCCCTACGTCCTACGCCGCACGCGCGATCAAGTGCTGCGCGATCTGCCGCCGCGCGTGGACAATAACTTTTTCGTCGAGATGACGCCGCTGCAAATCCGGGCGTACGACGAGTTCAAGGAGATCGTCGCCCGGCTGCTCGCCACCTCCAAGCGCCGACCGCTCACTCCCAAAGAGCACGACCTGCTGCTCAAGGCGCTCATCAAGATGCGCCTCATCTGCAACGCGCTCGCGCTGCACGATAAAGCGATTCTGCCCGCCGACCGCGAAAAGACCGCGCCGAAACTCCGCGAATTGCACCACATCCTCGACGAGCAAATCGCCAGCAACGGGCACAAGGCCATTGTCTTTTCGCAGTGGGAAGCGATGCTCGACTTTGCCAAGCCGATTCTGGAACGCCTCGACCTGGGTCACGTCAAACTGGCGGGTTCGGTGCCCACCGCCAAGCGCGGCGAAATCGTGGATCGCTTTCTCCACGATTCCGATTGTCGCGTCTTTCTTTCGACCGATGCGGGCGGTGTGGGCTTGAATTTGCAGGCCGCCGATCTCGTCATCAATCTCGATTTGCCGTGGAACCCTGCAGTGCTCGAGCAGCGCATCGGGCGCGCGCACCGCCACGGGCAACTCAACCCGGTCCACGTCGTCAATCTCATCGCGCAGGGGACAATCGAGGAACGCATGCTCGACACGCTGGCGGCGAAGCGCAACGTGTTTGGCAGCGTGTTCGGCAACGAAGATTCGCCGACCGCGATCTCATTCCGCGATTCCGGTCAGGGCTTGCTCCGCCGCCTCGACGCGATGTTGGGCGCGGAAATCAAGCCGGTCGTCGAACTCGAACCGGTAATCGAAGAAGCGGTTGCGCCGAAACCAACATTACGCGCGTTTGCCGAGTTGCTCGTCGCGCGCTTCCCCGGCCGCATCCTACTCGTCCGCAAAGCCGCCGCTGCGGCGAGCGGCGGGTACGGCGCATTCGTCGTCGTGGATCGCGAGCCGGGCGAATTGCGCGCCAAGATCGAATCGCTCGCGAGCGAGTATTTTGTCGAGTCAGCACCCACATTGCACTTGATGGAACAGGAGGGCTACCGCGCCTTTCTTGCGCTGGCGGGCAAGATCGTCGAGCGCGCCGCGCCGGAGGACGAAGCGTACCGCGCGCCCGCGCTCCCCGCGCCCGCCGACGGCCGCGCCGAATTGGAGAAACGCCTGCAAAAAGCGCGGACGGGTTTCGAGTTTGCGGCGAAACGCGCGCAGCTTGCGGACGTGGTTTTGCGCGGCGGATTTCCGGAGGAAACGATTCGCCCGCTGCGCGACGCGCTCGGCTGGGCGCTGTCGTCGCATCTCGCGCTCGCCGGCGATCGCGATCCGAACGCGGATTTGCCGAGCGCGCGCGTGATCCAAGCGGAGCTGGTCGAACCGGGGCAATTGTCCGCGGAACTCGCCGCGCAGTGCGCGCAAGCCCGCGAGCTGACCGAACCGCCGGCCGACCCCAGCGCGCCGCCACTCTCACCGAAAAGCGCGGAAGCATTGCTGGCGACGGTGCGCGCGGTGATCGAGGCGGGGCAAAAGCGCGTGGCGGAGAAAGGACTCTGATGGACTCAATTGAGCTCGGTGCGCGCCTCCAGCGCGGCGAAGACTTGCATACCGAATTCAAAGCGTGGCCGGTTCATGCCGATGATCTCGCGGCCAGCATCGTCGCATTTGCGAATACAGATAGCGGGCAGTTGCGCCTATTTCAATCCTCGGCGAGCTGATGCATGGCGATTCAACTTCTGCTCGCGCCCGCCGCGTCGGGCAAAACGCAGCATTGTATCGAGCGCATCCAAACCGCGCGCCGCGACAAGCCCCTCGCCGCGATTTGGGTAATCTTGCCGAACGCGGCGAACGTCGCCGCGTTCCGCCGCCGCCTCGCCCGCGCGGGCGGCGCGATGGGCGTTTGGCTCGGCACGTTCTACGCGCTCTACCAGGAACTGCTCGCAGAAAACGGACAACTGGTTGCGCGGCTCGACGAACCGGTGCTCTACCGCTTTTTGCGCGACATCGCCGCGCAACTGCACGCGGATGGCCGGCTGGATTTCTTCGCGGGCATTCACGCCAAACCCGGCTTTGCCCACGCGCTGCATAACAGTATCCAAGAACTCAAACGCGCGCGCCTCACGCCCGAAAAGTTAGCGGACGCCGTCAAGGGACGCGGCGCGCGGTTGGAGGAACTGGCGCTTTTGTACGCCGCGTATCAACACCGCCTCCTCGCCTCCAACTGGGCGGACGGCGAAGGGCAGGGCTGGCTGGCGACCCTCGCGCTGGAAGGCAACGCGGCCCTCGCGCGCGGCTGGCGTTTGCTCGTCGTAGACGGCTTTGACGAATTCAACCCCACACAACTTTTAGTGCTGCGCCTCCTGGCGGCGCGCGCTCAAGAAACCCTAATCACGCTCACGGGCGACCCTTCGACTTCGCTACGCTCCGCCCACCCAGGTGGCGACCTCGGTCGTCAGGGCGAACGGCTCGCGCACCGCCGCTTTATGCGCGCCCGCGCTGCGCTCGCCTCATCCCTCACCCCCTCGGTCCCCCTCTCCCCTCTCCTGGAACGAAGTTCAGTTCCAGGAGAGGGGAGAGGGGGAAGGGGGAGTGGGGTGAGGCGTCTCGAACCCGCGCTATTTCAACCCGCGTCAGACCGGCTTCCCGCCGACGGCAGAGTCGAATTCCTGGAAGCGCCTAATCGCGCCGAAGAGATTCGGGCCGCGCTGCGCTGGCTCAAAGCGCGTATCGTGCGCGATCAGTGCGCGCCCGGCGAGGTCGCGCTGCTCGCGCGCGAGATCGAGCCGTATCGCGCATTTATCGAAGAGGTCGCGGCTGAATTCGGTATGCCGGTCCATTTGCAGCAGGGCGCGAACCTCGCCGCGAATCCGGCGATTGCCGCGCTGCTGAACCTGCTCGCGCTTGAATTGCAGGACTGGCCGCGCCGCCGCGTCGTGGACGCCTGGCGCACGCCGTACGCGGATTGGACAGCCCTGGGGATTGAACGCGGCGACCACCGAGGTGGCGACCTCGGTCGTGCGGAACGGCTGGATGCCGCCGCGCGCTGGGGACAGGTCGTCGCCGGGTACGACCAGTGGCAAGACACACTGACGCGGCTCGCGCGCGCTCAACCCGCGCCGGAACTCGACGAGGAATCTGCGCCGCTCGTCGCGCCGACGGGTACGCACGCGGCCGCCCTATGGCGCAAGTTTCGACAATTCGCCGCGCGCGTCACGCCGCCGCCGCGGGCGACGACGCGCGTTTACGCGACATGGCTTGAAGCCCTCATCGGCGACGACCCGGAGCTGTTGTCCGAATGGCAGACCGAATCTGACACGAGTCTCCGCATCGTCGCGTGCGCCAGCGCCGAACCGGCGACCCGCGCGCGCGATGTGGCCGCGCTGCGCGAGTTTAAGAACATTCTGCGCGCGCTCGTGTTCGCTCAAACCGCGCTCGGCCCCGCGCGCGGTGCCGAGTACACGTTTGCCGAATTCTGGAACGAACTGCGCGGCGCAGTCGAAGCGGCGACGTACGCCGTGCCTCCCCCGGACGAATCGCAGACGATTCTCGCGGCGTCCGTTCTTGCGGCGCGCGGTCTATCGTTTCGCGCCGTCGCGCTCGTCGGCTTGGCGGAGGGCGAATTTCCGCGCGCGCCGGTCGAAGACCCGTTCCTGACGGAAGCCGACCGCGCCATGCTGGGTCTTCCGCTGCGGATTTCCGGCGACGAGGTCACGTTTTTCTACGAAGCGGTCACGCGTGCGACGGACAAGCTGTTGCTCACGCGCCCCTATCTCGCCGACGACGGGCAACCGTGGGAACCCTCGCCTTACTGGGAGCATGTGCGCCAACTTGTTGATGCGCCGGTTGGCCGCGTGCGCTTGGACGACGCGCTGCCGGTGGAGGACGCGGCGTCGGCGGTGGAACTGCGCCTCACCCCTCTCCCACACTCCCATACTCCCATACTTGCAAACAGTGTGGGAGCATGGGAGTATGGGGGTCAAGCAGGTGAGGTCGTTCTTGCCGCGCGCCTCGCCGCCCAACCGCGCGGCCCCTACGAAGGCGACCTCTCGGCGCTGCAAATGCGCCTTGAGCGCGACTATCCGGCGATGCGTCCGTGGAGCGCGAGCCGGCTCGAAACGTTCGGCACGTGTCCTTTTGCCTATTTCGCGGCGTACGCGCTGGGCCTCGAACCGCGACCGCCGGTCGAGGCGGGCTACGACGTGCGCCAACTCGGCACCATGTACCACGCAATCCTCGAAACGCTCTTTCGTACCGCCGCCGACCCGACGGACCTGAGCGCGCTGCTCGCCGCGCTGCCCGCCATCGCCAACGAGGTTTTCGACGCCGCGCCGGAGACATACGGCTTTCGTCCGACCGCGCTGTGGCAAAGACAGCGCGCGGAGTTGGAAGCGATCCTCGCCGACACCATTCGCGCGCTGCACGAAGCGAGCGCCGGCTGGCGTCCACTCTATTTCGAACTCGCATTCGGCCCTCCCCCTCCCCTGTTGCTGACGGGGGAGGGCCGGGGTGGGGGTGCTCCCCCGTCAGCAACGGGGGAGGGCCGGGGTGAGGGTGTGCCGCCGCTCGTTCTGCGCGGCGACGGCGGCGAAATTCAACTGCGCGGCTACATTGATCGCGTAGACGTGAACGCCGCGGGCGATTTGCGCGTCGTGGACTACAAAGCCGGTTCGTCGTCCATCAGCCGCGCCGATCTCGACCAGGGCAAGCGCTTGCAGCTCGCGCTGTACGCGCTCGCCCTGCGTGATGCGCTTCAAGTCGGCGCTCCTGCCGCGGGGCTGTATTGGCACATCGGTTCCGCGAAAGCAAGCAGTCTGAAACTGGAAAAATATCCGGGCGGCGTTGACGCCGCGCTGCAAACTGCGACCGCGCACTCGCTCTCGCACGCATCGCGCGTCCGCGCGGGCGATTTCGCTCCGCACCCGCCCGACGGCGGCTGCCCGGACTGGTGCCCGGCCAGCGCGTTTTGTTGGCGATACCGGCCGAAGAGATAAGTGCAAAGTTTAAAGTGCCTAAAGTGCGAAGTGAACTTTACTTTAGGCACTTCTTCGCACTTCCAACTTCCCTATGTCATCTATTCTCTCTCTCATCCCTCTCGACCCCACGCAACGCGCGGCGGTGACGCAGCGTGATGCGGATATTGTCGTGACTGCGGGCGCGGGTTCCGGCAAGACGCGCACGCTCGTCGCGCGTTTCCTCGCGCTGCTCGACGACGGCGCGCCGCTGCGTTCGCTGATCGCGATCACGTTCACCGACAAAGCCGCGCGCGAAATGCGGACGCGGATACGCGGATACCTTGCCTCACCCCCCACCCCCTCGCTCCCCCTCCCCCCTCTCCTGGGCTTGAACTTCAGCCCAGGAGAGGGGGGAGGGGGATGGGGGGAGAGGGGTGAGGTGGAGACCGCGCGCATCGGCACCATCCACAGTTTATGCGCCGCCATCCTGCGCGCCCATCCCGCCGAAGCCGGCATTGATCCCGAGTTCCAGGTGCTCGACGAAAACACGAGCGCGGCGCTCTACGCGGAGGCGGTCGAAACCGCGCTCGCGTGGACGGCGAACGACGCCGACGCGTCCGTGCTTTTCTCGCTGCTGAAAGAAAATGCGCTGCGCGAACTTCTCGGCGCGCTGGTCGCCAAACGACTCGACGCGCAAGCCACGCTTGACGCGGTCGCCGACCCGCGCGCGACTTGGGAAGCCGCGCTGACGAATGCCGTCGCGCAGTACACCGCACAGCCAACCGTTGCAGGCGCGATCGCCACTTTGCGCGAACTGCGCGACAGCGGGCAATTGGAACGCGTCGCGGGAAACAAACTCGCGCCGCAGATTGTCGCGCTCTTGGAACGTTGGGCGCGGCTCGCCGGCTCATCCGACTGGGATTTGAAATTGCGGGAATTGTTCGCGCTGCGCCGCGAGAACTTGAGCGGCCGCGTCGGCGACAAAGGCGCGGCGAAAGATGCGGTCCAAGTGCTGCGCGAACATTATGACGAGACGCTCGATCCCTGGCTCGGCGGCCAGGGCGCGGACGATGCCCTGCCGCGCTGGGCGCTCGACGAACGCGCCGCGGACACGCTCCCGCAGTTGCGCCGCGCGTTCGAAGCGGCGGTGCGCGCATACGATGCGCTCAAAGCAGACCGCCGCGCGCTCGACTTTGACGACCTCGAAGCGCAAACCGTCGCGCTGCTGGAAAACAACGCCGACGTGCGCGCGCGTTGGCAATCCGAAACGCGCGCCGTGCTCGTAGACGAATTCCAGGACACCAACGACCGCCAACGCCGAATTGCGTATGCGCTAAGCGGATTTGGCTTTCCAACTTCCAACTTCCAACTTCTCCCTCAGACCCCGAGGGACCGAGGGGCAACTTCCAAACTGTTCGTCGTCGGCGACGGCAAGCAAAGCATCTACCGTTTTCGCGGCGGCGACGTGACGGTCTTGCGCCGCGTCCAAGCCGACGTCGCGGCCCAGGGCGGCGCGGCATTCGATCTCGATTTGACCTACCGCGCACACGAACCGCTCGTCATTCAATTGAACGCGCTGCTCGAACCCATCCTCGGCGCGACCGACGATCCCGCACGTCCTTACGCGATCCCCTTTTCGCCGCTGCGCGCGCATCGCCTGGCACCGCGCGACGGCATTCGCGAACCGTTCGTCGAGTTTTGTCTCGGCCTGGGCGAGGATGCCGAGCAGGGTCGCACGGCCGCCGCGCACGCGCTCGCCGCGCGGCTGGCGCGAGTGCGCGACGATGAGCGCGTCGCGTGGGGCGAGATCGCGCTCTTGTTCCGCGCCTCGACGCATTTCGTCGCGTTCGAAGCCGCGTTCGAACGCGCGGGCATTCCCTTCGTCACGGTCGCGGGCAAGGGCCTCTACGAACGTCCGGAAGTACGCGACCTATTGAATGCCCTCGCCGCGCTGGCCGACCCGACCGACGATCTCGCGCTGGCGGGTGTTTTGCGCTCGCCCGCGTTCGGCTTGAGCGATGCCGCGCTCTATTTGCTGCGCCGCGACGGCGAGGTGAAGCGTTCGTTTTGGTCCGCGCTGCACGGCGATTTGTCGGCGCTCGCGCCCGACGATGCGGCGCGCGCCGTGCGGGCGCGCGAAATACTAACACAGATCACGCGCCTCGCGGGTCGCGCCTCGGTCGCGGCCACGCTCAAGGCATTCCTCGACGCCACGGATTATCAGGCGATTCTGAGCCACGCGCCCGGCGGCGAACGCCCGCGCCGCAACGTCGCCAAGCTGCTCGCCGACGCGCACGCGAGCGGGTTGGTGGGGCTGACCGAATTTCTCGAATACGTGCGGACGCTGCGCGAGGTCGAGGCGCGCACGGGCGAAGCCCCCATCGAAGCGGGCGAGTCGGTGCAATTGATGACCGTTCACAAGGCCAAGGGCTTGGAGTTTCCCGTCGTCGTGATCGCGGACGCCGCACACGCGCCGCGGAGCACGCACGGGTTTTGGCTCGATCCGGAGCTCGGCCCCGTTTTTTCCATTTCGACCGCGACCGAACGCTCGGTGATAGACCGGCTGGCGCGGCGGCGCGACCAAGATCAGGCGGACGCCGAAGAACGGCGCTTGCTCTACGTCGCTGCGACGCGGGCCAAGGACAAGTTGATCGTCTGCGGTCACTGCAAACGTAAAACGAACGGCACGCTCACACTGGGCGGCTGGCTGGGGCTGTTGGGCGAAATCACAAAACTGAACGAGGTCGTGATTCCTGATGGGCCGGAGACAAATGGTAATTGGGGATTAGTAATTGGTAATTGCGGAGTAGAGATCGCAAGCAAGTTGGACGATGGAAGGACAGAGTTGGCGGCTCAAGGGGCCGAGGCGCTTGCGCCAATTACTACCTTTCAATTACCGAGCACGCCGCAAGCTCCGCCCTTGCTTTCGCCCCTCGTCTCACCCCCGCGCGAATCCGCCGACGACAAAGTGCGCGCGCGTGAAGGCGAGCCGCCGCGGCGCGTGTGGCGCGTCGTGCCGACCGCGGCGCGGCCGCAGGGCCCCGCGTGGGTGGTCGGCCAGTTAGCACACGAGGCCCTGCGACGCTGGCGTTTCCCAGACAAGTCGGAGTTCGAAGTGTTCCTGCATCCGCACGCGATCGCGGCGGGGCTGACCGATCAGATGGAAATCGCCGCAACGGTGGGCGAGGTGCGGCGACTGCTCGAACGCTTTCAGTCGCACGCGCTCTTCGCCGAGATGGACGCGGCGGAACGCTATCACGAAGTGCCGTACGCGTTCGAGCGCGAGGGGTGCGTTGAGAACGGCGTGATAGACGTGCTCTATCGCCTTGGCGACAATTGGCGCGTGGTGGATTTCAAGACGGACGAGATCCGCGACGAGCCAACGTTGAACGAGAAAATCTACAAGTACCGCGCGCAGGTCGCGTGCTACGCGGATGCGGTGCGCGTACTCGCCGGCGCGAGTCCGCAGGCGCAGCTCTGTTTCCTCAACGTGCGGGGCGAGGTGCGCGTGGCGGGAGTGTGAGCTAGCGCAGATACGGGAATATCGCCAAAGCGCTTTTTTGCGTTCTTGGCGCATTTGCCTATAATGGCAGCCAGTACGCTTGTCTTTGCCCAGTATTCTCACATCCGGTCCGGTTCAGAGGAGAAGCGTGCGATGACCAGTTCCCTGGACGCGCTTGACGAACTCGCGCGCCATGCTTACGCTTTCGGGCGCAAGGACAGATCAGACACTTGAATTCCGCCGGCAACACGCGGAACGACAGGTGTCTTTTTGTTTACCGGGGTTGAATTCGTCGTTAGAGGTGAGAGCCCGTGGGATGTTATTCAGAGGACGGCCGGCTGCGCCGCGTCGTGATGTGCCCGCCCATCTATTTTAGAATTACCAAGCCGATCAACGTCGTGCAATGGATGTATTACTGCGACGGTCTCCCCAAACCGCAGTCGCACGTGATGGTAGAACAACATCGCCACTTTGTTCAAACTCTGCGCGAGCAGGGAGTGGCTGTTGAGTTCGTCACTCCGTTGCCCGGTCTCCCCTACCAACACGCCACGCGCGATGTCGGCACCGTCATTGGCGACACTATCCTCGTATCGAATATCAAGGAAGAGACGCGACGCCTGGAAACCGAAATCACCGAGCCGGTTCTGCGGAAATCCGGTCTGACCATTTTGAAACCCGACCAGGGCTTTGTCGAAGGCGGCGACATCGTCGTAGACAATGGCAGATTGTGGGTTGGCGTCGGCGGCAGGACGGACGAACGCGGCGCGGAATTCCTCGACCGCGCCTTTGGGCGCGACCTGAACGTGATCCCGCTCTACTTTGGCAAACGCTACACGCACCTCGACACCTTGCTGGGCGTCATTGGCCGCGGGCACGCCATCGTCTACGAACCCGCGTTCGAGGCATCCTCGTTGCAGCAAATTCGCGCCGCCTACCCGCACATCATCCCCTTGACCGACAAAGAGCAAACGAACGCCGGCGCAAACGTGCTCTGCCTAGCACCAAACCGCCTGCTCTCCATCGCCGAAAACGTCACCGTGAACGAACGGCTCGTTCGCCGCGGGTTCGAAGTGATCACCGTGCCGTTTTCGGAGGTGATCAAGAGCGGTGGCAGCGTGCGGTGTGATACGTTGCCGGTGGAGAGGGATAGGTAGCTTTGGCAGAGACAGAACACCACATGACTTGGGATTATGCTACAAATGTTTGAGCTGACCGACGCATTGGCACGGAGGGGAAAATGAGACCGGAGCGTATCAGTGCCAGGACAAAATGGCTGATCAAGTGGACGAGCAAGTGGGCACTTGCTGCTTTCATCGTGATCATCTATCTACTCTCGCCGAGCTTGCACTCCCAGGGACAATGGATCTTCCTATGGCTTGTAGTCTACCTGGCATATCTTGTATTTTTGGAAGTGCTATCGCGAA
Source organism: Chloroflexota bacterium (assembly GCA_016208315.1). GTDB lineage: Bacteria > Chloroflexota > Anaerolineae > UBA4142 > UBA4142 > JACQYF01. Next base: position 4,485 of record JACQYF010000037.1, on the reverse strand, counting down.
CAACTAGTCTTTATGACACGTCCATTTTTCGGATGGTTCGCCCCCAGGCGATGGCCGTCTTGGGTAGCTTCCTAATCATTCTGACGGGAGGAGCGTCAAGTCCTTTCTGGTTCGTATATCTTTGGTCATTATTTGCTACTTTCGCGTTCTCTGAATGGGTTACCGAATGGGTTGTCTGGGCCGAGATCGCGGCCCTTTACTTGTTGTCGTCAATAGTCGCAGCAGGAGCATTTGGCGCAATTGATTGGGCATCGTTATCGACCAACCTCGTTCTTCTTTTCTTGCTCACAGTGACTTTTGTGGAAAGTGGAAGACGATACCAAACAACCGGGAAAAGCGAAAGATACTATGAAGTGCTCGAACAAGTCCAGCAAGACATAGACACAGCCATCAGTGTGGATCAAGTCTTGGATCGGATTCTTCGATGGGCGGTGAGATTGGTCCAAGCCAGAGACGGAACTCTGATGCTCTTGGATGAGAACGGCGAGTTACGGTTCCGCGCGCGTTTTGGGCGCTCCTTGCCTGAGGGAAAAACGGAAAGAACTTTCAAGTTAGGCGAAGGGATCGCGGGCTGGGTAGCCCAGAATCGCAAGCCCTACGTTTGTCACGATGCCAGGACGGATCCGCATTTTGTGCCCATAATCGCCGGATTCCCTATTCGATCTTTGGTTTCGGTGCCCATTGTTTCACATGGCATAGTTCTTGGCGTAATCAATCTAGACAGCAAAGAATCCAACAGCTTTTCCACTGATGACGCCCAATTGCTAGTAACTCTCGCGAGTCAGACGGCTGCCGCGATCGAACGGGCAAAACTGGTTGAGGGTCTAGGGGAAATCGCAACCAAGACCCTTGGCAGTTCGAAGGATCTCTACGACTATGTTGTGCAGACGGTAAATCCCTGTAGCCATGTGGCTGCTGGACAAAAGGAACAGCGCGAACGTCATGATTCGTGCCCACAAGGGGTTACGAGAGGAATATGTACGTGCTCGCGTCCTGAGCCTCGCAACTAGCATTGTAGGCGACGTTGTAAGAACGGGTGAAACAACGCAGATTTTGGATATTCTTGCCGACAATCGCCTGTCGCAAGAAACAACGGATGAGGCCGAACGACGAGGATGGAAGTCGGTTCTTGTTGTTCCACTGTTGGCTTCTCCGCGGCGAGCCATCGGTGCTCTGAGTGTTTACAGTCTCGTCAAGAGGGAGTTTACTCAATGGGAGGTTGAGCTTCTGCAAGCATTCGCAAGCCAGGCGGGTGTTGCACTTCAACATTCGAAACGAATTCAGGAGCTACGGGCGTTGAACAGAGTTGGGCAGGTCATATCTGGCATCGGTATCGAAGAGATACTATGGCAAGCATACGATCAAGCTTCCCAGCGGATGGACACGACTAACTTCTTCATCTGTCTCTACGACAAGCCAAAAGACCAATTGCGATTTGAGCTTTGGATGAATGAGGGTCGCCCACTAGAGAAATTTACAGGCAAAGTATCCGGTCTAACAGGTTGGATCGTTCGGGAAAGGAAGCATCTACTCATAAACGACTATGACAACGAAGAGGCATATCTTCCAATCAAAGCCGAGATTGTCACCGAACGACAAAAGGCATGGTTAGGCGTCCCTCTTCTTTCTGGAAATGAGGCAATCGGGGTTATCTCCGTCCAAAGCCCGAGGGCTAACGCTTTCAGCGAAGATGACGTGCGGAAACTGGAGGCAATTGCCAGTCAAGCAGCGTCCGGCATCGAGAATGCTCGCGCGGATCGCCCCGGGATCTTGACTGAGGATGCCATTCTGAATGCAATCGCTCGGGCGGTAGTAGACACTCTTGATTGTACTCACTGTTCTATCTTCGGCTTGGAAACTGATCACCTGGTGCTTAAAACGGCACAAGGGGTTTTCGCGGAGGGACTACAAGGCAAGACCTTCAAACTGGGCCAAGGGGTTGCGGGCTGGGTCGCGCAAGAGGGAAGATCCGCGCTTGTGCCTGACACTGGCAAAGATAGACGTTTCGAACCGGGGTGGTCGGCCAAAGGTAATCCACAATCATTGTTAGCAGTGCCCATCTTTCTTGAGACCGATAGGATCTATGGAGTGATTTCAGCAGAACAAGATAGACCTGACGCCTTTGACGAACAGGATCTCCGGTTGTTAGGGGCGCTTGCGGCCCAAGCAAGCCAAGCGATACTGAATGCTCGCCATATCCAACGGTTAGAGACTTTGAATCGGGTAGGCCGTGAACTAGCCACACAATTGGATGAGAGCATGATCTTTAAGACTGCGGTGAACGCGGTTTTCAAAGTATTGGGTTGCTCGCATTGCACCATTTTTGCCACACAGAACGATCTGCTTGTACCATGTGCGTCTCTTACACAAGGCAATCATGTTAAGGTGACCCGAACGTTTAGTTCTGGTGAAGGTTTTGTCGGATGGGTGGCGAAAAACGGTATGTCAATCCTCACTCGCGATGCCAGGAGAGACGATCGGTTCAGCATGGGTAGAACGCGTCCAGACGTTGATCGCTCAATGATTGTTGTGCCAGTGCAGATCGAAGGTCAGGTAATAGGCGTTATTTCCGCTGACCAAGACCAGCTCAACGCCTTTGATGAACGTGACTTGCAGATGGTGGAGACACTGGCTCTCCAAACAGGTCAGGCGGCGGCTAATGCCGCGATGTACGAGCAGCGTCGCAAAGATATTGCTGCGCTTCAAAGAGTCGTAGGGGCAATTGGCACAACAACTGATCCGCTTCCGATAATAATTGAAGAGGCGGCCAAGCTGTTCGGGGCTGAGTATGGCTCCATCCGTCTCGCAGATGCCACTAGCAGACAATTGATCCCTCAAGCCATTTGGTTGAAAGACCACACGCTGCCCAAGGATCAGCTCCCAGAAAACGTCCATATACGGAGCTGGGATGTAGGCATTACCGGCTATGTGGCCCGAACCGGTCGTGCTTATCGCACGGGCAATGTGCGAGCTAATGATCCTTACTATCTGCTGTGGAGCGATTCCACCATTTCAGAGATGGCTGTACCACTCAAAAGTACAGACGATAAGGTAATTGGCGTTCTCAACCTGGAAAGCCCCAAGGCAGACGCCTTTAGCCCGGCGCAAGAAGAACTTTGCAAAGACCTCGGCCATCTCGCGGCGGCGGCAATGGAGAAGGCACAGCTATTCCGAGAGTTGGACGATCGCGCAACACAGCTCGAGAAATTGCAGCATGCGACCGCGGCGATCTCCAGAGAGGTCGAATTTGGAAAGGTCATTGAACAAATCCTGAGCAGTCTGGTCAGTATATTCGGCGACGCCCAATGTGGTTTCAGATCTTATGACTCCAAAACCGGCAGGTTCGGGGAACAACTGACGACTCCTGATGTTGCTGATACCACAAAGGCGCTGTATCCGAGTTCCAAGGGCATGAGTAAATATGTGATTGACAGCAAGACAGCCTATTACATTGGAGACGTCAACGCGGTAGTTCCAGAAGGAATGCCTAGGGTTCACCCGACTCTGATTGCCAACGGCGTTCGAGCATTCGCCTGCTTGCCTCTTGTAAAAGGGGACGATGTAATTGGGATACTATCTGTTGGGCTGGGGCAAACTCATGACTTTACTAAGAATGAACAACAGATTCTGAAACTCTTTGCGGCTCAGGTTTCGATCGCAATTGAAAAAGCAGAGCTATTTGGCTACGTTGAGGAACGGGCCACACGGCTACGAGAGCTGCAGGATATCACGGCAAGAATCTTACGCGAGCCTACTGATCCGGCTAAAGTCTGCGAAGACGTGCTTGAATGTGTCAAGCAAGTCTTCAAGGGAGCTCGCTGCGCTATTCGCTTCTATGATCCTAACACGGGCACATATCCGAAATGGATCTCAAGAGATTTGGATCCGAGAGTCTGGGACAGCCCACCACGCCCGGATGGGACAAGCGCGTACATCGTCCAGGAGAAAAAAGCATTGTTCGTTGATGACATGGCAACAAAGCTTGAAACCGGAGTCACTGGTATCCGGCCGGAGTTTAGAGACTTGGAGGTCAAGGCTATTGCACATTTGCCGTTGATAGCAGGCGATAATGTGATCGGTCTGCTTTATCTCGACCTGACCGAACCACATCATTTTTCCGAAAATGATAAGCTCTTCCTAAACCTATTCTCAAATCAGGCCGCTATTGCCATTCACAATGCTCGCTTGTATGAGCAGCAAACACACGCCAACGAGCAACTTGAGCGCAAGGTGCGAGAACTTGGAGTTCTGACCGAGATTGGCCGGACGGTAAGCAATCTGGCTATTAACCAAATTCTAGACAAGATGTACGAAGAAATGTCCAAGATTATGGATTTGAGCAATTCCCAAGTCCAGTTCGCTTTCTTTGATGACGTAAAGGATGAGGTAAGCTTCCCTCTCGCTGTGGAGCAGGATGACGGTCAGACTATAGACTTGGTCCGCTGGGGTAGACGCGAGCCACCCTACAGCGACGAAGCAGAGAAT
>JACQYF010000162.1 GCA_016208315.1 Chloroflexota bacterium | reverse complement strand
GGTATCACTGCTCAACGCGGTGAATCCGACGATTGATCAGGTCCTGCTGAACACGGTTAGTGTCAAGTACCACAACAATTTGATGACGGCGGCCGGCGATCTCGCCGTCAGCGCGGCGCGTTCGACGCAAGCCGCCGGCAATTACATCCTGGTGATCGAAGGGGCAATTCCTACGGCGAGCAATGGCAAGTATTGCTACGTCTGGGATGAAAACGGGCGCTCGGTCACCATGGCGGAAGCCGTAACGTCACTCGCCGCGAAAGCCAAACACATCGTCGCCGTTGGAGCTTGCTCCTCGTTTGGCGGCATTCCGGCGGCAAATACGGCCGCGGGCGCCAAGAGTGTGAGCGCCTTCCTCAATCGCCCGGTCATCAACTTGCCCGGCTGTCCTTCGCATCCAGACTGGATCATTGGCACATTGGTCATGGCGATTACCGGGACCTCCATTGCGCTCGACGACAAGCAGCGCCCGACCAAGTTCTACACCAAACAATCCATTCACGATCGCTGCCCGCGCAAAGGAACCGACCCTGCCAAAGTGTTTGGACAAGCCGCCGATGGATATTGTCTCAAAAATTTGGGCTGTAAGGGGCCACAAACCCATGCGGATTGCGACATTCGAAAATGGAACAACTCGACCAGCTACTGCATCGCGGTCAATGGACCCTGCTGGGGCTGCACGGAACCGTTTTTCCCGAAATTTCCTCTGCACAAACAAGCGTGATTCATGCCAGTGAAGCGTATTTAAAGGGAGAGAAATAGATGCCAACGATTACGATTGATCCAGCGACCCGACTTGAAGGTCACCTCAAGATTAAAGCCAATTACGAAAATGGACGCGTCACCACGGCCGAAAGCAGCGGCATGATGTTTCGCGGTTTTGAGAATCTGCTCGCGGGCAAAGACCCGCGCGACGCGGCCGTGATCACCCAACGCATTTGCGGCGTGTGCCCAACTCCGCACGCGATGGCCGCCGTGCTCGCCGCCGAACAAGCCATCGGCAAAAATGCGCCCGACAATGCGCGCCTCGTCCGCAATCTGATCCTGGGCGCGGATTTCCTCCACTCGCACATTCTCCACTTTTACCACCTCACCCTCCCCAGTTATATCCAGGGACCGGCGATGCCACCGTGGACGCCGAGCTGGAACGTAGATTTGCGTTTCACCGCCGCAGAAAACCAGCAGTTGGTGGACCACTATGTCCAAGCCCTCGCGGTGCGCCGCCAGGCGCACGAGATGGGCGCGCTGTTCGGCGGCAAACTGCCGCACACTGCCGCGTACGAATTCGGCGGAGTGACGGGCATGCCGAAAGCCGATCTCATCACCCGCTTTCGCAACTATCTCAACCCGATCATCGCGTTCATTGACAACGTGCTCTTGCCGGACGCGAATCTGCTCGCGGTCAAATATTCCGATTACTCGAATATCGGCAAAGGATACGGCAACCTGCTCGCCTTCGGCGTGTTCGATCTCAACGCGGCAGGCACGAGCAAATTGCTTGCGCGCGGCCGCGCGGCAAACGGCGCCACCACGATCCAGCCGGTTGATCTCAACGCGATCACCGAACAGGCGAAATACTCCTGGTACAACGACTCGTCCAACGGGCTGAATCCCAGCAAAGGTATCACCCAACCGAACGCGGACAAGGCGAACGCCTACTCCTGGCTCAAAGCGCCGCGCTTTGGCGGTGTCCCGTACGAGACCGGTGCGCTGGCGCGCATGTGGGTGACCGGTGATTATCGCCGCGGCATCTCGGTAATGGACCGGCACCTCGCCCGCGCCAAAGAGGCGAGCAAGATCGCGCACGCGATGTCTGACTGGCTCGGTCAGTTGAATCCTGCGGCGCCCGCGTTTACGCCGATGACGATTCCAGCCACCGGCACGGGCATCGGTCTGACCGAAGCGCCGCGCGGCGCGCTGGGTCACTGGCTGCGAATCAACGAACGCGTCGTGGCGAGCTATCAGATTCTCACGCCGACGTGTTGGAACTGCTCGCCGCGCGACAATGCTGGCGTGCCGGGTCCGTTGGAAAAAGCCCTGGAAGGAATCTCCGTGATGGACGCGGCGAAACCGATCGAAGTGCAGCGCATCGTCCAGTCGTACGATCCGTGCCTTTCGTGCGCGGTCCACTAGCGATCGAATACAACGGTGCAACCCGACCCTGCCCTCCCCTTGTCAAGGGGAGGGTTAGGGAAGGGTCTTTACGAAGGAGCCAGGAATGCACGAACTTGGGATCGCCCAGCAGATGCTGAAAATCGCGCTCGACCATGCGGGCGCGAACAAAACCGAACAGATCACGGCGTTCAATATCGAGATGAGCGACATGGCCGATGAGAATCCGGAATCCCTGACCTTGTGCCTGGAAAACCTCGCGCGTAACACGATCGCGCAAGACGCGCGCGTCAATATTGCGCGCGTCCCCGCGCGCATGAGCTGTCTCGACTGCGGAAACGAATACGATTCCGCTACCAGTCCGGGCGCTTGTCCCCACTGTCACAGCACGTTGATTCGCCCTTTGGAGGGCGACGAATTCAGACTCATCAGCATAGACGTCGCATAAAATGCAAGGCAAGAAAATCCATGTGACCGGCGTCGTCCAAGGCGTCGGATTTCGCCCGTTTGTCTATCAGGTCGCGACCCGCGCGCATCTCAAGGGCTGGGTGGCAAATACGTCCGCGGGCGTGGACATTGAGGTCGAAGGGGATGAGCCCGCGCTCCGCGAATTCGTGCGCGCGTTGACGGAAGAAAAACCGCCGCTCGCTCAAATTGACGCCGTAGATGTCCAGGACATCCCCGCGAACGGTCACGCGCGTTTTGCCGAATTCGAAATCCGCGCGAGTGTGGCGCTGACGGGCGCGTTCCAGCCCATCTCGCCCGATATTTCGATCTGCTCCGATTGCCTCCGCGAACTCTTCGATCCCAACGACCGCCGCTACCGCTACCCATTCATCAACTGCACGAATTGCGGGCCGCGCTTTACGATCATCGCCGACATCCCCTACGACCGCCCCAAGACGACGATGGCGCCCTTCGCGATGTGTCCCGCGTGCGCCGCCGAATACGCCGACCCGCTCAATCGCCGCTTTCACGCCCAGCCGGTCGCGTGCCCGGAATGTGGGCCGAAGGTATGGCTGGAGGCAAATTCTAAATTCGTAATTCAGAATTCAAAATTCAAGATTCAATCGCCGAATTACGAATTACGAATTACGAATTATGATGCCATCGAGCAAACGCGTCAACTCCTCGCACGCGGCGCCATCGTCGCCGTCAAGGGCCTGGGCGGTTTCCATCTCGCATGTGACGCAATGAATGCGAGTGCGGTTGCGGAATTGCGGCGCCGCAAATTACGCGTGGACAAGCCCTTTGCGCTGATGATGCCCGATCTTGCGACGGTCGAGCAGCACTGTCATGTGGACGCGGAGGAACGCGCGTTGCTTGAATCGCGCGAGCGCCCGATCGTTCTAGTGAAGCGTCGTCTCGAGTCCAAGATTGCCGCCCAGGTCGCGCCCGGCCAAGACCGGCTCGGCATCATGCTGCCGTATACGCCGCTGCATTACCTGCTGCTCGCCTCACCCCCCTCCCCCAACCCCCTCGCGCCTCTCCCGAACTTGAAGTTCAGTTCAGGAGAGGCGAGAGGGGGCAAGGGGGTAGGGGGTGAGGTTCTCGTCATGACCAGTGGCAACCTCAGCGAGGAACCCATCGCCACCGACAACGACGAGGCGCGCGCGCGGCTTGCCGGTCTGGCCGACGCGTTTTTGATGCACGACCGCGGCATTCACACGCGCTGCGACGACTCAGTTGTGCGAGTGATCACTACCCCCACGCCCACCCCCGGCCCCTCCCCTGTTTCACGGGGGAGGGGAGAAGGGGTGGCGGTTATCCGCCGTTCGCGTGGCTATGCGCCCTTCCCCGTTCACCTCCCGTTCGAAGCGCCGCCGATCCTCGCGACCGGAGCCGAGCTGAAGAATACTTTCTGCCTTACGCGTGACCGCTATGCGTTTCTGAGCCATCACATCGGCGACCTGGAGAATTACGAAACTCTGCGCTCGTTCGAGAACGGGGTTGCGCAGTTCGAGCGGCTATTCCGCGTCCAACCGCAAGCGATTTGTTATGACTTGCACCCTGATTACCTTGCCGCGCGCTACGCGCTCGAACGCGCGGAACGCGAGCGCTTGCCCGCCATCGGCGTGCAGCATCATCACGCGCACATCGCCGCCGGCATGATCGAGCAGGGATTGCGCGGCGAGCAGCCCGTGATCGGCGTTGCCTTTGACGGAACGGGTTACGGCGACGATGGCGCGATTTGGGGCGGCGAATTCCTCATTGCCAATTACACGGGCTACCACCGTGCGTATCATCTCGATTACATCCCGCTGCCCGGCAGCGACAAAGCCGTGCGCGAGCCGTGGCGCATTGCGCTCGCGTGGCTCGACCGCGCGGGAATCGAATGGACACACGATTTGCCCGCGGTCCGCACGGCGAGCGAATGGGCGCGCGGCGTGCTGCGCCAGCAGCTCGAACGCGGCGTCAATTCGCCACCCACTTCGTCCATGGGCCGCCTGTTCGACGCGATCGCCGCGCTCGCGGGTGTGCGCCAAAGGGTCAGCTACGAGGCGCAAGCGGCTATCGAGTTGGAGATGCGCGTCGATGCGAATGAGGCGGGCGCGTACGAGTTCGAAGTGCGCGACGCGATCATTGATCCCGTACCCGTCATTCGCGCTGTGGTTGACGATCTTCGCGACGCTGTCCCGGTCGCAATCATCGCGGCGCGGTTTCACAATGGCGTCGCTGCGCTCGTCCGGCGCGTGTGCGTCTTGTCGCGCCAGCAGTTGGGATTGAACGCGGTCGTTCTCAGCGGCGGCGTCTGGCAGAATATCACACTGCTGACGCGAGCCGTCGAACTATTGCGAAACGATGGCTTCACCGTCTACATCCATCACCAAGTTCCCACCAACGACGGCGGTTTGGCTTTGGGACAAGCCGCGGTCGCAATCGCAAAAATCCTAAATCCTAAATCTGAAATCTGAAATCGGGGGTTGTTATGTGTCTCGGAGTGCCGGGCAAGATAGTCGAAACATACGACGCGGGCGGATTGAAGATGGGCAAGGTGGATTTCGGCGGCGTGACGCGCGAGGCCTGCCTGGAATATCTTCCCGATGCTCAAATCGGCGATTATACGGTGATTCACGTCGGGTTTGCGATCACGCGGCTGACCGAACGCGAAGCCCAGGAAACGCTCGCCGTG
>JACQYF010000161.1 GCA_016208315.1 Chloroflexota bacterium | reverse complement strand
GCAGCGCTCTTCTTCCATGACCGCGAATTTCACGTTCGCCGCTTGCATGATCTTGACAAAAGCCCGCGTGATCTTTTGCGCGCGCTGATCGTACGACCCCGCGCAGCCGACCCAGTACAGCACGTCGTATTCCTCGCCCGCCTCGGCGCGCGGCACGTCCAAACCCTCCGCCCACTTGAGCCGATCTGCTTTAGGTAACCCATACGGATTGCCCTGCCGCTCCATCGAGTTCATCGCGCTCGCGCCCGATGGCTGCACCGCACCCTCGGAGAGCGTGAGGTAGCGGCGCAAATCAATGATCGTGCCGAGTTGGTCAATCGAAACGGGACAGGCGCTCACGCAGGCCATGCAGCTCGTGCAGTCCCACAATTCTTGCGCGTGGATGGCCTCTTCGTGAATCGCGGGAGGCGTTTTTGCGTGCGCCACCTCGTACAATTTCACGATAACATTTTTCGGCGATAGCTCTTTGCCGGTGAGCGACGCGGGACACGCATCCTGGCAGCGCCCGCAGCGCGTGCAGGCGTCAAAGTCGAGCAACTGTTTCCAGGTGAATTCTTCCAGCTTGCTGATGCCAAAGGTTTCCTGCTCTTCGAGATTTTCAATTTTGGTAATCGCGCCCGCGGGGCCGAGTTTCTTGAAAAACGTATTAATGCTCGATATGAACAAATGCCCCATCTTGGTGTACGAGACGGAGCCGACGAAAGCGACCGCGATGGCCGCGTGGAAAACCCAAATCGAACGATGGATGGAATTGAGGAGGCCGGTATCGAGTCCGGCGAAAAGCCGCGAGAGCGGCCAGCCGACGACCGAGCAGGTGGTGCAGTACATCACGCGCTCGCCTAGCCGCGCCGTCTCGACCGGCTGCGACGCCAGCCGCAACGCTTCGACAATAAAACCGGTGAGGACGATGAAAGCGAGCGAGCCGATGATCCACAAATCCTCGCGGAAAAAGCGCTTGCCGGAGCGGCCGTCGAGCCGTTCGGGCTTTTGGCCGTAACGAATCGCAAACGCAATGACCAGGCCGACGAGCGCCAGCAGCCCGAAAATATCGAGCACGGTTTTGTAGAGCGCGTAAAACCCGTCTTGAAGGAGCCGCCATTGGTTGGGGTTGATCAGCGGTTTCGTGATGTCCCAGTCAATCGTCGCGAGCGCGGTACCGATGAAAAGGATGATCATGCCCCACATCAGGTTCGCGTGCATGAACCCCGGCGCCGGTTTGTCCACGATGACTTTATTCGTGGCAACGCCCATCGTGAGCCACATCTTGAGGCGCTGTCCGAGCGGCTGGTAACTGAATTGGCCCTTGCCTTTGCGCCAATGCTTGACATGCAGCCACATTCCGTACAGAAAAACAAGAATGGCTATCAAGCCGGCCAGGTAAACCGCGATTTGCAGCCATTCGGGAATGTTCCAAAACGTCGGACGACAAACTAGATCGGGCGGACATTCGAATTCGGGCATCGTTGCTCCTCAAGCCAGTATTCAGTAATCAGTTTTCAGTTTTCGGAATACTGAACACTAAATACTGATTACTGTTTATTCCACTCCACCTTTCACCGGGGGAATGGCCGAATACAGATTGCCCGGATCGCGCAGCGGGCGCGGCGTGTGCTGATCGGACGCGGGGGGCGGGACGAGCAGTTGCTCTTTGGTGACGATCGCGCTGCGGCGGTCGTAGTACGAAAGCTCGTACGCGTGTCCGAGCACGATCGCGCCGGTGGGGCATCTTTGGTGACGATCGCGCTGCGGCGGTCGTAGTACGAAAGCTCGTACGCGTGTCCGAGCACGATCGCGCCGGTGGGGCAGGCCTCTTCGCAGAATCCGCAAAAGATGCAGCGGATGTGATTGATTTCGTAGCGCTTGGCATAGCGTTCGCCGGGCGAAAAACGCATCTCGTCCGTCTGCTCCGCCGGTTCGACGAAAATCGCGCCGACGGGGCAGGCCGCCGCGCAGAGCGAGCAGCCGATACATTTCTCGAGGCCGTTCTCATGGCGCTTCAATTCGTGCCGCCCGCGAAAGCGCGCCGCGACGGGCCGTTTCTCTTCGGGATATTGAATCGTGACCGGCGGGGTGAACATCTCCCGCAGCGTCACGGACATACCTTTGACGATCGCGCCGAGATCAGGGAAATCCATTTCTGAAACCTCTTATCTCGTTTTCAAACCTAATCGCGCCCGGACGAACTTGCGGATTTGTTTCATCGCGGCAACGGCGTCGCGGGCATTGGTCTCCGTAACTTTGAAGCCCGGATATCGAACAGCCACAGCGTAGGGATAGACAACTTCGATTAAATCGGTGACCATGTTAAATGTAGAATCCGCTTCAATGCAAAGCCGTTGGAGTTCCGTCAGATCATGAACCTTACGAAACTGGATACCGTTCCGCACCAGAAACGCTTTGATATACTTTTCCGCGCATTGCTGCGCATGAAAGCAAGCGCTGTGATACGCGGGATGCTTACGTTGGCGTAAGGCTACCTGCGCTTGATGATAATCTTCTTCCGCTCTTTCAAGCCATTCATCAAGCGGTTCGTCGTTCATAGAGAACTTTCCCCATACCGACGATCTCTTGATAGAAGAAATCGCCAATTGCCAAGCGATGTTCGATCTCAGCGGGAGTGCTAACGAGAATATCCATCGGAAAGGTCTTGCCTCGTAATGCGCCTATCACGCGTGTTGCTCGCGCTGCCGGTGTTTCATTGCTCTCCATCACTACCAGCACATCCACATCGCTGTCAATCGTCGGCTTGCCGTACGCATACGAGCCGAAGAGGATTACTTTCTCGGGATCGAAATTCTCGACGATCTTGCGGACGACCGC
>JACQYF010000160.1:29370-34042 GCA_016208315.1 Chloroflexota bacterium | reverse complement strand
TCGCGTAGCGAATCAATCGCCATTCCCACGCGCCCAACCTCGCCCTCCGCGCGCGGATCATCCGAGTCCAGCCCCATTTGCGTCGGCAGATCGAACGCGACGTTGAGCGCGTTCTGCCCGTGCTCGATCAGGAACTTGAAGCGTCCGTTCGTATCCTTCGGCGTGCCAAAGCCCGCATACTGGCGCATCGTCCACGGACGCGAGCGATACATCAGCGGATGAATGCCGCGCGTGAATGGAAACTCGCCCGGCTGGCCGAGGTCGTTCTGCAGGTTGGCGATATCTTCCGGGCCGTACACCGGCTTGACCGGTATGCCCGATTCGAGAATCACTTCGCGGATCTTTTTCTCACTCATTGACATCACCTGATTCCGTGCTATAATATCTTTGGCTCCTGAAGTGAGTAATGGCACTCATACTCCCGAGGGATTTCGCTGGTGAATTTCTAGGCGCACCAGCCATGAGCATCGCTCATGAGGCGAGAAGACCGCTCGCAACCGTTCGAGGGGGAGACTGCGGCTTGCCGCACCGCCAGGGGCCAGTTTTATTTCCTCGGCTTAAGTTGCCCGTTTTCTATCCTCGCCTGTACGTGCTTTGACCCAATTCGATATGCGGTCGCCAAAGAATTATGGCGATGAATATCTTTCTTTCCTGGAACATAGACCACCGCCAGATACCATTTGCCATCAATCCGAGCGTAACGTTCCACACACCGCTCATCCTCTGGCGACCTGCGTTGATATTCCCAATTTTCAATCACTCGCCGCGCCATCGTCAGCGTTAGCCCGCGCACCTTGATTTTCTTTTTGATTTTCGCAGTCGCCGCTACGACATCACTCTTGGGCACGAGTCCAAGCACACGGAATTCGCGTGGTCGAATTTTGGCGAAATGCTCTAGCCCCGTCCCGCGTGCAGTTTCGAGTACCTCACGCGGTTCGCGTAACTCGTGTGGAAGGATTGGAGAATCAGGGTACGACGAGTCGGCGATCATGTTATCTCTTTACGGCTTCACGTACTCCTCGCGCAATTTCGCCCAACTCCGAACTCGTCGCGAACACGCCCGCCACTCCGAGCGCGCGCAGCTTGTCATGATCGCGCTGCGGAATGTTGCCGCCGACGACCACGGGCGTATCGCAGCCCGCCTCGTTCAACTTCGCCAGCAGCTTGACCGAAATCGGCAAATGCGCGCCCGACAGAATTGAAAGCCCGATCACGTCCACGTCTTCCTGAATCGCCGTCGTGACGATTTCGTCCACGGTGCGATGCAAGCCGGTGTAAATCACTTCCATCCCCGCATCGCGCAGCGCCAGCGCGACCACCTTCGCCCCGCGGTCGTGCCCATCCAATCCCGGTTTTGCGATGAGCACCCGAATCGGCCTATCTCCCATACGCCCACACCCCCTTACCTACATCCCCATCTCTTTCGCGATGATATTGCGCAGTACCTCGCTCGTGCCACCGCCGTACAGCAAAAAACGCCCGTCGCGGAACAAACGCTGCGGCGTCATCTCCATCGCCATGCCGTACGCGCCGAAGATGCGCGTTGCTTCGTCCGCGGCTTTCACGCCCGCTTCCGTCGCGTACAGCTTGGCGATGGCCGCTTCCTTGTTGCACGGCAACTTCTGGTCAATCAGCCACGCGCCGTAATACACCATCTGCCGCGACAACTCGATGCTCACTTCCATGTCGGCGAGCTTGTGCTGGATCGCCTGAAAATCGCCAATCTTTCTGCCGAACGCCGCCCGCTGTTTCGCGTATTGCATGGACTCGTCCCGCGCTGCGCGCGCCAGGCCCAGCCCGAGCGCGCCCGTCATCACGCGAATCTCGTTCAGCATCTCGCGCAGGGCCGCGAATCCAAATCCTTCCTTGCCGCCAAACAGATTTTCTTTCGGCACGCGCACATCCTTGAACGTGAGTTCGCTCGTCTCCGACGCGACCACGCCGACCTTGTTGATCTTTTTGCCGACCGTCAGTCCCGGCGTCCCTTTTTCGACAAGGAACATGTCAATGCCTTTGAACCCCGCCTTTGGATCGGGATTCGTCTTGACCGCGACCGTGAAAAAGTCGGCGCGCGTGGCCGAAGTGATCCACGATTTGCCGCCGTTGATCACATAGTCATCGCCATCGCGCACGGCCTGCGTCGTGATCGCGCCGAGGTCGCTCCCCGCGCCCGCCTCGGTCATCGCGATCGTGCCGATCTTTTCGCCGCGAATCGCGGGCACGAGCAACCGCTCGCGCTGTTCTTCCGTGCCAAAGCGATAGATGAAATTCGTGCCCATCAAGCACTGCATCATCGCCGCCGCGGCCAGCGACATATATCCGCGCCCCAGCTCTTCCAGGAAAATCACGAACATGATCGAATCGGCGCTCGCGCCGCCGTATTTTTCCGGATAGCGCAAACCAAAGAAACCCAATTCCGCCATGCGCCGAAACAAATCCGCATCCCACACGCCGCGCGCTTCCATGTCCGGCACACGCGGCATCACTTGTTTCTCGACATATTCGGCCACCGTGCGCCGAAAGATTTCATGTTGGGGGGACAGTTGAAAATCCATGGATGCTCCGGTTTGGGAAGTAGGAAGTCGGAAGTGTCTAAAGTGCGAAGTGAAACCCAACTTTAGGCACTTGCCACTTCCAACTTCGCACTTGCTAAACCACTCCTCGCTTTTTCAGCTCCTGCGCATCATACCCCAGCGCGCCGAAGATGCCCTCGTTGTCTTCGCCCAGGCGCGGCGGGAATTTCATCGAGAGGTTTTGTTCATGCAGATAATTGGGAATGACCACTGGCGCGGGCAGGTGAACCGTCGTGTCAGTACGGTCGTCGTGCGCCGTCACCAAGTTCCGTGCTACCAATTCATCGGCGACCACATCGCGAATCGTGTTCACCTGCGAAACGGGCACTCCCAGCCCGCCCAAAAACGCAATCCATTCTTTCGTGGTTTTCGCGCGCATGATTTCGCGGATTTCGTGTTCCAAGGTCTTTATCCCCGCAATGCGTCCTGCGTTCCGTTGGTATTCTTCGCGCGCTAGTAATCCAAATTCGGGAGTTCCCACGATCGCATCCCATTGCTTGTCGTTGCCGACCGCAATGTAGACGAATCCGTCTTGGGTCGGATACACAGAGACTGGCGCGAAGAACTGATGCGTATTGCCGCGCCGCTCGACCGACTGCCCAAAACTCTTGCTGAGCATAATCGGACTAACCATCCACGACACCGCCGACTGGAACATCGAAATGTCCACGCGCGAACCTGCACCCGTTCGCTCGCGCAAATACAGAGCGCGCATCACTTGCCCGTACGCGTGCTCGCCTGCGCCCAAGTCCACCATTGGCAGCCCAAAGACGAGCGGCGTCCCATCGGGTTCGCCGGTCAAGTCCATAAAACCGGTGCGCGCCTGCAAAATCGGATCGTACGCGGCTTCGTTGCTGTCCGGCCCAAAGCCGGTGATGCCGAGCCAGATCAATTCGGGTCTGAGCGCGCGCAGTGTTTCATAGTCAATGCCGAGCTTGGCGTAATCCTTTGGGCGCTGGTTCGTTGCAAAGATGTCAACGGGCAGTTTCTCGACGAGCGCGTGCAAGAGCCGTTTGCCTTCTTCGCACGCGAGGTTAAGGGTGATCGCTTCTTTGCCCGCGTTGTTCGGCAGGAAATACGCGTTCATGCCTTCTTCGCCAAGAACGTTCGCGCCGACCCAGCGATTGGGGTCGCCGCGCGGCGGGTTCTCGACGCGGATGACGCGCATCCCTTCCTGCGCGAGGTGCAGCGTCAGGTACGGCAGCGTCGTCGCCTGCTCGATTGAGAGAACGGTCAGATTGGAAAACGGTATTGTCATTTCGAGATTTTGTGGTATAATATTCTCGCAAGGTCAGGTGGCTGTACCCAACTCGGCGGTAACCAGTCCGTGATGTAAGTCAGCTGCGATCCCCACACGACAGGGGCTCACCTGACCTGCTTTATTTCCTCAGCAGGCCCTCAGCAATTCGTCCATCCCAACTTTTTTGTGTGGTAGAATTTCCCGACGGAACGTATTCCAAGCCAAATCGTGCGCGCGAGACTGTTTGCCAATACTTGCAAAGCGAATTTCAGACCTGCGCAACCACGGCAAGCGTCGAAACAAGACCTGCAAAATTTCGCCTTCCCAGCCCGGATACTCGAGGTCAATGCAGATTGATTCCAACGCACCCACCTGATCTCGCAAAAGGATAACCAAACCTGCGGCAATCATCGTGACCACCGCCACTTTTTTCGACAACTTGCGTTCGCGCAAACGCTGATAACAGGCCCGCTTTACCGCCGCCGTAAGCAAGATGCTGCGCCGAATCTTGTTGGAGAAGGCGAGCGCGGTGTCTTCGTTTAAACGATCCGTTCTTCCGCTTTGGTCAATTTCGATGTGATGCGGCATTGTGACCAAGTGTTATACGGGTTTCTTCTCCGCAAAATGAATCAACACGCCGTACGCGTCCTTCGGATGGACGAACGCCTCACGCCAAACAAAGCCCTCGAAGCTAACGCCCGGTTTGTACGTGTGCCGATAGGCGATGCGCCCGCCGCGCGCCTCGAACTCCTCGATCGCCGCGTCGAGGTCGTCCACCTCGTAGGTGATGTGATGGACGCCCGGCCCGCCGTTCCGCTTGAGAAATTTCGCGACCGGCGAGTCGTCCCGCGTCGCTTGG
>JACQYF010000160.1:0-29359 GCA_016208315.1 Chloroflexota bacterium | reverse complement strand
GCTCTCGCCGATCTCAAACGGCTGGTAGCGGATGCCCATGTCCTCGATGAACTCGACCGGCAGGAATTTCGCGCCGAACCACTTTTCAAAATGTGCGCGCGCCTCTTCCAAGTTTTCCACCGCAAGTGCAACTCTCTCGACGCGTTTGACGAAGCTCATTCGCTCACCTTTGTCATTTGTCATTAGTAATATGTAATTGCCTGTCCTTCAACGCGCGCAGAACTCGCTCGCCCGTCATCGGCACTTGATGCAGCCGCACGCCGATCGCGTCATAGATCGCGTTCGCGATCGCTGGCGCGGTAGGCGTGCCGCCCATTTCGCCGACACCCTTGGCCCCGAACGGCCCTTCGGGATCGGTGGTCTCGATAATGACCGTTTCGATTTGCGGCATGTCGAGCGCGGTGGGCACGCGGTAATCGAGAAAAGTCGGATTGAGCACGCGGCCTTCGCGCACTTGCAGTTCTTCCGTGAGCGCATAGCCGATGCCCATCTGGATTCCGCCCTCGATCTGCCCTTCGACATACATCGGGTTGATTGCCCGCCCCACATCGTGCGCCGCGACGATTTTCAGCACGCGCACTCTGCCCGTCTCGATGTCCACTTCAACTTCTACGGCCTGCGCGCCAAAGCCATACGCCGCCGAAATGTTTCCTTTGTAAGTGTCCTTGTCCACGAGCTTGGTCGGCGGATCGTACCAGCCGTTCCCGATCACGACCGCGCCGCCCTCGCGATAGTGCATCGAGCGAACCACCTTGTCGAACGCGATGGATTTTTCGTCCGGCCCGTACACCAGGCGGCCGCGGATTTCGAGCGCGTCCGGCGCGACGCCGAGCATCTTGGCGGCTGCTTCGAGAATTTGGCGCTTGGCATCTTTTGCCGCGAGCCAGGCCGCGTTTCCCGCGATAAACGTCGTGCGGCTCGCGTGCGTGCCCACGTCCCACGGCTTGACCGACGTGTCGGAATTAATAACCGACACATCTTCCATGCAGACGCCGAGACATTCGGCGACGATTTGCGCGAGCGCGGTCTCCGACCCCTGCCCGATTTCGGTCGAACCGGTCACCAGCACCACGCGCCCAAAGTCGTCCACCTTGACCGTCGCGCCGCACCCATCGCTGCGATAAATCCGCGCGCCGCCGCCCACGTTCAACGTCGCCGCGATCCCCTTCCCGCGCCGGATTGGAGATTGGAGATTGGAGATTGGATGTTCGACTTGGGATTTGGGATTTGGGATTTGGGTTTTGGGTTTTCCCAATCCGATTCTCTCCGCCGCTTCAGTCAAACATTCTCGCAATCCACAACTTGTGATTTTGAGGCCTTGCGGCGTCTCGGTGTTCGGTAGGTTCGCATTCATCAGCCGAAACTCGACCGGGTCCATGCCGAGTTTTTCGGCAAGCTCGTCCATCTGCGCTTCGACAAAAAAGGTGGACTGCGGATTGCCATAGCCGCGCATCGCGCCGGTCGGCAGATTGTTCGTGTAAACGACATCGGCCACGAAATGCGCGTGCGGCACGCGGTACAAACTCGCGACCGTTTCCATCATCACGAGCGGCGTCACCGCGCCCCACGAGATGTACGCGCCCGCGTCGAGCACCATGCGAGCCTCGCGCGCCCAAAGCGTGCCATCGCGTTGCGCCGCGCTGCGAATGTGAACGCGCGCGGGCTGTCGCACCGCGCTCGCGTGAAATTCCTCTTCGCGCGTGAACGCGACCCGCACCGGCTTGCCCGATGCTTTTGCGAGCAGCGCGGCAATCGGCTCGAACGGATACACGTCGAGTCCGCGTCCGAACGCGCCGCCGATCGCGGGCTGAATAACGCGAATATTGCGCCCGGGAATGCCCAGCGCAGTTGCCAGATCGCGCTGGAGCAGGAACGGGATTTGCGTTGTGCTCCAGAGGGTGAGCCGCCCTTGAAAATCGTACGCGGCAAGCACAAAAGCTGTTTCCATCGCGGCGTGCGTCACGTAGGGCAGTTCGTAATCACCCTCGACTACAACGTCGGCGGCGTCGAAGGCGCGGTCTGCATCGCCGTGCGAATAGTCATAGCGCGTAAACAGGTTGTTGCGCTTGTCGGCGTGGATACGCGGCGCGCCTTCGGCCAGCGCCTCGACCGGGTCAAATACCGCGGGCAGCTCTTCGTACTCGACCTTGATGAGTTCGAGCGCTTCTTCCGCAGTCTCTTCATCTACCGCGGCAACTGCCGCAACCTCGTCACGACGGCAGCGTACCTTGTCTTGCTTTAGGGCCGTGTTATCGCCGGCGTAGCCGAATTTGTAGGCGGGATCGTCTGCGCCGGTAAGGACGGCTTTGACGCCCGGCAGTTTTTTCGCGCGGCTGGCGTCAATCGAAAGAATGCGCGCGTGCGGCACGCCCGCGTACAGAATCTTGCCGTGGAGCATTCCCGGCAAGTGAATATCGTGTCCATATTCGGCGCGCCCGGTCGCCTTGTCCATCGCGTCCAACTTTGGAACACGCTGGCCGATGATCGAGTGTGGGGGTGTGGGAGTGCGGGAGTTCGTCATTTGCTCACGTCCAAGACGGCTTCGACGATTTTCTGGTAGCCGGTGCAGCGGCAGAGGTTGCCGGCGATGGCTTCGCGTACCTCTTCTTCGGTGGGATGTGGGTTGTGGTTGAGGAGCGCAACGCTGGAGACGACGATGCCTGGCGTGCAAAAGCCGCACTGCACGCCGCCGCGTGCGACGATGGCGCTTTGCACCGGATGCGGCTGCCCATCCCGCAAGAGACCTTCGACTGTCACGGTCTCATGTCCATCGGCGTCCACGGCGAGCACGAGACACGACGGGACGGGTTCACCGTCGAGCAGCACGGTACACGCGCCGCAATCGCCGCTGTCGCAGCCCAAGTGCGTGCCGCGCAATTCGAGGTTCTCGCGCAGCACTTGCAAAAGCGTGCGCCGCGGGTCAATATCCAATTCGTGTACATCACCGTTGACGGTGAGCGTAATATGGCAACGCTGCATTCCAATCTCCAACCCTTCGACTCCGCTCTGGGCGTGCTTCCAACTTCCAACTTCTAACTTTTGATTTCCAGTAACTGCCTCCGCGTCAGCACCTCGATCATCTCGCGCCGGTACCACGCGCTGCCGCGCACATCGTCAATCGGCTGCGCTTCGCTCGCCGCAACCCGCGCGGCCTCGGCGATGCGATCTGCGGTCAATTCATTGCCGCGCAAGATGGCTTCCGCTTGCTTGGCCCGCATCGGCGTGGGCGCGACCGCGCCCAAGACAATTCGCACATCCTCGCAACCTGCGACCGGTGGCTTGTGACCTGAGACATGCAACGACACCGCAACGCTTGCAATTGAAATGTCCATCGCTTCGCGATGTTCAAGCTTGATGAAAGATGCGCGCCACGAATCATCGCGCGGCACGATGATCTCGCGCAGGATTTCGTCCGGCGCGAGTACCGACTTGCCAACGCCGACGAAAAATTCGTCGAGTGGCACCACGCGCTCGCCTCGGCTGCTTACGACGACGGCGCGCGCGTTAAGCGCGATCAACGGCGGCGCGGTATCGGCCGCGGGCGATGCGTTGCACAGGTTGCCGCCGACGGTCGCAAGGTTGCGTACCTGCACGCCCGCCATTTTGCCGGCGGTGTAGGCCAGAACGGGGAAATGCTCGCGGATGACCGGCGAGGAGATCAGCTCGTTGAGGGTGACGAGTGCGCCCAGCCGCAACTCGCCGTTGAGAGCAATATCGCGCAGGCCCGCGATGCGCTTGAGGTTTACGACAGCGCGCGGCAGCCACTGTTTGCGCTTCATCCGAATCATCAAGTCGGTGCCGCCCGCCAGCGCACGCGCCTCAGCGCCGCGATCTGCCAGAATCCGCGCGGCTTCATCAAACGATTGCGGCGAGTAATATTCAAAAGGTTTCATGGGTACTGGAAGTTGGGCATTGGAGGTTGGACGTTAGAAGCTGGAAATTGGAATCGAACGTCCAACCTCCAATGTCCAATTTCCAATGTCCAATTTCTAACTTCTAACCTCCAGCTTTCGCTCCTTCATCAAACGCCTGCAAATTCAGTTCGAGGGTGTTGGCTCGGGCCGATCGGCAAAGCGTTTCCCGCACCGCCTCGCGCGGCAACGGAAAACCGGCGCCCGTACACGCGAATCCGAGCAGCGCGACGTTCGCCGCCGTCGGGCGGCCCAGCGCGCGCGCGATGCGATCCGCATCCAACGTCCGCACCGTGACCTGCTGCGCGTCGAGATGGTCGCGCAATTTTACTGTCGGAAATTCTTCTGACGTATTGACGACGATGGCCCCACCGCGCCGAATAAAGGCCAAGTTACGATACGCTTCGGACGCATTAAAGGCGAGCACGATGTCCGCCGTGCCCTGGCGAATCAACGGCGCGGTCGCCGCGCCGATCTTGAGATGCGACACCACCGACCCACCGCGCTGGCTCATGCCGTGCGTCTCCGCGCCTGTGACGTTGTGACCGGTCGCCACCGCGCAGTCCGCGAGGAGTTGGTGGATGAACAATACACCTTGCCCGCCGATACCGGCGAGGAGAATTCTAGAATCCATAATTTAGAGAACGCGCCCCTGATCCAGCCCCACTTTTTCCGCGAGTTCGGAAATAGTAACCGGCTTGCTTTCGACGATGAATCCTTTGTAGCATACCTCGATACACTGTCCGCAATCCACACACGTCCGCCGGTCAATCTCCACTTTGTTCGTCGCCGAATTCATCACCAGCGCGGGACATTCGAACGCGACGAGACAATACTTGCAGCCGTCGCATTCGTCGGCGACCTCCACCTTGATCGGGTGGGCGTCAATGGGCGACCGGTCGTTCAGGACACACGGTCGCTTGGCGATGACGACCGCCATCCCACCCTCGTCCGCCTGAGTGAATTCCGCCGCGCGTTTCAAAAGTCCTTGAAACGCGTCTTGATAATAAGGATCGGCAACCTCGAGGAATTTGACTCCGCACGCGCGCACGAGTTCGGGGATCGCGACGCGCCGGCCTTGGCCGCCGTCCGCCAGCCGCGCTTGATCGGCCGTCGGCTGGAAGCCGGTCATGGCGGTCGTCTCGTTATCCAGAATGACGAGGATGAAGCGCGCGCCGGAATGCACGGCATTGATCAATCCGGTAACGCCCGAGTGAATGAAGGTCGAGTCGCCGATGGTCGCCACGATGGGTTGGCTCTTGCCGTCCTGCCGGTACGCGTGATACAGACCGGTCGCGACCGTTATCGCCGCGCCCATGTCGAGGCACGTGTCCACTGCGCGCAGATTCGTTCCCAGGGTGTAGCAGCCAATATCGCTGGCAAAGAACGCGCCGGGGAAGGTGCGGCGAATCGAATAAAACGCGGAACGGTGGGCACAGCCAGGGCACAGGCGCGGCGGTCGAACGGGCAAGGGGATGGATTTCAGCGCCTCGCCCCACACCGGATCCAACGCGGCCGGCGCCGCATCAATCAGTTTCGCTTCGCTCAGCAGGCGCGCGAACACGGAATAGAGCACTTCCGGCGAAAGTTCTCCCGCGTTGGGTATCGTGCCGTCGAATCGCCCGAGCACATTGCGGCGATCGGCGATTTGCAATTCAATCGCCGCGTCCGGCTCTTCCACGACGATGACGCGCTCGCAGCGCGCGACGAAATCTTGAACGCGCCGGCGCGGCAGCGGATAGACCGTTCCGATCTTGAGTACCGGGACCTCGACGCCGAATTCGTCCAGCAGTTCGCGCGTGGTGGTATAGGGCACGCCCGAGGCGATGATGCCGAGAGGATGTTGGGTGTGGGAGTGTGGGAGTGTGGGAGCATTGAGCGGAGATGTTTCAAATTCTGTTTCGATCTTTTGCAGTTTGTCATTTAGCTCGCGATGGAGCAAGAGGCGATAGCGCGGTGTGGCGGCCCAGCGCTGCGGGTCCTTTTTGAACTGGGCGCGCCGCGGCGTCGTTTCGATGTCGTCCAGCGGGATATTTTGCCGCGCGTGCGAAACGCGCATGGCCGAGCGCAGAATGACGGGGATGCGGTATTTTTCCGAGAGCGCGAACGCCTGCTTGACCATCTCTTTCGCCTCGCGCGGTGTGGATGGATCGAACACCGGCACTTTGGCAAAGATCGCGAACAAGCGCGTATCTTGTTCGGTCTGCGAGGAATACGGCCCCGGGTCGTCGCACACGATCACGACGAATCCGCCGACCACGCCCGTGTACGCCGCGCTGAGCAGGGGATCGCTCGCGACATTCAATCCCACTTGTTTCATGGCGACGGCGGCGCGCTTGCCCGCCCAACTAGCCGCCAGCGCGACTTCCAACGCGACTTTTTCGTTGACCGACCACTCGACGTAGGTATCGAGGCCGAGTTTCTTTTTCCATTCGATCACGGTCGGCAAGATTTCGGAACTGGGCGTGCCGGGATATGAGGTCATGACGGCGACGCCGGCTTCGATCAGCCCGCGCCCGATCGCTTCGTTGCCGAGGACAACTTGTTGATTCATACTATTCATCAAACACAAATAGCGGCTCTTGATAAAACCGCACCTTGCGCTCGTGGATTTTCTCCATGAGCCATTTCTGGAGCCACGCGTTTTTCTCTTCCAACGATTCAGCGGACGCGAGGCGCTCGAGTGGAATGTTGACGCCAATGGCGCGCCCGCCGATCAGGTGTCGCGTGATGCCCATCGGCAGCTTGGCCCCATTGAGCGCGAGCCGAGTCACTTCAAAGGGCGTGTAACAGGGGAACACGACCACGATGCTCAGGTCGGGATATTCGCGCGTGAGCATGTCGAGCTGAGTCGTCACGGCCCGGTAGACTTGAGTCTTGCCGCGATATAAAGCGACGATCTGATTCAGTTGGAAAACGCTCTGCTCCAGATCCTCGGCGCCGCGCACTTGGTACGCCGCGCCGTTCCGGAGCAGGAGATAGCACAAACTCTGATGCAGGGTAAGATTGTGCTCGGCTTGTCTGACATCCACCCGCTCGACGGTCACATTTTCGAGCGCAGCCAGTTGATCAAAGAATTCGCTGGGCGATGTCCTCTGGATCAAGTGGTGCCACGAGCTGAGCGAGATCTCGCGGGCGGCGTAATCCACGATTTGCACCAACGAGTGTTCCAGCCCCAACGCTCTCAACGCCCCCGTCCGCGTCGCGCCATCCAAGACGATATAGCGGCCTTCAGCTTCGGAGACAATGGGTGGGTTGCGCAAAATCCGGTCTTGCTTGAGGCGCTGCGCGAGCGCCCCAACGACAAGTGGGTCTTGGCCCTCATGCAGAAGAATATCGTCCGCGCTGACGATGCGAAGCGTAATCTCGGCGACGTCCACGGTACCCTCCTGGCCTCACCCCCTTCACCCTCCCCCCTCTCCTGGCGCGAACTTCAGCGCCAGGAGAGGGGGGAGGGGGAAGGGGGTGGGGAGTGAGGGTTATCCCATCGCCGGTACTTGCGGCAAGTGCGTCATCGCCTCGGCGACCATCTCTGCCGGATACGCGTAATCCTGCAACTGCCCGCGCAGATACTGCTCGTACGCGGTCATGTCGAAATGACCGTGGCCGGAGAGATTGAACGCGATGACTTTTTTCTCGCCGGACGCTTTGCACTTGAGCGCCTCGTCAATCGCCACGCGGATCGCGTGCGCCGATTCGGGCGCGGGGATGATGCCCTCCGAGCGGGAGAACTGGACAGCCGCGTCGAAGGTTTCCAGTTGGTTGACCGCGCGTGCCTCGATGTCGCCATGATTCACGAGCGCACTAACGCTGGCGGCCATGCCGTGATAACGCAATCCGCCCGCGTGAATGCCCGGCGGAATGAACGTGTGGCCGAGCGTGTACATCTTGACGATGGGCGCCATCGCCGCCGTATCGCCATAATCGAACGTGTACTCGCCTTTGGTCATGCTGGGACACGAAGCCGGTTCGACGGCGATCACCTGGATGTTCTTTTTCTCGGTGAATTTCTTCCAGAGGAACGGATAGGTGAACCCGGCAAAGTTCGAACCGCCGCCCGCGCAGCCGATCACCATATCCGGGTACTCGCCCGCCATTTCCATTTGGTCCAGGGCTTCCAGACCGACCACGCTCTGGTGCATGAGCACGTGACCGAGCACCGAGCCAAGCGAGTACTTTTTCGCGCCGCCCGAAGTGGCCGCCACCTCGACAGCTTCCGAGATCGCCATCCCCAGCGACCCCGGCGAATTCGGGTCCTGCTCCAGCACACTCCGGCCATAATGCGTCCGGTCGGTAGGGCTGGCATACACGCTCGCGCCAAAATTCTCCATAATGATGCGGCGATAGGGCTTTTGATGGTACGAGACCTTGACCATATAGACTTCAAGGTCGAGTCCGAAGAAATTGCAAGCCATCGCCAGAGCCGAACCCCACTGCCCGGCGCCGGTCTCGGTCGTCAACGCTTTGGTTCCCGCTTCTTTGTTGAAAAACGCTTGCGCCACCGCGGTATTCGGCTTGTGCGAGCCGACCGGGCTGACGCCTTCGTATTTGTAATAGATGTGGGCGGGAGTGTCGAGCGCTTTTTCGAGGCGCACGGCGCGATACATCGGCGTCGGACGCCAGAGTTTGTAGATGTCGCGAACCGGTTCGGGGATTTCGATCCAGCGTTCGGGGCTGACTTCCTGCATGATCAAACTCATCGGAAAGAGCACGGCGAGAAAGTCAGGTGTGACGGGTTGCATGGTGCCCGGATGCAAGACGGGCTGAGGCGGAACCGGCAGGTCGGCGTTGATGTTGTACCACGCCTTGGGCAGCCGGCTCTCGTCGAGCAGAAATTTGTGTTGATCGCTCATTGTGATTCTTCCCCCTCCTCCAGGGTTTTGAACCTTTCAACAGTTCGTCCAGCCAACCGTTCCGTCAAAATAAGCTTGGGCGATAGGTATCCTCCTTTTTTCAACTTACGAGTAGGTATGACGATTATACGGGAGATGGATGGTACCGTCTACTACCCACTGGTGTAGTCTTTGCCTACACCGCGCGCAGTTTTTCTTAATCCGAACGGTGTCATTGACGCTCCCGCGTCGGCATGATATAATGCCGCGCAAGCAAATCAAGCTCTTACTGCGGCGGTCATTATGCGCTCGCACTTTCTTGCTCCGTTTTGTTCTCTCATGCATCGGTTGCGCCATTGGCGCGCGTCGCAACGGTCACTCCTCTTGAGCGACCAGATCGCCCGGTTGCGCTGGTTGCTGCCGCTGTTTGCCCTCCTGCTCGTCATTGCCCACCAAACGATCGAGCAGCTTGTCTTCCCAGAAGCTATAGCTCTGCGCTTGGCAGCCGCCATCTTCATTTATGGGCTATTGGGTCCGCTGACCTTTTGGCTCGCGATGGGTTGGATCAAACGTCAAGTCGCGCGCAAGGAAAAGGCGGAAGCCGAGTTGACGCAAGCGCACGCCGATCTGACCTTCCTCAATCGGCGCATCACGTTTCTGCTCCACGTCAACCAACGCCTTGGCACGACCGGCGACGAGGACAGTCTCGCCGCGCTCACTCTGCAACTGCCGGGCGAAGCCGTGCCCGCGGTCGTAAGCAGCGCGATGGTCCGCTTTGACGATCAGCATCAGCCCATGCCGGTTGACTATCGCGGCGTGCTCGACGAAACTATGCTCGCCGGGTGGCATCACCATCTTTCCTCTCTGCCGGTGCGCCAGCGCTGCGAGGCGTGCCAACTGCTGGGGACTCAGGTCGCTCAGGATTGTCCGGCCCTGCAATCGCTGCCGCTGGACGACGTCGGCAGTATCGTGTGCCAGCCGTTGGCGCGCAACGGTCGTGAGTTTGGCATTCTCGGAATGTTTCTCAGTACCGGTTACAAGCTGAAAGAAGAAGAGCAGGAACTGCTGCACGCCATCACCGCGGAAATTTCCACAGCTTTTGAAAATGTACGCCTGCGAACTCGCGAACTCGCGACCTTTTACGATATGAACGAAACACTCCACCTGCGCCTGGACCTCGACGGGTTGCTCAGCCGCATTCTCAGCTTGACGATGGAGACTGGCAATGCCGATGCCGGGCTGCTGGCGATCAAGGACGAAAGCGGCGACCTCGCCCCCTGCGCGTCGGTTGGTGATTGGGCCGCCGTGGATGGGTTGGCTCTCGCGACCGACGCGCTGCGCGAGTCAAGCGGGCAGCCGGTCCTCACCGCGCTGCGCGAAGGGATCGGCAGCATTCTGTGCGCGCCCATGATGTCCGACGTGGGCGCGCTGGGCGTTATCGCCTTACGAACCCGACAGGCGCCGGCCGCGCTCCAGCGGCAGATTCGGTTGATCTCGGCGATTGCGGCGCAGGCCGCGCTGCTCGCGCAAAACGCGCGCCTCTATGCTCAACTCGAAAACCAGGCGATTCTTGCCGAACGCGGCCGCTTGGCGCGCGAAATGCACGACGGGTTGGCGCAGACGTTGGGCTATCTCAAGATGCGCGCGCGGCAAATCAGTCGCTGGGTGGCAGCCGGTCAGACGAAGCAGGCGAGCAGCGCGCTGCAAGAACTGGCCGACACCGCCGACAGCGCGTATCTCGATCTGCGCGCTGCGCTGGATGGATTGCGGCTCACACCCTCCGCAGAACCGAGCGCGGATTTTTCCGCGCAGTTGCGGCGCTGCGTCGCCGATTTCGAGACCCAAAGTGGGCAGACCGTCGCGCTATCGCTCGATGCCGACGCGGCGGTCACTCTGACGCTTGCCGCGCAAGCGCACCTATTGCGCATCGTGCAGGAAGCGCTAACCAACATCCGCAAGCACGCGCACGCCGCGCGCGTCTCCCTCGCGTTATCCAAGGATGAGTATGGCTCGCGATTATTGATCGAAGACGACGGCGCGGGTTTTGATGCGGGGGGCGATCAACCGGAGACCCACCACGGTTTGCGAATGATGCGCGAACGCGCCGGTCTGCTCGGCGCCGAGTTCCAAGTCACCAGCGCGCCCGGCAAAGGGACGAAAGTGATTATTCTAGTGCTGTTGAAGGAAGGGAAAACTCAATCCGCTAATCTCGCGAATCTCCGCTAACTGGCTTTATCTTTCGCGTAGATTCGCGAGATGAGCGGATAATTCTCCAGGTGATGACATGACTACGTCGCCCCTCCGCGTTCTGATTGCGGACGATCACGCCCTGTTCCGCCGCGGTTTGATCAGCTTGCTCAACGAGACGGCCGAATTTACCGTGGTGGGCGAGGCGCGCAGCGGGCCGGAAGCCGTGCAGCTGGTCGCCCAGTTTCATCCCGATGTCGTATTGATGGATGTCCACATGCCCGGCGGTGGCGGCCTTGACGCCGTCCGCCGATTGCGCGAGACCATGCCACAACTCCCGGTCATCATGCTTACCGTCTCGGAAAACGACAGTGACCTGCTGCAAGCGATTCGAGCCGGAGCGCAAGGATATTTCCTCAAGAATGTGGACACGGAAGAATTGTTTGCGGGCTTGCGGCGCGTCAGTTCCGGTCAAGCAGCACTTGATTCGGCCTTGACCGGGCGACTGTTCCAACAGCTCACCACCCTCGCCGGCGCCGATTCTCCGCTCAGTCTCCGCGAAACAGAAATCCTCGAACTGATCGCGCAGGGCCGCACGAACCGCGAAATTGCCGCGCAACTGGTCGTCTCGGAAAACACGATCAAGACGCACGTCGCCCGCATCCTCGAAAAGCTCGGCGCCTCCACCCGGAGCGAAGCCGTCGCCCGCGCGAAAAGCCACGGCTGGCTCTCCCGATTATGACCCCTCTGCAACCTTTTCTCTGCTCGTGCATTAGTATATAGTGACTGTTATGTTCGGGTGACATCCCCGTCACCCGCTCCTCGCACCCTAAATCCCCCATATTTCACCCGCGCCGGGTGATACCATCTTTCGCCTACTCCGCTATACTGGTGGCATGAACACAACAGAGACCTGCCGGCGCGTCCTCATCGTTTCGACCCATCCGATCCTTGCCAAGGCGCTTGTCCAAGTGACCCAGGAAGCCGGCTGCCAAGTGATCGGCACGGTCGCCGATGTGCCGCAGGCGTTGCGGCTCTTGCCGCCGCACGAAGGCGCGACGGTCATCGTAGACTACGCGGGCACGCAGCCGCGCGAAGCCGAATGGCTTCCACTTTTGCAGCAGACCGATAGCGCGCGCCGCGTCATTCTCCTCACCTTGACGAGCAATGAAATGATCGTACACGAACAACGCCGCGTCAACTTTGTTACCTCAACCGATTTGCAATTGGCATTGGGAACGTAGGACAAGTTGCCTCGGCGCCTGCGGCGCCGCCATGTCCTACATGAAGGAGAACAAACCATGTCATGGATCAAAGGCATAATCTGGGGGACTGTCGGGTTCGCGATGGGTAGCGGCTTGATGGCTCTCGTGGGCCAGCCACTCGGTTCCGAACCGATGGTCGCGGTCGGCTACACTTTCTTTCTGATCGGCTGGCTGCTGGGCGCAGGCGTATGGGATCATTGGGCGCGCGGCTGGTTCGCGCTGGAGAATAAACCGACGCCCACGCAGAAATCGCACGGCCTAGCGCGTTATTTCGCGTTCTCGACCGATCACAAAGTCATCGGGATCCAGTACCTGGTGACGTTCACCGCGCTGCTGCTCCTGGGCGGCGCCCTCGCGATGGTCATCCGCATCCAATTGCTGCAACCGGCCGGCCTGCTCGATCCGCAGACGTACAACACGGTCATGAGCATGCACGGCATTATCATGATCGCCGTGGCCGTGGCGGCGATCTTGGGCAGCTTTGGCAACTATTTCGTTCCGCTACTGATCGGCGCGGAAGACATGGCTTTTCCGCGCTTGAACGCCCTGAGCTATTGGCTGGTTCCGCCGGTTGCCATCGCGCTGGTCGTCGGCTCGTTGCTCCCCGGCGGGTTCACTTCGGGCTGGCGCGTCTATCCGCCGCTCGCCGAACGCGGCGGCATCAGCATGTTGCTCTACCTGCTCGCGTTCTTTACCTTCGGCTTATCCTCGATTATCGGCGGCTTGAATTTCATCGTCACCATTATTCGGATGCGCGCGCCGGGCATGACCTGGGGACGCCTGCCGATTTTCGTCTGGAGCATCTTTTGCGCCTCGATCCTCAGTTTGCTGTTCACGCAATTCGTCGCGACCGCGCTCTTGATGGAACTGATGGATCGCGTGCTCGGCATGGCATTCTTCGCGCCGGACCAGGGCGGCGGCTCGATCCTCTATCAGCACCTCTTCTGGTTCTACTCGCATCCCGCGGTTTACGTGATGATTATTCCTGGCTTTGGAATTTTGATGGAAGTGGTGGCGCATTTTTCGCGCAAACCCTTGTTCGGCTACAAGTACGCGGTCGGCGCGCTGCTCGGCATCGTCGGTTTGAGCGGCATCGTGTGGGCGCACCACATGTTCACGAGCGGGATGCAGGACTATCTCACCGCGCCGTTTATGCTCACGACGGAATTGATCTCCATTCCAACCGGCATGATTTTCCTGGTTACCCTGGGCACCATCTGGCAGGGCAGGATGCGCCTCACGACGCCGATGCTTTTCGCGCTCGGGTTTCTCTTCAACTTTACTATCGGCGGGCTGACCGGCATCTTTAACGCCGATGCGCCCACCGACTTGCACTTGCACAACACGTATTGGATCGTCGGCCACTTTCATTACACGATCATGGGCGGCGAGATCTTTGCGTTCCTGGCCGCGATCTACTACTGGTTCCCGAAAATCACCGGACGGATGTACAACGACGCGCTGGGCAAGCTGCACTTTGGGATCATGTTCGTCGCCTTCAACCTGCTCTACACGCCGATGATGATCGCCGGATTTTACGGCATGAACCGGCACATCGCGACGTATCCGCCGGAACTGACCGCGATCAATCAGTTCATGAGCATTGCGGGTTTCGTGCTCGGCGCGAGCTTTCTCGTGTTCATTTACAACATGGCCCTCTCGCTGCGGCGCGGCACGGTCGCGGCCGCGAATCCGTGGCAGCTCCGCACGCTCGAGTGGCAGACCGCATCGCCGCCGCCGGAACACAATTTTAGTTTTGTGGTGCGCGTGGATGGTCACCCGTACGATTACGGAGTAGATGGCTCGACGCATGTCGTCGCCGCGCCAACGCACACTCACAAGGCGGTACCGGCGCTGGCCACGGAATGATCTGTTCGTACAAGGAGATGATGATGCAACACAACAAAGCGACACTCGCGCAGCAAGGTGTTAACGTCTTGATGGGCCTGGCCGCGCTGAGCTGGATCGAGTTTTTGGTCGGCGTGAACCGCGGGTCGCCGTTTCTCTTGACAGTGGTCGCGGTGATCAAAGTCATCGTGATCGCCACGTACTTTATGCACATGGGAAAGCTGTTCAAGGATGAGGAAGGAGCCGCCGAATGATCGCCGCAGCAACTGCCGTAAGACAAATTGCCAATCCTTCGACTTCGCTCAGGACAGGCTTGTCCTACCAAACCTTCAATCGCCGGATGGGACTGTGGCTTTTCATCTTCTCGGAAAGCATGGTCTTCTTGGCGCTTTTGGCGAGCCGGTTCTATATGCAGGGCACATTTCGTCCGGCCGAGATGAATCAGGGGCTGGGGCTGATTATCACGAGCATCCTACTCCTCAGCAGCTTTACAGCGAACCGCGCCGAAGTGGCGATCGCGCACGGCGACCGGTCGTCTTTTCTGCGCCTGCTGACGATCACGATCGTTCTGGGCGTCGTCTTCCTCGCCGGCGTCGTAACTATCGAATGGCCCGAAACGCTGCACTATGCGCCGCTTTCGACCGGATTCGGGACCTTGTTCTTTGCGATCACCGGCTTGCACGCGTTCCACGTACTGACCGGCGTCTTTATCTTGGCGCTGGTTGGATTGCACGGCTGGCGCGGTCGTTACACGGCGCAGGACCATTGGGGCGCGGAAGGCAGCATCATCTATTGGCATTTTGTAGACGTGGTCTGGGTCCTCGTCTACCCGACGTTGTACCTCATTGGGTAGTTGCAACCAAGGAGTTTTGCTATGCGACGCGATTTCATCAATGCGGGTATCCTCTGGTTCGTGCTGACGCTGGCGGCAGAGCTTTTGCTCCCTGTTTTATTTGGCATGTTCCCTCTGGCCGCGTCGGAGGAAGCCGCCGTCAGTGACGAGTCGTTTCGCCTGCTGATGATACTTGGCACGCCCGTGTTCACGTTCGTCGTCGCCGTGTTGATCTATAGCGTGATCAACTTTCGGGCGCGGGACGGCGCGCTCGAGAACGGCGCGCCCATTCGCAGCAACGACCGTGTCGCGGGGCTATGGCTGCTCGTTACCGGCGGTTTGTGCGTGACCGTCATCGTCCATCCCGGCCTCACGGGGCTGGCGAAATTTCAGGGCGACCGGAATGCCGATGTGGTCGTCAAGGTCACCGGCCGCCAGTGGACCTGGGACTTGAGCTACCCCGAATACAACATTACGGGCGCGACCGAAGTGGTCTTGCCGGTCAATAAGCGGGTCAAGTTCGAGATTACTTCCACGGATGTTTTGCACTCGTTCTGGATTCCTGCTTTCCGCAACAAAATGGATGCTGTGCCGGGACTCGTCACGACCATGTTCGTTACGCCTGACAAAGTAGCCAGCTTCGCCGAGGACTATAACCTGCGCGTCCAGTGTACCGAGATTTGCGGCCTTCGCCACGCCGCGATGAGCGTGCCCGTCAGGGTTGTGACGCTGTCCGAATTTGAAAAATGGACGCAGGAGAAAAGCATCCTCGCC
This sequence comes from Chloroflexota bacterium, assembly GCA_016208315.1. GTDB lineage: Bacteria > Chloroflexota > Anaerolineae > UBA4142 > UBA4142 > JACQYF01. The sequence continues at coordinate 13,710 of JACQYF010000160.1, read as the reverse complement.
GATAATCCGGTCGCGCGCGGCGAGACGCTCGCGCGGTCGCAGGCGTGTATGGCGTGCCATTCGACGGACGGAAGCACGCTGGTGGGACCGACCTGGCGGAATCTTTACGGCAGCCCGGTCGTCTTTGAAGATGGAACGACGCAAACGGCTGACGAGGCCTTTTTGCTCCAGTTCATCACCGATCCCGACTTTAAGATTATCAAGGGCTTTCCGAAAGGGGTCATGCCGCAGTCGTTCGGCAAGACGCTCACGGCCGATCAGCTCGACGACCTGATCGCCTATATCAAGACTCTCGGTCCGGACTAGGGCGCAACAGAAACGCAAGACCTGCGAGGTCGCGGCTCTGAAGGAGCCGATGAGACCTCGCTGGTCTGAAGCTGGGCTTTTAAATGAGTAAGAGAAAAATCGTTCTGACAACTTTGTTGGTGCTGGTTGCCATCGGGGTGATGGTCCGCCTGGGATTTTGGCAATTGGATCGGCTGGCGCAGCGGCGCGCGTTCAACGCCCAAGTCACGGCGCAGATGCAAGCGCCGCCATTAACAGACCTGTTGGGTCGCCAAGACCTAACAGGTCTAGGATACCGCGCGGTGGTCGTTCGCGGCGAATACGATTTCGCGCAGCAAGTCGCGCTAAGCAATCAGGAGTGGCAGGGTCAACCGGGCGCGCACCTGATCACACCGCTCGTGGTCGAGGGCGGCCCTCAAGCGGTGTTGGTGGATCGCGGGTGGATCCCGTACGCGGACGTAGCGCCCAAGAACTGGTCCAAGTTCGCCGAGCCGGGGACCGTCGAGATTCGCGGGCGAATTCGTTTGTCGCAAACGACGCCAATCCCAATTCCGTCGCCGACCCAGCGCCAGGATACGTGGTTCCGCGTGGACATCGCCGCTTTGCAAGCGCAAGTATCGCACCCGCTTCTGCCGATCTACATCACGCAATCGCCCGAACCGACGGGGAAGCTACTTCCTTATCGCAGCGAGCCGAATATCGAACTGACCGAGGGTTCGCACTTGGGGTATGCGATCATGTGGTTTGCGCTAGCGGCGATCCTGGGAGTGGGTTACGCGGGATTTGCGTTCGACCGCCGCCCAATTACCCGGCGAGTCACGCGCCGCACGGCAAATGGAGAACGGTACCTTGTGATTCGCGGACATTGATTCGCGGAGTATGAGCAGGGAGTGTACTTGTGAAACTCGGATTCATTGTGTTGAGCTGGCTCACTTTGGCAGTGGGACTAACCGCATGTGGAGCGAGCGGCGCCAAGCTGCACGGCACAGTGCTCGAACCGCCTCTGACGACGGTTGACCTGCCGCTTATTGATCAAGATGGGCAGGCCGCGCGGATCGGCGATTTCAAGGGCAACCCGGTGCTTGTCTTTTTCGGCTACACGCACTGCCCGGACGTGTGTCCCGTCACCCTTGGCCGTTTCAAGCAGATTCGCAATATGCTCGGCGCAGACGGGGCGCGCGTCCGTTTTGTCTTTGTCACGGTAGACCCCGAGCGCGATACGCCGGCGCGGATGAAAGAGTACTTGGCAAATTTCGATCCGGGCTTTGTTGGATTGACGGCCGGAACCGATACACTGGCCCAAGTGTATCGTGCCTATGGAATTCATGTCGAAGAAATCATGCCCGATAGTTCCGCGTCGAATGACGCATCACACAGCGTCGCCCACACCAGTTCGATCTTTTTGCTCGACGACAAGGCCCAAGTGCGTCTGATCTATGGCGATACCCCGTGGCAAGACGTCGCCGCCGATTTGCGTTTCTTCTTGTCCAACCTTGCGAAGGTCTCCTTCGACTCAACTTCGCTCCGCTCAGGACAACCTTCGCAAGGTTAGATGCGACCGCGGAGGTAAGCCCCGAGTGAATAGAAAATCGCTGCTCCTCTTTCTCGCCGGGCCGGCGTTCATGGGCGCGCTTTCGTTGCTGGCGTGGGTGATGCTCGGGGGTGGTGTGCTCCGGCCTCCGCAGCGCATCGAATTCGTTATCCCGGATGGCGCCGCCGAACGCGTGCAAGCCGGTCAAGCCATCCCCTCGATCCCGGCGAAAGCCGTCTTTGTCGTCGGCGATGTGTTGGCGCTCCGCAACGACGACCGCGTGAATCATCAAATGGGGCCATTCTGGATGCCAGCCCGCACGACGCTGACTATTCCCCTGGATCGCGAGAGCACGTTCAACTATCTTTGCACGATCCATCCCAGCGGCTATATCGGCTTGCAAGTTCGGCCGCAGAATAGTCTGCTGTTGGCATTAATCCCCACCTTCGGATTCGGCGTGCCGATAAGCGCCCTGCTCCTCTTCATTGCGCGCATCATGGCGAAACTCGGATAGATCGTCGGCTATAAGTCTGGGGGCTGGCCGAAATTGAAACTCACAGCTAGCGTGGGCCATAAAAAACCACGGCTCGACGGGCTGTTCCCAAGGTGGGAACCCGTCGAGCCGTGATCGTGTTTTGGTAGCGGGGCTAGGACTCGAACCTAGGACCTTCGGGTTATGAGCCCGACGAGCTGCCACTGCTCCACCCCGCAGCGCTACGCAAGACATTATATGCAATTTGGCGAATCCGTCAAATCCATAAACGGATTTGGCGGATTCGCCAAATCCGTTTATAATCCAATTCAGTAAACCTTGCCGATGAGGAGTTCTGACGATGGTACCTGCCCAACGACTTGCGGGAATGCGCGAGTCTTTTATCCGTGAAATGACGCGCTTGGCGATCACCCACCAAGCCATTAACCTCTCGCAAGGTTTCCCCGATTTCGATCCGCCCCGCGAGGTGATTGACGCCGCGCACCGCGCGCTCGATTCCGGCCTGAATCAGTACCACGTCACGTGGGGCATGCCCCCGCTGCGCCAAGCCATCGCCGCCAAAATGAAACGCTGGTACAATCTCGATTTCGATCCCGACCAGCACATCACCGTGACCTGCGGCGTAACCGAGGCCATCTCGGCCACGCTGATGGCAATCGTCAACCCCGGCGACGAAGTGATCATTATCGAGCCGTTTCACGAGGGCTATTTGCCCGCGGTGATATTTGCCGGCGGCACGCCGCGTTTCGTTGCGCTCGAACCGCCGGTGTACGCGCTCGAGCCAGACAAACTGCGCGCCGCGTTCAACCCGCGCACGCGCGCCATCATTCTCAACACGCCGCACAGTCCGACCCGCCGCGTCTTTACGCTCGAAGAATTGCACGCCGTCGCCGATCTGTGCCAGGAATTCGACGCCATCGCGATCACCGACGAGATTTACGAGCACATCATCTACAACGGCAACCCGCACATTCCGCTGGCGACTCTGCCCGGCATGGCCGAGCGCACGGTGACGATCAGCGGCTTTGGCAAAACGTTCGCGGCGACCGGCTGGCGTCTCGGCTATGCCTGCGCGCTCGATCCGCTCAGCACCGCGCTGCGCACCGTTCACGACTTTACGACGATCTGCGCGCCGGTCCCATTACAAGCCGCCTGCGTCACCGCGCTCAACCTGCCCGATGCGTACTACGAGCAGTTGAAATGTGATTACGTCGCGCGCCGCGCCAAAATGATGGCGATTCTCGAAGAGGCGCATCTGACCGCGCAGCCGCCCGAAGGCGCGTACTATGTCTTGGCCGGTTTCGACGCGTGGAATTTTGACGGCGACGATTACGCGTTCGCCCGCATGTTGCCGCAGAAATATGGCGTGGCCGTCGTGCCCGGTTCGTGTTTCTACGCGACGCCGGGGATGGGCAAAGACGCGATCCGATTCGCGTTCGCGAAAAAACTGGAGACGCTGGAAGCGGCAGGGGAGCGGCTTCGCACACGGATAGGAAACGGATAAACGGAAAACGGATGCGCCGCGCTCTCGTCGTTGACGGCGGCATCCCCATGCCGCATCCGCTGAGCATCGCTGTAGAGACCTGCAAAATACGAGCGACGCACCTGCCAGGTGCGTCGAGCTATGCAAACGCAAACGTGTCGTCAACGACACGGCTACGCGAGTCAAGGACGCTAAAGCGTCCTACATTTTGTTGTGGGAGGACGCCTTGGCGTCCTTACTCCGGCTAGCCAAATCGTTTACGATTTGCCCACCTGCGGCGCGTCATCCAACTCATCGTCCCGTTCCAATCCCGCAATCACATCTCCGCACCGATGATGTTCCTTTTGGTTACGGACGTACGCGATCACGCGGTCCAAATCCTTTTGCCCAAAAGACACGACGCCGTAACCGCGCTGCCAATCGAACGGCGTCGGCGGACGTGTGGGCAAATGGTTAATGTGGAAGGACGCCGCGCCCTTGACCTGCCCCACGAAGTCGGCGATAGCAATCTTGGGCGGGACGGATGCCGCGACGTGAACGTGGTCTTGAATTCCATCCACCGCGTACACGATTGCGCCGAGCGCTTGCGACTTGCCAACCAAGTAGCCGTGAAACTCGCGCTCGATGTCCGTCGAAATCATCGGCTCGCGGTTTTTCGTTGCGAAGGTGATGTGGTAGAACAGCCGCCAGTACGCCATTGTACCTCCAATGCCGAGCCGAGCCGAGTTGTAAACCACACGGCTGAGCGGGCAAAGGGCGCTCAAGCGCCCTGCTTGGATTGCGCGAGGACGCCTCGGCGTCCTTAATTTTCTCAGACGGAACGCTTGCGTTTCGGCTGCCGCGCCGATTTTGCGGTCGTCGTCTTTTTCTTCAACGCCGCCGTTTTGGCTTTTTTCGCGGTTTTCGTTCCTTTCGCGGCTTTCGTGTTCCTAACGCTCTTCGTGTTCCGCGCCTCTAACAGCTTTTTGATCGCACCCACGTAATAAATGTCCCAGCCCTCGCTCGTGCCGTCGTAATCCCACTCCTCGACGTTGACGTGGACCAGATCAACCCGCGTGCCTTTACCGACCGCCGTGAGCGTAAAGCTGACCGCCGAATCCGCGCGCGTCCAGTCGCTGGGCTGCCACGTCTGCACGAGCCACCGCGGCGGTTCCATCTCCAGCACCCGTCCGACGATTTCGCCGTCCCACAACGAATACGGCGCGACGACCGCAACAGGAAATTCGCAGTCCGCGCCCGACCATTTGCGAATCACGGCAGGATCGGTGAGTGCCTGCCACACGTCTTCCCGCGGCGCGGCGATCAGGTACGTTTGCTTGATGGTATCCGGCATGTCCGCCCCCTCACCTTCGACTTTTGGCTTTTAGCTTTTGACTTTTTGCTTGCCTGATTTCCCGTACCTGGTCTTGCCCCTCTTGCTCCCGCACCTTCTCCCACTCCGGCCGCGGGTCTTGGGCGTCGATCATTTGGCGCAGCTCGAAAATTTGGTCGCGCAGCAGTGCCGCTTTCTCGAACTCCCAATTCTGCGCGGCATCCTTCATTTGCTTTTCCAGTTCGGCGATCAAGCGCGCGCTTTCCGATTTGGGAATGTCGAACGGCGCGCCGGTCTTGTATTCGCCGTGCGCTTCGGCGGCCACGCGCACACGGTCGGTGAGGTCGCGAATCTCTTTGACGATGCCTTGCGGCTGGATGCCGTGCTGCTCGTTGTAATCCGTCTGAATCTTGCGCCGGCGGTTCGTCTCGTCAATCGCGCGCTGCATCGAGGCGGTCATGTTGTCGGCGTACATGATGACTTGGCCGTTGACGTGCCGCGCCGCGCGGCCAATCGTCTGGATGAGAGCCTGCTCGCTCCGCAGAAACCCTTCCTTGTCCGCGTCGAGGATCGCGACGAGCGACACTTCGGGCAAGTCGAGACCTTCGCGGAGCAGGTTGATGCCGACGACGATGTCGTAGACTCCCAATCTCAAATCGCGCAGAATCTCGACGCGCTCCATCGTCTGGACTTCCGAGTGCAGGTAATGGACCTTCAAGCCGATCTCGTGCAAATAGTCGGCGAGGTCTTCGGCCATGCGCTTGGTCAGCGTGGTGACCAACACGCGTTCCTTGCGCTCGATCCGCTTGCGCAATTCCGCGACCAGATCGTCCACTTGGCCCTTTATCGGCCGGACGATGACTTCAGGGTCCACGAGACCGGTCGGGCGGATGATCTGTTCCGCGACCTGTTCGCTGATTTTCAACTCGTACGCGGCCGGCGTCGCGCTGAAGAAAACGACCTGGCGAAACTTTTTCTCGAATTCTTCAAAGCGCAAGGGCCGATTATCGAGCGCGCTGGGCAGCCGGAAACCGTAATCCACGAGCGTTTCCTTGCGCGCGCGGTCGCCATTGTACATGCCGTGAATCTGCGGGACGGTCATGTGCGATTCGTCAATAAAGAGCAAAAAGTCGTCGGGGAAATAATCGAGCAGCGTCCACGGGGGCGAGCCGGGCTGGCGCTGGGCGAGCGGCCGCGAATAGTTCTCGATGCCACTGCAATAGCCGATCTCGCGCAGCATCTCCAAATCGTACTTGGTGCGCTGTTCGATACGCTGCGCTTCCAGCAGCTTGCTTTCCGCGTTGAATTTCTTAACCTGATCCGCGAGTTCCTTCTCGATGTCCTGAATGGCGACCTCGAGCTTTTCCTGCGGCGTGATAAAATGCTTCGCCGGGAAAATGTCAATCGAATTGTGCTCGGCGAGCACTTCGCCGGTCGTCGTGTCCACCTCGGCGATGCGGTCCAGCTCGTCGCCAAAGAACTCGATGCGGTACGCGGTCTCGCCGTACGCGGGCGCGACCTCGAGCGTGTCGCCGCGGACGCGGAACTTGCCGCGGCCGAGGTCGAAATCGTTACGCTCGTAGCGGATTTCGACGAGATGGCGCAGCACTTTGTCGCGGTTGCGCGTCTCGCCGCGCTTGAGCGACAAGGCCACGCGCCCGTAATCCTCCGGCGACCCCAAGCCGTAGATGCAGGAGACGGACGCGACGATCACCACATCGCGCCGCGAAAAGAGCGAGGACGTCGCGGCCAGGCGCAGGCGGTCAATCTCGTCGTTGATGCTCGAATCTTTTTCGATGTAAAGGTCGTGCTGGGGAACGTATGCCTCGGGCTGATAGTAATCGTAGTACGAAACGAAATACTCGACCGCGTTGTGGGGGAAGAATTCGCGGAACTCGGAATACAACTGCGCGGCGAGCGTTTTGTTATGCGCGATGACGAGCGTCGGGCGCTGCGCCTTTTCGATGAGGGCCGCCATGACGAACGTCTTGCCGGTTCCCGTCGCGCCGAGCAGTGTTTGATATTTGTGCCCCTTGTTGAGGCCCGCGACCAGTTTTTCGATTGCCGCCGGTTGATCGCCGGTGGGCTGAAAGGGTGAAACGAGTTTGAATTCCGTCATTGAACCTCCGTTCCAGCATTATACCACACAACAAACCCTTCGGGTCTTGCGTTTTTGACAATTCGTCACACCTCCGCTATATTGATTGCCGAGCACTTTCGATCATTGGCGCTGCGCGAGACTCCGGTTGCTCGGTTGCCCCGATAAATCCTGCACGTGAGGCATTCTCTCCCGAAGATGTCCATTAAAGTCTTCCGCCGTTTTGCCGCCGTCCTATGTTTCGCTCTCGCGCTTGGTCTGCTGGCCTTGGCGTTCGGCTCGCCCGCGTATGCGCTGCGCGATCCGTGCGCGCTCGATCCGAATAACTTGGTATATAATGGGTCTATGGCGCAGGGCGGGGCGATTGCGGACGGGTGGAATACCTTCATCTTCGACGGGCCAGCGCCCGGCATCCGCTGGGTCGGCAACGAGCAGATTGACCCAAACGGTTCGGTGCAGATTTATGCGGGCAATACGTTCGACGCCGGAATCCAACAGACGGTCAAGAATCTCCAACCGGGGGTTTACTATTGGGTTCGTTGGGGGTATAGTCTAGCGGCGAAATCGTACGATGGCCCGAACGTCCGCGTGAATTCGATCGGCCGAAAACTCGGCATTGACCCGACCGGGGGCACGGACCCGCACTCGCCCAACGTTCTATGGGGCCCCGATCTCTTCGACGGCAATGCCGCGCTCAATCGCCCCGAGATGACCATGACGTTTGCTGCGCGCGCCGCGACGGCGACGATCTTTTTGCGCGCGATGGCGCGCGACGGCTCGGGCGGCGAGAATCGCGTCTGGATCGACGCGATCTGCATGGAGGCGAAACCGGAGGTGCCGACCGCGACGCCGCTTGCGCCGACGGCCACACCCATTCCGCCGACCGCAACACCGCGTCCGGCACAGCCCACCAAGGCCGCAGTCGCGCCGACGAAGGTGAGCGTGCCGCCGACCGCGACGTGGACGCCGGCGCCGGTCAACTCGCCGACGCCGCTGCCGCCGCCGACGCGCGTTGAAACTCCGACGCCGATTCCCACCGCGCGCTTTGCGCGGCCGATCGCCGGCCCGGCGCCGGACGGCTGGTTCGCATTGGATCCGAATCTACTGACCGGGGTGGGCGTGAGTTCGATATTCGGTTCGTTCCTGATGTTTGCATTTGGGATCGTCTTGGCGCGACGATAGGACAAGCAGAAACTATGCGTTTCCTCATTACGGGCGGGGCCGGTTTTCTCGGCGCCGCATTGGCCAATGGGCTGGTCGAGCAGGGGCATCAAGTGCGCGTGCTCGACGACATGAGCGCAGGCGATCCGCGCGGCTTGGACTCGCGCGTCCTGTTCACGCGCGGCGACGTGCGCGATATTCCCAAGCTGTGGACGCTCCTCAAAGGCGTGGACGGCGTGTACCATCTCGCCGCGCGCGTCAGCGTGCCCGAGTCCATTCTCTATCCGGTCGAATACAACGCCGTCAACGTCGGCGGCACCGTCTCGCTGATGACCGCAGTGCGCGATGCGGGCGTCAAGCGGGTGATCCTCACGTCATCGGGCGCGGCGTATGGGCGGCAGCGCCAACAGCCGGTGCGCGAGGACGCGACCATGCACCCGAACACGCCGTACGCGGTCAGCAAGCTCGCGTCGGAATATTTCTTGCACTCGATCGGCGAGCTGTGGAAAATCGAGACCGTCGCGCTGCGGATTTTCAACGCGTACGGTCCGCGGCAGCCGCTGCCACCGGAGCACGCGCCCGTCATTCCACTCTTCCTCAAGCAGATTCTCGGCGGCGGATCGGTCGTCATGTTCGGCAGCGGCAAACAGACGCGCGATTTTGTCTACATCTCGGACGTGGTGAATGCGCTGATGGCTGCGGCCACGGCCGAGCAAATCAACCGCGCGATCATAAATGTGGGCAGCGGGCAAGAGGTGAGCATCGGCGACCTGGTGGACAAGATCGAACGGGTGGCCCGTCGCGCGGCGCACCGGCTGGTGAACGAGGGCGAGGACGGCGGCATCTCGCGGCTGGTGGCCGACATTCGGCTGGCAGGCGAGGTCCTCAAGTGGAAGCCGCGCATTTCGCTCGACGATGGTCTGCTGCGAACGCTCTCCGAAGATGAACGGTTCCGGAAATGACGTCACGAAAGAACGCGAAAGGCCGCGAAAGGCCGCGAAATTTCGTGCCCTTTCGCGGCCTTTCGCGCCCCGGAGATTTTTCGCGCCGGCGGCGTTTTCCCGGCACCCAGAGCAGCTATTCCGAGCAGTTCAACGATTTTGTGGTTACCCTTGAAAATCTACCTCGGCCCGTCTTCGCGCTGCTGTTATTTCTACTTGCGCTCATTCCAACACGCAGCGAATGGCGCCTCACGCCCGTTATCTGGCTTTTCTTTTTAGGCGATTGGGTCTTACTCGCCGCGTTGGCGCGCGCGGGTAAATCGTTCGGGCCTTCCAAGCCGCCGACGCTGGTGCTCGCCGTTTTCCGCCTGATTCCCGCGGCCTTTCCGCTGCCGTGGAACCTCCTGCTGCAATTCCTCGGCACGCTCTTGGTAGTTTATGGTTTCTGGATCGAGCCACATCGCATTCACGTGACGCGGCAGACTCTGCGCTCGGCCAAACTCAAAACGCGCAAACCGCTGCGCGTCCTGCAACTCGGCGATCTGCACGTCGAGCGCATCACGCGCCGCGAGCGCCAGTTGAGCGAGTTGGTGCGCGCGCTCGCGCCCGATCTGATTCTGTTCACCGGCGATTTCCTGAATACGTCGTACCTCAAGGATCCGGTCACGCTCGAGCAGGCCCGGACGATCTTGAGCGAGTGGCGCGCGCCGTTGGGCACGTTCGCAGTCATGGGCAGCCCCGCGGTGGACAAGCCGGAAAACGTCGCTCGACTTCTCGACGGTCTTGAAATCCGCGTGCTGCGGAATCAAACGGTCACGCTGGATGGCGACGGTGACCGAATTGATCTCGTCGGCATAGATTGCACCCACAAGCCCTTTCTTGACATCGCCGCGCTCGATTCATGCATGAACGGCAGGCCCGAACACTTTACGATTCTGCTCTATCACTCGCCCGATCTTGCGCCCGAAGCCGCGCGTCGGGGAGTGGATTGGCAGCTTTCCGGGCACACGCACGGCGGCCAGGTTCGATTGCCGTTCATCGGCGCGCTGTACGCCGGATCGCTCTACGGCAAACGCTTCGAAGCGGGGCGGTATCAGCTTGACGGGCTGACGCTGTATGTGGCGCGGGGGATTGGCATGGAAGGCAAAGCCGCGCCGCGCGTCCGTTTCCTTTGCCCGCCGGAAATTGTGCTGTGGGAAGTTGGGGGCCCCTGACGAACTATGGATTCCATCAACCTATTCGCCGAGGCATTGTGGCAGTATCACCAAACAGGGCGCGCGGCATTGTGGATCGAACGCGATGACGGCTACTCTGAACGCGAAGACGTTTCGTGGTACTTCACAACCTTCCGCGAGTTTCCCGAGCATGAAAGAGCCGCGCTCAAGTTTGCGCGCGGGCGCGTGCTCGACATCGGCTGCGGAGCGGGGCGGCACGCGCTGTATTTGCAGAGACGCGGCTTGAGCGTAACCGGCGTTGACGCAACGCCGCACGTTGTCGAACTGGCGCGGGCGCGCGGCGTGAAGGATGCGCGCGTCGCCAACGCGTGCGGTACGCTGCCGTTCCGCGACGGCGAATTCGATACGGCGATTTTGTTTGGCAACAACCTGGGGATATGCGGCACGGTGGCAAATTTCCGGCGGATGCTACGCGAGCTGTACCGCATCACCGCGCCCGGCGGCCGAATCCTGGGTACCACGCGTATGCCAAGCACGACGAACCCCATGCATCTCGGTTACCTAAGTCGGAATATTCAATCGGGGCGGGCCGTCGGGCAAATTCGATTACGTTTGGTTTTCAAGGGCAAGCGCGGCGCGTGGTTCAATCTGCTTTTGCTGGCCCCAACAGATTTGACGCAAATCGCAGCGAAAGAAGGGTGGAAGATGGCAAAGGTTATGCCGTTGAAGAGTTTTGAGGAAGGGTACGCGGTCGTGCTGGAGAAGGGGTGAGTGTGGGCGTATGGGAGTCACTCCCATACCCCCATACTCCCACACTCACTCGCTACTGAGCAGTTCGCGCGCCTCATGCTCCCGCTCTTTCGCGACCAACACCTCGACCTGCCCTAGCCCGTCTACCGTCAAACCAAACACTCGCCCGGCGCTTTCATACTTGAGCATTGCCGGAATGCCCGCGCTCTCCAATCGCCCCTTGACTAATTCGGCCCCGAGCGGTCCATTCGAAATATAGACCGTTACGAATTCCATCTTACTCGGTAGCTTCTCCATCAGCTTGTTCTCCTGGCGGCTCGATCATCGTGCCGCGCTCGATCGCGCGCGCAAACAGCAAGTACCCGGTGTGCCCGATCATGCGATCCTCGGGGCGGAGCCGTTCGGCGACCGGCTTGTACTTGCGCATCAGAATCTCCGTCACTTCGATATCCGCCCAGCCGCCCGCGGTTTCCATCTCTTGGAGCAACTCACTCAATTGATTCGTCGTTGGGACGAGCGCGCCGAAAAAGCCGCCGCTCTTGAGCGCCGCGTGCGCCTGCGCGATAAATAGCCACGGCTCGCGCACGTCGAGGAAAAGCGCGTCCACGCCGCGCTCGTCAAAACCGGCCCGGATATCGCGCTGCTTGAGTTCGACCACGTCGCGTACGCCGCCGCGGTCCAAATTCTTGCGCGCCAATTGAAACATATCGTCGCGCTCTTCGTAGGAGTAGACGCGACCGTTGGGTTGGACAAAGCGCGACAGCGCGAGGGTGAGCGCGCCGCTGCCCGTGCCGGCCTCGACCACGCGCGCACCGGGCACTATGTTGAGCCGCATCAGAATGTATCCGATCTCTTTGGGATAGATGATTTGCGAGATGCGCTTGACGTGCATCACGAAATCAAACGTGGACGGCTGGAGGAGGAGAAACCGCTGGCCAAGCTGCGATTTCATGAACGAGCCATAGGGCTGGCCGATGACCTCGTCGTGCCGGATAAAGCCGCGGTGCGTGTGCAGTTGTTGACCCGCGGTCAGGCGAAGGAAAAACCGTTTGGCCGAACGATCTTGGGCGAGCAGCAAAATCCAATCGCCGGCTTGAGCAGTATTCACGATGGTCGGGCTTCCTCTCGAATCTGGGTGCTTGCGGCTGATTTTACTGCGAATGCGCCAAGAACGCAAAGGCGAACTGATGTTCGGTTAAACTTGACAGAAATAGTCAACATTCGTATAATTCCACCCGTTCGGCGCATATCGCATAGGGTAGCTCCACACGGCTCGTTCGAAAACAGCTTGGTTACAGGTGTCGGTTTTTGCGGTTTCAAAGTCCTCTGATACTCTCAACCTTGTCACGCTATGGATGGATGGGGCGCTACCGGTTGAATAGATGTATGGGAGGCAAAAATAAAATGACGGAACATCGTTACGCGCAGCTAGTTCGCCTAATGGCGGTGGCTGTGGCAATTCTACTCTGGATCATGTCAATCCAGTTCTCGGCGGGCGGGTTTAACTTTGTGATGCCGCGCTATATCTGGATGGGGTATGCGCTGGGAATCGCGGTTACCGTGCTTCAGTTGGTCTTTGCCGAAGAGGGAATGAAACACACTCTGACCCTCGTGGTGGTTGGGCTATTGGCCTATGGCTATGGGATTTTCACGAACATTGTCGGAATTTGGATCGCGCAGGGTTCGCCTGATCTCGCGAGCAATCCAATGACCCTGCTCTTCCCAACGGCTTTGGGATTTATCCTCGAGGTCACGCCGGAACCGCTCCTGTTGTGGGGTCTGGTCGGCACGGGAATTCGCGACGCGCTGGGACAGCTTTTTAGCAATCAAAGCAACAGCAGGGAAGCGTACTAAAAGTTTTGATGCGCCGAACGTCATCGGAGCAAAGCGAGGGCTTTGCTCCGATGTTTTTTTATCCGAACGAATTGACCGCTTGTTTCCGGTCGTGATGGATCTCCAGGAACATGTCGTACCCGGCCATCTGCAAAACCTGCAGAACGCGCGGGGTCGGATTGAGCAGCTTGAAATGCGGCGATTTGAACGTGCCGGCGCGGACGCCCTCGCGCGTTTGCTCGGGGGAGGCGTCCTTGTTGAGCCAGTTGTAAATCGAGTTCAAGGCGCGCAATCCGGCGCTGCTCATGTACGGCACCGCGCTCAGGTCGAACAGCAGATCGCGCGTTCCGGCATTGACGGCCTCTTGCGCGCGAGTTTGGAGCTGCTCGTACGAGGCCCCATCTACGGAACCTTCGATGTGAAACACGGTCACCGGCACGCGGGCTTGCTCTTGCGCGACCGTAATCTCCATGGTCTCCCTCCTTCAGCGTATCGAGTGTCTAAATCCGTACGAGATTATAAACTGGGAGCGGGATTCTGACAAGGGGCTGGCGCACGTTCCTCTCCTGTAGGGGCGGGGTCTCCCCGCCCTGTTGGGTTGCCCGATGCGCGAAGCATGGGCGGGGAGACCCCGCCCCTACAGGAGAG
>JACQYF010000159.1 GCA_016208315.1 Chloroflexota bacterium | reverse complement strand
TGCGGGAAACAGTACTTCGCCAGCAATAAAGCACCTGCCGCCAACGCGCGTCAACGCGTCAGCAACAGGTGCCTTTGACATTCGGTGATGAATTTGCAGCGCAAGTCCCGCGAGCGGTCATCTGGTTGCCTCCGCAATGAAACAAACATGGAACGAACCGCAGATCAAGGGACAAAGCCAAGTGGAACTAGAGACATTATAGCATGAAGCTATCCAGAACGGAAATCACTTGAGTATATAATACGTCCCCTTCTTGTCCCCCATCTTCAACAAGATGCCTTCCTCCACCAAGTCGGCGAGGTCGCGGCGGATGGTTTCTTCGCTTACGTCGGGGAACATTTCGCGATAGTCGCGGTTGGCGATGCGCGAGTTCTTGCCGAGGAAGTCGAGCGCGGCTTGCTGCCGCTCGTTCAAGTCCAGGTGTTTCCACTTGTCCTGCTCGGCTTCCTCGCTCGCCCATTTCTCGCCCGGGCCGCGCAGCGTGACGCGAAAGCCGTTCGCCGTCTCCGCAAAGCGCGGCGCAGGCAGTCCCCATTGCCGCATCAACTGAATCATCCGGTCAATCCCGTACCCCAGCCGCTCGATATAGCCCATATCGGCCAGCACTTGGGCGATAACCTCGTTGCGCGAAAAGCGCTCGTCCACGATGTTGTCCACCGTGACGTGGCCGGGCAGGCGACCGGGGCTGTAGACTTCGATGCGGTCGCCGAACATGAGCACGCGAATCTCGTCGCCGCGAATCGCATAGTCGCGGTGGGCGACCGCGTTGACGATGGCTTCACGCACGGCGGGCATCGGATACTCCGAGCGGTCGGCGCGCTGCAAGCCGTCAATCCGCGAACCTTTCCGCATGTTCGCGACGATGAACGCTTCGGCGCGGCGCACTTGCTCGGCGAGCGGGCCGCGGGCCGTCTCGCGCTGAAATTCGTCCGTCATCTGCTTGCCGGAATAGCGCGCGAGCAGAATCTCGGCGCTGGGGAAAATGCGCTGCGGCTCTCTGGCAAAGAGCAAGTAGCCGGAATTCGTCGGCCGCCAGGCGCCATCCTCTCTTACGAGGCAGCCACGCCGGTTGAGCAGATCGAGAATGGCCTGGCGCTTGTTCGGAATGGGATCGCCCAAAAACGCGGCAGCGTATTTCTGGACGAGCGCGTCGTCAAGGTCATCCAGCGTGGTATTCGACGCGGCCTGGACATCGAAATTGCCCTCGCCGCGTTCGCGGAGCAGTTGGCGCAGTTGGCGCGGGCCGAGCGCGATATTCTTCTTGCCGGCGCGCGTCATATATTTGCCGCGCAAGCCGTAGGCGTGCGACAGTCCGATCGGCACTTGGACGACCAGGATTTCCTTGCCGTCGAGCGCGGCTTTTTCGGGACGCGGCAAGATCAGCGGCGGCTCGCAGCGCAGCCCGGCGGCCAACGCCTTTTCCGCGGCGGCGTCCGCGGCGCGGATGCCGCGTACGACGTTGCCTTTCGGCTCAACCCCTAAAAGGACTATGCCGCCATTTGCATTCGCAAAGGCGGCAAGTGTCTCGGCCAAACGGTTCATCGCGACGGATTCGACTTCGAACGCGACGCCGTCGTTAGGCCCCTGCTGATACAGGGCGGTGATTTCTTCGATATTCATAACATGCCGAAGAAACCTTGCGAATGTGCTGCTGAGCACCATCTGCAAGGTTGAACGCTAACCGATCAAGTAACGCACAATCGGCAGCAGACTGCTTGGGGTGGGCGCACCCGTGGGCCGGGGCGTCGGCCCAACGCTCGGCGCGCCGAGACCCATCAAGTCGGGTATGATCTCAAACCCCAAAACCAGGCCGCACGCAAAGGCGCAGCAGACCGCGAGAATCAGCGCGCCCACGACGACGATCATGCGATTGCCCAGCGGCGCTTGCGCGGGCGGCGCACTCTCGTACCCGTAGCCGGTCGGCTGCGTATACGCGTACGGAACGGACTCCTCTTCGGCGGCGGTACTGGCGGGGGCCGCGGCGCGCAGCGCGGCTTGCACGTCGGTCCCGCACGTGCCGCAAAATCTTTGACTCTCACGCACGCTCTGTCCACAATTTGGGCAGGTGACCAAGCGAAACTCCTCGAGTGCTATAATGTCTTGCTCTTTGCAATGCGTGTGGCGACGGGAGAACGATGCGGCCGCAGCGCGGCCAGGTGCCCGTTGACGCGTCGCGCGGTGCGCTTGTGCAGCAGCGCGACGGGCAGCACTTGATCCATGCGCTCGACGAAGACGAATTGCATTTCGCGCTGGACTTTTTTCGGCACGTCCACGAGGTCTTTCTTGTTCTTTTTCGGAATGAGCATCGTCTTCAGCCCGGCGCGGTGCGCGGCCAGAATCTTTTCGCGCAGGCCGCCAATCGGCAGCACGCGCCCGCGCAGCGTGATCTCGCCCGTCATGGCGACATCCTTGTGGACCGCGCGGTGGGACAGCGCGCTGATCAGCGCCGTCGCAATCGTGATGCCGGCCGAGGGCCCGTCCTTGGGGATCGCGCCTTCCGGCATGTGGATGTGGATGTCGAGCTTGTCGAAATTGTTTTTCAGACCCAGCTCGCGCGCGTGCGTGCGCGCGTACGAGAGCGCGGCCTGCGCCGATTCCTGCATCACGTCGCCTAACTGGCCGGTCAACATCAAGGCGCCCTTGCCGCGCATCAACGTGACCTCGATGGCCATCGTATCGCCGCCGGCTTCCGAGACCGCGACCCCGGTCGCCACGCCGATCTCGTCCTTTTCTTCCGCGATGCCGAAGGTAAAGCGCGTGGGGCCGAGATATTTAAAGAGCGATTCTTGGGTGACGTTGGTCGGCGGGCGCTTGTCTTCGGCGACCGTGCGCGCCACCTTGCGGCAGATGTTGGCGATCTCGCGGTCGAGATTGCGGACGCCGGCTTCGTAGGTGTACTCGCGGATCAGACTCTTGAGCGCGTCGTCGGAAAACTTGGGCGATTCGCCCAAACCGTGCTCCGTCTTTTGGCGCGGGATCAGGAACTGTTTCGCAATCGCGATCTTTTCTTCTTCGATATAGCCCGGGAACTCGATGACTTCCATACGGTCGCGCAGCGCCGGCGGGACCGGGTCGAGAATGTTCGCGGTCGTGATGAACATCACCTTGGACAAATCGTAAGGCGCGTCCAGATAGTGGTCGCTAAAGGCATAATTTTGTTCGGGGTCGAGGACTTCTAACAGCGCCGCGCTGGGGTCGCCGCGAAAATCCATGCCGATCTTGTCCACCTCGTCGAGCATAAAGACCGGGTTGATCGTCGCCGCGCGTTTCATCGTTTGAACGATGCGCCCCGGCAGCGCGCCGATGTACGTCCGGCGATGGCCGCGGATTTCGGCTTCGTCGTGAATCCCGCCGAGCGAGATGCGGACGAACGTGCGGCCCAACGCTTGCGCGATCGAGCGGCCCATCGAGGTCTTGCCCGTGCCGGGCGGCCCGACAAAGCACAGGATCGGCGAACGCATCTTTTCGGCCGCGAGCTTGCGGACCGCGATATGTTCGAGGATGCGCTCCTTGACCTTTTTCAGTCCGTAGTGCTGTTCGTTCAGCAGCTTGTCCGCGGCGATGATGTCGAGGTTATCAGTGGTCGCTTTGGTCCAGGGGAGCGCGATGAGCCAATCAAGATAGGTCCGAATGATACCGACTTCGGGCGCGGCGCTGGGCATTTGCGCCAGCCGTTCGATCTCGTGATCGGCTTTCTCGCGTACCTCTTTCGGCATGCCCGCTTTTTCGATCTTGTCGCGCAGTTCGTTCACCTCGCGCGTCTGCGAGTCCACTTCGCCGAGTTCGTTCTGGATCACGCGCATCTGCTCGCGCAAATAGTATTCGCGCTGTGTCTTGTCTACTTCTTCCTGAACTTGGTTGTGAATCTTGCTCTGCAGTTCGAGGACATCCAATTCTTTCGCCAGCAGGATCGAGATTTTCTGGAGGCGCGTCGTGGGATCGAGCGTATCGAGCAGTTCTTGCCGCTTGGGCAGTTCGAGGTTGAGCGACGAGGCGACCAGGTCGGCGAGCCAGCCCGGCGTGTTGGCGTTGATCGCCGCGACGTACGCATCGTCCGGAAGATTGGGGCTGAGGTGGATGGCTTTTTCAAAGAGCGCGAGGACGGCGCGCATCAGCGCCTCGGTTGGCAGCGACTTGTCCACCGGCTCGTAGATCGGCATGACGCGGGCGCGTAGATAGGGTTCGCTATCGAGAATATCAACAAGTTTGACGCGCGTGGTGCCTTGGCCGATGACGCTCGTCGTGCCGTCGGGCATCCGCAGCATTCGCCCGATGGTCATTTCGGTGCCGATGGTATAAAGGTCGTTGCCGCTCGGATCCGCGACCTCGGGATCGCGTTGAGTGAAGACGACCAGGCGTTGATCGCCGGCCATGGCGGCTTCAATCGCGCGAATCGAGCGGTCGCGCCCGACCATCAGCGGACTCATCAAATGCGGGAAAATGACGGTGTCCCGAACGGGGACGAGCGGCAGTTCCGGCAAGTTCAGCAGTTCTTCAACGGCGGTTCGCGCCAGGGCGCGCGCCTTTTCGCCGTTTTTCTTGGGCATTCAGGACTCCTAACCAATTAGCTTTCGCAGCCAAATAATACCACACCGTAGGATGAGTGTCAAAAGAAGCGGAACGGACGGGAAATTAGGGAATGGAAGGAATCGAGCGAACCGGGGTATCTCAAGTGAAGTCATGTCTCGCGCGACGACAGTCCGCGCGCCACATCC
>JACQYF010000085.1 GCA_016208315.1 Chloroflexota bacterium | reverse complement strand
CGGCGCCTTTCAGTATCCGCGTTCGGATCGAGTTGGCTGCTACGAATCATATTCCCACCACACATCGAGCACCGCGATCCTTTCAGTATCCGCGTTCGGATCGAGTTGGCTGCTAATTCGTCTTGGCTTCCTCTGGTGCGCCGCGTGGTCGCTTTCAGTATCCGCGTTCGGATCGAGTTGGCTGCTACGTGCGTGATTGCGTTCTTCGCCTCGCCGTCGTCGGCCTTTCAGTATCCGCGTTCGGATCGAGTTGGCTGCTACCGCCGCAAATTGGCGCAAAAAAAGAGATTTGCCCTCCTCCGCTGTCGTTTCTTTCTCCAATGTTCCGTGACCACTCTGCCTGCCCCCTCGTTGGCGCTCCTTTCGCCCCACCGCCCCCGCAAATCGCCTTTTGCCCTAAAACCCGCCTCATTTGCGAAAACCGCGGCCCTACAGCACGTCGTTGCAGAACCGCCGGAACTCGCACGTCACGCACTTGTGGCGATTCTTTACCGGCTCGGGCATCGTCTCGTTGGCAATGATCGCCTGCATCGCCGCGACCGCCCGCTCGGTCTGCCTCCGCAGTCGCGCATCAATCGCGATCTCTTCCGCGCGGCGCAGCGGTATCTCGTACAGAAACCCCCGCCGCACGCTCACGCCGCGCATCTCTTCCAATAATAGGCCGTACACCGCGACTTGCAACTGGAAATGCGCGCCCGCGATGCGCGACAGTTTGTAATCCACCGGGATCACTTCCCCCGTCCCCTCGACCGTGATCACCATGTCCACTTCGCCGCGCAAGCCCCACCGCGCCGACCGCAGCGGCACGTCGAACTCGCGCTGCCCCGCCGCGATCCCGTACACCCGCAGCGAGCGCCGTTCCTCGCGGCCAACCTCGCTCCGCCCCGCCGCTTTGCCCGCCTCCATCTTGAACGTCGTCGGCCGTACGTCGGGCAGGCAGTGCTGATAAAAGAACACGCGCGCGCAATACACCCACTGCTTCAAATCGCTCACGCGCACCGGATACGCCAAGTCGTCGTCAAGCATCGTCTGGCTCTCCCTCCTCGCTCGCGGCTTGCTTTTGCGCGATCACGCGCCGCGCGTTCCAGTCCTTTTCGCAGATCGGAAACAACTGCACGTTCCCCGGCAATTTGCCCAACACGCTCTGCGCTTTGAGCATCAACTCCTCCTGATGCGTCGGCGCGAGATCGCCCAGAAACGCCGAGAACTGGATCCGGTCCATCCCGTAATCCAGACACACCTCCGCGATCTTGCCCCTTTTTCCATCATCTGAGATGTCGTATACGACGACGCACTGCATCTCCTATCCAACCTCCTGCCCTTCGAGTATCCAACTTCCAACTTCCAACTTCCAACTTCTAACTCACCACTACATGACGAACGCCGCGTACTCCGCCCGCTCGCCCCGCAAATAGGTCGCGACGTGCCGCGCCTGCATTTGCATGATCACGCGCAGCGGCACGCTCTTTTTCTCGTACATCTCCGCGCTCTCGCGTACTCCGCCCGCTCGCCCCGCAAATAGGTCGCGACGTGCCGCGCCTGCATTTGCATGATCACGCGCAGCGGCACGTTCTTTTTCTCGTACATCTCGGCGCTTTCCAGCCGGTTCAGCACCTTGTCGGCCAGCGCCTTGCGCGTCTCGGCGATCAGAAACCCGCGCTCGTCCCGCTCAATCTTGACGCCCTTGTTCACCAAACCGAAAACCGTCCGATCCACAACCGGTTGCCGAAATTCCTCGATCGCGTCCAGCGTCATGCTCGGCTTGCCGGGCCGGTCCACGTGCGAAAAGCCCGCGTACGGATCGAGACCCGCCAGCACGAGCGCGCGCTCGGTCTGCCCATACAGTATCCCGTAGCCATAATTCAACGCCGAGTTGATCGGATCGCGCGCCCCGCGGCCTTCGCGCCCCCGCCATTCGTACTCCGCGGGGAATACCTGGCCGACCGCGTCCCAATACATCTGCGCCGCGCGACCTTCGATCCCCATGATTTCCGACCGCCAATCGTCAATCGTCGCGCGCTGGCCCGATTTCACTTCCGGCGAGTCCTGGATGCGCGCCAGTTCCGCCGCGTGCTGCTCGATCAACTCCGCCCGCCCGCGCAGCAGATCGAACAACTCCGGCGCGGTCTCTTTGCGATACTTGCCCATGTACTTGAGCAAGTTGGCTTGATTCTGAATCTTGCCGCGCGCGAACGCGATCGCCAGCATCAGCCCGCGCGGCGTGCGAAATTGCTCCAGCTGCGCGCGCCGCGTCAAGATCGTGCCGGTCAAGCCCGCGCTGTACATGCTGGCGTACGCATTGCCCGTCCCGCTCACAAAATGGATCGGGATGCCGCGCTCGGCGCACTCTTTCACCGCGTCCGCGCTGATACTCACGCCATTCCCGGCGATTAGCACCGATTCGAGGTGCAGCAGCGGCGCTTGCGCCAGCGTCTCGTCGCCTTTCGTCACGATCAAGCGTTCACTGTGCTTGCCGATAAACGCGCCAAACTCTTCGACGATCAGATTTTGAACGATTGGCATCCCAACCTCCTTGTCACTTTTATCACTCCATTCCCCTTCACTGTGCTCTTGCCCACCTGCGCGAGTTGCCCCCACAACAGCCACGGCAACAATGGCGACCACACCTCGGGCGGCGCGGCATACACGGCGCGCCCGACGAGGCCACTCAACGGCGACGCCGCGCCGCGCCGGCTCGACCCGCTGAACACCTCGACCCAGCGCGTTTCCTGCTCCACCAGCCGCACGCGCTCGGCGACTCGCTGCAACGACTGCGCCGCGTCCATCCCACGCCGCGCGCCGTTCCCGAACTGCTCGGCCAGCTCGTCGAGCCGCTTGAGCAAGCGCGCAAAAAGCGCATCGAACGCGGGCGCTTGCGCCAGCTTGCCCTCTTCGATCAGCCGCGTCGGCGTGAGGAACTGGATCGTGAGACCTTCGAGGTCTTGCGAAGCACCCCCGAAGCGGAGCGGAGAGGGGCGGAGACCTCGAAGGTCTGACTGCGACGCCGCGTTCATCACATCGGCATGCGTCATCGTCAGCGTCGGCGTGTGAACGAGATTGTCGCCCTCGGCCAGCAAACATTCACGCGCGCGCGAAAACGGATTCTCCGCCCACACGCTCTTGAGCGCGAACTTGCCGCGCCCCACGCCCACGCCGAGTCGCCCCATTTCCGGCACGGCGAGCACAAAGTACGGCAGAAATTGAAGCGCGCTGCCAAACAACGTCAAGCCGAACTCGAAGCGATTCCCCGGCGACACAACATCCGGCGACTGGCCGTCGAACGGCGGCACGAGCGCATAGCCGCGCCGCTCCTGCCCTGGATGCTCGTTCGCGGCCAGCAGCCAGCAAATTGGGCACCCCTCTCCTGTCGCCGGTTTTGCGACGGGGGAGGGGCCGGGGGTGGGGGTATGCGCGCAATACGCGCGCGTCATCACCTGCCCCAGCGCGCCACGCAGGTTCTGCCCCGCGCGAAAAGTGCTCGTCTCGAGACGCAGCGCCGTCGTCGCCTCACACACAAACCGCAAGTGAGTGCTGGTGAGTGAAAACATAGTTCATCCCTTCAGAGATCCGCGGTGGATCGAATGGGTTGCAAGGCATTTGCCCCCGGGTTTCTTCGGACTTATAATGCGCCAAGATACAAAGTGAGAGATGAGGCAAATCCTATGGCAACCATCGCGCTTGGCGATCTTCTGGACGACTTGCGCGTCGCCGATCAGGGGCTACGCAAGTTCGAGCAGCGATACTGGCTCAGTTCGCAAGTGTTCTACGATCTCTACTCCCAGGGTGTCCTAGATAACGGCCAGCACCTCGAAGACTTTTCCGAGTGGGCGGGACACTATAAACTCAAACAGGACCGGGAGCGGCTTTTCCGCGAGTTTTCAGAACGACGGGCCGCTGAACTCCGAGCACAGAGCACAGACGGATACATAGACCTGTCGCCACCAGAACCGGTCTTGGAAGTGACAGACTAACTTCCACCTTTCCCTACCATCGGCACAACCCCGCAAATCAAAGACAACCGCCTCAACGAATTTGGGAACGAACCCTGGCACTTCCGTACCCGCCAGGGCAAGTGTAAACGAATCTCCCGCGAGCTTTCCTTTTCAGATCACTGAAATCTAGGCCAAGTTTTTCGTCGTAGGGGACATCCACGACGAACGGCCATTTCTCGGTCAGAACTCGGCGAGCGTTCCGCAATTGATGATAGCGCCCGTAGGAGATCGGTACGAGCAATTCGTTTGCCCGAATTGGATCATCTTCTTTCAGCTTTTCATACTCAACCTGATGAACTTCAGGTAACACTTCGGTGCCATCAAACGCGCGATAGAATTGCTCCTCCAAGTGATCAGATGATTGAAACGGGCGTAGAGTTTGCAAGCAATTTGCTTCAAATTCTGTTGCTTGTTCCCCATAGATTTTTTGCCACTCGTCCGCGATCTCGCCTTTGTAAATTTCGTCAAGCCACTCGCTGACCGCGCTTTCGTTCATCGGCTTATCATCTTCGCGTTCCAATATTTGCAATGTCCGTTTCACGAGCCGTCCATCATAAATTTTTTGCCCGTCGAAAGGTTCTCGATAGATTTGAACCGTTGCAAGGTCTGCTTGTCTACGGCGGCGATTAATGCGACCAAAGCGCTGCACCAATGCTTCCAACGGCGCAGGATCGGTGAAAATCGTGTCCAGGTCAATATCGAGACTGACTTCGACCACTTGGGTTGCCACCAAAACGATAGAGCGTCTGTTGTCGCTCTTTGAGCCTGTCGCGTCCCGAACCAAGTGTTCTTTAGCAGAGCGATCACGCATATTGAAACGACCGTGCAATAACTCGTCGGGTATCCCGTTCTTCTCAAGGCGCGCGTCAAGTTCTCGATAAGCCGTTTGTGCGCGCGCCACGAGGTTACATACCACCAACACTGATTTGCCAGCGCGTGCTGTCTGAGCGATCTGAGCGAGGCTATTATCT
>JACQYF010000137.1 GCA_016208315.1 Chloroflexota bacterium | reverse complement strand
TTTCGCCCATGGTCTACCTCGCGGTGTGGACCACCGTCGCCAACAGCCAGGGGAGCGTGAGCGGGCTGACGGCCAACGACTTTGCGACGTATTACCTGACGCTCCTGATCGTGGACAACCTGACCGCCGACATTACGATCTACCTCCTCGCGTACAAAATTCAGGACGGTACCCTTGCCAGCGAACTGCTCAAGCCCATTCACCCGATCCTGACCAACGTCTTGGTGAACAATGTCGCGTTCAAGGCGCTGACGCTGATCGTGTTGATCCCGGTCTGGCTCATCCTCGTCATCCTCGTCCAGCCCAATTTTAGCGCGGTGACGCCGTTGTCGCTGCTGCTCGCGATTCCCGCCGTGGCGATTGGCTTTGCGATCAACTTTTTGCTCGGCGCGGTCATCACTTGCATGGCGTTTTGGACGACGCGGGTCTACTCTTTGGGCGAATTTCACTATGCCGTCATTCTCTTGTTTTCGGGCCAGTTTGTGCCGCTCGACCTAATGCCGCCCTTTATCCAACAGATCGCCCAACTGTTGCCCTACCAATTATTCCGGTACTTTCCAATTCAGCTTATTCTCGGCAAGCTGCCGCCGGAAGTCATCGTCCGCGATTTCGCGCTCGGAGTGATTTGGTTGGGCGTGGCGTTGGGATTGTTCCACATGGTCTGGCGCGCGGGTCTCAAGCGCTTTTCGGCGGTGGGAGCATAGCGGCGAATGTTCGCGTTCAAGGTGCTCACCACACTGGTCAAGATCAACCTCCAGCAAGAGCTGGCCTATCGCGCCGATGCCTTCGTCAACGTCCTCGTCAATCTGATGTGGCTTGGCTGGGAGTTGCTCAGTCTCAACATCCTGTTTAGCAACACGGCGACGCTCGCCGGCTGGGGGCCGGGCGAACTGGTCGCGCTGCTTGGCGTGTTCCGACTCGTGAATACGTTGATGGCCGCGCTCATCTGGCCGAATACGGAAAAATTCAATGAGGGCGTCCGCGACGGTTCGCTCGATTACACGCTGCTGCAGCCGGTCAACAGTTTGTTCCTGATCAGTTTTTCGCGCATCGTCGTCTGGCGCGTATGGGATTTGGGGCTGGCGACGATCCTCATTGTGACCGGTCTTCAAATGAGCGGATTGGGCACAACGCCGTTCAACCTGGTCAGTTTCTTGTTCCTCGTCGCTTCCGGCGGCGCGATCATTTACAGTCTATGGATTGTGATGATCGCCTTTACGTTTTGGTTCGTCAAGTTCGACAACAACGTGACGATTTTGCAGGCGCTCTTGGAAGCGGGCCGTTACCCCGCGACGGTGTACCCGGTTTGGTTGCGCCTGATCGTCACCTTTGTCGTGCCCATCGCCGTCGCCACGACGATTCCCATGCAAGCGCTGCGCGGCGAACTGAGCGGGTGGCAAGTGCTGTTGTTCCTCGGCGTCGGCGCGGCCAGCGTCCTGGTTGCCGCGCGGGTGTGGCGCGCCGGAGTCAAGCGGTACAGCGGGGCGAGCAGTTAACGCTGCTCGACCCAGGTCAGCATTTGATCCAGCGTCCGCAAAACCTGTTTGGCTTCATCCTCCGCGATGGTCAAAGGCGGGAGAATTTGATTGACCGATTGATCGTGGTTGGCGTAAATCGTGAGGAGACCAAAGTGGAAGCCCGCCAGCGTCATCATGGGGCCGAGGGCCGGGCTTGTCATCTTGAGACCCATCATCAAGCCGCGCTGCCGCGCCCCCGATACGATGGCCGGATGCTGCTGCTGCAACTGCGCGAATCCAACTCGAAAGACCTCGGCGACGCGGCGGACGCGCTCCAAGAACCCCGACTCGGTCAGAATGTTCAACACCTCGAGCGCGACATAGCATGCCACTTCCGCGCCGCCAAAAGTCGAGATGTGGATAAAGGGATTCGCGTGCAGAAAACGATTGAACGGCTCGCGGTAGATCGTGGCCGAAATCGGATAGACGCCGCCTGAGAGTCCCTTAGCCGTGACGATCATATCCGGGATCACGCCGTAGGTGTTGATGCCCCAAATGTCTCCGCAGCGCCCCAACCCCGTCTGCACCTCGTCCATGATCATCGCGGCCCCAAACCGGTCGCACAACGCGCGCAAACCCGCGAAGAAATCTTGAGGCGGTACTACGATGCCCATTGTCGCGGGAATCGTTTCAAAGATGACCGCGGCCGTTTCTTCGTCCATCGCTTGCTCGAGGGCTGACAAATCGCCGAAAGGCACTTGGACGAATCCGGCGGGCAGCGGCCCGAAGGGCTTGCGATATTGCTCGTCCCCCGCGGCGAGCGCCAAACCGGTGTGGCCGTGATAGCCGCCCTCCGCCGAAATGATTTTTGCGCGGCCCGTATGCGCGCGAGCCAGTTTGATCGCGGTGTCAATCGCCTCTCCGCCGCCCACGCCAAAGACGACGCGTTTCAAATCGCCGGGACAAAGCGCGGTGAGTCGTTCGGCGAGCAGAGCGCGATGTTCGCTGATGAAATGATGGTTGCCGATGTCGAGTTCGTCCAGCGCGCGCTTGAGCGCGGCGATGACGCGCGGGTTGCGGTGCCCGAGATTGAACACGCCGCCGTTGCAGTGACAGTCCACCAGCCGCCGCTCTCCCGAAACGTCCCAGACGTAAATGCCTTCCCGTTTACCGAAAACAAAATCTACTCCGACATTGGCGAAAAACTCGGCTTTGCCGCTCGACACGTGGCGCGCGAACCGGGCGCTGATTTCCTCTTTCGAGTCCTGCGCGATGAGTGACATGGTTACCTCGTGATCTTGTCAGGCAGAATGTAGGGGTACGTTTGGCGCAAAAGCCGGAGACGGAGAAACCGGTCGGCCTTGCGCATTGAAAAATAGAGCGACCAGACGAGCGCGTCGTCGCGATAATAGTCGCGCACTTCTTTTTCGGTAATCGGTTGAATGCCCAGAGCCGCGGCTTGATCTTGGAAAAACCGGTTGACGATTTGAACGACCTCTGGAATGAGGTCGGCGCGCTGCTCTTTGTAGAAATTGGCGACCAAATCCACGGCGACGCGGTGAAAATCGTAATAACGCGCCACCACGTCTTTGAGGAACAACAGCCGGAGAATCCAGACGAGGAACGAAGGGGCGCTCCGCAAAAAGAGTTCGGTGTCCAGTTGCTCGACGCCCTCAACGCGAAAGAGCGGCGTGCTGGTGTCGAGATAGACCGGCCGAGGATCGTCCAGCGCCCAGTTGGAAATCTGGCCGTCAATCGCCACCTGCACGCGATCCTGCGCGCGATTAAACTTCCACACCTTGCGCAATTCCTGGAGCACGCGCTCGACCAGCGCGAGGATGTCTGGGGTCGGCAGAGTGTGCAGCGCGTGATGGCCGATGGATGCCGCGGGGAGTTGCTTTTGAATGATGTAGAAAACGGGCCGCCCCAAGCGGTTCTCAACGCACGCGCCTGTATGCGGTGGAAGGCGCAGCCCGATCTGTTCCTCGAGCAGTCGGTTGTAGGCATCATACGCCGCGCGGTATTTCTCCACCTCGGCTTGACGATCGAACAACGGCAGGCGCTTGCACGCGAGGTCGCGCCACCCATCGGCTTGAATGGCAAAGACGGTGCTGATCTCGCCATAGCCGAGGATGGTCGCGGGAATCGCACTGCGTTCCGGATGCTGCGGGTCGAGTCCGCGTTCAAATTTCTGGAGCAAAGCGAGATTAAGGTTCAATGGCCGCCTCCCGGAGTTCAAGCCAGAAACTCGTACCCCGTCCCGGCTCGCTTTCCACGCCGATCTGGCCGCCCATCGCCTCGACCCATGCTTTGGCGATAGCCAGCCCCAGTCCGCTTCCGCCGCTTTCGCGCGCGCGCGATTTGTCGGCGCGGTAAAAGCGATCGAACACGCGCGGCAAATCTTCCGCCGCGATGCCTTCACCCGTATCGCCCACGCTGATCCGCAGCCAATCGTCGTCGCCCGCTTGCGTCGAGATCGTGATGCGGCCGCCGCGCGGCGTGTGCCGCAGCGCGTTGGCGACCAAGTTTCGCAGCACCTGGGCCAGCCGCGCCGCGTCCGCTTCTGCGCGCGCGTGCGGATCCGCGTCAATCGAAAAATACACGCCTTGCGCGTCCGCCGCGGCGGCAAAACTCGCGACCACGGCCCGCAGCGCCGGCTCGATGTCAACCGGCTCGACGCTGAACTGCAACTGACCGGCATCGGCCAAGGCCAGTTCGCGCAAATCCTCCACCAAATGACTGAGGAGGCGCGTTTCGTCGTACAGCGTCGCGATCTCGCTCAGTTCGAGCGGATAGACGCCGTCGAGCAGCGCGCGCAAGTTGCCCTGCAAAATCGTCAGCGGCGTCCGCAACTCGTGCGCGACGTCGGCCATCAGGTTGCGGCGGAGCGCTTCGGCGCGCTGGATCGTGTCCGCCATCGCGTTGAACTCGCGCGTGACCGCGGCAATTTCGTCCGCGCCTTTGACCGGCACGCGGCGGTTCCAATCTCGCGCCGCGAACGCGCGCGCGGCCTGCGCCAAATTCGCCAGCGGCGCGGCGACCATGCGGCTGATGACCAATCCCAACACGATACTCAGCCCGCCGGCGACCAGTCCCGCGATAGCGAGCGTTTGGCGAAGCTCGTCGAGAAACTCTTGCCCCGTTTGCTGAACCTGCCCCTGCCCCGGTCCGCCCGTCGCCAACAGATAGCCCACCGTGCGATTGTCGGGCGCGGCGACCGGGACCGCGATCGCGCGTTCGTCGGCTGTGAGCGACTGGCCCACGCGCGCGCCCCGTTCGTCGTAGACGATGCGCCCGTCCGTATCCGCGAGCAGCACGCCGGGCCGCCCGCGCATTTGGCCCTGCCCGCGCCCGCGGACGCCCAAGAATTGCTCTATCCCATTCCAGTTTCCGTTCCGCGCATAATACGCGGCGAGATCGTCGCGCAGCCCGCTTTCGGCCAACGCGTCCTGACGCGCGAGGTACTGGCGAAACCCGCGTCCGGCGCTCCAATCGGTGAGCACTGCGATCGTCGCCACGCCGACGAGCGTGACGGCGACGAACGCGAGCGTCAGGCGAACCCACAACCGGTTCAAGCCCCTTCCTCTCGGAAACGATACCCCACGCCAAAGACAGTTTGAATGCGCTCGGCGCCGATCTTTTTGCGGAGGTTCTTGATGTGGCTGTCGAGAGTACGCTCCAGCCCTTCGTAGCCATAGCCCAGCGCTTTTTCGATCAATTCGCCGCGCGTCAGCGCGTGATCGGGATGCTCCATCAACACGCGCAATAGCTCGAACTCGGTCGGCGTCATGTCCACGCTTTCGCCGCGCACGCTGACCGCGTGCCGGTCCACGTCCAATCGCACTTGCGTGATTTCGAGCACGCGCGGTGCTTGCGGCAGATGGCCCGCGCGCCGCAAGATCGCGCGCACGCGGGCGACCACTTCGCGCGGATTGAACGGCTTGGTCAAGTAATCGTCCGCGCCGAGTTCCAGCCCGAGGATCTTGTCCGTGTCTTCGACGCGCGCAGTGAGCATGAGAATGGGAATCGTGGCGAGATGTTCGTCGGCGCGCACCAGGCGGGTGACGTCCCATCCATCGCGGCCGGGCAGCATGAGGTCGAGAACGATCAGGTCGGGCCGTTCGTGGCGAATGATGCGTAAGCAATTCTCGCCATCGTACGCGGTGAGAACGGCAAAGCCCGCCTGCTCCAAGTAGGACCGGACCAGGCGGACGATTTGCTTATCGTCGTCTACGACCAGAATGCGTTGCGGCATGGCGACATTATAAAGCGTAAAGCGTGAAACGTGAAATCAAGCGCGCTACCTCACCGGTTTGGATGCCAAGGTCTCGCGCAGAGAGGCGACCGAAAAACCGGGGACGAGCGATTCGAGCTTGTTCAACGCCGTGCTCGGCGGGACATTGGCGGGAATTTTCCCCGCGGCATACAAGTCGCTCTGCGAGAGATTGAGGCCGTCCATGACATTTTGCAGCGTCATCCAGCCCTTGAGATCGGCGGCCGTCATCGTGCTTGAATTGATCGCGATGCGCCCGGTCGTTGACCATTGGCCCATCGCCTGCGCGGTGAATACGGTTCCGAACAAAGGGACGACGACGAGGATCGGCATGAGAAAGGGATTAACGCGCATGAGACACCTCGGCTTGTTTCGTCAAGATTTTGCGGATGCCGTCGAACCACGTGGGCGCGAGTTTCAATTCGAGCGCGCCGGGGCGCGGGCAAGCTTGCACGCAGGCGAGGCAGCCGATGCAGTCGCTGCTGATCGTGTTCGCGGTCGCGACGGGCAGCTTGACCGGGCAAGGCGTCTGGCACACGTTGCACCCCTTGCACGCATCGCCGCTGCGGCGCATTCGCAATAAACTAAAGTTGCCTAGCAGACTGATCGCGCCGCCGAGCGGACAGGCATAGCGGCACCACGCGCGCTCGACAAACAGCGACACGCCGAGAACGACGATCACCACCGCGTAGGCGAACCAACTGGTCGCGAGATTGAATTCGAACAGCCAGCCCAAGCCGAAGAGCGTCCGATAGGGATCCCAATCGGCGAACCAGAGCTTTACGGTCGAAATGGTTTGGTAAAGCACCATGCCGAGTACGACAAAACGACCGTAACGCAGAATGCGATCCACCCGCGGCGAGACCTGAATCTCGCGAACATGCAGCTTGCGTCGAATCCAGTTCATCAAGTCCTGGACCGCGCCGAACGGACAGACCCAGCCGCAGAATGCGCCGCCCGCGATTAGCACGCCGATCAGCAGGCCCAACCCAAGCACGACGTTTGACACATGCGTCTTGGAGATGAATTGTCCGCCGGTCGAGATGAATTTCCACGATGTCTCGAGCGCGCCAAAAGGACAGAGCGCATCAATAGAGGCCGTTGTCGCTTCGTCGGCGGCGGTACCGTGCACGACGCTTGTATAAAGGATAAATGCGGCAAAGCCCAATTTCGAGAGGCGGCGTACCCGGTCCGTCCAGTTGATTCGGCTTTTCCGAGCGGCCGCCGGGGTGAGCGATTTCGATTTCAGATCGGGAAAGAGATTCTTGGTTGTCATGCGATGATCCTTCTGTAGGGGCGGGGTCACCCCGCCCTTCTGTGTGGCCGGGGAGACGGGCGGGGTGATGCAGAAGGGCGGGGAGACCCCGCCCCTACATTGCGTTTACCGCGTCCAGCGACCGCGCGGTCCCAGCGGTTGACCGGTCGGGTTGGTCGCGCCGCAGTTGTCGCAGATGCCGTCTTTGTTGGCGTCCACGAATCCCGCGCCGCTACCCATTCCGTAACCGCGGCCCATCCCGGCGCCGCGCGGCGTCCACTTGGCGCCAAGCTGCGCGGTGACGTTCGCCTTCAGCGCCGCGAGTTCGGCGTCCATTTGCGCTTGGGTGATGCGCTTGGCATCCACGGCCGCTTTCAGCGCCGCCGTGCGATTCGCCACCATCGCATCCACGATCTTGGCGACGGCTACGCCCTTGGCTTTGGCGACGTCGGCGATCGTCTTGCCCGCGTTCAGTTCGGCAATCAGCGCGGTCCGTTCCATGCCGAGCGCCTGCGCCGCGACGGCGACGAGGGAATTCTGCGGCCCGCCGAGATGCAAACCCAGACCGGCGAGCGGCGGCGTCACCGTAGGCCCCTGCGCCAACGCGGCCCCCGCGCCGAGCGCCATGAGGGCGACCACCGCGACGAGCGTGGCCACTGTACCAACTTTCAACCACTTGTTCATCTCACACCTCCATAGTTTGTTGGACAAGGCGGCACGGTAGGTGCCGAGGCAACTTGTCCTACGTTCTTGATTCCAGTATAGCAGGCAGGTATGGAGAACTTGAGGAGAAATGATGATGAAGAGATGAGGGCGAGTTTTTGTTAAGGGGAGACGAATCTTATGAACGCGAGTGAATTGCGCGAAAGCTATCAACGATTCTTCGAGGAACGCGGTCACAAGCGCATTCCTTCCGCTTCGCTGATGCCGGAAAACGATCCAACCGTTTTGTTTACGACCGCCGGAATGCACCCACTCGTCCCTTATCTTTTGGGCGAGCCGCATCCGCTGGGGCGCCGGCTGGTGAACGCGCAAAAGTGTCTCCGCACCGACGATATTGACGAGGTCGGCGATGCTTCACACCTCACGTTTTTCGAGATGCTGGGCAATTGGTCGCTCGGCGACTATTTCAAACAAGAATCCTTGACCTGGAGTTACGAGTTCCTAACGCGAGTCCTCGCCATTGATCCGGCGCGCCTCGCCGTCACGGTTTTCGCGGGCGATGCCGACGCGCCGCGCGACGACGAATCGGCGGGCATCTGGCGCGCGCTCGGCATTCCCGAACCGCGCATTCACTTTTTGCCCAAGCGCGACAATTGGTGGGGGCCGGCGGGCGCGACCGGGCCGTGCCGTCCGGACTCGGAAATCTTTTTCGATACGGGCCGGCCCGATCATCCCGGCTGCGCGCCCGGCTGCGGCTGCGGCAAGTGGTTCGAGATTCGGAACCACGTGTTCATGGAGTACGACAAGACCGCGGAGGGGCGCTATCGCAAGCTGAAACAGCGCAACGTGGACACCGGCATGGGCGTGGACCGCACGGTCGCGGTGCTCAACGGCTACGACGACGTGTTCCACGTGGAGACGCTCGCGCCGCTGATCGCGCGCGTCGAGGCGCTCTCGGGCCGCCGCTATGAAGAAAATCGCAAAGCGTTTCGCGTGATCGCCGATCATGTGCGCGCGGCGACGTTTGCGATTGCGGACGGCGCGTACCCGTCGAACGTCGAAGCCGGCTACGTGGTGCGGCGGTTGATCCGGCGCGCGGTGCGTTTCGGTCGCGACCTGGGTATTCAACGCAGTTTTTGCGCCGACCTGTCCACGTTGGTGCTCGCGACGTTCGGCCCGTGCTATCCCGAACTGGAACAGAATCGCGCGCGCATTGGCGACGCGCTCGAACAGGAAGAACAGAAATTCAAGGGCACGCTCGAACGCGGGCTGCGCGAATATCACAAAGTCGTCGAGCGTATTCGCGAGAGCCACGCGACGATGATCGCGGGCGCGGAAGCGTTCGATCTTTTCGAGACCTTCGGCTTTCCGCTGCCCCTCACGGTCGAACTGGCGCGCGAGCAGGGGTTGACGGTGGACGAGCAAACATTCGAGCGGTTGTACCAAGAGCACCGCGCGATCTCGCGGCGCGGGATGGAGAGCAAGTTCAAGGGCGGGCTGGCCGACCATGCCGCGGCGACGACGCGGCTGCACACGGCGACGCATCTGCTGCACCAGGCGCTGCGTCAAGTGCTGGGGCCAAGCGTCCATCAAATGGGATCGAACATCACCGCCGAGCGCCTGCGCTTCGATTTCTCGTATCCGGAGAAACTCACCGCGGAACAGATTCAGACGACTGAGGATATTGTCAATCAGCAAATTGCGAACGACTTGACCGTTTCGGTCGCGGTAACGACGCTCGACCAAGCCAAGCAATCGGGCGCGTTGGCGTTTTTCGGCGACAAGTACGGCGAGCAGGTCAAAGTGTATTCGATCGGTTCCTTCTCGAAAGAAGTCTGCGGCGGTCCGCACGTGGCGCGGACCGGCGAGTTGGCGCGCCTGAAAATCGTCAAGCAAGAATCCGTCGGACAAGGCGTCCGGCGATTACGGGCCGTGTTGGTTGAGTCGTAACAGCAAATTCCCCGCCTTGTCGTAGTTGTACTTGATGACGACGCCGGTGCTGTACTCCGCTTGCGTTAGCCGTCCCGCGCCGTCGTAGGTATATTTCACTTCGACGGTCTGCGGTCCGGGCGTTGGGGTAGGTGGTTGGGTGGTTGGGTTGTTCGGTGGTTGGATGGCTGGCGCAGTTGCCGACACTGTTTCCCCTCTCCCGATCGGAGACGGGGCAGGGGGAGAGGTCGGCTGCGCGGTCGCCTCACCGCATGCAGCCAGCGCGACGACGAGCAAGGTGAGCAACATGATGAATGTGAGTACGCGAAACATGATGAATTCTCCTGTGTTGACCCGTCAGGTCTGGCAGACCCGACGGGTCTTATGAATTTGCCTACCGGGGTAACTTGGTGCGCACGGTCTCGCCTGCGCCGAGAAAGTTGAGGAGCCGTTGGAATGCCGCCATGATTTTCACCTGGCGATCAATTTCGGCTTGGTTCGCGGCGTCGTTCACGCGACCGCCGAGGAAGGACGCGCCCCCGACGCGCTTTTCCAGCGCGGCGCGCTCCGCCTCATCCCAGGCGCGCGCTTTCTCTTCCCAAATGGGTTGCATCTTTTTGGCGTACGCTTCGCCCTCCGCTTTTTTGCGCGCCTCGTTTTCGTCGTACCACTTTTCGTATTCTTCCCGCGCGCGCTTTGCTTCTGCCTCGCGTTCCCGGTCTTGGCGTGCGCTTTCCTCCAGGCGCTGCCGCATTCGTTCGGCAAAAGGCGCGCCGTGAAGATCCATCAGCGAACAGGCGAGATACATGTAGACTTCCGAAAGCACCGCCGCCGCCGCTCCTCGGATGAGCGATCCTCCCACGCGCGCCAGCTTAGAACCCGCGGTTGAGAGGGAACTTGCTCCCACCTTGCTGGATTGATTGACTGCCGTTTTTCCGCTGGTCTCAAAGAAATCGCTGCTAATATCTGGAGCACTCGAACCCGCCGGCGCGCCGCGCCCGAGGACCATCTTGTTGTTTTCGGCGGCGGTCTTTTCGAACTTGGCTAACGCCATCTCCAACGCGGACGGTTGCGCCGCGGCATTCGGAACGACCGGCGCGGGGTCTCCGAAGAATGCCATCTCCTCCGGGGTCAACGCAATCCGTCCGTCCACATCCACGTACTTGAGGGGATTGTTGTGCGCGTACGCGTAGGGGTCGAGCGTTGTGGGATCGTCAATCTGAGGACCGCTCGGATCGCGGCTGATGAACCGCGCGGTTGTCGCGTCGTAATACCGCGCGCGCATTTGGTACAGGTCGCCGTAGGGAACGCTAGCGCCAGCGTTCCCTACCCGCCGCACGCCCCACTTGCCCGTAAACGTGAACGGCTGCGTGGACTTGCCGGTGTGTCCCAACATCTTGCCCTGCGGATCGTACGCGTACGCATCGGTCACCCTGCCATCCGCATCCGTCAGCGCCAGCGTCGAGCCGGTACGGTCAAAGTGGTAGAACAACGGCTTGGCGTTTTCAATCGCGTACAGCAGCGTGCCGCTGGGCGACCAGACGTAGAAACGCAGGGGAGCAGGGGTGCTGGGGAGCGGGGGAGCAGGCATCTCCGCGACGATGGGCGCGAGTCCGAGCGCGTAGTTGTAGGCGTAGCGGACGGTCGCCGTACCGTCCGTGCGCGAGGCGACATCGCCCAAGCCGTTGTAGGTCAGCATGGTCGTTGACTGTTGACTGTTCACTGTTGACTGGTAACTGACTAACTGCGACGCGCCGTTCCATTTGAATTGTTGATCGGGCGATTGTGTCAGCCGCCCGCGCGCGTCGTATTTGTAGCCCGTGGTGGAGATTTGAGACGCCGCATCGAATTGGAGGTTGGAAGTTGGAAGTTGGAAGTTAGACGCGGTAGCGGGATTCAGCGGCATTTGCAGTTTTGCGGTTGTCACCTGTCCCGCCGCGTCGAACGTATATTGCAGATCGGTAATGCTGCCGTCCCTGACGCCGGTCAACCGCGCGGCATTGTCCCAGGTCAACGTTGTGCTCACCTTGTTGGAGCGCGCCA
Organism: Chloroflexota bacterium; assembly: GCA_016208315.1. Taxonomy (GTDB): domain Bacteria; phylum Chloroflexota; class Anaerolineae; order UBA4142; family UBA4142; genus JACQYF01. The sequence goes on along the minus strand of JACQYF010000137.1, from coordinate 8,404 downwards.
TCCCGACGAGCCGGTGGTCTCTGTCGTAGGTGAAATCCACTTGCGCCTTGCTCAGCGAATCGGATACGTTGGCGAGCAACCCGGTCTTGGCGTCATAGGTGTACGTGACGGTGAAGGATTTGGCTCCCCCGAGCGGATACGTCGCGGTCTTGAGGCGTCCCGCGCTATCGTACGTTGCAGCATACCCCCCTCCATCTCCCCCCGTCGCACCGTACCCCCCTCCATCTCCCCCCGTCGCACCGTACCCCCCTCCATCTCCCCCCGTCGCAAGACCGGCGACAGGGGGAGGGTTGATGAGCGTGTTGATCACGCGTCCTTCTGCATCGCGCACGAGGAACACGTCGTTTGCGCCGATGAGATTATTCTCCGCGTCGTACGCAAAGACGAATTGCGTCCCATCGGAGTACGATACACGCGTCGGATTCCACGCGGCGTCGTAGACCGCTGTGCCCGTCACACCGTCGGCATACGTGACCTGCGACACGCGCCCGAGGTTATCGTACGCGTATTTCTTGGTCTGTTTGAGCGGATCGGTCGCCGCTTGCAAGCGTCCCATTGGCGAGTACGCGAACGTCCACGCCTGCCCATTCAAGTCGGTAATCTTGGTGGCGTTGCCGAGGACGTCGCGTTCGTACTTGGCTTCGCCGACCACGGGCGCGGTGACGCTATTCAGCCAACCATTCGCGTCATATCCGTACTTGGTCTCGCGCTTGAGCGCGTCCGTCACGCTGATCATTCGATTCATCGCGTCGCGCGCCAGCGTGCTTGTGTTGCCCAGCGGGTCGGTGGAGCTGGCGAGCAGACCGAGTTTGTCGTTTTGGAATTTGGCGGTGTTGCCGAGCGGCGAAGTCACGGATGTGACGATGCCTTCGTCGTCGTACCCGAGTTTCCACACGTTGCCCCCGCGCGTGATCGCGTTGAGCCAGCCGCGCGGATCATAGCCGTATTGGGTCGCCACGCCGGTGGGATCGGTGACGGAAGCGAGATGCCCCAGTTGGTCGTAGGTCAAGCTTGTGCTGAGCGGAGTCGAAGCATTGGCAGTTTGACCTACACGGTCGGTGATTTTCGTGACTCGGTCCATCGCGTCATACTCGAACGTCGTCGCTTTGCCATTCGCATCGAACAGCTTGACCAGATTGTCATTCGCGTCGTACTCGAAACGGGTAAAGCGGAAATTCGGCTCGACGATCAGGGTCAACCGGTCGTTCTGATCGTAGATGTATTCGACGGTGCTGCCGTCCGCGCGCGTGATCTTGTTCAGCCGCTGCGCGTGATCGTAGCCGAGCTTGGTCTCGCCTGTTTCGGAATCTTTGAACGAGGCGACTGTCGCATCGGCATTGTAAGTGTAGGTGATGACGCCGTTGGTCGGATTCGTTATCGTGAGAATTTGCCCGCGCGTGTCGTAAGTATATTTCCAGGTTTTGCCCGTTGCATCTGTGTGCGAGACAATATTGCCGCGCACGTCGTACGCGAATTGTTCATTGGCTTTGTCGGGATAATCAATGCGCGTGAGCGTCGTGAATCCAAAAACGATCTGCTCGCCGTCCGGCGCGAGGAAGAGCTGCTCTTGCGGCGCGTAGGTGAACGACACGCGGCCGCCGTTCGCGTTCGTCAGCGCGGCGATCTTGCCGCTGGCGTGGTACGCGACTTGGGTCTTGCCGCCCTGGCGATCCGTCACCGCGCTCAGGCGTCCTTGCGCGTCGTACTCGAACGCGGCGGATTTACCGGCGGCGTCTTTCAGCCCGCTCAAACCGACGTTTGTGTAGGTGTGTTGTCGAGTTGCGCCCGTGGGATCGCCGATGGTCGTTCCAACTTCATTCGCCGCAAGTTTGGTCACATTCCCCAGCGCATCCTTTTGACTGTTCACTGTATACTGTTCACCCCCACTCCGCTGCGCTTCGGGGGCTATCGTGTTCACTGCATACTGTTGACTGTACGGCGTATTGCCTTTCGGGTACGTGACCGCCGCCACCGCGGTGTTCGTGACTGGTCCCGTGTGCGTGAAGGTTGTCTTTGCTCCGAGCGTGTCGGTCATCGCGACCAGGTGCAGCGCCGTGTCATCGCCCGCGTAGCCGAATTGCACGCTGCGCCCGGACGAATCGCTAACGTGGGTCAAGCGCCCTCTATCGTAGGTGAAATACAACGCCGCGCCGGTGTTGTTGGCGATGCTGACGACGCGCCCCGATTGATCGTTCAGCAGCGTAGTCGCGTTGCCGTTGCGGTCTTGAATCATCGTGAGCGTGTCCGTGCCCATCGTCGCGTGCGTCTTGTCGAAGATAAAGATCAAATCGGCGATGGGGTCGAGCAGCCAATAGTGCTTGTTCGTCTCCTTGAGTTGGTATGCAATCGGCTCGCCGGCAATCTGCCACGCCTCGCCCGCTCTTTGGAAATTGAGCGTTTGCCCGCTGCCGAAAAAGATCGCGATCGCGTTTTCGCTGCGCTGGAGTGCGGCGTGGTAGTTGTGGGTAAAGCGGTCGCCGATAAAGGGATCGTTCCAGACGCCCAGGTTCTTGTCGAGGGACGAGGCGTAGTAGAGCGAGAGATCAATCGGCAAGGGCGCGTCCAGCGCGAACAAAGGCAGCGCGAAGTAATATTCGCCGATGGATGTAGAGACCGGATCGCCCGCAGTTGCTTTGTAGGACGAGTTGCCCGCGGTCTTGTCGCTGCCCTTGTTGGCATCCGCGGGCTTGGTGAGCGGGTCTGGCGGCGGCGCGCCTAACTTTTTCGTCGCGGGATCGAACACGCCCCAATTTTTGCGATAGACCTTGCCGCCGCGCTCGGCGATGATGACGACGTTGTAGGGACCCGGCCCATAGTTGTACAGCCCGATCCTTTGATTCGGTCCGAAAGGTCCCACGAGTTTGCCGTTAATCTCGAACGAAACTTTCGCATCGGGCGGCAATTTGTCCGTGGTGGTGAGATACCAGTAATTGCCCGTTCCGCTCAGCACGATGTTGTTGCCGATTTCCGGCGGCGGCGGTTCGGGCGCGGTGCTGACGGCGCTCTTTTTCGATTGACCGGTAGCGACTTGAAGCTGCAACGCCGCGAGTTGCTTTTTCAAGTCCTCGACCTTGGCTTTCGCCGCGTCGCGCTTTTTCTCCGCCTCGCGCGCTTTAGCGCCCAACTCTTCGACCGGCTTGAACAACGCCAGAATCTGCTGGGCGACTTGGGCGAGTTGCTTCAAGTCCCTGTCATTGCGGGCTTTGTCCAGTTGAGTCTTCAGTTTGTTCAATTCAGCGACAATTTCCGGCGAGCGCCACTCAGCCAGCGCGGGATTTTCCAGGGCTTCCGCCCAAACAATCGCGCCCATGTAATACGACGAGACATGGTAATCGCCTTTTCCCACCTCGTCCTGGAGACTTTGGGCGCCGTTCTGCATGCTGGCGAGGGCTTCGAGCGCCGCCGTATCCGTCAGGTCGCCGAGGATACCGGCGTACTCTTGCAACGCTGCGTTGTATTGCGCTTGAACCTGTGCGACCGCGCTGTCGGGTCCTTCTGCCGCAACCGTCGCGGGCAAGAGCGCGAACGCGGCAAGCAGCGCCGCAAGCGCGAATTTGAGCGTCAATGCACGTTTGGTGTTCATGGTTTTCTCCTTGTTTGCATCCCGCCGATTCTCATTCGCGCGCTTGAGGTGGGCGTCCAAGCCAGTGAGACTGGATGTAGCCGACCATCTCTTCGAGCGAGCCGAAATAACGCTCTTCGCCGCCGGGGATTTCCGCGAACTGTAAAACATACGCGCGTTCGGCGGTATTCGATCGGGCATCAAACGGCTCGCGCCAAATGCGAACGAGAAAGACGAGACACTCGGGACTGGCTGATGTCATGCCGCCAGTATAGGATGAAAAACCCGGCGCTGTCGTCTGCCCCGGGTCACATCTTTGGCACGATTTTTTCAACGCAAAACCGTGACTTGCATGTAAGGGATGAGGGATGAGGGTTTCATCCCTCATCCCTCATCCCTCATCCCTCATCCCTCGTCTTTCATCCCTCATCCCTTGGGCAGCGCCATCTCTACCACAAACCCCCCTCCGTCCTCTGCCCCCGCGCGCAACGTTCCGCCCAACGCCGCGGCGCGCTCCTGCAAGCCAGCCAAGCCGCATCCACTGCCGCGCGTCCTTGCCGATGACGGCGCAAGCGGCGGCGCGTTTCGCACGCTCAAGTGAATTGTCTCGGGCGCATAACGCAGGACCATTTGCACGCGCGGAGTGGTGGCGGCGTGGCGGCGCACGTTGGTCAGCGATTCCTGCGCGGCGCGATAGAGCGGCAGCGCGAGTCGCGGCGGCAGCGCGGCGCCCTTACCCTCAACTTGCCACTCGATCTCGATGCCGGTCGTCTGTCCAAACTCCTCGACCAGCGCGCTCAGTGCTTCCGGCAGCGAAAACACTTGTAACGCGACCGGGCGTAATGCCTGCACCGCGCGCCGTGCATCCGCCAAACCCTGCTTGATCAACTCGCGCGCGCGCGCGGTCGCCTGCTGCCGCTCGGCGGCTTTATCCGTGGGCAAGCGCACGAGCAGTTCGAGTTGAATGTCGAGCGCGGCCAGCGTGTGCCCTAGCGTATCGTGAATCTCGCGCGCGATGCGGTTGCGCTCGTCGGCGATTGCCAGCTCTTCGATGCGCGTCGAGTATTCCTGCAACTGCGCGTGCGCCGTCTGCAGTTCGGCGAGCAAGCGTTGGCTCTCGCGGCGCGCCGTATCGGTTTGCTCCCATAGGTACGAGATCGCGCCAGAGAAAACGTATCCGGCGACGAACGGAAAGAGTTCCGGCAGGCGGCTGAGCGATCCGCCGGAGTAGAGGAAAATGCCGCCGGTGATGACGGCAAAAACGGCGAGCCACACGAATCCCCAGGGCCGCGGCAGTGTGATCATCGCCTGCGAACTGGTGATGAAGAACAGAGAGAGCAGCGTTCCGCGATTCTCCGGCGCGAGCAATACCAGCGCAGAAATCGCGAGCGTCTGCGCGGCAAAGTAACCGTGCCGTTTCCAGAGCGCCGATTCCTTGTGCGGCGAAAACGCGTAAAGGAGCGCGATGGCGATTATCAAGCCGAGGCCGAGTCCGCGCGGCAGACCTTGTGGAAAACGCGGCAGCTCGAGCGCAGCCACGCCCAGCATGACGACTGCCGCGACGAGCAGGAACGGCAGAGCGCGCAATTGGCGGAACGGCTGAATCATCTGTCCCACCCCCAGGCGATGGCGCGGCGAATCGCTTGGCCGCGGTCGCGCGCACCCAGCTTGTCGAGAATATGGCTGATGTGGTTCTTGACCGTGCCCTCGGAGAGGCATAGCCGCGCGGCGATTTCGGCATTGGTCGCCCCAACCACCATCTCGCGCAAAATCTCTTGCTCGCGCGGCGTGAGTTTTTCGATGGACTGCGGCGCGGACGAATCTGGATCGAGCGCGCGGGTAATCACCTTTTGCGTGACCGCCGGATCGAGAATGGAATCCCCGGCGTGGACGGCGCGAATCGCGGCGGCGAGGTGGTCCGAGTCGGCATTCTTGAGCAGATACCCGGACGCGCCGGCTTGGAGCGATTGAAACACGTACTCGTCGTCGTCGAACGTGGTGAGCACGATAACGCGCGTTTGCGGAAAGCGGCGGCGAATCTCGCGCGTCGCCGCGACGCCGTTCAGGCCCGGCATTCGCACATCCATCAAGACCACGTCCGGCGCTTGGGCGGCGGTGAGTTCAATCGCCTGCTGCCCATCGCCCGCCTGCCCAACGACCTGCAAATCGGGCATCAGCGCCAAGAGCGCGGCCAGCCCTTCGCGGATCAACGTTTGATCGTCCACAACGGCAATGCGAATGAGATTCATCGTTCTCCTCTATCGCGCGATGCTAGTCCAAGTACACACAAAACTCCCACCACGGCTGACCGGGTGGATCGGGCGCGTACACGGTTGTGCTGAGGCGGCTGACCCAGTTGGACGAGTTCCATCCCTCGATAGAGATATAGGCGCTGCCGCCCGCATCCTGAACTTCTTGGTCGCTGATGTGGAAGCAGATCAACATTTGACTTCCGGGCACACCCATCAACGACCAGTCCAGACTGGGGTTACTCGCCTTCACGTCCACAATGTGGTCGCCCGCCCCACGCACTCTGAACGTCCCCCTCCGCAGACCATTCAAAGGCGGGCGGACGAACGCCAATTGCGTACCCTCCGGGAATAGGTTCTTGGGAACCGTGACCGTCGCGTCTCCGCCGGGACTATCGAACTTGCCACCGCCGGGTCCAATGTCCCAAATGATCCGCGGCGCCTGGTCCCATTTGGACGGCTCGGTGGGCGGCAGCGGATTCACCGGCGCGTTTACAACCGGGCCCTGCTGTTGTGGCACGCACACCAATTCCCACTGGCGGGTTTGCGGATTGTCCCGCCATTGCTCGACTTGCCCCGGTGGACAAGCGGCAGCACGCACGGGCGACCAAGCACCCGCCCACACGAACAATGCGAACAAGAACGCCAGCAGCAAAACACCACGGACTAACGTCATGATTTTCATCGTTCCTCCTTTTTCGATGAGTTGTTCTACCACCCGAAAGATACGTACCGCAGGTGGGAGATCACCGCCGGCGGGAACAGCAGCCCTTTGACATAGGGCTTGACCAGCAATACTCTACGCTCGTGAGTAAAGGGAATCATCGGCAAGTCGTCGAGCAGTTTTTGCGCTGCCTGTTGATACAATTTCACGCGTTGGCTGGCATCTCGCTCCACTGCCGCTTGCGCGATCAGTTTGTCCAGGTCGGGATTCGCGTAACCGCTCCAGTTGGTCGGGCTGTTGGTGCGGAAGAGCGAAGCGATAAAGTTTTCGGGATCGGGATAGTCGGCAATCCAGCCGGCGTCAAAAATGTGATAGGGATTGTCGCTCCGGGGCAGCGCGAAGAAGAAAGCGCCCGGCTCGGTCTGTCTGATCGTGACGTCCACGCCGAGGTTCGCCTTGAGCATGGCGGCGATGGGTTGAATGGTTGCGACCGAGTTGAGCGTGCCCCAGGTGAGGCGCGGGAATTGGGCGGCATATTTGGATGCGGCGAGCAATTGCTTGGCGCGATCGGGGTTGTAGGCGATGGCGGGCAAAGCGTCGTTGTAGCCCGGCAGTCCGGGTGGAAGGATTGACTTGGCGAGCAGTGGCTCCTTTTTCAGTTGCTCGTCAATGAATTGTCGCCGGTTGATTGCCAGCGCAAACGCCTGGCGCACTAGACCATCGTCGAACGGGGGCTTGCGGACGTTAAAGCCGATGAACTGGGTCTCCAGTTGTGGAGCGACGACAACATCCTTGTTGAGGGCGTGCGAAGGGTCGCGGACTTCAACCGCCGCATTGCCGCCGATTTGCATGACATCCAGTTCGCCGTTCGTGTACATCGTCGTGAACGGTGTCGCGCCGGACGCGAGAATGAAATTGACTTGTTCGATCTGCGCTTTCGGTTCGAGGTAATAGTTGTCGTTCTTGACGAGCGCCAACCGCTGCTTGGGGACGTACTCTTTGAGTTTGAAGGGACCCGTGCCATTCGGTTTCTGCGCCCAGTTCGTCCCATCGCGGACGACGTTGTTCTTGTCCACGACGAACGCGACCGGCAGAGCCAACTTGGCGAGGAAATAGGACTTGCGCGCGTCGATGGTGATCTGTAGTGTGTTGTCGTCAATGACCTGAACGCCCTTGACGGCATTCGCTTTGCGTTCGAGTTTATCGTTGACCCCGACGATGTCGCCGAGATACATAGATGCTGTCGGCGATCGGGTCGCGGGATCCGCGGCGCGTTCCAGCGAGTATTTGAAGTCCTGCGCCGTCACGGCACGCCCATCCTGAAACTTGACGCCCTTGCGGAGATAAAACGTGTAGACGGCGCCGTCGCCGCTCACGTCCCATTTCTCGGCAATGTCCGGCGCAACATTCAGGTTGCGGTCGAGCGTCACCAGCCCGCTAAAGATTTCCATCAGGTATCGCGCGGAGACCGCATCACTCCCCAGTGCCGGATCCAATGAGATGGGATCATCGCCGGGGATCCGCAGTGCGGTCGGTAACGGCGGTGTGGCAGTCCCCGGTACAGGCGTTGCCGTGGGTGGCACGCGCGTTGGCGTGGGTGGTTGGGTGGTTGGGGAGTTGGGTGGTTGGGTAGGTGTCGCCATCGCTTGCGTGGCGGTTGGTGCCGCGGTCGGCGGTAGTGGGGTTGGCGCGAGGGTGGGTGCCGATGCCGCGCAGCCGGACAGCGCCAGCGCGATCAGGACGGCGAGCAGCATGCTCGAGTGTGCGCGCATTTTCGCTTTCATGTTCGCATCCTTCTTGTCAAGAGGTCTTTGTGCTCGAACAAGATGTGTATGGGCTGCTAGGCAAGTTTGGCGCGGGCGAAACCGCACGCTCGCAAGTGCTGACCGGCTTCCACGCGCCGGTGAATGTCGTCTTTGCCGGCTAAAC
>JACQYF010000145.1 GCA_016208315.1 Chloroflexota bacterium | reverse complement strand
TCGCGCTGGTCATAGTTGTTGGGCACATAATCCGGCTGGCCTTTGATCGGAAAATTCGTCTTGACGTCCGAGAGCACGGTCGCGGGATTCCAACCCTTTTCGAACGCGGCGACATAATTCAAGGGCTTGATGGACGAACCGGGCTGCCGCAGCGCCAGCGCGACGTTGACTTGGCCGTCAATTTTCTCGTCGAAAAAGTCCACGCTGCCGAGCATCGCGAGAATCTCGCCCGTCTTGGGATTGATCGCGATAAGCGAAGCGTTGGTCACCTTTTGCGCGGCGAGCGAGGCGATTTGCTTACGCGCCTCTTCCTCCGCGATGCGTTGCATCTTCATGTCGAGCGTCGTCGTCACATTCAACCCGCCCTGATAGACGATTTCGGTCCCGTACTGGTCTTCCAAAAGTTCGCGGATGTACGTGACGAAATGCGGCGCCTTGATACCGACGCCCTGGGTGCAGCGTCGTTTGAACGCGTCGGACTTGATCTCCTTCTCCGTCTCCACCGCCGCCGCGTCGGCCTGCGGCGGCGCGATATAGTTCTCCTTGATCATCAGGTTCAGCACCACGCGCTGCCGGCCGAGCGTGGCGGACGCGTTCGTGCAAGGATCGTACAACGCGGGCGCTTGCGGAATGCCGGCGAGCAGAGACGCTTGGCCGAGCGTCAACTCTTCGGCATGTTTATTGAAATAGGTATTAGCGGCGGCCTCGATGCCGTAGGACTGGTTGCCGAAAAAGATCGAATTAAAATAGAATTCGAGAATCTTGTCTTTGGGATATTGCCGCGTCACCTGATACGCTAGAAAGGCCTCGTAAATCTTGCGCTGGATCGTCACCTCGGGCGTGAGGAGCGTGAGCTTGACGAGCTGCTGCGTGATCGTGCTGCCGCCCGAGACAATGCGGCCGTAACGCACGTCATAATAGACCGCGCGCAGGATCGCGTAAAAATCTACGCCGGGATTGGTGTAAAAGGTCGGGTCCTCGGTCGCGAGGGTCGCTTGTTTGAGCACTTGGGGAATCTTGTTGATCGGCACGATGGTCCGCCGCCCGCCGCTCATGCTCTCAAGATCAAAGACTTCGTAGAGTAGCTCGCCGTTGCGGTCCAAGATCTTGGTAGACTGTGACTGAGCGCGGCCCTCCAAGCGGTCGGGCGAAGGCAGCGTGGCCGTAAAGTAGGCATATACCGCCACTCCACCCACGAGCAAAAGGCAAGTGATGATAATGCCCAAAAGGCCGGCAATCGTCAGGAAATGCATCAAGCCGGCCGCGAAGCTGGCGCGGTCGGCGGGGAAGCGTTGCGATGCATCGGGTGCGGAGTAATCGGCAGTGTCGAGAGGAAATTCAGAATCGGGCGAAGAATTACGACGAAAAAACTTGCTCACTACGGCTGTTCCCTTCTAATTCGACAATATAAACACCGCTATCCATAGAACGATACGCAAAGCAGAATTGTTCCGCCTCACTCTAAAAGCACGATGATCACATCGTTCACGTTCGTATTCGTCGGCCCCGTGATGATTAGATCGCCGAGCGCCTGGAAGAAATGGTAGGCGTCGTTATTCGCCAGAAACGTCCGCGCGTCCAGCCCGCTTGCCGCCGCGCGCGCCAGCGTCGCGCCGTCGGCGATGGCGCCCGCCGCGTCCGTCGGCCCGTCGGTTCCATCCGTACCCGCGCTCAAGACCACCACTCCATCCATTCCATTTATTTCGATAGCTGCGGCGAGCGCGAGTTCCTGATTCCGACCGCCCTTACCCATCCCGCGCACGGTGACGGTCGTCTCGCCGCCCGCGATGATGCACGCGGGCCGCACGACCGGGCGATCCTGCTGTGCGATCTCTTTGGCGATGGCCGCGAGGAATTTCGCAATATCGCGCGCCTCGCCTTGCACGAAGGTCGAGAGCAGGAGCGAGTGAAAACCGCGCGCTTGGGCCTGATACAGCGCCTCTTCGCACGCAATCGCGCCATCGGCGACGACGACGTTCTGCACGCGGTTCAACGCCGGATCGTTTCCTTTCGGCGTGTCTGCAACCTCGCCCCGCGCTCCTCGCTCAATATGCTCGACGACGCTCGCGGGCAACTGCTCTCGCACGCCGCGCCTTTCGATCACGTTCCGCGCGTCGGCAAACGTAGTCGAGTCGGGCGCGGTGGGGCCGGACGCGATCGTGTCGAGTGGCGAACCGATCACGTCCGAGAGGATGAGCGAGACGATGGGCGCTTGCGCGCGCCGCGCAAGCGGTCCGCCTTTGACCTGCGACAAGTGCTTGCGAAGCGCGTTCAGCTCGTTGATCGTCGCGCCGGAGCGGAGGAGCGCATCCGTCGTCGCGCGCAAATCGTCGAGCGAGACGCCGGGGACCGGCAGTTCCAAGATGGCCGAGCCGCCGCCGGAAATCAGGCAGATGACGAGATCGTCGCTCGTCGTTTCGTCCAGCAGTTCGAGAATCTTTTGCGCGCCGAGGAGACTGTTCGCGTCGGGCAGCGGATGGCCGGCCTCGTGCAGATGGACCTTTTGCAGGGGCGC
>JACQYF010000151.1 GCA_016208315.1 Chloroflexota bacterium | reverse complement strand
CACTGTCATTTCGAGGAGCGTAGTTTGCGACGAGAAATCTCCATCTAGCAAGTGAAGATTTCTCGCTCCGCTCGAAATGACAACTGAACGACGCGGTTACTCAAACCAAATGACCCAAGTTGTGATTATCACCGGCGCGGCAAGCGGCATCGGCAAGCACTGGGCCAGCGTGCTCGCGAAGGACGACGCCTACAACCTGGCGCTTGCCGACATTGACGACGCGGGCCTGCGCGCCGCGTTCATGCCGAGCGAGCGCCTGCGCGTGCATTGTCTAGACATCCGCTCGGTCGCGCAGTGGCAACATGTCGTCGCCGATACGCTCGAGCATTTCGGGCGGATTGACTATTTGTTCAACATCGCCGGCGGGAGCCGTCCCGCATTTTTCCTGGACCAGCCAACTGAGAACATTGATTTTCAGATTGACGTGAATCTCAAAGGTCCGCTCATCGGCATGAAACTGGTTGGCGAGATAATGGTCAAGCAGGGAGCAGGACACATCATCAACGTGGCTTCGCTGGCAGGTCTCTCGCCCACGCCTGGCAACGCGCTCTATTCTGCGGCAAAGGGTGGCTTGCGTAACGCCGCGATTGCGGCGGCCATCGAGTGGCGCAAGCGCGGCGTCGCCGTCACAGTCGTCTCGCCCGACCTTGTGGATACGCCGATCATGCAAAAGCACCTAACAACAGGCCGCGAAGAAGTCGCGCTCACGTACACGGGCGTCACGCTGACAGTGGACGATCTCCCGCGGTATCGGGTGGGATCAGACTACGATCAGTCGGGTGCAAAGACATTGTTGACCTCCCAGTCATTCAGTGGAGGCATCATATCACGTTTCAAACAGATTCGCACAGCACGTGAAGAATTGAACTTATACAGAATCATGCATGAGACCTGAGACTTGCGACCTGCGACTTGTGACCTGAGACCTGAGACCTGAGACTTGAGACATGAGACTTGAAGAGACACGTTATCGCCAAGTGTTCATCACCGGCGCGCAGGGGTTTATGGGGCGCGCGCTCGCGGCGCGTTATCGCGCGTTGGGCGCGGAGGTGCGCGGGCTGGATGTTCGCGCCGATGCGGCGGCGAATGTCGTCGCGGGCGATGTGACGCGGCCGGAGGAATGGCAAGCGCATATCGTCGGCTGCGATTTGGTGATTCACACCGCGGCCATCGTCACCAACAACGTCGCGCGCGAGGAAGCGTGGCGCGTGAATGTGCTCGGCACGCGGCGCGTGCTCGACGCGGCCAAAGAGGCAGGCGCCAAGCGCTTCGTCCACATCTCGTCCCTCGCGGCCATGCGCTTTGTCGCCGAAGATAAGGCCGACGAGACCGCGCCGATTCTGCCGACCGGCAATCCCTACGTGGATACCAAGATCGCGAGCGAGCACGTCGTTCTTGCCGCGCACGCCGCGTGCGAGATTCCCTGCACGGTGATTCGACCCGCGGACATTTACGGTCCCGGCTCGCGTCCCTGGACGATCGTGCCCGTCCAAATGATCAAGAAGGGGTTGTTCCTTTTGCCCGCGCACGGCCAAGGCATCTTTCGCGCGATTTACATTGACGATTTGGTCGAGGGCGTGGTCTTGGCTGCCGAGAAGGACGCGGGCATCGGACAGATTTTTGTTATTGGCGGAGAGACCGCGGTCACGTGCAACCAGTTCTTTGGTCACTATTACCGCATGTTGGGCAAAGGCGATCAGCCGCGCACCTTCAGTACACCCGTCGCTACCGCGATTGCCGAAACGGGCCGCGCGGTTTTCCGTTTGCTCGGCAAGCCGACCGAATTGGGGCGCGGCGCGGTCGAGATGCTTTCGAAAAAGACAACCGTATCGAACGCCAAAGCGCATCGCTTGTTGGGCTGGGAACCAAAGGTTGATTTGGACCAAGGCATGCGCCGCACCGAAGCGTGGCTGAGAGAGCAAGGAATGCTGTAGTGATGGGAGAAACCCTTTTTCTCCGCGAATCTCGCCAATCCTCACTAATCTTGGTTTTCCTTATTCGCGAGGATTCGCGGAGATTCGCGGAGAAAAATTCCTTGAAAATCGAAGGAGCTTGCAGATGAGTGAGATTACCGTAGCTGAATTGTTGGCGCAGTGTCTAAAAGCCGAGGGCGTCGAGATGATGTTCGGCATCATTGACGGTTCGCACATTCCGTTCGTCACGCAAGCCGCGCGCGGCGGCATCCGGCACATCAATTGTCATCACGAAGAAGGCGCGGTCCACCTAGCCGAAGGATACACGCGCCTCAGCCGCACGCCCTGCGTCGTCATCGGCAGCCCAGGCCCCGGCGGCGCGAACATGCTGGCCGGCCTCACCAGCGCGTACGCCGAAGGTCACCCGATCATCGCCATCGCCGCGACGCGACGGCGCGTCACCACCGACCCGGACCGCGGCGGCGCGTGGCAAGCGACCAACCTCGTCGAGATGGCGCGGCCGATCACGAAATTCAGCGCGCTCGTCCGCCAACCGGAACGCTTGCCCGAGTTGATGCGCGCTGCGTTTCGCGCCGCGCTGACCGGACGACCCGGCCCTGCGTTTATCGCGATTCCTGACGAAATGCTGAACGTGAAAATTGATGGCGACAAAGCGGCCATTTTTCCCGCGCCGCGTTATCGCGTGACGAACATGGGCGCGGGCGATCCCGTGTGGATCGAGCAAGCCGCCGAATGGCTCGCGAATGCCAAGCGAGTTTTTCTGCACGCCGGCAAGGGAGTTCCGTGGTCGAACGCCGCGGCCGAGTTCGTTGAATTGGGCGATTACCTCGCCGCGGCGATGAGCACGAGCATGGGCGCGCGCGGCGCCGTGCCCGAGGACCATGCCCACTATTTCTTCATGTTCGATCTGCAAGCCGCGGCGCTCGCGCGTTCCGAAGCGGACGTGGTGCTCGTCGTCGGCTCGCGGTTGGGCGAATACGACGGCTGGGGCATGCCGCCCGCGTGGGGCGATCCATCGAAACAAAAGACGATTCAGATTGACGTGGACCCGTACTCGATTGGCTTGAATCGCCCCGTGGATTTAGGCATCGTCGCGGATGCGAAAGCCGCGTTGACGGCTCTACTCGCGCGCGTCAAGGCAAAAACCGGGCCGCGCGCGGAAATGCCCGACCTCGACCGGTATCGCGAACTGACGATGCAGACGATGAGCCAGGGCTTTCAGTATATCGGCGCGAAACCGGCGTACGGGCTTAATCCGGGCCAAATGGTCGCGCAGCTTCGCGATTTTTTCGCGCGCGATGCGGTCACGGTTTTGGACGGCGGGAACACGACGTTATGGGGCGTGGCCTACAACCCGATTTACGAACCAAACAGCTTCTTGTATTCCGTGAAGATGGGTTTTCTGGGGACCGGCTTGCCGTTCGCGGTTGGCGCAAAACTCGCCGCGCCGGATCGCGCTGTCTATTGCATCACCGGCGATGGCGCGGTCGGCTTTAACGTCATGGAGCTGGAAACGGCCCTGCGCGAGAACGCGCCCGTGGTGGTCGTCGTCGCGGTGGACGATGGTTGGGGCATGGAGCGCAGCGCGTACACTTTTCAGGGGTATCCCGCCGAACAACATTTGGGCATTGATCTATCGGCGCAAACGCGCTACGACCTGATCGCGCAGGGGATGGGTTGTTACGGGGAAAGGGTGGACGATATCGAGCAACTGGTTCCCGCGCTCGAACGCGCGGTGGCGAGCGGCAAACCGGCCGTACTCCATGTGACCGTGGACAAAGCCCTCAACGCCGACCCGCCCGGCTACAAGCAGTTCCGCTACGTTCGTACCCTCTAGCCAATTTGCCGCGGGGATGTTAACGCGTCCTTAACGCCCACATAAACCGGCGTTAACCACATCACTTCCCGGTTCTGCTATATTGACCAGGCGATTTCGAACCTGGGAAGATGAGCGATGGCGAAACTGGACCGGAACGACAATGTTCACGTATTTATCTTGAAACTTTGGCAGGAAGAGAGTGACGACCCCTTGGAGGCGCCAGGCGTATGGCGCGGTCGAGTTCAAGATGCCTTGCAAGGCGAAAGCTACTACTTTACTTCATTACCCAAGATGCTGGAATTCATAGCCAATATGGTTGACGCTGATCCGCGGCTCAGCCGCGGGCGGGCGCGAAAATAGGGGCCAGCCCGCGCGTCCGACTTAATCCTTCGCGCGCAAAAGGCGCGAGGAATTGCCCAAGATGAAGAGATCGGGCAGCGATTGCGCCGCGGCCGCGAGCACCGGATTGAGAATGCCGAACGCGGCGAGCGTCCACCCGACGACGTTGTAGACAAGCGACAGCGCGAGATTTTGCTTGATCGTCCGAAACGCGCGCCGCGCGATCTTGATCGCGTGCGGCACTTGCGACCAGTCGTCGCGCATCAGCGCCACGTCCGCCGCCTCGATGGCAATGTCCGCGCCGGCGCGGCCCATCGCAATGCCCACGTCGGCTTGCGCGAGGGCCGGCGCGTCGTTGATGCCATCGCCGATCATCGCGACCCGGCGTCCCAACTTTTGCAACCGTTTCACTTGTGCGATCTTGTCTTCGGGCAAGAGTTCGGCTTGGAACTCGATGCCAAGCTGCTGGGCCAATGCTTGGGCCACCCGCTGGTTATCTCCAGTGAGCAAGATGATCTGACCGATCCCGAGCGCGCGCAATTCTTGCATCGCGCGCGGCGCCTCGGGGCGCACAATGTCCGCGACGGCGATCATTCCCAATGGCTGGCGCGCGTCGGCCAGCAAGAGCGTCGTCTTGCCGGCGGCTTCGAGTTCCGCAACCTGCCCGGCCATCTCCCCATTGCCCAGCCCGCGCTCCTCGAGCATTCGCAAATTACCCAACGCGTAATCGGTCCCCTGCACACGCGCGACCAGGCCCTGGCCGGCAATGGCCGTAAACTGCTCCGGCTCGGCAACTTGGAGGCGCTGCTCTTGAGCCGCGGACAGTATCGCGGACGCGAGCGGGTGTTCGGAATAGCGCTCGACCGCGGCGGCCACTTGCAAGACCTCCTGCTTCGTTTTGCCGTTCAACGCGATCACGTCGGTCACCTGCGGCTTGCCCAACGTGAGCGTGCCGGTCTTGTCTACGAGCAGCGTATCCACTTGCGCCAACGCTTCGAGATACAACCCGCCCTTGATCAAAATCCCGCGCCGCGCCGCGCTGCCGACACTCGCGACGACGGCAATCGGCGTTGCCAGCGCGATGCCGCACGCGCACGAGACGACGAGCACGGCCACGGTCGCGCTGATATTGCCGCTAAACACAAAGGTCAACGCGCCGATTGCCAAGACCACGGGAATAAAGTAGGCGGAGAATTTGTCCGCGATGCGCTGGACCGGGGCGCGCGCGCCTTCGGCCTCTTCGACAAGACGCACGACGCGCCCAAACGTGGTGTCCGCGCCCACGCGCTGCGTCTCGACTTGCAGCATCCCGCGTTGATTGATCGTCGCCGCGAACACGGAATCGCCCACGCTTTTTTCGGCGGGCAGCGACTCGCCCGTGATCGCGCTCTGGTCTACGCTGGCGCGCCCTGCCATGATCCGGCCGTCCACCGGAATGCGCTCGCCCGGCCGCACGACGACGATCTCTCCGGCGCGAATCTCCGCAATGTCCACCTCATGCTCTTGGCCCGCGCGCAGCACGCGCGCGGTCTTCGGCGCGAGTCGGACCAGCTCGCGGATCGCGGCGCGCGATTGGCGCGTGGTTAGCTCTTCGAGGATGTCGCCGACGCGCATGAAAAACACGATGAGCGCGGCGGATTCGAACTGCCCGATGGCGAGCGCGCCGATCACGCCCAACGTCATCAGCGCGTGCGCGCCGACCACGCGGTTTCGCAGATCGGTGAAGACGTTTCGCCAGACCGGGAGGCCGCCGATGAGAATCGCCGCGAGGATGAAGAGCGCGGGAATGAACTGGATCGCGCGGTCCATCCAACCCATGCGCTCCGCGACCAATTCGACGAAAACAATCGCGGCAACCACGGCGAGCAGCGCGAGGGTCAGGATCGCAGGCAGCCGATTCTCGCGCTCCGCTCCGTGCCCTTCGACCTGATAGCCCGCTTTTTCGACCGCGGCCCGGAACGCGTCGAGGTCTACCTGTCGTTCGTCGTAAACAATATTCGCGCGTTCCGCGGCTAAAAAGACCTGGGCCGACTCTACGCCCGCGAGCGACGCGAGCGCTTTTTCGACGTGCAGCGCGCAGTCGGCGCAATCCATCCCGCGAATTTTCAAATCCGTATGTTGTAGTGTGCGGCTCATTTCCGACTCTTCGCGCTCACAGATTTCGCCGGCGGCAGTTCGTAGTGGGTACACATATAGATGCCGCGCGCGACCTGCGCGACGATGGTTTCAGCAGTGCGGAGCAGGTCGCGAATCTTGGCGTCGTAAAGCCGATAGTACATGAACTTGCCGCGCGCCTCGCTCGTCACCAGTCCGCACTCGCGCAGGCAGGCGAGATGGCCCGACGCGTTGGGTTGAGAAATACCCAACTGTTCCACGATCTGGTTGACGTTCTTTTCGCCGTCGAGGAGCGTTTCGAGAATCGCCAAGCGTGTGGGATCGGAAAAGCCGCGAAAGAACTTGGCTTTCAATTGGATGGGGTCCGCGTTATCCATCATGGCGGTTGCCTCTTTCGATCAGATGTATAGTCATATAACTACTTGATTATATTATAGCCCAGCACGGGCGCGCTGTCAAATGCGCGGCCAGCGCGCAAAATACAAACCCCCTCGAGGCCGAGGGGGTTTGTGTCAAGCGCCGTTCTAATGTACGCTCTTTTGGGTGACGACGACGTAATTGGTCGTGTGGTCGAGCGTGTTGTTCACGTACAGGTCCACGCGGTATTTGCCGAGCGCCCACGGGTTGGCCGGCTTTAGCTCAAAATCCAGATTGCGCGAGCCGCCCGCCGCCAATTCCGATTCGCCCAGTTTCAGATTGCAGATCGTCGAGCCGCCGGCATCTACCGCAAAGAACACGGCGCGGAACTTGGTGTTCGCCGGCGCGTCCTTGATCCCGACGACGGCGTGAACGATTTCATTCGCGAGAAATTCGCCCGTGCGATTCACCGGCTCTTTCTCTTCGCCCTTGGCGCCCTCTGCCATGATCACTTGAGCGATCCAGCCCGACTGCTTTTGCGCCTGCGTGGTCGCGGGTGGGCAACCGCTCGCGGCGACCGTGCCGCGCAGCGGCGTCCCTGTCACGACAAAGTTGAGCGTGCGATCGCGCGTCCCGTTGAAAAAGATCTCGACTTTGTAGAGGCCCGACGCCCACTTGTTGCCCGCGCGCTTGAACACAAAGTCGAGATTGCGCGACCCTTCGGCCTTGACCTCGCTTTCCTCCAACTTGCTGTCCGGCGGCGCGGCGCTGCCCACGTCCACGGCGGTCCACACGACCTTGACCAGCGAGTCTTTGGGCGCATTGGCAAGCGTCACGACAGCGTGAATGTCGCCTTGATCGGGCGGATAATTGTCAGACAGCCCGCCGGGTTCGAGGGCCGCGCCCTTGACCTCGGACGCCATCACCGCCTTGGAAATTCCGCCCGGCGCCTCGCCGCCGCAGCCCGCCACGAGAAGCACCGTCGCGAGCGCCAAAAGCCATATTTGCAGTTTGATCCTCATAATTCGCTGCCCCCTCCAATTCCCTACCCCGCGGGCGCGGGCTGCGCCGCAACCTTCGGCTTACGCACGCTGCCCGCGATCACGATGGCCAAACCGATCACCATGATGACAAGCGACTCGATCAACATCGGGCTGAACACCTCCGCAAGCAGCACGCCGAACGCGCGCGCGAATTCCGTCTGCACCTCGCGCGGCACTTCGCTCATCGGGCCCATCGTCAAGAGCGCGTTGACGATCGTTTGATAGACCAGCGCCGGCAAGAGCGAGAGCAAGCCGCCGACCAAGATCGGAATGCCGAGCCAGCGCGCCCAGTCCATGCGGCTCCGCAGCGCGAGCAGAAACATCAGCGCGACAAAGATCAGCGGCACGAGGAGCGACCACGCCGCCGCGGTGCGGATCAAAATCAACTGCTGCTTGATGCTCTCCGCGCCCACGCCCGATTGCTTTTCGATGCGCGAGAGTTCCTGCGTCAGGAAAAAACGATCGGCGGCGCTGTCCAAGATTTCATTGCGGCTGTCGAGATAGTCTTGGTTCTGATCGGGACGCCACGGGTCGGGGAACATGCAGGGCGTGTAGAGATTGTAGAGCACTTCTTGGCCCGGCGGCACCGCGGCCAGCCGTTTCAGGAAATCGTCAATGTCGGGCTGCTTGCACGGCGGCAGCGAGTTGTAGACGACCTGGATCGCGTTCCAGCCGTGCTGGCTGCGATTGTAATCCTTCCACGGCTTGAGTTCGAAGGTGATTTGCGGGAGCGGGTCCTTGGTGTCAATCCAACTGTACAGCCCGTCCACCGCCACCGCGACCCACGTCGTGAGGAATTCGTTGGGCAGCACCTCGGCTTTGATCTTGCGCCAATCCTCGTTGGTCGGAAATTCCAGCGCCTTGAGCGCGTCCGGCTCGCGGATGGCGGTTTGCGCCTCGCCCGTGAGCACGCGCTCTTGCGCGCGGCGCTGGGCGAACCAGCGCACGATGATGGCGATGAGGTCGGATTCGGTAACCTCTTTGGTGGCGACGCGCTTGACCAGCGCGCCGTCAAACACCACCCGACCGATGTTGTAGGAGAGCAAGGCGAGTGGCAGCGTGATGACGAACAAGAGCACGAGCAAGAATGCGACGAACTTGCGCATGGAATCCTCCTTTGCTTATTTGAATTTCAGCCCTAGCCGCTCTTCTTCCAAAGGACTTCGGCGTTGGAGCAAATGTCTTCTTTGAGAGTCTCGCCGGGTTTCTTCTCTCTCGGTTTACTGGTGCGGACGGTCTCGGTGGCTTCGACTAAGGCCCCTTCCAAATGTGCCGAACTCTTTTGCTTGGACCCTGCCTTGATACTAACCGCGCCAGTGATTTGCGAGCCATCCGCCATCGTGAAGACGACGACAACGGTCGTGATTCCATCAGCGTTGGTAGTAACTGATTCCACCCGGATGGCCTTGACTCCAACCGCGGTCAGGGTGACCGGCAGACCCTCACCGTTCTTCCAATTAACCCATCGTGAGTCCATGCTGACGATCGTCGGGCTCATACCCATGTTGACAAGATCCTGCGCACTGTTGACCATCAACTGCAAGATTTCTTTCATCTCTTGTTGAGCAATGTACCCGATCTTTTCTGCGGTCGGCTGGGGCTTTTTACGTCCCTCTAACATCGCGCCCAGGAATCCCGCCGGGGCGACGGACTGGCCTTTTACTTTGCGATTGTATTCGTCACTCGCGAGCAGCCCCGCCTTGCTGCCTTCAGCTATCGAGCGCGGGCGAATGACTGCAAAGGAGACCCCCGACTTGGCGAGCAATTCGGTGATACGCGACGTATGTCCCGCGCCCACCGTGATCGCGACCGGCGCGCCCGGATTCGCCGCAAGCACCTTGAGCGCATTCGCGACCATTGCATCGCTGCGCTGCGACATGGCCTTGGCCCAGTCGCGCATCGCCGCCAAGTTTTTCTTTTCCTCGGCGGTGGGCGTGAACCCCGCTTTTTCCGCCTCCGGCTCCAACTTGTCCAAGAGTTCGACCCATTCTTCCATTTGCATGAAATTGACGGAATCAGTCATACGTGCCCACACGTCGGCGGTGAA
Source organism: Chloroflexota bacterium (assembly GCA_016208315.1). GTDB lineage: Bacteria > Chloroflexota > Anaerolineae > UBA4142 > UBA4142 > JACQYF01. Next base: position 40,798 of record JACQYF010000151.1, on the reverse strand, counting down.
TTTAAAAGTGCTGAAGGCATAGTTCCGCGCCTCCTCGTACTTTTTCTGGTCGAAGAGGGCTTGGAGGGTGGAGCGCTGCGTCTCGTTCATCCGCGCCCAGGCGATCTCGCCCATATACACGAACATCGCATCGTCCATCGCCTGAGTCGCGTCCACCGCATACAACTTGGCGTCGTCAATCCCGTCCACAACCACGTCGTTGTAGATCAAGCCCATAAACTCGGCGCTGCCAATCTCGCCTTGCATCAGCGAGTACACCAACACATCTTCGCGCGCGGTGATCTTTTGCCCGGGTTGGTAATAGGGTTTGCGGTGCGCCCAATCGAGTTTGAGCGGGCCCTTGTCGTGGGGCTGTCCCTCCAAACCGATGTGCTTGAGACCGTACTTTTCGTAGAGCCGGTTGAGCATCACGGCGATCTCCATCTGCGTCAACCGCGAATCGTGCCGCTCGTCAAAGACGAGGAGCATGCGTTTCGGATCGCCTTCCACTACCTTGACGACTTGAGCCACTTTGTCGGCAACCGCGGTCGCGATGTCTTTCATCGTAACCGGGACCGGGGTTGCGGTCGGCGGGACCGGGGTCGCAGTGGGCGTGACGGTGGGCGGCACGCGCGTCGCCGCTGGGGGTACAAATGTCGCGGTTGGCGGGACCGCGGTCGCCGTGGGGGGAACGGCCGTTGCCGTGGGTTGGGATGTGGGCGGCGGCGGAGTTGCGCAAGCCGTCATCAGCAAGGCAAACAACATCGCCAGTGCAAAGCGTGATCGCATAGTTTCCTCCGCGTTACAGATTCTTGTCAGACGCGAATCGTCATCCGATGCCCTGATAGTACCAAATCCGCGTTTACTCAGCGTTTACTGGGTTTGAGGATCGTCTGTCTTTCCTTATTTTCTTACCCCCTCTCGTCTCAGCAAATTCCCGGCCTTATCATACGTGTATTTGAGGGCGACGCCGTTCGAGTATTCGGCTTGCGTGAGTCGTCCCGCGCCGTCGTAGGTGTATTTCACCTCGACAGTTTGTGGTCCTTGCGTCGGTGGTTGGGTGGTTGGGTTGCTGGGTGGTTGAGTTGTTGGCGCGGTAGTCGCTGACGTTACGGTTTCCGCTCTGCTCGAAGGAGAGGGGGCAGGGGGAGAGGTGGGCGGGGCCGATTCGCCGCACGCGACGAGCGGAACACTGGCTATGATCAGCACGAACGCGAACGACAGGACTGCACGCGATGTGGTGAATTGGCGATTCATTCTGACGCTCCTCCCGACAAGTTATTGGGCGCGTACATCCACTCGCCCCAAAACTGTTGGATACCGTATATGCCCGCCAACAATTGCACTGCCTGCTGCTCGCCAGGGCTAAGGTTCTGCATGAATTGCTGCTGCTCGGCTTCGGACATGGCGTGAAAACGTTGTTGGAGCAACATCACAATTCTGCCCAAACCCTCACTCCACTCGTCGCCGCCTATCCCATCGTCCACCGGCGGGGGCGGAAACGCACCCTGCGCGAGTTGTTGGAAGAAAAGCATCGCCTTGTTCGGCGTCTCCCGGTTGCCAACGGGTGTACTCACATTCGCCACCCCGCCCCCGCCGAATATGCTTCGGGCAAACAGGAAGAAACGAAAGTGCGCGTCGAATTTCCCGATGGCTTGGCTTGCCATCGCTTGCGCATTTTCGACTGTTGCGGCTTGTCCCGTGTGTATGAACCAATCCCGCACCCGATCGGAGACGTTTTGCTGACCCGCGGTGTCTAGAACCGGGAGACTCGCAAGTCCGCCCCCTGCCCACTGGTAGAGACCATAGCCAGGCGCTTGCTGGGCAACGAGGATATCGAGTAATTCCGCCCGCAATTGTGCAGTAGCCCGGAGCAATGGGTCGTTGGACTCCGTGCCGTAAATAATTGCGCTAAACTCATCAACATCGGGGCCGAAGTTCCACAAATCATTGAATTCCGGATCTACCCCCGTTGGGCTGCCTCTGTTAATTGGATTGTCTTGCGCGTAAGTGTATGGGTTGAGTTCGCGGGGTTCGTAAATCTTGGAACCTGCCGGGTCGCGGCTGATAAAGCGCGCCGTCGTCGCGTCATAGTACCGCGCGCGCATCTGGTAGAGACGACCTGCTAGGTCGTCTTGCCGCACGCCCCACTTGCCGACGAACGTGAATGGCTGTGTGCTCTTGCCCTCGTGCGCCAGCAGTGCGCCGTATGGATCGTACGCGTACGCATCCGTCACCTTGCCGTTTGCATCGGTCAGCGCAAGCGTCGAACCCGTTCGGTCAAAGTGATAAAACACCGGCTTGTCGTTTTCAATCGCGTACAAGAGCGTGCCGCCCGGCGCCCAGACGTAGTTGCGAACGGTCGCCGCACCGTTCATTTCCGCAACGATCGGTCCGAGTCCGAGCGCGTAGTTGTAGGCATACTGCGTCGTTGCATTGCCATCGGTGCGCGAGATAACATCGCCAAACCCATTGTACGCCAGCGCAACCGATGACCGTTGACTGCTCACTGTTAACTGTTCACTGTTCGCTGGTAACTGGTAACTGGTCAGCCGCGACGCGCCGTCCCATTTGAATTGTTCGTTCGGTGATTGGATCAGCCGCCCGCGGGGGTCGTATTTGTAGCCGGTGGTGGTGATTTGCGACGCGGAGTCGTATTGGAAGTTGGAAGTTGGAGATTGGAAGTTGGACGTTGGATCGAGCGGCGCGGACGTCTTGACGCCCGTGACCTGTCCGGCCGCGTCCAGCGTGTACTGCAAATCCACGACGGGCGAGCCGCCCGTCGCCACGCCCGTCGCCACGTCTTGGATGCGCGTCAATCGTCCGGCGTTGTCCCAGGACAAGGTTGTGTTCACCTTGTTCGAGCGCGCGAGGCCGATCAGGCGATTGTCCTTGTCGTAGGTGAAATCAACCTGGGCCTTGGTCAGCCCGTCGCTCACCTGCTTGAGTAAGCCGGTCGCCGTGTCGTAGGTGTACGTGACGGTCACCGCGCCGTTGTTGTACGTGACGCTTTGCAGCGCGCCGGCATCGTTGTACGTCGCGCCGAAATTCGCACCCGCGTTCGCAGTATTCGTGATTCGCGCGCGCGCGTCACGAGTGAGCCGGACATCGTTCGCCGCCGTCAAGCGATTGAGCGCGTCGTATTCGTATTGGAGTTCCAAACCGTCCGAGTATTGATCGCGCGTGGCATTCCCTGCCGCATCGTAGGCCAGCGTCCGAGTGGTGTTGTCGGGATAGGTGACCTGGCTCAGCCGGCCGCGCGCGTCGTACGCGTATTTCCAGTTATTCTTGAGCGGATCGGTGCGCGCTTGCATCCGTCCCATTGCCGTGTAAGCGAACGTCCACGCGTTGCCGTTCAAGTCGAAGATGCGCGTAATGTTGCCGAGCGCGTCGCGTTCGTACTTGGCCGCGCCGAGTTCCGGCGGCGAGACGCTGCTCAACCAGCCGCCTGCGTCGTAGGTGTACGCGGTCGCCCGCTTGAGCGGATCGGTTACGCCGGTGACGCGGTTGCGCGCGTCGCGCGTAAAAGCGGTCGTGTTGCCCAGCGCGTCCGTGCGGGCGACGACGTAGCCGAGATTGTCGCGCTTGTAACTGCTGATATTGCCAAGCGGCGTGGCGAGCGAAACGACCAGGCCCTCGTCGTCATAGCCCAGTTTCCACGACGCGCCCGTGCGTGTGACCGCATTCAGCCACCCGCGCGGATCGTAGGACAAGTTGGCAACTTGTCCTACAGCGTTCGTGGTCGAAGCCAGTTGACCGAGAGGATTGTAGATCAAAGTGGCAATTTGACCTACGCCGTCAGCCGCCTTGATCAGCCGGTCCATCGCGTCGTAGGTCAAGTTGGCAATTTGACCTACAGCGCCTGTCATTTTCGCCAAGTTGCCGCTAGCGTCGTATTCGAATTTCGTCACGCGATTGGCCGCATCGGCGACCGAAATGACGCGGTCGAGCGCATCGTATTGCTTGTCGGGATATTCCACGCTCGTGAGAACGTAGAATGTAAACGCCGCGCCGATGGTTTGCTCCTGCGGGGTGTAAGTGAACGTGACCGTGTCGCCGCGCGCGTTCGTGAGGGAGGCGATCTTGCCGGTGGGCGCGTGATAGCCGATTTTCGTCGTTCCGCCCAGGCGGTCGGTGATACCTGTGATGCGCTCGCGGGTTGGGTCGGATTCAAAGGTCGCCTGCTTGCCGGTCGCATCCGTCACCGCCTTGACGATGCGCGACTCGCGATCGTGCTGGAAAACTTGTTTGCTCCCATCCGGATAGGTGACGGTGAATTGGCTTTCGGGGCTAACCACGCACACGCCGACGCGCTGACCCTTGTAGAGGGTCTCTTTGGACGAAGATTCGTAGCGGTCGGGCGTGATCCGCGTCACATTGCCCAGCGCGTCGGTCTGGGTGGCGACGACACCGCGATCGGGGAAAGTTGGGTTGTAAGTTTGCTGGTAGGGCACGTTACCGGCAGGCCGCTTGAGCGCGGTAACGCGCTCTTGATCGCCGTACTGAAACGTCGTCACGTTGCCCAACGGGTCGGTGATCGCGCGCAGAGTCACGCCCGAGTAGACACCGGTGGGGTTGTCCGCCGGCGATTCTTCGTATTGCAGGGTGACCGCGCGTTGGTTTTGATCCTCGACGCGCACGAGATAGGGATTGGCGTCTTTGACGCCGACCGTGGCGTAGGTAAAGCGCAGCTCTCGGCCCAGCCCATCGGACACACGGTCGGGGCCGCGCAAAACCATGTCCTGGCCGGACGGATATTCGTAGGTCAACGCGTTGCCGTTGCGGTCCTGAATGCTAGCGAGCAGCGCCGCGCTCAGATTGGCGTTCTCGAATACTTTGCGAAAGGTGGAGACCCAACCGCGGATGGGGTCCAGGAAATAGTACAAGTCGCCGCTCGCTTTCAGTTGATAGCGGATGCCCTCGGAATCGTACGGCGCCCACCCATCGCCGGTCTGGTGAAAACCGACCTCCGCGCCCAAACCAGTTTCGACAAAGACGGTGGGCGGCTCGAGGAATTTCATCGTGATCAGCGTCAGCCGTTGATTGCCGCTGAACCGGAACGGCAAGCCGTCGCGCAAGCGTTTCGAGTCCACCTGCGAGCCGTAGTAGAGACGATAGTCGAGCGGCAGGACTCCGCTCAGGTTCAACCAGCCCATCGTGAAATAATACTCGCCGGTCGCGGCGTTGATGGGGTCGCCCACGTTGAAGGTTGTACCCGGTGAGTCGCCAAAAGTGCGCGCGGTGGATTCGCGCGGTGGATCATCCGCCCAGGCCGGCGTGCTCGTCGTCGCCATCACCATGACGGCCAGCAACAGCACGCACGCCATTCGCCGCTCAAATGCATGTTTGGCATTCATGCGAATCGCTCCTCTCATATTTCCTCCTCTTCACGCAAGGTACGTTCCACAGGGAATTTACCCAACCAGTAACAACATAGTCGGTATCCAGCGGTTGAGGAATGGCTTGTCCCAAAGGGATGAACATGGGGGTACAACGCAAATCGAGGAAACGCAATTCGGTGAGCAATTGCGGGCGCGCAAAATGATCGCCGCTCAAGCGCGGAGGGCGCAGCTTGGTTTGGGCAATCCGGTTCGCCTGTGCGAGTGTCCCCATCTCCTCGGCGAGGGATGATTCCATGAGACCTACCTCTTCGGTGCACAAGCCGATCCACCTTAATCCGAGTAGCTGGCGAGATTATACCACGCGTTGCGCGTACGCGCCAAATAACCGAATCAGCCGGGTCTAGATGACTTTGGGGGCAGGTTTTGGTTGAGGACAATGATCGGCATTGGTTTGCCCCCAAAAGATCATGCGACGGTGCTTGCCATCATGGACCGCCTCGTATGCGCCGTCTCTCAAGCTCCTGGTCAGCCACGTCGTCCTGATATATAGCCATCAAGTAAACTGCCGCATAAAGATCACTTCCCGTTTGCGCCCAAACGATATAGCGATTGTTCTTGCCATCAAAGACCCCCCCGTGACCGGACAAGGGAAAGGGCAGGTCGCCCAGCCGCGTCCACTCCCACGTGGTCATGTCAACTACCCAGACGCCGGCGAGAGGTGTTTCTTGTTTCGTATTCGGGTCATACAGCAAGCCGCCGGTGACCATTGCTCTTGCGCCCACACCCGCGACCGCATAATGACTCCACGCGCCGCCGGGTACGTCTCCTTTCGACTTGGCCTGGCCCCAGGTATTTTTCGCCGTGTCGTAGTAATAGTTGATTCCCGGGTAAAACTGATACGCATGGGGATCCACAAAATTCACGAGAGTGCCCGCGGGCGTCGGATTGGACACCGGATAGGCATTGGCAGATATGAAGCCGGGCGCTTTTGGCAGCTCCGTCCAGGTCGAGGTGTTGAAATCCAAACGCCAAAAGTCGTTCAAGACGTAAGCGCTACCATTCGGGAGTTTCGCAAAGCCCCCCTGGACGTAAAGGGAGCCACCCTCGGCAAACAAATTAGCATTACCCCGCGCGGGCGGCAGATTGATGGTCTTGGTTATTGGCTCCCAATTGTTCAGCTTCGGGTCAAACTTGTACAAGTCGGAACTCATAGTTCCGTCTTGCAGTTCCCCGCCGAACAGCACCATTTTGCCTTCGGGCAGGGTCGTCGTTCTGACATAGTCGCGCGGAGAGGGCGAGTTGATGGGAATCAACTGCGTCCAGTCCTCGGGCGCTGCCTGCAGCGTATCCCGCGATTGCGGCGCGAGCCAGGGCGCAAATGCTCCGCCCAGACCGGCAGAGAGCGCAAGCGAGAGATTGATGCCGGGTGACTGTCGCTGCGCCTTTGCCGCCGGACCAAAGACCCACGTGTCATTCAGTTTCTTGCCATCCTTGTCCTTGCCGCCAAACAGTAGCACTCTGCCGTCGGGCAGCATCCTCATCGCAAATGCCGTGCGCGGGCTGGGTGAATGCGCGGTCTTGATCGTCACCCAACCCTTCGGGCGCGGAGTCGCCGTGGGCGTCGGTGGGACGCGCGTCGCAGTCGGCGGGACTGGCGTCGCCGTCGGTGGGACGCGCGTCGCGGTGGGCGGCACGGATGTCGCGGTCGGCGGAACGCGCGTCGCGGTTGGTGGCACTGGCGTCGCGGGCGGCGGGACCGCAGTGGCCGTGGGCAACGGCGTCGGCGTGGGCGGCGCGGCGCAGGCAGCCAACAGTAAGACGAGCATCGTCATGAGCGCAAGGTGCAGTCGCATGGTTTTCCTCCAGACAACGGATTATTCGCAATTGGCGGCTATTTGAGTTTCAAGGCCGCGTCGCTAACCTTCCAGGTGTCGCCCACTTTGACGAGCAGCAGCCGCACCGTACCCTCGCCGCCGGTCAACGTGGCCGGGCCCTCCAAAACCCCATTCTCGTTCACGACGCTGCGCGAACTGAATGACCACTTGATCGGCTTGGTCTTGCCGTTCTCGATCATGAACTGCATCGCCTGCGGATTGACGATCTGGCGCTGCAATTGAGGCGAGCACAGCGAAAACGCCTTGGCATAGTCGCCATCCCTCAGCGCCGCCATAAACGCGTCGCCTACATCCGCGATGGGCTGCGAGAGCGCCAGCGCGCCGCCGATGCTCAAGCCCGCGATGGCGATCACGGCGACCACGCAGACGATCGCCACTACTCCACAGCCGATGCCGACGAACAGCAACACACGTTTGTTGTTCATTCTTACCTCTCCTCAACTGATACTCAACCAAAGATCACCTGGCGTGCATCCAGTCACACTACGAACACTGAATCGGCTCCAAGCGGCGTGCCGCTGAGACCCATCATCGCGAGACTGCAATCACTCTCTGGCTCACAGTTCCGGCGCCTGGACTTGCACGTACCCCCACGCCTCGATCACATCGTCGACAAGTTTGTAGTTGATTACAATGGTGCGGGACTTGATCCGCAAACCGCAGTTTTCACAGCCGCCTTCCCGAGTCTCCCAGTACTCGACGCACCTTCGGTTGACGACCTTGGTGTAACTGCAAAGGACACAGTTCCGCTGCAGCGGCTCAAGTAAGGGTACTTGGCTCTCCTCCATCGCGCGCAATGACTCGGATCGGTTCGCTTTCGCCTCCCTAAAATCCTTCAGCAAGGCAGCGATCTCTTGTCTCAAGCCCTCGACCTCCGGGTTATCCGAAAGCCCCCGCTGCAAGTCGAAGCCGAGCAAGTCGTAACTGACCGTTTTCACCAAATTCTGATCTGCCATCTCGTTGCTCCTTTCGCATGCAAGATCATCGTCCTGAATGACTGCCTGTTCTCTGGATGCACGCCAGACCGAGGCATTATTCATGCCTCACAGGTTCTTTGTTCATTGGCGATGATGTTGATCGAGATCGAGTCCGACGGGCTATGGCGAGAGGAATCCTGCAAGCATTACGGCTTGCAGCATATTACCCTCGCCCGTCTGCGCCCAAACGATCATGCGATTCTGCTTCTCGTCGTAGACCGACCCGTGACCAGAAATCGGAAAGGGCATGTCGCCGATGCGCTTCCATTCGAAGGTCTTTAAATCAACCGTCCAAACCTCTGAGATAGGATTACTTGTTTTCGTATTGGGGTCATACAGCGAGCCGCCCGTGACGATTCCTCGGTAGCCAACAAACCCGACCGAATACCCACTGCGAGCGCCGGCGGGCACGGCTCCCGGCGACTTGATCTGTCCCCAGGCATTTTTGGCGGGGTCGTAGTAGTAGTTAATTCCCGGAGCCGACTGATATGCGTGGGGGTCCACAAAAAACACTTGGGAGCCCGTGGCCGCCGGAAAGATAGTCGCAAAGGCATTGGGAGAAACGTAGCCGGGCGGTTTGGGCAACTCAGTCCAAGTCGAGGTCTTGAGATCGTATCGCCAAAAGTCATCGTACACGACGAGTTGGCCATTCGGTTTTTTCCCGAGGCCTCCCTGAACGTAGAGATTGTTGCCATCCGCAAGAAAACACGGAGTATACCGGGCCGGCGGCGGCGAATCGGTGACCCGTTTGTTCCACTCCAAAGTACCCACGTTAAAGAACCACAGATTATTGTCCAGGGTTCCGTCTGACGTTTCGCCGCCAAAGAGCACAGCCCGTCCGTCGTCTAAGACAGCAAGTCTGTGCCCGCTGCGCGGAGATGGAGGGTTGACATCTGCCAATGGATGCCAATATGGGATGGATTCCTGCATGGTATTTTGCGCTTGGGGCGCAAGCCAGGGCGCGAATGCTCCGCCGAGACCGGCAGAGAGCGCCAGCGAAAGATTGAAACCGGGCAACTGTCGCTGCGCCTTTGCCGCCGGACCAAAGACCCAGGTATCATTTAGCTTCTTGCCATTCTTGTCCATGCCGCCGAATAGCAGCAGCCGGCCGTCGGGTAGGAACCGCATCGCAAATCCGGTGCGCGGGCTAGGTGATTGCGCGGTCTTGATCGTCACCCAACCTTGCGGGCGTGGGGTGGCAGTCGGCGTCGGCGGAACGCGCGTCGCAGTCGCGGTGGGTGGCACAGGCGTCGCCGTCGGTGGGACACGCGTCGCGGTGGGCGGCACGGATGTCGCGGTCGGCGGCACGCGCGTAGCCGTTGCGGGGACGGGTGTCGCGGTCGGCGGAACAGCAGTTGCCGCGGGCGGCGGCGTGGGCATTGGGGGCGCGGCACAGGCAGCCAACAGTAAGACGAGCATCGTCATGAGCGCAAGGTGCAGTCGCATGGTTTTCCTCCAAACAATGGATTTTATCAGCATGGCTCTAAACCCGACGGGTCTGTGGAGACCCTTCGGGTTTTCTCTACTCTTTGGCGCACGCCGCGCGCAGTTTTGCCAATTCCGGGCGCGCCTTCGCCAGATCGGCCTTGATGGCGGCTTGCGCATCTCTCGCCTTGCGGTAATCGGCGCGCGCCTGCTCCGCCTTGGCCAACACGGCTTGCTCTTTAGCGCGCAGGTCGTCGGCGATTTTCTGGGCTATTTGCGTTGCGCGCTCGACAACCTTGATGATCTCTTCGGCGGCTTTCACGTACTCGGCATCCGTATACGGATTCGGCGCGCGATAATAGTCAATCACCTCGTACTTGATCAGCCCGGTCATCGTGGACTCGAGCGACATCATTTCCTGCTGGCTGCCGAAACCTTCAACCACGGCGGACATTCCATAACCCAGGGCTTCCTCTGCGCGAAAGCGCGCGCCCTCCATATACCGGAAAAATTCGGGGCTGCCTGGTTTGTCCTTGGCAAGTTGGATTATGGCCTCGGCCCGCTTCTTGGCGAATCCCGCGCTTTTCGCCGCGTTGCGCGCATAATACCCGGCCATTGCCGCATCTAACTTGGCGGCGTGATGATCGTCAATCGCTTGCAACAAGCGGTCCTCAGCATCGCCCGCGGCCGTATCGGCTTGATCGAGTTTGGTCTCCAACTCGGCGACGCGCTGCTCGGCGGCGGCAAGCTTGGCACGATCGCAATCGGACGCGGCCGCGGGCGGCTGGACGGCGGGCGCGGGCGGGTCGCAGCGCACCGTCCCGCCATCGTAGCGCGGCGAATTGGGATAATTCACTTCATAGTCTACCTTGTAACTGACACCCGGCTCGCCAAAGACGAGTTCGCCTTCGCCGTTCGGACCGACCACGAGGTCGCCCACAAACTGGCCGTTGGCGAAGAATTTAAAGGACATGCCGGGTTGACCTTTGATCACGAAATAGGGCCGCCCATCCGGTTTGCAGCCCGACGCGTTGGCGGGCCGAATGAATGCGAAGGTGGCGATGAAGGCCAGCAGCATGGAGAATACGAGCCGAAGCGCACGTGATTGTTTGGTGTTCAAAAGATTGACTCCTTTTGTCCGCGAATCCTCGCGAATCCTCGCTAATTTTTGTGTTCCTAATTCGCGTAGACTGAAAGTCCCTTTGGGATTCGTGTGGCTTCGCGGATAGTTTTTAGCGCAGGAACTCCCGCACCGCAAAGTACGCGGCTTTGGGGTTGAGGTTGTCGTCGTAAAGCGTCGCGTCGGCGTTTCGCGATTCGCGCTCCAGCCATGAATACTTGTCACCGATGCCCCACACCGCGTAGCTCTTGCACATCCCCGATTCGACGCACGCGGCGAACATATCGCCATAAACCTGCGCTTGGCGCGCGTAGCGTTCCTCCGGCGTCCCCGGCACATTCTTCAAGCCCACGTCAATCTCGGTGATATAGACCGGCAGCCCGTAACTCTTCATCGTGGCGATCACGTCGGCTTTCGTGTATTGCATCATCCCGTCGAGGTGCATTTCCAGGCCGACGCCGTCAATCAGCCCTTTCGCTTTGAGCCGCTGAACGATCTCGCGCGTCACCGGCGTCATCTTGCCGTCGGACGTTTCGTTGTCGCCCGAATTGAAAATCAACTGGCATCCCCAAACCAGCTTCGGTGGAGATACGCCCCGATCTCGAGCTGCTTGCGGTCGGCGCATTGGCGCAGTGGCGCGGTACACGGGAGCGGCGTCGGCGTGGGCGATGGGCGCGTTGTCGCGGTAGCGGTTGCGGACGCCGTGGCAGTGGGACGCGGGGTGGGCGTTGAGGTAGGGTACGGCGACCCTACCGTACCGGTTTCCGTTGGGCGCGGCGTTGAGGTGGGAGGCGATTGCGTCGCCGTGGGCGCGGCGGTACACGCGGCGAGCAGCGTTGCCGTGCAGAGGACGAGCAATAGTCGTTTCACGCGTCACTCTCCTTGGAGAAGCACAACAGCGAATTCAGGAAACACGAATTCAGCCGCCAACGAATTTGGTCTTGATTCGTATTTCCCCAATTCGTTGTTGTGCTGTTCGCGTGCCGCTCGGTCGCCACCGACCTTATGGCCAAGTTACATTTGTTGCTACCCTAATATCCGGGGGGGAGTCGGGGTTTACAACCGTGTTATGGTTCACCCAATTACTTCCATTCCACGTCTGGATGCCCTGCCGGTCCGGTGGGGTTTGGTCGTAAGTCGCTGAATTCACATCCATGATGACCCGGATTCCAGGCGGCGGCACCGTTTGAATGACATTGCCATTCGCATCCTTGACCACGATCCCAACCCTGGTATCCCCCGGACCCTGGACTGCTATCCCGGCATTCCCGGTCGGCACGCTATTCGGTGGATATCTGGTTAGCGTCACCGTCGAGCCGGACGGGAAAAGCCCAGGTGGGATTGTGACCGTCGTGTTTCCAAGAAATACCAAGTCGCCGAGTAGCCCACTTTGAAGAGGCACGGGACCGCTGCTGGGCGGCGGCTCGGGGGCATCCGGTGGCGTGGTGGTCGTGGTCGTGGACGAGCCAGAGTTGTACGACTGCCACCATTCCGCGCACGACGGCGGAATGGTGGCGCCCGGATGCGACAGTATGTATGCCTTATCGGCGTCCGAGCAAGGAGCCGCTGCCAACACGGGATTCCCGGATTGCAGCGAGAGCAGTACGACGACGAACACCATCGTCACGACGCCACCCCTCGTGCGCCAACTGGTCTGCGGTTTCATTGTTTTCCCTCCGTTCTTTTGTATTGTGCCATCCTCGCGTTTGTTGTTCGTTTACTGGGAATGGATAAAAACAAAACCTGCTGCCGGCGCGCACCCTGAGCGATAGCCGAAGGGCGCGCGCCAAGCAGCAGGCGCATTTCTCCTGCACCGGACGTAGTACGATGAAACGAGCATGTCCGCGGGACAGCCATCCATCGAGTCCTTCTCCTACAGAGACAAGACCAAAGAGCGACCGGCTAACTGTTGCTTCTAATATACCCTCCCTTTCGCCGCAAGTCAAAATCTCATTCCAACCTCGAACCTCGAACCTCCAACTTCTAACTTCCAGTTTGATACACTACCTTGCCGCCGACAATCGTCGTCGCGATGGTCACCGTGTGGATGTGGTCGGCCGCCGAGTACGGGTCTTCGTTCCATACCGCGAGGTCGGCCAATTTGCCGACTTCGATAGACCCCTTGATTTTCTCTTCGTGCAGCGCGTACGCCCCGCCCATCGTGTGGGCGCGCAGCGCCTCTTGGATGGTCAAACATTGCTCCGGGCCCAGCACTTTGTCGGTGATGGTTGGCCGCATTGTCGCGCCCGCCAAAGTGGCTTGCGGCGTGATCCACGGAGCCGTCGGCGCATCCGAACCGAGCGCGAGCCGCACGCCACCATCCAGCCACTCGCGCGTGACCATCGCGCGCTTGGCGCGCTGCTCGCCGAAATACTTGACCCAGCCGTCGCCGCCGCTGCGGATGAACGCCGGCTGAGTGCTGACGACGATGCCGAGGTCCTTCATGCGTTTGGTCGCTTGCGGCGTGGTGATGATCGCATGCTCGATGCGGTGACGCGGGTCGGAGCGCGGGTTTGCCTTCATGGCGGCTTCGTACGCGTCGATCACCAAGTCCACCGCCGCGTCCCCGATGCAGTGGACGCAAATCTGCAAGCCGGTGTCGTGCAGCGAGCGCACGGCGCTTTTGAACATCGCCGGGTCCCAAGTCGCCATATTCCAACTGGCGCCCTCGTGGGGTTCATGGGTGAACGCGGTGGGCACCTGGCCGTCAATCAGGAATTTAAAGCCCGCCATCTGCATCATCGGATCCTTATAACGCTCGATCTGCTTGAGGGCGGTATCGAGGTCGGCAGGCCATTCCAGCGTATAGTAGATCGCGCCGCGAATTTTCATCTTGCCTTGTTTGCCGAGGTCCAAATACGCGGCGGTGTTTTCCGTGCCGCGCACGTTGTTGTCGTGAAACGTGGTCACGCCCGCCGCGGCAAAGGTATCCTGGGGCGTCAACGCGTACGCGCGCGGGTCGGCTTTGATGTCCAGCGTAACGAAACGGCGCAGGAGGTCCATGGCGCGATGATTGTAAAATACGCCGGTCGGTTCGCCGCCCTTGTCGCGTTCGATGATCCCGCCGGTCGGATTCGCCGTGCTGGCGGTGATGTTCGCGATCTTGAGCGCGGCGCTGTTCGCGGTGCCGTAATGCCCACCCTGTTGGAGGATCCAAACGGGGTTTTCCGGCGCGACTTTGTCCAGGTCTTGGCGCTTGGGGATCGCGCCCGCGCCCACGTACAAGTAATAGCCCTGAATCCATTTGCCCTTGCCGGTTTTGGCGACGACCGCGGCCAGTTTCTTTTGCAAGCCCTCGACGGTGATCACGTCGGGTGGCAAGAAAGGAATGTAGGCATCGCTCATCATCCCCACGACCTGCAGGTGGTTGTGTGGGTCAATTAGTCCAGGGGTGACCGCCTTGCCTTTGAGGTCCACGACCTGGGCCGTCGCGCCCGCGCTCGCGCGAACCTCGTCGGTCTTGCCAACCTGCTGGATCAGTCCGTTCTTGATCGCGACCGCCTGCGCGATCGTGTCCTTCGCGTCCACAGTGATGATCTTGCCGTTGACGAAAATCATGTCCGCCGCGCCGGTCGCGCTGGCCGGCGCGGTGGTCGCCGCAACGGTGATCGCCGGACGCGGCGCTTCCGTCGGTTGCGCGAGTTGTCTGCCGCCGCAGCCGGCGAGCGCCAAGCCGCCCAGGGTTGTTGCCGCGAGCCGGATAAAGTCACGGCGAGTAAGTGTTTGCATTTTGCTCCTCCTAGTTTTGTGCCTTGCCGCGCGCTTGCGCGGTATTGCCGTCAATGAACGCGGTGACGCGCACGTCCACCACGTCCTTGTCGAACGTGAACGTATAGTCCAAGCGGTCCGCTTCATTCAAGCCCTGAAACTGCATGACAAACGTCTTGTCGTTCTGCCAGAAACCGCGCAGCGCGATGTCGCCGCGTGCTTCGACGCGCGTCGTGCGATACACATTGTCGAGGCCGACCGCCATCTCCACCGGCTTTTCTCCCATCACTCGGAACACGGCCGCTCCCTCCTTGAAACTCAGCGCGAACGCGCGCCAGCCGAGCGCATCGTCGTCCAGGATGTACGTCCGGCCCGAGACCGCTTGCGCGAGCGATGGCAAGGGCAACATCGCTTTGGGTTCGGGCTGCCCAAAGGACTGGAGGCGCGCGGCGAGCGCGTCGGCGGTAGTCGCGTTCGCCGGCAGCGGCTCGGGCTTGGACGCAGGAATGATAAAGGTTTCGACGAGCGACGCGGGCAGATCGAACATCGCGGTTTTCAATCCCGCGGTAAACACGACGACCAGGTCCAAGTCGGGCAAGACAAAGATGTACTGGCTGCCACGTCCCGCCGCGTTGTACGCGTTAAACGGCTGCGCCCACCATTGGTAGCCGTAACTCAGTTCGCCGGTCGCGGGGATGTGTTTGCGCGAGGATTGCTGGATCCAGTCGGATGTAACGATCTGCTGCCCATCCCACGCGCCGCCCTTCAAGTACAGATACCCGATCTTGGCCATATCCCGCGCGGTCAGTTCGAGTCCATCCTCGCCGCGATAGATGCCGTTGGGGTCTGCGGTCCACGACACGTCGGAGATGCCGAGCGGCTTGAAGAGATACTCTTGCGCGAACGCCAGCTCGCTCATGCCGGTGGCCTTTTGCAGGATCGCGCTGACGAGGTGCGCGCCACCCGAGTTGTAGTTGAATCCCGTTCCCGGCTGCTCTTTCATCGGGCGGTCGAGCACGAACTGCACCCAGTCCTTGCTTTGCAGCATCTGCCGGTTGGAATTGTTCGGCGCACTGATTGGAACGCCGGTTTCGTTCCAGTCCATGCCCGACGACATCGTGAGCAGATGCTCGAGCGTCATCGCCTGCTTGCGCGCGTCTGTGGTGAGCGCAGTCGAACCGTTTGCGATCGCGCGCTCGGGGAAGAAATCGAGGACGCGCTGATTGACGTTGGCAATCTTGCCCTGCTTGATCGCGATGCCGACGAGCGCCGAGTTGACGCTCTTGGTACACGAGTCGAGGACGTGTCGCGCGCCCGGCTGAAACGGACGCCAGTACGCTTCGGCGACGATGAAACCGTGGCGGGCGATGACGACGCTGTGAACGTTCAACTGCTTGGTTTGGATTTCGTCGAACAGTTTCAACAGCGCGGCCGAGTCCATCCCCTGCGCTTCGGGCGAAGACGTTCGCCAGCCCTGGGTGGGGAAATAACCGGCCGAGTCGAGTTGCGGCGCGGGCGATGGCGTCGCCGTGGCGCGCGCGCAACCGGCGAGCAAGACAAGTATCGCGCCGAGAAACAAGAACTGGATGCGATGCATCGAACCCCCTCTCCACCCTCACCAGACCCAATTCACCTCGAGTTCGACGGTGACGGGGCCGCCGCCATAGCCGGCGCCGGAAAGCACGAGCGGCGCGCCGACGCCAAAGTTGTCGTCGTCGGTGAGCAACGTACTCACCGTTCCGAGCATATCTGCGTTTTCGGCCCAACCGTCATAGTCCCAGACGCCGACCTCGATATACAAGTACGGGCCGACGCTGTTATCGGGACCGACCGCCTTGCCGCCGAAAATGTCCTTGTCGAGCCGGAGGTCCTTGCCGTCTTCCACTTGCCAGGGATTTTGGAGCGCGTCTTTGGTGTGGTATATCGTCGTGCAGCCCGGCCCGTTGCAGACGCGCGTGTACACGATGATGTCACCCGCGCCCCGGATGGCTGCATCGTCGCCGTCATCGCCGATATGGATGTTCTTGAGTTTCACATAGAGCTTGCGACCGGGTATGGGTTTCTTCCGCACGACATCAACGGTCGCCGAGACGTCCCCCTGAGTAAAGCCCTGCGAGACCCAATCCTCCATGTTGGCCCAGCCCTTGGTCGGACGCGGCACGCTGATCTGCCACGTGCCCAACGCTTCCGGTTTGCTGAGCCAACCCATCAGCGCCTTGGTGCCATTCTGAATCGCATTGCCCACCGCCTCGCCGGCTTCGGTTGACCCCGTGTAATAGTAACTGACTACCTCGGCCGCCCACTTGACCAGTCCGGTGATAACGTCGGCGAACTTGAACCAGTCTTCGGCGATAAAGTCGTTATCAATCCCGCTGACCTTGAGCGTCAGGTTTTGATTCAATCGCTCCATCGCGTCGGCGCGCAGTAGAAAGATCGGCAGATGCGGCGCGACGACGTCGCCGCCTTCCGCTTCGTACCAAGCCGCTTGGGCGTAAAGGTCTTGTTCGAACCAGGGCCACATGTTGGGCAAACAAGCGTTGGTGGTGGAACAATCGCTTTGTCCGAGGTGTCCTTCCGTGGTGATCACCCACTCGTCTACGCCGCCATCTTCGTCTTGGTAAAAGGTCGCCGAGTCAAGGATGCCGACGATGTACGACGGCGTGACGTCCGCCTCGTGTTCTTCTCCTTCGCCGACGTGTACTTTCTGCGCCGTATAATTGACGTAGAGTTGTTTGTCCTCTGGCGGGATGACCACCTTGACGGTCACGTACTGGTTGGGACTGAGGATCGCATCGTAGAAAACCGCGTCGCCATTCTCATCGGTGAGCACAGGCCCGCGCGGGCACTTCGCGCCGGTGCAGTCGGCAATGGCAACCGGCAGTCCGCGCACCATTAGATCGCCGTAGGTGACGTGGACGGTCAGGACCGGCGAACCGATATATTCCATCTTGAATGGCGGCAGCAACGTGGATGGCTTGTCCGGCGAGTCCTTGCCCGACATCCGTACAATATCGCCGAGGACCGGCACCCACTGAGAACCCTTGCCGACAATCACTTCGGGTTTGCTCGTGCGCGACTTGCACGTCTCGGGCGTCGGGACCGGCGTCGGCGTCCCTTTGTCAACTCGCGGCGCGAGGCGCGCCGTCTTGCTCTGGTTGCATGCGACCTGGACCGCCACGCAATCCGCTTGCGAGAGCATGGCTGCACTGAGATTATAGGCGCGCCCGGTCTGTTGGAATTTGTTGTCCTTCCAGTCTACTTGCCACACCGTGCCCGTGTTGCCATCCTGCGCGTTGCACGTGAAGGTGAACTCGCCCAGCAAATTGGATTTCCACGCGTAACTGACCGGCTTGGCGCCGACGACCTTGCGCGCGGCGGCGGTGAGGCCGTCCGAACCGTACACCTCGAGCAAGTCGGTCTCCAATGTCTCCGTGCCCTCGTGCCAGACGAGGAACCAAGCGGTGCCGTGTCCCTGAGACAGGACATCGGTTGGATAGCTGTACGTTGCATTCTTGATGCTTGCCACCTGGCTAAAAGTTGGGCTGGCATCAGAAGCCCAACGCGTGGTCCAAAGGGCGAGGCGGCGGTCCTTGTCGCCGCAACTGGGCTGGGGGTCTGAGAGTAGCCCCTTGCCGGCGATCGGAGTTTTCTTGACGTCGCGGTCGTCGGTCTTGTCGCACGCACTGAAGGATACGATCATGCTGTTTTTGACGTCCGCGCCCCAGGCGACACAAGTGTCATAGTCCTTGGTCCCCGGCTTGTACAGCTTGGCGCACTCGCCGGCAACGTCAACGGGAATGTTCATGGCATATGCCACGCCCACGAGCAGCGCGTTCCCCGGCGCGCGCTTGACTTGCGTGATGCGAATGTCTATCGGACTCCAGCTGTGGGCGAAGACTATATCCTTTTCCTCGAAACGCTGCCGGGGGTCGCTCTTGGAATGCATAAAGACCCTGAGGTGACCGCTCTTGGCGTCCACGGCGCCGTTATAGCGGACCGTGACCACGGCCACTCCGGGCTGGCCGATTTTGAGCTTGCCGGCCACGTAGCCAAACTGTTGAACCTTGGCGCCGCCCTTGACCGCGACCGCGTCGGTCGGTTCCGCGCCCAGCACTATGTTGTCGCCGTGGTCGCCGTTGTACGCGTAGGCGACGAGCACCTTGAGTTCGCTCGCCAGCAAGCCGCGTTTGACTTCGACTTGCCTGATCCAGGTGACCGGCTTCCAAATCATGTCCGGATGTTCGTAAGCCGCGGTGAGAAAGACGGCCGGGACGGATTCGTTCGGGAGTTTCGTGAGTTTGGGCGCCTTGCCCGCCTCTTTCGATGGAACGGGGTCGGATGGCTGCTGCTCGATCATTTCCACGAGCACATGATCGCTGACGACTTGTTTCCAACCCTCGTATTTGAGCGTGAGGGTGACGTCGCGTTGACCGGCTTGGACTGGACGCGGCAAAGCAAAGAACTGGGAGAGGGCTTGTTCTTCGCCTTCGAGGTCGTTCCAAACCATCGCGCTGACCTGCAGGCGCAAATCCTTTTTCTGTTGGAGAGTCGCCGCGGTCAGTCCATAGTTGACTTGGACCTCGGCAATCTGCGCGCCCTTGTCATCCTTGGCTTGGCGCACGCTCTTGATCTCGATATAGTCCCCGGCCCCCGCGCCCCGCGTGTCGCCCACCTTGACGGTCGTCGTCTTTGACGCGGGTTTTTGCGTGCCGCGTCCCGCGGTCAAGGTATACGTCTTGGTCACGCGCGGGCAAATCTGGGTATTCGTGCCGCTCACTTCTTTTCCATCGAGCTTGATCCACCCGGCGTCGCGCACATCCCAGCGCAGGACCGTGCATCCGGCGCCGACGGTTTGCAGTTGTCCCGATTTCAACGTAGGGTGATCGGCGTCGAAGGACACGATTTGCGCCGGGTTGTTCGTGCGCGGCTCGCTCACTTTGACCGTCAGTTCCCTGGTCACCGGTTGGTCGCGCCCGCGCGCGTAGGCCTTGAGCGTGAACTTGGTCGTCTCGTGGATCGTGACCTTTTTGTTCGGCTCGGTCATTGGCCGCTCATCCAACGTGACTCGCTCCGCGCCGGTCACATCCCAACGCAGAGTCGTCGTTGATTTTGGCGGGATCAGTTCGGGGTCGTCCGCATCAAACGTTTTGATGACCGGTGGTGGAGCGGGTTGCCCCACTTGAACGGTAAACTCTTTTTCATCCTGACCCAGCCGGTTGATGGCGACTAGACGATAGGTCGTGGTCTCGGCGGGCCTGACGCGCAGGTTCGGTTCCGGCTGCATTTGCGTCTCGTCGTTCAGCATGACGAGCTGCGCGCCCTCGACGCTCCACCGCAAGACCGTCGCCTGACCGGGCAGGACTTGCGGGTCGTCCGCGTCGAAGATGATGATCTTGGGCGCTTGAGTTGGCGCGGCGGGTGGCGGCAGCACGGCCACCGCGAGTTTCTCCTTCTCGCTGCCGGCCGCCAGAGTATAGCGCGTCGTCCGGGTCGGACAGACTTGTTTCGAATCGCCGGTGACCCGTTGACCGTCGAGTGTCACCGCCGCCGTACCGGTTACGAGCCAGCGCAGGTTGGTACACTGCCCGGCCGTGACGATCTCGTCGTCCGTCGTGAAACTCTGGATGAGCTGCGACGATGCGGGCGGCGTGATCCCGGTCGCCTTGGTGGGCTGCGCGCCCGGCGCGACCATCGGCGGGCCGCCGGGGACCACGCCGGTTGGCGCGATCTCCGGCGGTGGCGTCGCCCCATCCTCGCGCCCGCGGCACGCGACGGCGGCAAGCGTCACGATCAACGCGAATACGACGACCAGCAAGATGCGTCTTTGCTTTTTCATTGCGCCCTCCACTATCACTCGCGCCGGAATCCTCCCAGCACGGCGGTCAAGATCGCGCTGACGATGGTCACAAAGATCGAGCCGATGAGAATCGGGACGACCCCGTTGATGCGAAAGCCGATGTGAACCAAGCCGCCCAACCACGCGGCCAGCCAGAACAGGAAGGCGTTGATCACGAATGTGAACAAGCCGAGCGTCATCACGTTGATCAGACAGGTGGCGAATTTGAGGATGGGTCCGATCACCGCATTGACCGCGCCAAAGATCAGCCCGAGGGCGACAATCGCCACGAGTCCGCCTTGAAACTCGATGCCGGGAACGATCACGGCGGCCAGGTAGAGCGCGACACTGTTGGCGATCAGCCGAATGATAAGATACGTCATCGTGTTCCTCGCAGGTTATTGTGATTCAGCCACGGAAGCACACAGAAGCACACAGAAAGAAAAGATAAATTCTAGCTACCCGACAGTTTCTATAATTGGACACAGATTACACAGATGAACACAGATAATTAAAGAAAATCAGTGTGAATCAGTGTGAATCAGCGTCCAAATTGAACTGCCGAATAAAAGTGTCGGGTGGCTAGGAAAAATTCTGTGTGATTCCGTCCTTACAGGATGCTTCGCGATGTGGTTCTGTGGCCTCCTGATCTTTACCGCAGCAACCACGCCCCGCGGCAGAAGAAAAGACCGATACACATCAACAGCAAGAACAAGAACACGCCACCGCCGCCGAACCACCACACGCGGCGTCTTGGAAAACCGAAACGACGTCGTCGCATAAACATTGGAATCACCTCTTGGAATTTCAGATTTCAGATTTCAGATTTCAGACCGCGAAGCACCCCGTAGGGATTTAAGATTTTGCTACTTGCGAATGAGCGGCAGGTAGAGGAGAAAATCCTGTAGTGCGCCCCAGAACCCGCCTTGGAGCGAGTATTCGCCGTTGCTGATTTTTTCGGTCGCCGGTTCGCCGGCGGTTGCGCTCATCGAATAGACGCCATCGCCGCTGGACATGCCCCCGCCTCCGCCGCCCACCGTAAACCACGTGAGTTGATACTCATCGCCGCCTTCCGCGACCACGGGGGTCGCGGTCGCGAAGGCCGGTGAAACGGCGACGAGCAAAAGCGTTGTGACGAGCGCGAGGCGAACGATATGTTTGCGAATCTTGATGTTCATGGTCGGCTCCTCTACCATCTCACTTCCGCGGTCCGTACGGTCGCCACCCAGCGGATCGTAGCGCCGTTCGCGCCCGTGACAAGAATTCTAAGGAAATCGTTGTCGTCATCTGCCTCCACGTTGGCATCCCAGTTGGAATTGTCCTCGCCAAGGATGGTCTTGGAAGGAGCGCCTACAAACGCGACGGCGTCGTCGTCGTTCTTGATCACGCCACGCAAGTGATAGCCCGCCGATTGGTTGCTCGAGTCGCGCCGCGCGACAACCAGGATATCGAAGGTCAGCGTGCGGTCCATCCCACCAATCCCGATTTTGTAGGTGTTGCCGTCGAGGAACAGTTCGGTCTGTGTCGCATCCGTCGTGGTGTTGCGCAGGACAAAGGTGGAGGTTTGGGCATCACCCGTACTTGCGAATTTGCCGCTGGCATACGCCATCTCGCCAACGTGTCCAGCCGATGCCTCAAGTCCGCCGGGCACCGTCGCATGCCGTCCGCTGGCAGTGTTGCTGCGCCCCCCACTGACGGTGGCATCGTAGTCGTTGGCACGGTTGCTTCTACCCCCGCCGATGGTCGCGCTATCGCCGCTGGCTTCGTTATGGTCGCCCCCGCTCACGGTGGCCCAATAGTTACTGGCGGTATTGTAGGTACCCCCACCGATGGTGGCGGATTCACCGCTGGCTACGTTAAACTCACCCCCACTGACTGTGGTGAATGCGCTGTTGGCATTGTTCACTGCACCCCCACCGATCGTGGCGCCTGATCCAATAGCGTTGTTGGTGTGGCCCCCACTGATCGTGGTATTGCTGCCGCTGGCGGTATTGTAGACGCCCCCGCCAATCGTGGCTTGAATGCCGCTCGCGGTGTTCTGGTTGCCCCCACCGACGGTGGCATAGGATGCGTTGGTCGTGTTCGATGCGTTGTCGCCCGCCTGGTTGTTTGTGCCGCCGCCGACCGTACCAGCATAGTCCGTGACGCGGTTGGTGTTGCTCAGGTCGCCACCGCCGCTAATCGTGGCGGCCCCTGCGCCGCTGGTGACACTGTTGCCGCTATAGCCGCCGACGACATTGACCAGCCCGTTGTTGGCATATTCCAGGCGCAGGGCGCGGGTGCTCGCCACTTTGAACTCCAGCGGTTGATTGTCAATGGTACCGACAAAGTTGGTACCGGGAGTAGTGCCGCTGTTGCCTGTGAGCGACCAATCTGTGCCTACATTGTCCACGCCATCTGAGAAACCGGCGGGAACGCCGGTCAAGCCGCTCCACGGCGCGGTCGAGGCGTAGATCGCGTACGGTTTCGCCCACAGGGCATGGCGCGGGAGGGTGGTGTAACCAAGTACGCTGTGATCCTTGACGCGCACTTCGAGAAAAAGCAGCGTCCCGTCAAAGACATTGCCGAAATCCAAGAGCACGGTGAATATGCCGTTTTGCACGTGAACATTTTCCTTGGGGATCGGGCCGGCCACCAAAGTGCCGAAGAGGAGTTGATCGTACAGGAGGAACTGAAAGTCGAAATAGCCGTTGGCAGGATTATTATTGCGATTCAGACGACCCTGGTAAGTGAACGCCGTGCCAATGGCGGTGCGCGGCGCGCGGTTGCCGGCCGTGGGCCCTTGCGCCATTGCCGCCGGCGCGGTCGCGTTCAACGCGAGCAACAGCGCCAAACCGATGAGAAATGCGATGAGCAAATGTTTGCGTTCCAAGTCGCGCTCCTTTGGTTTGAGGTAGGACAATTTGCCAATTTGTCCTACGGGGAGTATACGCCATCGCGCGGCGAGTTGCCCAAACTGCGCCAAACAGAAAGCCAACAATTGCCCAACAATCGGAAAGTGACAAGGGACAGGGGACAAGTGACAAAAGAAGTGGCAGGCGCCTTAACTGCACTTTGCGCCTGCCACTTTTAACTTACAATCTGGTCACACGTCACACGTCACTTGTCACTTAACTTGTACCCGCGCCCGTGTATCGTCAGAATCAAAACCGGGTTCGCGGGGTCGGGTTCCAGTTTCTCGCGCAGCCGCTTGACCAGACTTTCGATCTGATAATCGTATACCTCGGCCTGGTATTCGGGCCAGACGGCTTGCGCGATTTGCTGCTTGCTGCACGGGCGTCCGGCATTCTGATAGAGGAGGTCAAAGAGCGTCTGCTCTTTTGGAGAAAGCGAGACGGGTTTTCGGTTCACCCAAATCTCGCCGCAGGTCGTGTCTACGACTAACAAGGGGAATTTCAGATTGCGGAGCGTGGAAGCGGGATCGTGAAACGCAAAGACCGCGCTCGCGATGGCGATCTCATCGCCGTCTGCAAGTTTGTGCGTGCCAGTAACGCGGCGACCATTCACGAACGTGCCGTTCGCGCTTGCCAGGTCGGTCAAGGTGCAGCATTCGCCGTCCCAATGGATTTCGGCGTGACGGCGCGAGGCGCGCCGCTCTGGCATAAAGACGCCGCAGTTTGGGGAGCGACCCAAACTCGTGATTGGGTCGCCCAGCAGAAATTTGCGCCCACCCTGGTCCACGAGATAAGGCACGTCGTCCATTATTGAGCCGCCTTGTACGTGACGCTCAAAAAGGGATGGAACGCGGGATCGGGGTGATCGGTCATATAGACCCGGAAGTGACTTGAGGGGTGACTGTCCTCCGACATCATCAGCACCAGTCCGCCGCCCATGCGCGCGCGGATGTGCCATGAAACGACCGCCGGAGTGATGTTGAGCGTCACCCAGCCCGCATCCGGCAGGGGCGCAATGTCGAGGACCGAGCGGTCCAAGTCGCGTCCGGCTACGAGTCCCGGGGCGCTCCACGGCGTATTGTACGTGGCAATGGACGCGCGCCACAACGTCACGATTTGATGCGCCTCGACCTTGCCTGGAAGGGGATCGGTGCCCCAGCGCACCACGCGCAGCGACAGCGTCGCCGAGATGATCGTCGCGTCGGGAGGCAAGCGCGTGATATTCGCGGCGATGAGAATCCGGTCCGGCTTGGCGGCGCCTTGGAGGTGCGCGAATTCAGCCGTGTGCCAAACCTGGTCGGGCGTATCGGGATCGAGCCAGGTATCCACGATCATGGTGGGGCCCTGGACAATCAGCGGCGCGCGCGCGGATTCGCCTCCGCGCCCCAGTCCCCCGGCGAGAAACCAGACCAGACCGAGCACTGCGATCAAAACCACCAGCGCGAAACTCGCCCAGCCAACCTTCCGCCGCCAGAGATTCTTGAAATCCTGACGACGCTCGGGCGCCGGCGGCCTTGCGCGGGGTTCGACCGCGGCGCGTACCGCGCGCCCCATTTCGTCCGCGTTCTGATAGCGATCGGTGGGGCCTTTGGCCAGCGCCTTGAGGATGACGCCTTCGAGCGCCTCGGGCAGATCGGGACGAACCGCACGCGGGGGCGGCAGCGGCGCGGTCAGGTGCTTGAGGATGATCGCGTAGGGAGTATCGGCGTCAAAAGGCAGATGCCCGGTGCCGAGCTGGTACATCACCACGCCGAGAGCGTAAATGTCCGAGCGCGCGTCGCCGGGTTCGCCTTTGCCCTGTTCCGGCGACATGTAGGCGGGGGTGCCGACCGTGCCGTTGCTGCCCGTGATGATGGTCGCGTTGATCATGCGCGCGATGCCGAAATCGCTGAGCACCGGCCGCCCATCGGTGGTAATAATTACATTCGAGGGTTTGATATCGCGGTGGATGACGCCGCAGGTATGGGCGTAGTGGAGCGCGTCGGCCAGCGCGCCGATAATGCGCGCCGTCTCCGCGAATTCCATCCGCGCGTGGAAGAGGTTCAATTCGCGCAGCCGCGCCTTGAGACTCGTCCCGTTCAGGAACTCCATCACGAGAAAAGCCAAACCGTGATCGGAATCAAAGTCATAGATGCGGACGATGTGCGGATGTTCGAGGGCGGCAACGGCTTTGGCTTCGTGCCGAAAGCGCGCGGCAAACTCCTCATCCTCGGTCAGATGAGGATGCAAGACTTTGATCGCAACATACCGTTCGAGGTCGGGCTGGTAGGCCTTGTAGACTTGGGCCATTCCGCCCTGTCCCAGCTTTTCCACCAAACGGTATTTGCCGAGGGTCGTACCAGTGATGTCCGAGAGGTTTGACTGCGGTGTGTTCCGGGATGGCTGCGGGGCGTCCTTGCGCTCCCCAGTCATGGCTTACCTCCGCCGCGCGGCTCTTGCTTTGAGTATACTACGGTACGGAAAAATCCGCAAAAATTTGATCTATTCCTATATCCCGGCCATTTGCACATCCTGACGGATGGCCGCGACCGCCTCGGCATTGGGCAGCGCAAAGGGCGCGGTCGTGTGCGACTCGCAGATGCCAAGTTGGCTCACGGCCGTCTTCAAGCACGGCAGCCATTGCGCATGGGTGTGCAATTGCCAGAGCGTCATCAGCCGTTCCTGCAATTGCCACGCGCGCGCCAAATCGCCGCGCGTGGCCGCCGCGTACAAATCGCAGCATAGTTTCGGCGCGACATTCGCGAGACCGACCACGCCGCCGTTCGCGCCGCGCACGATGCTGAGCGCGAGGACGCTTTCCGCGCCTTGAAATACTTGCCAGTCGGGCCGCGCGGCTTTGCGCGCGAGCACGCTTTGAAAAAGCGCCATGTCGCCCCAACTATCTTTGATGCCGATCACCTCCGGGATTTGCGCGATCCGCGCGACCGTTTCGGGCGCGATGATCGTCTTGACCATCTGCGGGATGTTGTAGAACATGAGGGGCGCACTCACCGCACGCGCCACGGTCGCGATGTGATCGCCAAGCTCTGGCTGCGAGTGCGAAAAATAATACGGCGCGGGGATGACGACGATATCGCCGCCTTGTTTGAGCAGCCCCTCCGCCAGCGCAATCGTCTGACGCGTGCCGACCGCGAACGCGCCCACGAGCACGGCTACGCGGCCCTGGCATTGTTCGCTCACCAGACGGACGACTCGCTCTTTCACGCCGTCGGGCAGCGCGGCGCCCTCACCGCTCGAACCCAACAAAAAAATCCCAGACACACCGCCGCCGATCACGTGCTCGACGAGGCGCGCCAAACCGGACTCGTCGAGCGATTCATCCGACTTGAGCGGCGTAATCAGCGCGACGATGATGCCGTCCAATTTCATTTCCAAAGTCCTCTCTCCCGAAATTGATCCGCTAAGCTCGCGGACGGAGTTCGTCCGACGAATCTTCGCTAAATAGTTTTATTCTTCGCGTTATTCGCGTGGATTCGCGGATAAAGTCTTCCTGTGAATGCCGTTCGGCAAGCGGCGGGCCATCGCGAGTAGGCGCGCGCGCCAAGCCGCGGGCAGGAGAATCTGCCACACGAGGACGACGACGGCTCGAAAACCGGGCCGGTCTACCGCGAATAGGACCGCGAAATAACTCGCCACGCCGGTCAGAATGAGCGCGGCCAGATTCAAACCTTCGGCGATAATACTCGGCGAGATGGCCGCGGTCCAGCGTTGAATGATGCCGCTGTCGCGCGCAGCATAGACGATCAGCCCCATCACGATGCCGGCGAACGAACTCGGCATAAGGAACCTGAAAACATCTCGCGGACTCGTGTGCGTGATGCGCATGGTCAGCGCGAAATAGACGAGCCCTGCCACGCTGCGAACGACGGCGAGCGCCCAAGCTACGCCCGCAATTCCGCCCCACACGGTTAGCCCCACCCAAATTCCGGCGACGAAAAACGGTAACTGGGCGAGGTCAACCGCAAATCGCACGACCGGGCGACCGGTCGCGGACGTGACGGCATCGCAAATTTGAAGCAGAGTGCGGACGAGCCACAAGACCAAATAGGCCCGCAGCACCGGAACCGCGCCCAGCCATTGCTCGCCCAGAAAGAACGCGAGCATGAGGTCGGCCAGCACCAGCGCTCCGATTTGCATCGGCGTGCTCAACGTGGCCGCGAGGCGCAGCATTTCGAGATAGATTTGTTTGAGTTGGGCCAGGCGGTCCTGCACCGCGGCCATCGCCGGCAACGCGATCTGAGCCACGGTCGCGCCGACGACCACGCCGCCGTACGCGGCCTGGCTCTCGCCCAAGTTGTACCATCCGAGCGCGGTTCCGCCTAACGTGCCCACGGCCGCATTGTCGAGATTCGCGTTCAAATACAGAATCAGCTTGCTGCCAAAGAGACTCTTGCTGAACCTCAGTATATCGCGATAGCCGGCGCGACCGGGATGAAGCATGGGACGGAACTGGCTCGCCACCCAAGTGGTTGCCGACCAAAAGATCGCGCCGGCGATAATAGGTAGCACTAGCGCCCAGGGCCCAAACCCCGCGAGCGAGAGCGTGACCCAACCGGCGAACAAGACAAGTTCATAAAGCGTTTGCAGCCCCTCATGGATGGCGAATTGGAAACGTTTGAGCAACAGCCCGGCGGGCACGACCGCGGCGGCCTGAAACAAAAAAGCAACCGCCATCGCGCGTGTCAGCGGGGCGGCCAGCGGCGACTGGTAGAATTGCGCCCAGGCGTCCGCAAAGATCATCACGAGCGTGACGGCGAGAATCGCAAAAACCGCCAAGAGCCAAAAGGCCGCGCTGCTGTGGGTCTCCTCTTGGTTTTGATAGTAGACGACCGCGTCGCGAATCGGCGCCTCGACGAGCAGAAACAGCCCGTTGTAAACCAGGAACGCGAGTCCGAACATTCCCAGGTCTTCGGGCTGCAAAAAGCGCGTATAGGCGAGCGCGCCGACGGTCCCGACGACGCCAGTGACCACCTGGCGCATCGTCGCCCAGCGCAAGCCCGTTTCAATGCGAGGATCTATGGACATTGAAGAAATGATTTGAAAACGAGGCGTGTGGGAAACATTGCGCCATCTTACACCCGTTCCCAGTTTCTATGCAACCCGACGAAATGCAAACAGGACGCGTCGCCATCGAAGATGGCGCCGAGCGCGGACGAGCGCGGATGAGATCAAGAATCCGCGCTCGTCCGCGCTCGTCCGCGTCCCAATTCTATAGCCCGCTCAAAAGCGGGGGGCCTCCGCATCCAGATCGGTTTCGCGATAGGCATTGCTGCCGAGCCACAGGTACTCGATGCCCGGCAGGCCCGTGGGTTGCCATTGATGCCACGCGGCGGGCGTCAGCGCAATGATCGCCGCTTGCGGTGATTGGTCGCTCGAGATAATCAATTGAACCGGCTCGGATGCGGTCGCAGATTGTGTGGCAACGTCAAGCTCTCGGCGATCAGGCGACGGACGCCAATCCAGGCGGCGCGCGGTTGAATCGGCGAATTCATAGTCGTCGCCAACGAGGGAGATGGCAAGGTCTTGGGTGTACTGCTCGCCGACCACGCGAAACAAAATGCGGTCGCCAACCTGCGTTTCGGATTGGATGACCACATCCAGCCCGCGGATCAACTGCACGTAGTAACTCGACGACGCGACGGTGCTGTATTCGTAGGGCAAGCCGCTGTACGTCGAAGCGCCCATAACTGCGGCGCACGCGAGCGCCGCGCCGGCCCAGCGCCGATTCGCTTTCTCGAAAAACTGTTTGGCGTTTGCCAAGCCATGCCCTGCCGCCGGAACCAACAGCGCCAAAAGTGTAATGCCGTATCGCGATTGTCCATACGTGACCATGTGCAGCGCGGCGATTGCCGCGACGAAAGCGACGATGAGGAACCGAAGTTGAAGCGCGGGCGCAGGAATCCACAGGCCCCACAGAGCCAAAATCAAAAAGAAGCCGAAACACGCGAACGTCAACCAAAAAATAGAACCGACGAGGAGCGGATCCAACGGTGGGAAACCAAGCATCAATAAATACCGGTACAGCGCAAAGTCTGGCGTCCAAGTTCGAGTCCATTCGTGTAAGGGTTGTGGAAGCCAGGGTTTTTTCTGAAATCTAGGCATGCTCTCGGCTTTGGCAATCTTTGCTTCGTCGTCACTTGTTGCTGGCGGACTCAACTTTCCAGCCATATTCACGGTCGTAGGGGATTGTCCAAGATAGTCGGACACGTCAACCGCGCGAGTAACCACGAACACCCGGCCCTCCAACGCATACATGGTGGCTTCCCACGGCAAGACTGCGACGCACGCGGCTGAAAAAATCACAACGGCCGTGAGCAGCCCTTTTCCCAGATCTGTCACTTGCCGTGCGGCCCAAAGCATGGCGACGGGAATCAGGACGATTCCAACGGCGCGCACGAGTGTTGCCAAGCCCAATAGGGAACCGGTCACTGCCGCAAGAACGATTGCTCTCCGCGGGTTGCTCGCTTGCGACGTTAGCATCAGCATGAGGAGCATAAAGAAAAGCAGAAAGATAAACGTCGTTTCACTAAAGAGCCGAAATGAAAAATGAACGAAACTTGGGTAAATCGCAAACAGGAGGGCGGCCATTAAGGCGGCACGACGGTTGGCAAGTTTTTCCGTGACGAGATATACCGGCGGTGCGGTCAATGCCGACAACAAGACCATGATGAGGCGTGCGGCGAAAAGGGTGTGACCGAAAAATACAAAGCCGACGCCGAGCACCAAGGATTGCAGCGGCGGCCAGCCGCTTGTATACGCTCTCGCCAGATCAGTTGACGAGGGCCGATTGCCGCTGAGCAAGCTCCGCAGAACATTCTCATACCCAATCGCGCGATTGAAATATCCTTGCGCGTCGCGTCCGGTTTCCACGGCATTGTTGTCGGTCAGCGCCGCCAGAAAAAACAACCGAATCAAGAATGCGCTGATAAACAGAATGACCAGCGTTCTGAATTTCGTCGAACGAATGACAGAGATCCACATGCGTTATGGCCTCGATCAGAGGGACGCGCGTGCATCTCTAAAATTGGCGATCCAATTATAGAGGCGCGCAATGACATATCCGATGATGAAGCCGCCGACGAACCCATAGGCGAATCCAATCAGACTTCCGACTAAAGTCACTTCATAGCCGATAAAGAACTGATTCAAGAGCGATAGGTGCGGCCCGACCACTTCGCCGCCCTTGAGGACGAGCCAATTGGTGGCGACGAAGATGATCGTCCCAGCCACCAGGCCTGTGATCAAACCGAGGATCACGGCGTTCAATCGCAAAAGTTCCGTAAGCACAATCTTCTCGATCGCTTTGTCGTCTTCTACCATTTTTCAGTGCTCCATGGGTCACAAATAATCCAGAAAGCGGCGCAAGAGGCGCAGCTCGATATCGCGATGGATCACCCGCGCGCTGACGTACACCGCAACATTTCTGAGATAGGCAAAACCCCAGCCGACCCCAAAGCCGGCGACGAGCGCGTAAACAAATCCGACGAGACTGCCCTGCGCGTCCACCGCGTATCCCGGAAAGAACTGATTGAGCAATTGCAGATTCGGCCCGACGACCGCGCCGTCCTTAATCACTAGAGCCAGCGTTGCGAACAAGAGCACCAAACCCGCCGTGATTCCAATCGCCAGGCCGAAAGCGACCGGGTCGAGTCGCGAAAAGACGCGCCGGAGGGCGCCTTCGAAAACATGGCTCACGTCCGATTCGCTTGATTCTCCTGCGCGGATTTCCTCTTGATACTCTTGATCCGTGTTGACGGCCCAGAGATCGTTCTGTTCCCCCAAGACCAAGTTGCGGACGGCGAGCATGCCGGTCATCATCGCATGATCTTGATTGTCGTAGCGATGGAGTCCGTTGCGCCCAATCGTCTGAAAATTCTCCAGCCCGTCCACGAAATTGCGGATCAGCGCCACGTAATCGCGATAATCCGAATCGTAAACCGGGTACGCCTTGGGCACGCGAAAGACACAGCCGTCCTCGACGTCCCTTGCCCGCGCCAAGCCGGTGCGCTCGATTTCTCTTTTGCCCAGCGCGATGAGGTCGGCGTCGGACATGTTCCATAAATCATCGCCCTCGGAACAAAAATATTCCAGGCCGAGACTCGTCTTGCTCGGATCGGGGACCATGTCGGCGCTCCAATTTTTGAAATTCTGGATGCGACCGACCTGGACCTCGGGCGAATGAATATAGATCCAGTTGTCGGGAAACAGGTCGGGTTGGTTGACGATCAGACACACGGTCAAGAAATCGCGATAATGCAACTTTTGGGCGGCTTGCAGAATGCCCGGCGGCGCCGGGTCGAGCCGCTTGACGAATTCGGAGACCGGCATGCTGGAGATAAAGTCCGTCCCCGCAATAATCTCGGTCTCTTTATCCTCGCACGAAACGACAACACTCGTAATGCGGTTCTCGGCGCGGTTGATCTTGACCACATCGCTATTTAACTCGACGACTCCGCCACGCTCTTCGATTTGCCGCCTGACTGCTTCCCACAACATCCCGGGGCCGCGCCGCGGGTAGTGAAATTCCTCGATCAGCGTTTTGATTCTGTCTTTGGGCTTGACGAACATGCTCAGCAGCGCCGTCTTGAGCGAGAGGTCCTTGATGCGCTGCGCCGCCCATTCCGCTTTCAACTCGGACGTCGAAATGCCCCAGACCTTTTCGGTGTAGGTCTTGAAAAAAATCCCAAAGAGCCGCTTGCCAAAACGATTGGTGACCCACTGCTCGAATGTGTCTTCGCGCGGGTACGGGAATATCTGGCATTGGATAAAACTCAGCCCGATGAGCAGGGCCTCCCAAATCCCCAGCCCGAAAAGCGCATTGAAGGGCTTGAGCGGATAGTTAAAGAATTTGTTTTGATAATAGATCCGTGAAGTCCGCGGGCGCAGCCGAAAATCATCGCCGAGGACCGCGTGCCACATTTGGCTCACGGCGGCCGCTTTCGTAAAAAAGCGGTGCCCGCCCATATCGAAATAATAACCCTTGTAATTTTCCGTGCGCGCCAGCCCGCCCACCTTATCGCGCTGTTCGAGGATGATCGGATGGATCCGGTGTTTGGTTAGCTCGTAGGCAGCGGTCAATCCCGCGGGGCCCGCCCCGATGATAACGACTTGTTTATCGTGCTGATCGGACATGCTTGATTTCTCCGGTTGTCTTTTGCAGCAGATGCCAGGTCAGCAGGCCCACAAACACGAGACTGCTGTAAAGCAAGTACAAAGTGTGCAGCCCAAATGCCCCCAGGGCCAGTTTACGGCCGCCGCGCTGCGCGAAAAAAACATAGAGTTCGCCATTGAGCGCGCCCAGCATTCCCAGCGCGACGAATGCGCCGAGCGCGGCCCACGGAACCACCAAACCAAGCGCGGGACAGACGACCAGCGCCCAGGCGGCCAGCGCGCTCAGACGGCTTTTGGCGTCCAGATTCAAATCGGACGGCAATCGCGCGCTGGCAAAGATCAGACGCGTCCACGGGATCGCCCGCTCGAAAATATCCGAACGGAGCAAGCTGTCCAGGCGCCAATGTTTCAAATGCTTGACTTGAACATCGGGGCACAGCCAGACGCGATACCCCGCGCGGCGCAGCCGGATACCCAACTCGATATCTTCGATGGAAGGGCGCGCGTAACTTTCGTTAAAGCCGCCCAGCGCGAGAAATACGTCGCGTCGAATCGCGCCGCAGCCGGCCCAAAAAGTGGAGGCCTCGCGCTGGCCGTGTTGGTGGACAAAGTGATGGAGCAGATTTTTGTACGCGCTGACCGTGCTCCGATAGCGCGGCGCGTCGTCGTAGGAACCAAATAGCGCGGCGACCTCGTCGTGCTCCATCATATATTTCTCGACCAACGCGAGCGTATCGGGATGCACGGCAACGTCCGCGTCGAGAAACACGACGAGGTCGCCGGAGGCTGCTTCCGCGCCGCGATTACGCGCAAACGCCGGCCCGGACGGACCATCCGGCAAGCTCAGCACGCGTGCGCCCATCTCGCGCGCCAAATTTGCCGAGCCGTCGCTCGAAGCATCGTCAACTACAATGATTTCATCGGGCTGACGAGTGTGTGTCGCCAAAGTTTTCAAGCAGCGGCGCAGTTGGCGCTCGCCGTTATGCGCGGGAATGACGACGGATAGTTTCATAGTGACGATTTCAAATTGTCGTTTCGAGCGAAATACTTGGGCCAGCCATCCGATTCATTTCCGATCCACGTTCCACGCTTCGCGAAAGAAACCCGCCGCGTTGGCGACTTGGGTGAGCAAAAGCAAAAATGACAACAGCCCGGCGCGGGGGGTTCGGCGCGCAAAGGGATGGAGCACCAAATCCCGATAAAAACGCAGCGGTTCGATGCTGAGGTGTGCGTGTCCCCGCCGCGCGCGGGCGCGCCGAAAATGGCGCGCCCCGCGGCCATAACTCCAATGCTGCCGCACAAAGCTTTTCAACGAGAGCGCGTGCGCGTGGCACACGACGGCATCCGCCGCGTACACCAGCGCGTTTCCGCGCGCTAACCAGCGGTCGCAAAAATCCCGGTCTTCGGCGGCGGCGCGCGGAAACGACGCGTCAAACCCGCCCATTTCGATAAAGCGCGCGCGCGGCGCGGCCAAATTATTCGACGCGACAAACGCGGCGCGGTTCGGATCGCGATTGTAGTACGCATACAAATAGTCAATCAAGAGTTGGCTCGCGGTCGCGGAAATATTATCGGTCAGGCCGTTCACCGTTTTCCCGCCCACCGCGCAGCCGGGCATGGCATCCAGTCTTGCCTCGAGGGCGCGGAGCCAATTCGGGTCGGGCGCGCAATCGTCGTCGGTGAATGCCAGGAACGTTCCACACGCGTGCGCCGCGCCGGCATTGCGCGCCGCCGCCGGGCCGGCGTGCGCTTGGCGGAGAAGCGTGATCGGCATGGCGCATTGGAATTCGCCCAAGGCCGTCCAGCTGCCGTCGTCCACGACGATGATTTCGAACCGGTCGCGAGAGTAATTGAGCTGCGCGAGCGCGTTGAGACAATGCGCCAAGGGTTCGGGGCGATTGCGCGTTGGAACGACGATAGAAAAACGGATTGAATCAACCACGGCTCAGCCCCTGATAAATGGCGACCAAGCGATCGTTGAGCAGCGCGATGTCATGGTTGCGCTCGACCAACGCGCGCCCGGCGCAGCCCATCGCCGCGCGCAAATCCGCCCGCTCGACCAGCGCGGCGATTCGATCCGCGAGGGCATCGCTATCGCGTTCAGGAACGAGAAACCCACTGACGCCATCCTCGACCAATTCTGGAATTCCGCCGTGCCGCGTCGCGACCACCGGCAACCCGGTCGCCATGGCTTCCATGATGGCGACCGGAACGCCCTCGCTTTTAAAACTGGCGATGGCGCGACGCTGTCTGCCAATGAGCACATCTTGCAGCCACCGGCGCGCGCCCGTCTCGTACTCCGGCTCGGCTGTGACGCTCGGCGCGAGAAAAATATCGGCGCGTTGCAGCAAATCGCGAACGTGCGCCTGATGTTTGGCGCCGGCGAGCGTCACGCATTGACCTGCGTCCAATTCCCGAATCAATCGTTCGAGCGCCGCGCGACGCGAGCCGTCGCCCACGATCACGTACGAAATCCTTTTCCCCAAGCGCGCGACGGCGCGAATGCCATACTCCAGACCTTTAACTTCTTCCAAGCGCGCGACGGAAATGACTCGGAGCGGTTCTGCGCTATTGTTTTGACGCTGCCGAAATGGAAATTGACCGAGGTCAACGCCCATGGCGTGCGGCACGATCTTTCCCGGATCGCAACCCAATGCCGTGAGGTCGTTCACCCAGCGGCGGCTGATCGGCAGAAACAGATCGCCGCGCGCGACGAGCGGCGCGTAGACAGCGCGACCGAATTGTTTGGGATATTCGGTAATTTCGTCGCCGTGAAAGCTAGTCACCAATTTGCCGCGCAGCGCGCCGATTTCGCGCAAGAGCGCGGCCTTTAGCCCGTTCGCTCCGAAATGACCGTGAATAATGTCGTACGCCGCGCCGTCGAACGGCGCGGAAGCGTAGAGGAGCCAGAGCGATGCCGCATGGACGCCGTAACGAAAAAGATTCAGCGCGCGAAGGGCGATGCGCGGTTGCCGCGCGATGATCGCGAGCCAGCGCGGTACGGAGAGCGCGCGCAGCAGCGGGCTGCGCGGGATATGTTGATAGCGCGTCCGGTCGAGCAGATGATACGCGGCGACATCGGGATGAACCGTCGCTTCGACACGTGCCGATTCCGCGTAAATGTCAACCGAGTGTCCGCGGTCGAGCAAACCCGTGATTTGGTTGAGGATAAAGGATTCGGAGAGCGCGGGAAACACTCCCAGCACAAACGCGATTTTCACCTGAAGGTGACCTCGGTCACTGGCGCCCAACTCCGGCGCGTTGACATAGAGCCGAAAACGATTCCAAAAAGCGTGCTTCCGTGTGCGTGGCGTTGACCCAGGCGCGGCCCGCTTTGCCGAGACGCGCGCGGAGCACGTCGTCGCGCAATAGTTTTTCCAGCGCGGCGGCGAACGACGGCACGCCGTCCAACCCGGTTCCGAGCCACGTGCCGACGAAAATCCCGTAGCGTTCGACGATGCCAGCCGGATTGACACAACTTACAATCGGCGTTTCGCACGCCAGCGCTTCGAGAAAACTGACCGCCAGTCCCTCGTGAATCGAGGTGTTGACGACCACCCACGCCGACGCGAGCGCGCGCCATTTTTGCTCCTCGTCCGCCTGTCCGATCGCTTGAATGTTCGGCGGCAGATCGCGGGGTTCCCAGCCGCCCGCGCCCCGATAGTGCGCTGTCCCGAGCAGCAGGAATTCGACATCGGGCAAGCGCCGCGCCAACTCGACGGCGATCCACGGTCGCTTGATCGGATCGAGCCGACCCAAGAAAACTACGCGCGGGCGATTGCTTTTTGTCGGCGCGCCCGGAAACGGGCGAATTACGTTCGGCAGGAAGAGCAGTTCGGACTCGACGCCGAACGCGCCGCGCATTTTTTCGGCGAACGCGGGATTGGGAGTGGCGAAGAGAAACGGGCGGCGCGCCCAACGCGAAAGACGCGCCAGCGCGGCGACGGAATTGCAATCGTTCGGCACGATGCCCTGCGGCGGAGCGTTTTCCTGGCCCGGAATCTGGAGCGTGCGGATTTTTTCCCAATCTTCCAGCGTGCGCGGATCGCGCGCCCACAGCGCCACGGGCGTGCGCGCGAGCGCGGCGCAGTGAAAACGATAACCCAGGTTGTAATCAAATAGCAAGAGCAAGTCGAGTCGTTCGCGCCGGAGATTGCGCCAGTCCTGAGCGCGATTGTTGCCGCGCAGGACAAGTCGCGTGTCGTGAACGCAGGTCTCTCGCACGCCATTCTGCCGCAGGCGATTGGAGAAAAAGACCAAATCCACTCCGCGCTCTGGATGGCCGACGAAACAATCCGCGAGCATACGCGTGGCCCAGCCGAACCCGCCAAATCCGCCGAGACGCGCATCGAAAAACTCATCGCCCAGCGCGCCGAGCCGGATGTGCTTTCCATTCCGTTCCACGGATCAAACTCCACTCGCCGCCGGGTTATGTTTCAGCATTTCAATCGAACGCCAGATTTCAGTCAACAGGGTTATGCCCCCGGGCAACAAGACCCACAGCGCCAAATAGAAAATAGCATACGCCGCGCTCGCCGAAAGAACCGTGAGCCCTAGATTGCTCGCCGAGAACATCCATGGACTGAGCAAGACGAGCAAGGCCGCGCTGCCGAGCGAAGCGACCGTGGGACGCGCGAGCGTCTTCAAGAATCCCGTCCACCGCACGGGCGAACGACGGCAGGCGTAAATGACCAGCGGCAGAATAATCACGGCGCGCGCGCTGCTGTACGCCAGCGCCACGCCGACCGCGCCCCACTGCACGCCGATCGCCATGCTCGCGATGATGAGCGCCGCGATCACGAGAGAAGCATACAGTTGTCGCGCGGTTTGTCCCAGCGAGATAAACATCCACGTAATCGTCGAAGCGAAAGTATCAATGAACGCGGCGGGCGCCAGCGCGCGAAAAAGCGGAATCGTCTCGCGCCACGCATCGCCCAACGCGAGCACGACAATCGGTTCGGTCGCGACAAAGAGAAACGCAATGAGCGGCATGCCCAGCGACGCGCAGATCAGCGCGATGCGGTAACAATAGGCACGATAAACCGCGGCATTGCCGCCAAGCCGGCTGAGTACCGCGACGGCGAGCGTGCCAATCGGCACGTTGATTTGCATGATCGGCAGCAAGAGCAGTTGGTAGGCCTTGTCGTAGAAACCCAGTTCGCGCGCGCCGCGTTGCCAGCCGATCAACAGATTGTCGAGATTACGCGTGGCATAACCCAGGATGGAAACCGCCGTGATTTGGCCCCCAAACGTCAAGAACGAGCGCACGGAAACGGCGCGCGGCAGTGATGGCATCCAATGCGCCGCGATAATTCCGCCGCCCGCGCGCAGCGCGGCGATGACGATTTGCGTCGCGATCAACGCCCAATAGCCCCAGCCGATCCACGCTGTGCCAACCCCAACCGCAATACCCAGTCCGAGCGAAATCAATTCGACGATTGCGCTTGCGGCAAAGCGCATCTGCCGCGTCAACAGCGCCCAATGTTGATTGCTGATCCCCGCCAGAATGGACAAGGTCGCCAGCGCCCACAGAATCTCGGTCAGACGCGGGTCGCGGAAAAACGCGGCGAGCCACGGCGCAGCAATTACCGTTGCCAACGCCAGCGCCAATCCCCACACGACGTTGACCCAGAACATCGCGCTCAGTTCGAGTTGGTTGATTTCTGCGCGTTGAATGGTCGCGGTGGACAATCCCAGGTCTTTGAAAAACGACGCCAGGATTACAATCGAGAACGCGATGCTGAATAGGCCATAGTCTTCCGGCGTCAACAAGCGCGCCAAGACAATGGTCGCGCCGAATTGCAGAACGAACTTGGCGCCCTGCGCCAGCATCGTGACCGCGCCACCCTGAATCGAATGGCGACGTATGTCGTCATGAGTCAAAACAAGCCACCCTTTCAACGCGAGCGTTAAGGAGAAAATCGCGCAACTGCTCGCCGACCGATTGCAATGAACACGTCGCTTCTGCGCGCTGCCGCGCTTGTCTGCCCATTTCACGCGTTAGGTCGGAATCGTCGAACAGCCGACCGAGCGCGGTGGTAAACGCTTCGGTATCCTCGCGTGGCACGACGATTCCGCCGCCGCGCTCTGCGAGAATATCGGATACGCCGTCCGCGTCCGCGGCGACGACCGGCAACCCGCACGCCATGGCTTCAATCAACGCCACCGGAAAACCCTCATAGCGCGAGGGGAATGCATACACATCGGCCGCCGAAAGATAATGCGCCAGTTCAGACGGGTCGTTGATAAAACGGTTGATCCAGATCACGCTCGGGATTTTCGCAACGCGTTGCTGCAATTCTGCCGCGTCATCGCCCGTGCCGATCAGCACTAATCGCAATGTCTGCTGCGGACGTGCGCGATACAGTCGCTCCCACGCGTCGAGAAGAATATCGAGCCCCTTTTTGTGGATCGCCACGCGCCCATGCCACGCGACCACGCGCGCATCGGTCGGAATGCCGAGCGCGGTGCGTGCCGCTATTCGATCTGCCGGTTTCCAGACGGATAGGTCTATCGGGTTAAAGATGCGCGCGATCTTTGTTGGCGGCACTCCATAACGTGCCTGCACGCGGTTGGCTTCGCGTTGTGGCGCGATAATTAATCCCGCGGAGGCGCGCAGAGCCAGCGGACGCGAGAATCGCTCAAGATGGCGGTGATGATAATTGCCGCCCTGGAACGTCGCGAATACCGGCAGCCGCAGCCATTTGCCCAGCGCCGCGCTAACATCAAAGCGCGGGTACTCGTACTCCTGACACAAGATCGCGTCGCAGCCCTCCTGCCGAATCACCCGCGCGAGCGATTCAAGTGGCGTCGCGAGATAGAGTGCAATTTCGCGCGTAGCGGCGTACAAGGGCAGAAGCAACCGCTGCGCGCCGCGAAGCTCGCCAAATGTCTCGCGCACGGTCTGCCCATACGGGTATGTCATTCGCCAATGCACCGCACGATAGAGCCGCGGCATCGGCAGAAAATAGACGGTCGCCCCGGTCGGCGCATGCGTGCGACGCGTTGGCGCATCTACGCGTGCCGAGATACAAATGATGACGGTACGCACACCGGCTTGTTTGAGCGCGGCGATGTAGCCGAACATATAGCTGCCGCGGAATTCGGCGCAAAACATTTCGAGCGAGACGCCGAGCGGATCCAGGAAATCTTCCAGCACGTTGCCCCACGGCAATAGCGCAATCGTCGCTTCTGGTTGGCTCACGTTAGCTCACAGCCACCACATCGAAATCGCACGTCACGACCGAATTCGGATTCAACGTGTTCTCTTCCGATTCGCCTCTGACCACCTCAATTTCTCCCGCCGATTCGATATGGTCGTATGCCGTATCGGTCGCGTGATTGGTCACCGGGTCGGCGAGCCAAAGTCCAAGCCGATACGTGCCCGGATTCAAATACAGATTGGCGATTCGCAAACGCACCACGTTGCGACCCTTACGCAGGGCTACGGCGCGATTGATCAAGACGGTGTTGGCGTTGACCAACCGCAAACCCGATGCGTCACTCAGGTCAACGGCGATGCTCCCAACCGTGCGTGCCGCATCGGTCTCGATGGCAAGGTCGAATTCAAGCGGCCCTTTCGAATAAGGTTGGAATCCAACCGCCGCGCATTGACTCGCGAAACGATACGCAGAAAACCGCGCTTCGCCGGTCCCCATGTGCGCGGCGCGCGATAAGTCCTGCCACTCGTTGGGATAGCCCTTGATCGCCTGAAACGCAAGGTAGCGCGCGACGACGCTCGCCGTATCGCCGTCGGCAACCGCGTGCCCGTGTTCGAGCAGAAGGCAGCGCGGGCACAAGCGCCGGATCGCGTCCATATCGTGACTGACGAAAAGGACGGTGCGTCCGGCGCGGCTCGAAACATCTTGCATCTTGCCCAGACATTTCTGCCGGAACGCGACATCCCCGACGGCCAACACTTCGTCCACGATCGGGATTTCCGGCTCCAAGTGCGCGGCAATCGAAAACGCGAGCCGCATATACATTCCGCTCGAATAGCGCTTGACCGGCGTATCGAGAAACTGTTCGATCTCGGCAAAGGCGACGATCTCGTCGAACTTTTGATTGATCTCCGCGCGCGTCATGCCGAGCACCGCGCCGTTCAAATAGATATTCTCGCGACCGGTCAGCTCAGGATGAAAACCCGTGCCCACTTCCAGCAGAGA
Source organism: Chloroflexota bacterium (assembly GCA_016208315.1). GTDB lineage: Bacteria > Chloroflexota > Anaerolineae > UBA4142 > UBA4142 > JACQYF01. The sequence continues at coordinate 346 of JACQYF010000151.1, read as the reverse complement.
ACCGACGCGCCCGTGAATCATCGCGCGACCGGCGGTTGGACGCGTGACGCGCGACAAAATTTTCAGCAGCGTGCTCTTGCCCGCGCCGTTCCGTCCGATGACGCCCAGCACCTTGCCGCGCTCGACTTCGACAGACACGTCCTTGAGCGCCCAGAAGTTGGAAGTTGGAAATTGGAAATTGGAAATTGGAGGTTGGATGGCGAACTCGCTGCATGCAATCCCTAATCTCCAGTCTCCAATTTCCAGCCGCGTCTCCCAGCGTGTCGTACCCGTGTCGCCTGCCGATGCGATAGCGCTTGGATAAACCTTCGGCTCGAATCGCGATGTCACTCATGAATTACCAATT
>JACQYF010000084.1 GCA_016208315.1 Chloroflexota bacterium | reverse complement strand
TGCCGCACGCGGTGGCGCAAGCGTTGGGCGTGCGCGAAGCGCCGAATCAGTCGCTGGAGGAAACACTCGTCAACTATCTGCGCGCCAAGCGATTGCTGCTGGTACTGGACAACTGCGAGCACTTGATTGACGCGTGTGCGGTGCTGGCAGACAAATTGCTGAGCGCATCTGCGGAGTTGAAGTTGCTCGCCACGAGTCGCGAGGCACTCGGCATCACCGGCGAAGCGGCGTGGCGCGTCCCATCATTTGCGTGGCCCGATGTTGAGCATCTCCCGCCGTTAGAGCAACTGGCGCAATATGCTGCGATTCAGCTTTTCGTCCAACGCGCTGCCGCCGTGATGCCGCAGTGGAGATTGAACGGCAACGCCCCTTCCGTCGTCCGTGTTTGTGCGCGCTTGGATGGTATTCCCCTTGCCATCGAACTGGCGGCGGCGCGCTTGAAGGTCTTGTCCGTGGAGCAGATTGCTACTCGGCTGGACGATCGTTTTAGATTGTTGACGAGTGGCAACCGCACCTCATTGCCGCGACAACAAACCTTGCGTGCGATGATTGATTGGAGTTACGACTTGCTGTCGGACGCGGAACGCGTAGTCTTGCAAAGACTATCGGTGTTTGCGGGCGGGTGGACATTGGAAGCGGCAGAGTTTGTGTGCGAGGGTGATGGGATCGAAGCGATTCAAATTCTCGATTTTCTGTCGCGTTTGGTTGACAAGTCGCTTGTTATTGCCGAGGAGTGCGGAGGCGCGGCACGTTATCGGATGTTGGAGACGATCAAACAGTATGCGCACGAAAAGTTGACCGCATCGAGTGAAGCACAACGCATTCGGGATCGGCATCTAGATCATTTCTTGAAATTCGCGGAACATGCGGATCCCAAGATGCTTAGTCGCGAACAATTCGAGTGGATGATTCGACTCGACAATGAATACGAAAATCTACGCACGGCACTGCATTACGCCATCAAAAACAATGTGGTATCGGCGATCAATTTGGCTAACGCCCTGTTATTTTTCTGGTTTCGGCGTGGGCATCTGAAGGAAGGTCGCGAATGGGTTGACAAACTGATTTCACGCGCCGACGAATGGCGGAATACGGCGATGGGTGCTCGACTGTTGTATGCTACAGCGTTCTTGGTCACCGTACAACATGATTATGCTTCGGCGCGACTGTGGCTCGAAGAAGCCTTGAGGATTGCCCGAATGTTTGGAGAAAAGAGAGTGACGGCTATGGCGCTGGCTTTTCTTTCACAAGCAGGGCGCGCCCAGCAGGATTACCGCGCGGCGCACTCTTTTGCAGAAGAGGCGTTGGATACCTTTCGCGAATTGCAAGACGACTGGGGAGTTGGGTTCGCACTTTACCATTTGGGTAACTCTGCCTTCGCGGAGCACGACTATAGCCGGGCAAACGATCTTTACAGTCAATCCCTAAATATCTACCGTCAATTGGGCGACCAGTATATGATCGGCGTCGTGCTTTTGAGTCAAGGAGAAGTTGCGTGGCATGAAGGCGATTACAGAACGGCAGGCGCAATATTTGAAGAATCCACAACCATTCGGAATTTGTTCAACAAATCGGCGGCGGCTCTTTCCTTATCGAACCTAGCATGGGTTGTTCTGCACGAAGGTAATTACCAAAGAGCCAAAGCGCTCTTCAGGGAGAGTCTTGATCTGTCCAAAGAACGGGGTGACAAGTACCTTATGATTCTATGTATTGCGGGACTTGCATGTCTTCTGGGCGCGACGGGCAAGCCAGCGCAAGCCGCCCACTTGATTGGCGCAATGGAATCTTTGCGCGAAGGCATGGGGCTAGCCAAGCGCCTGGGCGAGTCTGCAGAGCAAATGGAAATTGACCACTATGTTATCGCCGTACGTGCCCAAATTGATGAGACAACATTTGCAATCGCGTGGACAGAAGGACGCGCGCTGACACTGGAACAAGCTATCGAATACGCACTGCATTTTGCATAATCACGTTGCGGCTAAAACACTGTAATTCACTTGTAGGACAAACACCGACGACGAAATCGGACTGAGGCCGATTTCCCGTTCGGGCAAGTGCTGATAACATACCCCCATCAGAAAGCAACTCTGATGTGTTCGACAGGAAGCGCCGATGACGGGTGTTTCGCCATGCGCCAAAGGCAATGACTGCCTTTGCGGCCCCACCCCCCAGGCCTTTCCGTTCGTCCTCAAGCACTACCTCAAGCCAGTGGCGACTTGGTTTGTCCACCTGGCTGTAACCCTTGATCTCGTGACGCCCCATCGCTAGAAATCAACTGCCACCTGGCGGCGGTCTATTCCGCACCGATGGCTCGCGCCTGATTTTTGCGATTCCTCGCGTCAGCACGATTCACCCGGCACACAATTTCACAAGAGGAGGATCACGTCATGAACCGAACGACTTTGTCGTGGGGAGTGCGGATTCTGGGCCTCAGCATGTTGCTCGTTTTTGCAGTCGGGCTCGTTTTCGCAGCCAATGCTCAACAGGCCCAGGCCTGGGGCTCTTACCTTACTCAGGCAGAAACCAAATATCCAACCATTGTGGGCACGGTGCTGGATAGCTGTGACCTGTGCCACACGAGTACGTTTTCTCAAAACCCTTATGCCAAGGCGTTTTCAGCCAACCAACACAGTTTTGCGGCAATTGAGAACCTCGATTCGGACGGGGATGGTTACACCAACATCGTAGAGATAAGTGCCCGCACGTTCCCCGGTGACCCTAACAGCCGCCCGGCGCCGGTTCCGACTGCAACGCGGACGCAAGCCCCACCGACCGCAACCAACACTCGCATACCGGCGACCGCGACCGCAACCAACACGCGTATCCCGCCGACCGCCACCGCAACTAACACGCGCGTCCCAGCGACCGCGACGGCGACCAACACGCGCGTCCCCGCGACCGCGACGGCGGCTAACACGCCGGTCCAACCTACGGCGACCGCAACGCGGATTGCTCCGACCGCCACGAGTACAAGTGCTGTGCCGACCGCCACGCGCGCGGTTGGCCCTGCGACCGCAACGAGTACGCGACCGGCGCCAACGGCGACCAAGGTTCCGTCAGACCCTCGCCACGTTACGTTCCAAGACGTCATCCGAAAACTACCCAAGAGCCGGAACTGGATTGGCGATTGGTTGGTGGGTAAGACCGTCGTCCACGTCACGGCTCAGACCAAGATCCACGGCGGTGAGGAAGGCGATGATGCTGCCGAGGAAAAGGGTAAGTCGGCGCAAGTCAGAGTGGGCGCACCCGCCAGAGTGAAGGGCATTCTATTGCCGGACGGATCGGTCAATGCAACTTCGATCCATGTCATAGACGAGAAAAATAAAGATTGGATTTCCAGCGGGATTGACGCGGTGAAAAATCTGCTCGCGTGGTTCAAGTTCCACTAAGATCCGTACTCTGAGGTTTTTGGCTGCGGCGTCCTCGTTCTGCCCGTTCCACTTGGCGGGCGAGGACGCCGTGGTCCATGTCGTCGTGGATGGCAGTGGAAGAGCATCTTGAACTGTGGCTCAGTTTTCTCGCGTGCCTGGTCTTGGCGGCGTTTTACGGCGTCTATGCGCTGTTGGCCGCGCCCTCGGGCGGACATCCCTTTGGGTTGTCCTTGGGCGCCATTGGCATGGCGCTGATGCTGATCACCGAGACGATCTATTCGATTCGCAAACGCGTCCGCTGGCTGCATTGGCTCGGTTCTCTGCGGCTGTGGCTCTCGTTTCACATCCTCACCGGCATCGTCGGCCCCTTCCTCGTCCTTTTGCACAGCGGGTTCGCGGTCGGCGGCGTGGCGGGCTGGGCGCTCACGATGGCCGGCATGGTCGTCCTGAGCGGGTTTGTCGGTCGCTATATCTACACGGCGGTGCCGCGCACTCGCGCGGGAATCGAGTGGAGCCGGGATGAACTGGCCGTGCGTGCCGATCAGGCGCAAATGGAACTGGACGAGTGGGTCGCCCAAGCGCCCGCCGTGGAGCACACGCTCGCGCGCCTCGCGGGGCCGCCGGCGAATGCGAGCGGATGGCGACGCGTGCTCCTACGCGGGTTTGAAGATTCGACATACACCTCCCGTGTGCGCGCCGCGCTCCGGCCGCTCAAACACGCCGAGCGCGCGCGCCTCGGCGAATTGCAGCGCCTGCTGCGTCAACAGCGCCAACTCGAACGGCAGATCGCGTCGCTCGACTCGGCGCAGCGCCTGATGGGCGTGTGGCGGCTGGTCCACATCCCGCTCGGCATCGCGTTGTTCGCCACGGCGTTCATTCACGTGATCGCCGCGCTCTATTTCAAAGGTCTGCCGTTCTGACGATGAGGGCGACGGGCTGCCTCTTGGGTTGTGGGACCACCGTTGTTTTGATGGTTTGTCTCGCCGCGCTTGTGCTCCTGCGCGGCGGCATGCCCTTTAGTCCCGGGCCGCTCAGCGCAGAAAATCCGCAGGGCCAACCCATCCAGGAACTGGCATCGCACGCCGAGTTCGAATCGCGCTGTGATTTGTGCCACACGCCGTTTCGCGGGCCGGACGCATCGCTCTGTGTGAACTGTCACGGCGATGTCGCCAACCAAATTTCGACCGCGCAGGGCGTGCACGGTAGTCTACCCGAACCACAGAAATGCGCCGCGTGCCATCCCGATCACAAGGGCCGCGCGGCGAGCTTGACGCGGACGTCGCTGGTCGAACTGCCGCACAATCAATTCGGCTTTGCCCTGAATACTCATCAGCGCGATTACGACGGCGCGGCGCTCACTTGCCGTTCGTGTCATGGTTTACCGATCCAATCCAATGCCGCCAGCGCCGCGGTCGCGTTGTCCGCCTGCGTGGATTGTCACGCGCTGCGCGATGCTCTCTTCGTCGCCGATCACCGGCGCAAGATGGGCGATACCTGTTTGGCTTGTCACGACGGCACGGCGCGCCTGCAAGGGTTTGATCACGCCAAGGTTTTCCCGCTTGAACAAAAACACGCGCCCGTACCGTGCGTCAAGTGTCACGTCAACAATCGTTTTCGCGGCACGCCGCGCGAGTGCGTCCAGTGCCATCAAGACCCGCAGGTTCATCGCGGGCAATTTAGCGCGAATTGCGCCGCGTGTCATACGGCAGCGGGCTGGCGGCCGGCGCGTCTCATTCAGCACCGTTTCCCACTCAATCACGGCAACAAGGGCAAAGAATCCGAGTGCAAGGTCTGTCACCCTGCCAATTATGCAGCATACACCTGCCACAACTGCCACGAGCACAACCAAGCCAAGACCGCTCAACAGCACGTCAAACCAAACGTTCGCGATTACCGTGATTGCATCAAGTGTCACGCGACCGGCAAGAAGGTTGAATAACTTGTGAGAGAAATACTCGTGCGCGACCTCGCCAAGTGCATCAATTGTGGGACCTGCGTTACGGCCTGTGAGACCCGGCACGGGCGCGCGCGCATGACGATGAGCGGGCCGCGCTATGGGCGCTATCAACTGCCGAATGTTTGCCGGCACTGTCCCGATACGCCGTGCGTCGCCGCCTGCCATCTCGGCGGCATGCGCCGCGACGATGGCAAAACGTTCGTGTCCGACGCGTGTCGCGGCTGCAAAAAGTGCGCGCAAGCGTGCCGCTATGGCGTCATCGAGATGCTGCCGCGCGACGGCGCGGGGCCGCGCGGCTTGATCGAAAGCATCCTCGCGCTCGCCTGGCAGACCACGAGCAGCGTGCGCCAATGCGGCATTCTCACGGATGCGACGCGCTGCGTGCAGTGCGGCATTTGCTCGACGCATTGTCCGGCCGGCATTTCCGTGCGCGATTATGCGCGCCAGGGACTCGTGATGGACCATCCGGCTTGTATCGGTTGCGGACTGTGCATCGCCAAGTGTCCGCGCGGCACGCTGCGTTTCGAAACCTATCCCCGGTTGCCTCGGCCCAAGTTTCGCGCCGACAAATGCGATCTCTGCCGAAATTATCGCGCCAGCGCGTGTGTCCAACAGTGTCCCACCGCCGCCCTGATGCGCTTGCCAGCCGATCAAACCCTGGCGACGTTGAACGCGAGTTTGTACGCGACGATAGCCCACCTTCCAGCGGATGAAACCTATGCCCACCCAGCACCTCATCATCGGGAACGGGGCCGCGGGAATGAGCGCAGCGGAGGAGATTCGCCGCCGCTCGCCCCACGCCCCGATCACAATGATCGGCGACGAACCGCACCCGATGTACTCGCGTCCCGGTCTCGCGTATCTATTGACGGGTGAAATCCCCGAGGCGCGCATCTTTTGCCGCGCTCGTCAAGATTATGAGGGCCACCGCGTGCGATTGATCCACACGCGCGCGACCGCGCTCGACCTTGCGCGGCACACGGTCCGGCTGGCCGACGGCAGCGACCTCGCGTTCGATACGCTGCTGCTCGCGACCGGCTCGACGCCCGTCGCCGCGCCTTTCCCTGGCGCTGATCTCGACGGAATATGTTACCTCGACACGCTCAAGAGCACTCAAGGCCTGTTACGGCGCGTCGCAAACGGCGCGCAGACGGCGGTCGTCGTCGGCAGCGGAATCACGGCGATGGAAATGGCCGAGGGCTTACAGCATCGCGGCGTGACGGTCCATTACCTACTTCGCAAAAAGACCATGTGGTCGGCGCTGCTGACGGATGCCGAATCGCGCATCGTCGAGCGCCACGCGTGCGCGTGCGGCATTCAGCTCCATTTCGACCAAGAGATCGCGGAGGTGATCGGCGCGGAGGGACGCGTGGCGGGCGTGCAGACGACGGGCGGGCAGCACATCGCGTGCCAGATCGTCGGCGTAGCAATCGGCGTGCGGCCCAATCTCGCGCTGACTCAAGGCACGCCGATTCAAACCGAGCGCGGCATCGTCGTCAACGACCAACTCCAGACCTCGGTACCGGGCGTATTTGCCGCGGGAGACGTGGCGCAGGTTTTCGATCCGTGGAGCGGCGAGCGCCGCGTGGATGCGCTGTGGTCGAGCGCCATCGCGGCGGGCCGTGCGGCCGGGGCGAACATGGCCGGGGCGAACGCACCCTACGTCAAAGGCGCGCCGTTCAACGCCGCGCGCATCTTGGGACTGCATCTCACCGCGATCGGTCAAGCCGGGGCCGATCGGGGCGGCGACGAGGACCCACACGAAACGCTGCAGTATCAATCGCGCGGCTCGTCGGAGGCCTGGTGGGCGCGTTCGGGCGGACCCTATGGCAGCGCGTGGAGTCACGCGGGCGATCACTCGCTGCGTCTCATCCTGCGTGACCGCTTGATCGTCGGCGCGATTCTATTGGGGAATCAGGATTTGGCCGACCCGCTGCGCGACCTGATCGCGCACTGCGTCGACATATCGCCCATCCGGTCGCAACTGCGGACCGGCGACCTGGGGCTGGGCGCGACGGTGCGCGGCTTTTGGGCAAAATGGCGGAGCGCACGCGGCGAGGCGGGCGCGTGAAAGCTCCCAAAAGTACGGCCCGCTCGATCTTGCTTGCCTCTTCCGCCGTACTGGTCCTCGTGCTGACTTTGTGGGGCGGGATCGCCGCGGCGAGCGGCGCAATAGAGAATGCGCTGCCGGGCGACGCCTTGTTTCCCATTCGCGAATTCGGCGAGAATCTCCCTCTCTTCTTTTCTTCCGATCCGACGATGCGTGCCATCGCGCACCGGAACCACGTCACCCGGCGACTGAACGATCTGGTGCTGCGCGTGGGTACGGCGCACGAACTGGACGCGATCCTGCAATTCGATGGCGCGGTCAACGGCGCGCTTTTGGCGATTGCCGAATTGCCACCCGACCCGCGCGCCGCGCTCCTCGAAGAAACGGCGCATCTCGCGCAAGCCGCACTCAAGTTGCTCGCGACGGTCCAAGTGCCTAGCGACCCGGTCGTGGTCACCAATTTCAACGACAAGGTCGAGCGGATTTTCGCGGCGAGCCGAGACTCCGCCGTCACCCCGGAAAGCTTGCGCGAGCTGGCGAGCATCTCGCTGGATGTTCCCAAGTTCGCGGCTGAGCCGTTGGGATTGGGCGCGATCTTGCCGCGCGCGATTCCCTTGCCGGTGGGTTTCAAACACTCGTTTCGACTCGACGGCAAGCACACCACGGTCACGTGCGAGCGCTGTCATTCCAATGGCAAATATGAGGGCACGCCGCGCGGGTGCGTCGCCTGCCACAAGGATCCTCACAAAAACGCCTACGGCGGCTACGGTCAGTCCTGTACAACCTGCCATTCGACGAGTGCGTGGAAACCGGCCCAAGTCAACCACACCGGGCTGAACAGTTGCGCCACGTGTCACACCGCCAAGCGTCCTCCCAATCACTACGGCGGGCAATGTTCTGGCTGCCATACGACCCGCGCGTGGAAACCGGCCACCTTCAATCACACCGGACAGACCGATTGCGCGAGCTGTCACACCAACAAACGCCCCGCGAATCACTATGCCGGGCAGTGTTCAAACTGTCATACCACATCCGTGTGGAAGCCCGCGCGGATGAATCACACCGGCTTTCCCGACTGCGCGAGCTGTCATACCAACAAGCGGCCGGCAAATCACTATGCGGGCCCGTGTTCGAGTTGTCACACGACCAGCGCCTGGAAGCCGGCGACATTCAGCCATAGCGGTCAGACGGACTGCGCGAGTTGTCATACCAACAAGCGTCCGGCGAATCACTATGCGGGCCAGTGTTCGAGTTGTCACACGACCGCGGCTTGGAAGCCGGCGACGTTCAATCACACCGGCCAAACCGACTGTACTAGTTGCCACGCCGCGAAACGCCCACCGAATCACTATACCGGGCAGTGTTCCAGTTGTCACACGACGACGGCATGGACCGGCGCGAAAATGAACCACAGCGGCTTGACCAACTGTTCAAGCTGTCACAGCGCCAAGCGCCCACCCAATCACTACACTGGACAATGTTCGAGTTGTCACACGACGACGGCTTGGAAGCCCGCGACATTCAACCACAGCGGACAAACCGACTGTACGAGTTGCCACGTCACGAGACGGCCCCCGAATCATTACAGCGGTCAATGTTCGATATGCCACAAGACCACTGGCTGGAAGCCCGCCACTTTCAATCACAGTGGTCAAACGGACTGCGCGAGCTGTCATACGAACAAGCGCCCACCCAATCACTACGCAGGTCAGTGCTCGTCGTGTCACACCACCACCGCATGGACCGGCGCGAAAATGAACCACGCGGGATTGACCAATTGCTCAAGCTGTCATGCGGCCAAGCGCCCACCCAATCACTACAGCGGACAGTGTTCCAGTTGCCATACGACCAGCGCGTGGAAGCCCGCGACATTCAATCACAGCGGACAAACGGACTGCGCGAGTTGCCACAGCGCCAAGCGTCCACCGAATCACTACAGCGGTCAATGTTCGAGCTGCCATAGCACGACGGCCTGGAGGCCCGCCAGTTTCAACCACAGCGGCCAAACCGATTGCGCGAGCTGCCACGCGAACAGGCGACCGGCCAATCACTACGCGGGACAATGCTCCAACTGCCACACGCCCGCGGCGTGGAAGCCGGCGACCTTCAGCCATGCCGGTCAGAGCGATTGTGCGAGCTGCCATGCCGCGAAACGCCCACCCAATCACTACGCTGGGCAGTGCTCGACGTGCCATACGCCTATTGGCTGGAAGCCGGCTACCTTCAGTCATGTCGGTCAAACTGATTGCGCGAGTTGTCACGCCAACAAGCGACCACCCAACCACTCTACCGCGCAGTGCTCGACATGTCATACGACGACGGCGTGGAAGCCCACGTTAAAGCGCTAGGCAAGTCTCCACTGCGTGATCGCCAGACCTGGGGCTAGACAACTCGGAGCAATTTGGCTACACTGGGACTGACAGAACAATGTACGTAGCTCGGTCCCGGTTCCATTTCCGGCGCTGTCTCAAGGAGTGATGATGGCCCCAGACCCTCTGGCTACGGCAGCCACTCCCATGCTCCGCGTCTATCTGCTGGGCGCCTTGCGGATCGAACGCGACACGCAAACGATCCGTCTCCCCACGCGCAAGGTTGAATCCCTGCTCGCATTCCT
>JACQYF010000147.1 GCA_016208315.1 Chloroflexota bacterium | reverse complement strand
ACAGAGCCGCCATCCGTTCGGGCTGGGTCGCCAAGTTCATCAGCGTTTGCTCGACGCCCATGAAACTGTACGCGCTCTCGACCGCGCCCCACACGTGCGCGACAATGGCTTTGTCACGCCCATACCTACCGATTAGGTCGGCAAGCCCCGCGTACAGCGATTCGTCGTCGGGGTCGCGGAAGGATTGAGACGTGATCTCTTCGAGCGGCAAGCCGCCAACCCCGGTCGTCATCGTCCCGCCGGGGCCGGGCACATGATTCGCGTAAGGCAGCGGGACGATGTTCATCATCAGGTCAATGCCAAACGCTTCGTAGAACCCGTCGAGCCGGCCGTACTTGTCCTCGATCGCGCTCTTGAGTTCTTCGCTGCCAAAGCGCGGCTGATAAAGCCAGATGTTCAGCGGCACGCGGTCGGGCTGGGTGTGGCGAATGGCGGCGAAAACGCGTTCTCGCGAATTCACGCTACCCTTTCAACGCACCGGCGGTGATACCGGCGACGAAGGTTCGCATTGAAACGAGAAACAACAGCACCATCGGAAGGGCGGCAATGACGGCGGCGGCCATGCCGGCGCCGGGTTCGGGACGAAACATGCCGTCGTTGAAAAATATCACCGCGGCGACGGCGGTGCGCGCGTCGGGCGCGTTGGCGACGAGCGCGGGCCAGGCGTAATCGTTCCAGATCCACCAGATCTGAAAAATCGCCATGGCGCTCAACACGGGCAGCGAAAGAGGAATCGCGATGCGCGTAAACAGTTCCCACACGCCCGCGCCGTCCACGCGCGCCGCATCAAACATTTCGGACGGGAGTTCGGCAAAGAAGGCGCGTAGCACGACAATGAGCAAGCTCTGGTGCGCGGCGTAAGGCAGGATGAGCGCCCATAGCGTATTTTGCAAACTGAATTGAATAATGAGTTGGTAGGTCGGCACGAACAGGACGGTGTTCGGTACCAGCAGAATCAGCATGATCGCGCCAAAGAGCCAGTTGCGTCCGGGAAATTCAAAGCGCGCAAAGACGAACGCCGTCGCCGCCGCCATCGCGAGACTGGCCGAGATCGAAACGATGCCGATGATGATGTTGTGAATGAGCGGATCGCGCATAAAGCGCCAGGCGAGCGTGTAATTGTCCACGGTGATCGGCGACGCGAGTCCCATTGGATCCGTATTGAACTGGTTCGCATTCTTGAACGAAAGATTGAATAGCGTGAGAACCGGAACCAGAGTCAAGACGGCGAACACAAGTAAAATGGAATGGATGGCGTACTGACCGGCGTTGCGGCGCAGATGAAGCATGGCAGAACTCCCAGGGTTACGATTCGCTCTTCGATCGGCGACTGAGGGCTTGATTCGCGAGCATCAATGCGAGTGTTGCGATGAAAAGGACGATGCCAATCGCCGAACCGTAACCCAGATCGAGGTCGTCGCGCACGGCGCGGTACATTTGCAAGCCCGGCACCAAGGTGCCCGCCGTGCCAGGCCCGCCGTTGGTCATGATCAGCGGAGCATCGAACGAGCGCAGATAAAAAATAAACGTCAAGACGATGAGCACCCGCATTTGATTGCGGATGAGCGGTAGTTCGATCTGAAAGAAACGCCGCAGCGCGCTCGCCCCATCCACGCGCGCCGCGTCGAGCAATTCCTCCGGCACGGCTTGCAAGGCGGCAAGGTAAAGTAAGAAATTGAGGCCGGCGATCCAGGGGAAACCGGTAAAGATGATCGCCCACAGCGCCGTCGCGTTTTCGCCCAGCCACAGATGCGCCCAGTTGCCCAAACCGGCAGCACGCAACAGCGTATTGACTCCGCCGTCGGGTCCATAGAACCAGCGCCACACAAAAACGACGACAGTGGCGGGCACGACAATCGGCATGATGAAGGTCATGCGCCACCAGAACTGCGCGAGGCCTGGACGCAAGTGCGCCACCAATGCCGCGCCGAGCAGCGGAAATGTGCAAACGATGACGAGTTGCGAGACGAGAATCGTCAGCATATTCCGCCACGCCGTCAGCGCCGCCGGATCGTTGAACATGCGCTGGTAGTTTTCGAGACCGATCCAGATCGTTTGCTTAATGTCCCAATAAGTAAACGAGTGAATCAAGCCCGAAGCCATGGGATAGTAATAATCAGCAGATACAACAACCAACTGCGTCGAATGTCTGCGACCAGCGTAGCGGCGCGGTGGGTGGCTTTCGATTGGGTCATTTGACCGGCTAGCGCAATTTCTTGGCTCATCGTTAACACCGTACTGTCCGGTAGACAAGTAGACCGGTAGACAGGCGAACGGGTTACCTGTCTACCGGTTTCCGTGTTTACCTATGGTTTACCACTTGTCCGCATTCCATTCCGGGTGCTGACGAATGGCGGTGTTGGCGAGTTGATCGAGCATGCTCTGATACGCGGTGAGCGATTGATCGAGCGTGGCCGTCCCGCTCAGATAATCTTGGAAAACCTTGGTCTCTTGCGTCGAGCTCGCGGGACCGTAGGTGGAGTTGACGTCCAAAGCGCGAATGACATTGCCCACGGTGGGTGGGTCAATGAAGCCGCGATAATGGTCTTGCGCCGCAGGATTAGCTGGAAAAACCTTCTCGACCGGAGTGCCGGACGCAAAACAGGGCGGGTTTTGTTGCGAACACCAATAGTCGTTGCCCTTGGGCGAAGTCACGTACTGCAACAAGTCCAAGGCGAGGTCGAGTTTGCCTTTGTCTTGAGTGGTCTTGGGGATGAAGAGATATTGCGCGCCCGAGCCGCCGCCCGGGTTGCCCAAGCGACGCACCTTTCCGCCGTCTTGCAGCGGCGGCAGATAGAACGAGCCCCACTTGAACTTGACGGTCGGGTCGTTTTCGACCACCGGCATATTGATCCGCACGATCGAGCGAAACGCCACTTTGCCCTGGATGAAGGCGTCCCCAGGTTGCGGCGGCGCGAGATACCCCTCGTTCCAATACGCCGACCACTTTTTCATTTCTTGGAACAAGGTCGTATACGCGGGCAGCTTCGTATTCAGGTTGCCTTTTTTGACGCACCAGGACATTTCCATCACCGAAATGATGCCATTGGCTTTATCGCCGGCGGCGCCGTCACACTTTTTGATCACATCGTCGAAAAGTTGATCGCTCAGAATGTCCACGTACCAGGTGAAGATGTACGCTTCGTTTCCGGCGGTGGGCATATACCAGGGCTGAATCCCAGCCGCTTTGAGCTTCGTCATTGCGTCGTACAATTCGGTCCAGGTCTTGGGCAGCGATTTGACTCCGGCTTTGTCGAGCAAGTCTTGGTTGTAGAGAATTGCCGTATCGCCGAGGTCGCCGCTAAACGTCGTGCCGACCATCAACACTTTGTCTCCGACGGTTACGTTGTTCAATGCGACGCCATTCGTCGGAAAATCGTCTTTCCAGGTTTTGTTCGTGCTGTACGGATTCGGCTTGGCCAGGTCCGCCGCTAGATCGTATTGCAAATCGGGGTCGAGTTGTGCGGAGGACGGAAAGACTTGATTCACGACATCTTGCAGTGTCTTGGAACGCAAGTTGGTCGTGATGTAACCAAAAATGTCTGTGACGGTACCGAGCATCGGTTGGTACTTGATCGTGACGCCAGGATGATTCTTGACCCACTGTTCCATCAACTGCCAGAACGCATAGTAGGTCGTCACCCTGGGATCGGCAGAGAGATCGCGCCACGTGTTGATGACGAGTTCGCCTTTGAGATTCGGACGGCTCGCCGCGGTGGCAACGGGCGCGGCGGGTTTGCTGGCGGCCGCCGTCGTGGGTGACGCGGGTGCGCTGGTCGGCGCGGTGGTCGCGGCGGGTGCGGTCGTCGCGGGGGCTTTGGTTGCGGCCGGTGGCTGTGTCGCGGTTGCCGCGGGCGCGGCAGTCGGGGGCACGGCAGTCGGCGCGGTAGTTGGCGGTGGGGCGGTTGGAACGGGGGTCGGCGCCGGCGCGCAAGCTACGGCGACCAACAAAATCATCATCCCGACCAACAATCGAAAAACGGCGGGACGAAGCGATTTGGCCTGCATGGTGTTCTCCTCCTTCATGAAATGAGAAAAAGTGGGGTATTTTCGTCGGGGTCAACGTCAATATATCATAAACCTTCGTTTGTGTCAATAGTCGAAAATTTTCGAAAGATATTGACAAGTAAACGAAATGGAAATATAATGTGTCGAAGGAGTTTGCCTATGATGCCAGAAACTCGCCGGGAGCAAATTCTCGCGCTCGTCCAAAAGAACCAGAGCGCCACGGTCGCCGAACTCTCCGAACGTTTGCAGGTATCGCAAGTCACGGTGCGGCAAGATTTAAAGCGCCTCGCCGACGAAGGAATGTTGGTTCGAACGCGCGGCGGGGCAGTCACCACGGACCGTGCGAATCGCGAAGCCACGTTCTACACGCGCGATCGGTTCAATGCCGACCAAAAGCGCGGGATCGGCGAACTGGCGGCGCGGCTCGTCAACCCGCGGGATTCGATCATTTTGGATGCAAGCTCGACCTCGCTTTACGTCGCGCGGGCGCTGATGAAACGCCAAGACTTGCACGATCTCACCGTCATCACGAATGGCATCTACACCGCGCTCGAACTGGTCAATCGTCCCGACATCACGACGATTCTGACGGGCGGCATCCTGCGTCCCTCGGCCGTCTCGCTGATCGGAACCATCGTTTGGGATTCGCTCGCCAAGATCAACGCGATGAAGGGATTCTTCGGCGCGCATGGGATCAGCGTGGAGCAAGGGCTGACCGACGTGAATATCCAGGAGATCAACGTCAAAAAGGCGATGATCGAGCGCTGTCAAGAAGTCATCGCCGTGGCCGATAGCAGCAAGTTCGGCGAGGTGGGCTTGGCATCGTACGCGCCGATCGAATGTGTCAAGCGCATCGTTACCGACAATTGCGCGCCGCCGCTGATCGAGCAATTTCGCGCGCGGGGCGTCGAGGTCATGATCGCTCAAGTGAGAGGCGAAAACGAGTGCGATGACAAATAGCTGGTTTCGCCAAGCCCGCTTTGGATTGATGATCCACTTTGGCTCCTACGCGCTCACCGGCTGGGAAGCCGCCTGGCCGCTCCAGTGGGGCGCGATCTCTTATCGAGATTACGACGCGCTCGCCGACCGCTTTAAACCCCAACGGTATGACCCGATTGCTTGGGCTGAACTCGCGCGTGAGGCCGGCATCCGCTACGCCGTCCTGACCGCGAAGCATCACGACGGCTTGGCGCTGTACGATACGCAACTCTCGGATTACTCTGCCGGAACGTTGGGAACGCTATCTTGAATTCATGCACGGCCAGGTGCGCGAACTCTGCACGATGTTCGGAAAAATAGACCTGCTTTGGTTTGATGGCGATTGGGAGCACACGGCGGAAGAATGGCGCGCGCGCGAGCTCGTCGCGATGATTCGCCAATTGCAGCCCGGCATCGTCGTCAACGACCGTTTGGGCGAACGCGGGCTTGGCGATTACGGCACGCCGGAGCAGGTCGTGCCCAATCAACCTCTCGAAAACGATTGGGAAACGTGCATGACGATCAACGAGACCTGGGCTTTTTCTCCGACCGACCGCGCGTACAAATCCTGCGGCGAACTGATCGCGACGTTGGCGGAAGTTGTCTCGAAGGGCGGCAATCTTTTGCTCGACGTTGGCGCGACGGCGGATGGCGAAATTCCGCCCGAGTTCTCTTCGCGCTTGCGCGTCATGGGCGAGTGGCTGCAAAAGTACGGCGAATCCATCTACGACGCGGGCCCCGGTTTGCCGTTGGGCGTCTACTACGGTCCCACGACCGCGCGCGGCGACAATTTGTATTTGCACGTCCTGGGACGCCCCAGCGAAGGACTCGTGCGCGTGAACAACCTCGACCGGCGCGTGCTCGACGTTAGACTACTTGTAACCGGCCAGCCGCTCGAATGGGAACCCGATCGCGCGCACCCGCGCGACGCGCTCCGCAACCCGCCGCACGTCTCGCCGCTCCGCATCCATTTGCCGGAATCGCTTCTCGATCCGTATGACACGGTCATCAAACTGAAACTGGAAATGTAGGACGGGCGGCTCGCCCCACAGGTTATTTTCAAGGAGCACACTCATGCCCACTCGCCCCGATTACGCTTTGCTCGCCGAGCAGTTGACGAATCAAGGCATAGACGTCGAAACCGTCAAGACCGCGCTTAAGGCGCAGCACATCGAAACGCCGTCGTGGGGTTATGCCAACAGCGGCACGCGCTTTCACACCTTTCCCTGGCCCGGCGCGGCGACCACCACGCGGCCAAAAATTGACGATGCCGCGATGGTTCACAGAACGACGGGCATCGCGCCGACGGTCGCCATCCACATCCCGTGGGACCGCCCGGAGGATGGCGATTACGCGGCGATGGCGCAGTACGCACAAGCGCGGGGCATCGCGATTGGCGCGGTCAACCCGAACGTTTTCCAGGACGACGAGTATCGCCTTGGCTCGCTCGGCCATCCCGATCCGGGCATCCGCGAGCGCGCGCTCGACCACATCATGGAATGTTGCGGGATTATGCAGACGGTCAAGAGTGACGTGCTCAGTCTGTGGTTCGCCGATGGCACGAATTACGCCGGGCAAGATATGCTGCGCCACCGGAAAAGACGATTTGAGCAAGGGCTGAAGCAAGTTTACCCGAACTTGCCGCAAGGCGCGCGGATGCTGATCGAATACAAATTCTTCGAGCCGGCGTTTTACAGCACCGACATCCCGGATTGGGGAACCTCGTACGCGTTCTGCCTCAAACTCGGGGCGCAGGCGCAGGTGCTGGTTGACCTCGGGCATCACGCGCCGGGAGTGAACATCGAGCAGATCGTGGCATTCCTACTGGACGAGGGCAAGCTGGGGGGCTTTCATTTCAACAACCGCAAGTACGCCGACGACGACCTGATCGTCGGCGCGGTCAACCCCTACGAACTATTCCTGATCTACAACGAGTTGGCTGGCGCGGCAGCTGGCGGCGACGAGCCCGCGCGGACGACCGCGCATAATATCGCCTACATGATTGATCAGTCCTTGTCCATCGAAGGCAAGTTAGCGGCCATGATCTATTCAGTGCTCAACTGCCAGGAAGCGTACGCCAAGTCGCTGATCGTGCCGCGCGCGCGTTTGGCGGCGGCGCAGGCGGAAGGCAACGTGCTCGCGGCGCACCGCATCTTGACCGACGCTTTTCGCACCGACATGCGCCCGCTGCTCGCGCAAGTGCGCGAAGAGATGGGCGTCCCGGCCGATCCGATTGCGGCTTATGAGGCGAGCGGTTACGAGGAGCAGATTCGGACCGAGCGCGGCGTCAGTGTCGCCACAGGTGGGTTCCAATAATACGGTGACCTAAATGAACATTTCACTTCGCCAAGTTTCGCCTTTGTTTACTGGACGCGTGCCCTGCGCGCCGTTTCCAAAGGTGGCGTGCTAGTTATTCGCTTTCACCGCAAGCCGGTTGGGATCGCCGAAGATTCTGCGCGACATGTTGGTTGGATGGCGTTACGGCAATTTTGCCGGCGTCAGATCGTTGGCTGTCATCTGGGAAGAATTAGGCCTGCTAGTAGCGCGTTCGATAAGTAATCTAAGGTCGTCCCGACGTCTTCCATTCCACCCAATCACGCAGATCGCGACGCGTCCATTTCCAGTTGATTGGATGAGCAAAGAGACGATTGTATTCCGGCACACTGGCATACAAGTGGTCAATCAATTCTTGACGACTGTGCCAACCAAGAAGTCGACGGTCCCATGGCGCTCATATTCAAACTCTTGACGTTCACCTTGCCCGGCGCGCATCGGCTGGGTCGCTCGGGCGCGTTCCAACGCTTGGAGGTTGGGCTTTTCGTCTACGGCAATGACGATTTCATCGTGCGCCAAGAGACATTGGACACGCTCGTACAGCCATAAGATGCGCGTCGCACGCCGGACAAACTCATCGTCGAGTGTGGGCGTGATCCAGTAGCGACTGTGATGCAGCTTCAAATCCGCATCGCGCAAAATCAACGACACGGTGGAATGCGCCAGGTGGGGCCGATGCAAGCGCTGGCGGGCCATAGCGGTCAAGCTGCGCGTGGATCAGTGGGTGAGTTCCGATTTCAACCCGTGGAGCTCACAACAGGCCGATTGCTCAATGGCCACGCGTTCGAGTTCCGAAATCTCGCGCGGGCGGCCTGCGCGAGGGGCATCAACGATGGCATCCAAGCCGCAAGTTTCATAGCGCCGACAGACGTACCACACGCCGGTCGGCGTCATCGTCGCACCCTGTGCCAACTCATCGACGATGGTTCGCGGGTGCTCCATCGCCAAGAGAATCCGACTGCGTCTCGAAGTATGAGTAGTATACGCTTGTTAAGCTGCTGTGACCATCTTAAAAGACTTGTCGAACGCAGCACTAGCCTGTCATCCGCGTCTGCATATGTACGACTTTCCGACAGCAGCGCCGGAACTCAATCCGACCGAATTCGTCTGGACCCAGGTCGCCGAGTACACGGCGCGCAGCGCCCCTCGCAATGGCTGGCACCTGCGAGCCAATGTCATGGCAGGTGTGGCTCGAACCGGGCGCTCGCCCGGTCGCCTCTGGGCAGCTGTCTTCGCCTCTGATCTCCCCTGGAAACGTTAGGCATCGCGAACATTAACTTTTGAAGATTCAGTAAGTATTGATCATCGGTAGACCTCAGCGCAGAATCGCGATACCGACTATTTTAGCATATTCGCGGTGCGAAGTCGCACCTCCTTGAAATCTAAATTGAGCGTTACTTTTTTGCCTACGCCAGGCCGCTGTTCGATAGCACCGGAAGGACGCGGGGCGCGATTGCCGCGATGATGGATATCACCGAACGTCACCGCGCGGAAAAACACATCCAGGAACTGAACCGAGATCTCGAGCGGCGGGCGCAAGACCTGGAACTGACGACCGAGGAATTACGCGTGACGAATGAAGAACTGCACCGCGCCAATGAGAAACTGCACGAGGCCAACGTGGGGTTGCAAGTGGCGAACAAGGAACTGGAACGGCTGACCGAATCGGTCGCCCTGGAATTGCGCCGCCCGCTGGTGTCGCTTCACCATCTGGCCCACTTGATTGACCAGGACGATGCCCTGGCACTACTGCCCCAAACGGAGCAGTTGTTTCAGCTCATGCATGCGAATACGGAAGAAATGGATCGTCTGACGGAAGGGCTGCTCCAGGTCGCGCGGATTATTCAGCGGCCCCTCCAGAAGCAGACCGTCGCGCCGAAAACCCTCGTGCGCGAGGTCTTGCAGGAACTTGAACCTGACCGCCAGGACCGCCAGGTCGAAATCACCATCGGTGAACTAGGCGAAGGCCAGGCGGATCCGGCGCTGCTCAAACTGGTCTGGAGCCACTTGCTCTCGAATGCCCTCAAGTTCACGCGTCAGCACGCCTATGCGCAAACCATTTTCCGCGCGTTCCAACGGTACCATCGCGAGGATGAATACGAGGGCGCGGGGATCTGGCTGGCGATGGTCGAATGGATTATCCGGCGGCACGGCGGGCGTGTGTGGGTGGAAGGGGAAGAGAATAACGGCGCGGCGTTTTATTTTACGTTTGGGTAGTGTAGCGGAAATCTAGAGTCCCGGCCTCTGAACCCATTCAGCACTCCGGGACTCGCAGAGCGGCACGCTCTAGACGCGAAATTGGCTGTCCGAGGTGGGGTGGCTGAGCTTTGTTACGGTTTAGCGGTTTTTGGATAGGAGCGTATCAGTGATACAATAAATTGACCCATTTATGATCGACCGGGATGGGACATTTATCAGCGTGTTAAATGTCCCACTTCTCATCAGAATAATGCCCCACTCCTCATCGTCGTCTCAAGAGACATGTTGTGGTATTCTTCGCTGGCTAGGAGGAAACCACCATGACCATCACCAACAAGGAGTGGATCGTGTTAAGAACATTACTCGACGAAGGTGTACCACAAACCCGGATTGCGGACTTGCTGCACATTGATCGCAAGACCGTCGCGCGTCACGCGGAGGATTCAGAACCCCCGCAGCATGAACGTGCCAGCCGAGCCTCAATCCTGGATCCGTTCAAAGAGCATATTCAACGGCGCTTGGCGAAATACGATCTCACGGCAATGAAATTGTTCGCCGAAGTTGAAACCCAGGGTTATCGCGGTTCGTATCCCATTGTGCAACGCTATGTGCACGCGATTCGCCCTCCGAAACCCAAGCCGGCATTTGTGCGCTTTGAAACAGAGCCAGGTCAACAAGGGCAAGTCGATTGGAGTCCGTTTGGACGGATCAACCACCTGGGTCAATCGCGCAAGTTGTCGTGCTTCGCGCTCGTCCTAGGTTACAGTCGCGCGTTGTATGGCGAGTTCACCGTCTCGGAAGACTTGGCGACCTTGGTGCAATGTCACCTGAATGCGTTTCGTTATCTCGGCGGAATTCCGCGCGAATTGCTCTACGACCAAATGAAGACCGTGGTGCTGTCGTGGAGTCCTGATCACATCGAATGGAATCCGCAGTTCGCCGACTTTGCGAAAACGTTCGGATTTGATCTCAGGGTGTGCCGACCCCGGCGCGCACAAACCAAGGGCAAGATTGAACGACCGTTTGGCTACATCACCGATAGTTTTTTTTGCCGGCTTGGACATGGCACAGCTGACGCTCGAGGAACTGAATGCCCAGTTCCGGCACTGGCTCGACCACATTGCGAATACGCGGGTGCATCGCACGACGCAGTGTGTGCCGTTTGAACGGGTGAAAGAAGAAAAATTGTTGCCCGTGGCAGACCGCACCTACTTGGTTGAACTGGTCGAGACGCGCAAGAGTCACAAGGATTGCCATCTCGATTATCAAGGCAATCGCTATTCGGTACCTTTCCAATATGCCTGTCGCGAACTCACGGTGCGGGCGCAAGGCACCCAACTGTGCATCTTCGACGGCGAGAAATTGATCGCCACACACACACTGTGTCTCAAGAAACACCAAATGATCACCGATCCTGCCCATTTTTCAGGCATTTTTCGACCGGTGTATGCGCATAATACGCAAGCCCTCCAAGAGCAATTCGTCACGACCTTTCCACGCACCGAAGCGTTTGTGCAAGGCGTTGTGCGGCTCAAAGGCGGCAATGCGTCGTATCACCTCACGCAGATTCTTGCGTTGCTCGATGTGTATCCCGCGACCGTGGTGACGACGGCGATTGGGCGAGCGTTGGACTTTGGTGCCTTCACGGCAAAACATGTGCGCAAGATTTGCGAAAGCGATTCCGCGCTGGCACTCGTGCCACTCAAGTCCCCGGTCCAGATGCGTCAGCCGGCGTTGCTACACACCACCGTGGAACAACGTCCGCTCACGCAGTATGTGGAGGTGCTGAAATGAGCACGCCCGAATATGAACTGTTAGTTTCCCAGCTCAAGCATTTGCGGTTGGGACGTGTCGCTGAAGTACTCGACATGCACATGCAACGCGCGGTTGCGGCGAATATGTCGTATCTCGATTTCTTGCGCGGCTTGATGCAAGAAGCGACCCAGGCGCAGGACACGCGCCTGGTGAACGGACGGATTAAGACCGCGCACTTTCCGTATCTCAAAACCCTGGAGCAATTCGACTTCAGTTTTCAACCGGGGTTGAGTCGGCAGAAGATCGCGGACCTGGCGACGCTGCGCTTCGTCGCGAACCATGAGAACATTATCTTGCTCGGTCCGCCGGGTACAGGGAAAACTCACATTGCGATCGCATTGGCATTCAAAGTGTGTACGGCAGGGCACAAGGTCTTATTCACGACCTTGGCAGACTTGGTCGCCCAACTGCACGCCGCCCTCGCTGATCATTCCTTGGCCGCGCGTCTCCGCACCTTGACCCAGGTCGCGCTGCTCGTGATTGATGAAGTCGGCTATGTCCCGCTCGACAAAACCGGCGCGGACCATTTATTCCAAGTCATCGCGCGCCGCTATGAAACCGGGAGCATCATCCTGACAAGCAACAAAGCGTTCACGGAATGGGGCAATATCCTGGGAGGCGACAGCGTCGTCGCCTCTGCCATCCTCGATCGCTTGTTGCATCACTCGGTCGTCTTCAACATCAAGGGCGAGAGTTATCGCTTGCGTGAAAAACGCGATGCGCTCTTGAAGGAGGAAGTCCCAGCACATTAAAGCCTGGCGAGCTTTTAGACGATTACTAATGGGTGTAAATCTCAAATAGTGAGCCTATCTTGACAAAAGGCAATCACCTGCCCATAGTTGGGTTTGCTGAAAGAACCCAACTTCTGAGAGGTGATTGCCCAATGGAAGCATATCGCGAAACCGATATTTTGAAAAGTCCCGCCCTGCGCCAACTGGCCACGTTCTTGAGCGAACATCATCAAGCATGGGCGCACCAGACACCCAATTTGGAAGCGTTCGCGCGCGGGTTGCATACGCACATTCTGGCGTTTGAACGCGAAGTGATGGCGGAAGAACTGGCGGGTTACGATGTCGCGGCCGAACGCGTCACCCTCGACGGCGTCGAGTACAGCCAGCCGATGGAAGACACCGAGACGTATATGACGATCGCCGGCGAAGTGCTGGTGAAGCGGCACCTGTATCGTCCGGCCGGACGGAGCACCCGCCATATCTGCCCCCTGGAACTGCAGGCGGGGATGATCGAAGGCTTCTTTACCCCGGCGGCGGCGCGGCAAGCGGCTTACGTGGTCGCCCACCTGCCCCCCGCGACCGGGGCGGCCTTGTTTGACGAGTTGGGCAGTATGCGGCCCTCGGCCAGCAGTTTGGAGCGACTGCCCAAAGGCTTGTCGGCGCGTTGGGAAGCTCACCGTCAGGACTGGGAAGCGCATTTGCGGACCTTGGAGAGCGTGCCCGCGGCCGCCGCGACCCTGGTGGTCTCGTTGGATGGAGTCTTGGCACCGATCCGAAGCACCCCAGCGGAAAAAGCCGAGCCGCGGATGTCGGAGAAACAAGCCACCGGGCCGAAAGGGTACCAAGAAGTCGGGTGTGGCACGGTGAGCTTGCACGATGCCGAGGGGGAACGGTTGCAGACCGTGCGCTATGGCCGTATGCCCGAAAGCAAGAAAGTGACGTTGTGCCAGGAGTTGGAAGCGGAGGTGCAAGCGATTCTGTCCGTGCAACCGCGCTTGAAGCTGGTCAAATTGGCCGATGGGGCACGCGAGAACTGGCGTTTTCTGGGCCAGCTGAAACTGGGCGTCCCCGCCGATCAAATCGAAAGTTGGGAGATCGTGGATTATTATCATGCGTGCGACCATCTCAAACATGCGCTGGACATCGTCTGGGGCAAACAGACGCCCACCGGCCAAGCCGAATTTGCGCGACTCAAAACCTTGCTCAAGGAAGCGGACGACGGCAGCGAACGCGTCATCGAGGCGCTCCGCTACCGGGTTCGCCAAGCCAAGGGTCACAAGCGCAAACACTTGCACAAAGAGTTGACCTATTTCCGTAACCAGCGTCATCGCATGCACTATGCCACCTATGTCCGCGAAAACTTGCCCATCGCCAGTGGCGTCGTGGAAGCCGCCTGCAAAACCCTCGTGACGCAACGCTTGAAGCAATCCGGTATGCGTTGGAAAACCCCCGGTGGCCAAGCCATCTTGACCTTACGCAGTCTCATCCAGAGCGAACGTTGGGAGCGTGGTTGGGCACTGCTCCGGGAAGATTACCAGCAAACCGTCTCGGTCAGCGCGGCCAACGCTTGTTTTGCGCTGCCATTGGCGGTGTAGGCTCACTATTTGAGACGAGCACCCACCCGATATGCGCGGAACGTCAGATCCTGAATAGTGTTGAAGCTCATATACGGGCAAAAGTATCTCATGTCTGCCCAATCAACCGGTACAAAGCGCATGGATTCTGATTGGTTACAGACCGAGGCGCAGGTTGCTGTATTGGGGAACCGAAGAATACTGAACCAATCCCCTTGCATGCAAGGGGAAGATTCTGCATCAAAAATCATTTGATCAGGAGGACAACGTGCATGGATCAGGTGCCATTGCCGCATTAGATCCGGTGGCAGTCGAAGAAGGTGCCAAGGTACTGGCTGAGGGAGGCAACGCGATCGATGCGGCTGTTACGTGCGCCTTTGTGCAGTCTGTGGTCAGCCCACAAATGTGCGGGATTGGTGGATATCTCATTCTGACGCTGCTCCGCTCTAGTGATCCCAGCCCCATCTCACTCGATGCCCCGGCGACGGCAGGATCTCGTGCCACACCAACTGTGTGGCACGACGTGCCACTCTTAGAGAAGACACGCGAGCAGTGGGGATACGCGCTTGTCGGCAAGCCCAACGTGATAGGATACCAATCTATCTGTACACCCGGGACTGTCAAAGGGCTGGCGTCAATCTTGAAACGCTGGGGGACGATCTCCTGGGCGCGGGCAATTGCTCCCGCGGTGCGGATTGCCGAGGAGGGCTTCGTTGTCGAGAGACATATGGCAATGAGCTGGAAAGAGAGAGGCCATTCTCCGGGAGATACGGTACTCCTCGACTATGTCCGTTCCAATGCCGAAGCCAGACGCATCTATCTTAATGCGGACGGCTCGGCCCATGACAGTGGCGAGACAATTCGGAACCCGGACCAGGGGCGAACCCTCGCACGATTATCCTCGGCGGGAGCCGAAGACTTTTATCAGGGCGAACTTGCGCAGATCATGAGCCGCGATTT
Source organism: Chloroflexota bacterium (assembly GCA_016208315.1). Lineage (GTDB taxonomy): Bacteria > Chloroflexota > Anaerolineae > UBA4142 > UBA4142 > JACQYF01. The sequence continues at coordinate 66,478 of JACQYF010000147.1, read as the reverse complement.
GGAAGCCCATGGAGCATTTGTGACGGCGAAAGATCTGGCAGATTATCGCCTGCGGGAGCCGGCCCCGCTCACCGGAACCTATCGGAATTACAGTATCGCCACTAGCGGCGCTCCGCATGGCGGACCGACGTTGCTCGCGCTCCTCAATATTCTCGAGGGCTATGACCTCAAGGCACTTGGACACAACTCAGCCGAGTACATTTACCGCGTCTCGATGGCGATGAAAGCCGCGTTTGCCGATCGCAATCAGTATCTGGCCGATCCGCAGTTCGTGGATGTGCCGGTTGATTGGATGGTCTCAAAACAACGCGCAAAGGAATGGCAACACCTGATTGACTCGAATCAGGTCATCAGCATCCAGAATACCTCGCAGCCATCCAAGCACACGAGCCACATCAGCGTCGTTGACCGAGATGGTAATTGTGTTTCCTTGACTCATTCTCTCGGAGCATCCTCGGGCGTCATCACGCCAGGACTTGGATTCATGTACAACAACTCCATGATCAACTTTGACCCTTCCCCGGGTCGCCCCAACTCGATTCAAGCCGGCAAGGGGCGTCTCACCGGCATGGCTCCCACAATTGTGTCTGATGGCACCAAGCCAATCGCCATCCTCGGCGCTTCCGGAGGCAACTTTATCATCACGTCAGTGGCGCAGGTCATCGTCAATCTGGTGGACTTTGGAATGCCACTACCGGAGGCGCTGACGACACCCCGGTTTGAGTGCCAAACCGGTTCGATTTTTGTACAGTCGCGCATTCCTGAATACGTGTGTGCTCAGGTGCGAAAACGACATCCAATCATGCGGCTGTCGGACCAGTATGGTGGCGTGGGTCCAATAGCCGCGGTGGTGAATGCCGTCAGTATAGATCCGGTCAGCGGAAAGGTTTCAGGGGCCGGTGACATCACCGGTGGCGGGACGGCATTGTTGGTTTAAAGCGCAGTCCCCATAAAAAGATGGCCGTCCATAATGGACGGCCATTTACTCCAAGTGATCAAATTGGCGACGGCAAAAGCGCGACACGGAGTTACAGCTGTGGCATCCTACAGTTTCTCACATCGCTTGAGAAGCTCAATTGTCTTTTGGGCAGCTACATCAGGATCGGGAAATGGGATCAACTCCGCGGAGATATAGCCCTGAAAGCCCATGTCCTTCAATGTTGCAAAAATACTATTGAAATCGAGGTGCCCGCTACCCGGATACCGGCGATTTGAATCGGCGATATGAACGTGCCAGAGTTTGTCCCCCGCGCTTAACAGACCTTGCTCAATGCTTGCGTCCTCAATATTCATGTGAAACAAGTCGAGCATCAAGCCGACATTGTCACACTCTAGCTCTTCAATCGCTCGCATGCCATCGGACGCGTTATTGATAAAGTCACTCTCGTACCGGTTGATTGGCTCAAGCACGATTCGAACATTCTTGGTACGGGCGTAATGGGCAATTCGACGTAGCTGTTGCGTCGCGAATTCCCACGCATTTTCCATACCGTTCAGCAAGTCCAGCCGGCCGCGGACTCTCCCGATGTTGACCATTGCATTGAAATAGGCGGCCATGTCAATCACTGAACACAATCTTTGTTCCGCTCTTGACCGCAACTGAACATCGGCTGTGACCAGGACAAGACCATCGGCGCCAAACAGCTCACCCGTCACGATTTGGGGCACGGCAAGGCCGGCGGTTTCGAGTGTTCGTTTGATCGCACCCCAATCCAATCGCGATGGGTCTCGCACCATTAATTCGCACCCATCATACCCCAGCGATACGGCCTCGAGGACCTTTTCCTCAAACGTCCCGGACAGCAATGCGAGGGGCCCCCATGCCACGTCTGGACCACATATGACAAGTCCTTTTTTCATTTGCCCTCTTGGTCGCCAATAATTTTGCTCCGTCCGCCTTCAAACCACTCACGCACGCGCTCGATCGCCGTATTAGGGCTGGCAAGGATAGGAATCGCACGGTCTGACTCTGGGATGATTTCCAAAACGCGGGCAATTGACGCCTGCGCCAGCACGATTACATCCACCCGATCTGCGAGGTCACGTATGCGCTCTCTCACCAATTGGTCATGAATTTGGCCGTCTCCATCAAGCAGAGCGGGTAGCGCGTGATCAACCCACGATAATTCAGCTTCGACGCTCTTACCCATCCGTTCCGCTTGATCCAACAGCAGTTGCCGCGTCGGGTTGAGAGTGGTTTGGTTCGTCGCAATCACTCCGATTCTGGATCCCATCGTCACGGCTTTGCTGATCATCGCTTCGTCTATCTTAAAGACGCGAATACCAGCACGGATTTGTTCGACGCCCGGGGACAGCGTCGAGCAAGTTACCAGAACCGCGGCGGCGCCGATTCTTTCTGCCGTCTTCACATGTGCCTGTAACTGTGCGATGCTTCCGGGTTTCAAGCTTCCGTCGAGTCGCACCTGTTCCAACAGCGGTTCATCCAGGACGTGAAATGGGATCACGCCCGGCAGTCGTTCGGCACACAATTTGTCAAAGACTTGAACAAGGGGCGGCACAGTGTGGATCAGCACGAACGAGTTAGCCATAGATGCCGTTCAGTTGCGAATCATGTTCTTGGCACAAATCGCATCATGCGCCGCCGCGACGATGTCTTTCACGGCCATGCCATACTGATCCAAAAGAACATGATACGGACCGCTCTCGCAGAACCGATCCGCGAGACCGACGCGTTTGATGGGAACTGGAAAAACCTCGGTCACGGCTTCCGCGACTGCGCCGCCCAGTCCTCCGAGAATCGAATGCTCTTCGACGGTGACCAGTGCTCTTGTTTCGCGCGCGGCATTGACAAGTGCGCCAACGTCGAGTGGTTTGATGGTGTGAACTTCGAGCACCCGCGCGTTGACGCCCTCTCGTTCCAACTGTTGTGCCGCTTCTAAGGCGCGACTCACCATCAAGCCACAGCAGATCAGCGTGACATCGTCGCCGGGTCGCAATTCAACCGCATGACCGATTCGCGGGTCGTAAGAATCGTCGAAGAGGCGAGGGACTTCGTTGCGATTGAGCCGAAAATAGACCGGACCTTGCCACTGCGCCACTTGAGGCAGGAGCTTGGCAACGGCAACAGGGTCGGAGGGTACGATCACCGTCATTTTGGGTAGACTGCGCATGATCGCGATATCCGTGATGGCGTGGTGCGTCGGTCCATCGAATGAGTCAGAGACACCTGAATACGCCGCCATCAACTTTACATTGGCTTCGCCATAACAAAGATGCGTCCGCACCATTTCGAGCGCACGAGTGGCGAACAGGAAGGCAAACGTGTTCGCGAATGGAATCCTTCCCGCGTACGCCAGGCCAGCCGCGACATCCACGAGCGCTTGCTCCGCGATCCCCACGTTGAAAAATCGATCAGGGAATGCCTCCTGAAACAAATAGCTAAAGTCGGAATTGGAAACATCGGCAGAAAGCGCGACCACTTCGGGGCACGACCGACCGAGTTTGACTAGCGCCTCGCCATATGCTTTGCGCATGGAGACTAGTTCTGCCATTGCTTCAATCCCTCCTCGAGTTCATTCAAGGCATCTTCGTACTGCTGTGGATTGGGAGGCATTCCATGCCAGCGATGGTCGTATTCCATGAAGCCAACCCCTTTGCCCTTGGTCGTGCGCGCGATAATCACGCTAGGGCGAGCGTGAACTTCATCGGCCCGATCAAGCGCGTTCAGGATCTCTTGGACGTTGTGTCCATGTATCTCTTGGACATGCCAGCCGAACGCTTTCCATTTGTCCGCGATGGGCTCCGTCGGCATAACATCCGCCGTGGCGCCCGTTTGCTGGATTCCGTTATAGTCTACGATGGCAGTCAGATTCCCCAAACGATACTTGGCTGCCGACATCATCCCTTCCCAAACGACCCCGGCGTTAATCTCACCGTCACCCAAAACAACATATACGCGACTCGCCGATGCTCTGGCGGATGGCGCAGTCGAGGACGACGGTTTCCCACCGAGCATTTTTTGCGCCAAGGCCATACCAACGCCGATTGCAACACCATGCCCGAGTGGACCCGCGCAGATCTCAACGCCCGGTGTCTTGAGGCGATCCGGGTGGCCTTGCAAGCGACTGTTGAATTGACGGAAGGTCTTGAGTTCGTCAATCGGAAAGAACCCGCGCATGGCTAGGGCCGAATACAGCGACGCGCACGCGTGCCCCTTGGAGAAAAGTAGCCGGTCCCGACCGGCCCAGGTAGAGTTTTCGGGATCTAAGCGTAGATGATGGAAATAGAGGGAAGCGAGTATCTCCGCGACCGAGAATGCGCCGCCGATGTGCCCGGTCTGGGCTTGGTAGACCATCTTAAGAACGTGAATTCGAATATGCTGAGCTGCTGCCGAAATCTCTCGAACTAGGGCTTCCGAATGGTGATACATAGAGTTAGTTTTTCCTTTTCGTCTGACCTATCACATCCCAAAGATCTTGGACCAGCGCGATGTAACGACTCTTACATCAGGAAGAACGGCTTTTCCAGTCGCGCCTTGATCTCGGATAAGAAACGCGCACCCTGTATGCCATCCATGACCCGATGATCCACCGTGAGTGTCAAACTCATCATGGGACGGAGCACAATCGCGTCGCTATCGGTGCCGACCGGCGTCTTGACCACGCGTCCTACGGCCAGGATCGCCGATTGCGGAGAATCAATGATAGCGTTGAATTGCTCAATCCCGAACATGCCCAAGTTGGAAATGGTAAATGTCCCGCCCTCCAGTTCATTGGCGCCGAAGCGCATTTGCTTTACTTTGGCCTGGAATGAATTGATCTCCTGGACAATTTCGGATATTGCTTTTCGGTCGGCGTCCTTGACGACCGGAACTACCAGTCCCGCATCACTACCGGTCGCCACGCCTATGTTGATGCGCTTGTGCAGCCGGATACGCCCAATTTCAAACGATGCGTTCGCGCGAGGGTGGTTCTTAAGCGCTTCCGCCACGACCTTGACGAGAATGGCGGTGACCGACGGTCGCTCGCCGCTCTCAGCGACAATCCGGTCGGTCAGAGCTTCACGCAGCCACAGTGCGTTGGTCATGTCGGCGTGGAGCGTCAATGTAAACTGCGGGGCTGTCTGCAAACTCTTCATCATGCGCTGCCCCGTAATTCGTTGAGCAGCAGTCAGTTCCACCCAATTGTCTGCCTGGTCTTCGACTTGGCTTACTGAAGCAGCCGGTGCTGGCGCGGTAAGGGCAGACGCGCGCACATCGGCTTCGGTAACACGCCCTCCCGGCCCCGTGCCCTTGACTCTATGCAGATCAACTCCCAAATCTTTGGCGACGCGACGCGCAACCGGCGTTGCTTTGACTGGTCCGGACTCAGCAGGCTCAGGAGCAACAGGCGGAGAAGGGGATGCAGCGACGTCAGTTGTCATGCTTTCATTCGTCGAAAGGGGAGGAAGAGTGGGCACCTGCTCATCGGCCTCGGCAATGAAGGCGATGGTTTCACCCACCTTGACCTCAGCGCCATCCACAACACCCATTCGGACGCCCTTTAGCACGCCAGTGGCCGGTGCCTCAAATTCAGCAGTGACCTTATCGGTCTCGACTTCGATGATGACTTGATGTTGCTGAACTGGATCGCCCTCTTTGGCAAGCCATCGAAGGATTCGAGCCGTCTGCATATGTTCCGACATCTTGTGAATGAAAACCTCGACCGCCATTCGACCAATGCCTCCTGGACCCTTACCTATGCCATCACTTGGCGAATCGCCGTGATCACATCTTCGGTTTCGGGCCACACACCCTTTTCAATACTATCGGCAAAAGGTATCGGCGAATTGCGTCCCGTGACGCGGACGATGGGTGCCTGTAGGTAATCAAATGCTTGTTCCATCGCAACCATCGCCCATTCCCCGGTTGGCCCGTAGGATCGGCAGGCCTCAGCCGCAACAACGACCCTGCCGGTTTTGCGCGCCGAATGCCCAATGGTTTCTTCGTCTAGTGGACTGACGGTTCGTACGTCCACGACTTCCACGCTGATGTTTTCGCTTTCAAGCGTTTTCGCCGCCGCCATCGCATACCAAACCAGAGAACCCGAGCATACAATCGTTACATCTTTGCCTTCGCGTTTCACATCACATTTGCTGAGCGGAAGAACATACTCGCCTTCCGGCACTAAACCGCGAAACGCATAAAGATACTTGTGTTCCAAGAAGACGACCGGGTTATCATCTCGGATTGCGCCTTTGAGCAGACCTTTGGCATCGTGCGGCGTAGATGGTAAGACCACCTTCAGCCCGGGAATACTCGCGAACCAGGTTTCGAGACTCTGTGAATGTTGAGCGGCAATGCTTTTGCCGGCGCCGCCTCCCGTGGGCATGCGCAAGACCCACGGCACGCTGCACTGACCGCCCGTCATGAAGCGCAGCTTGGCTGCCTGAGTGCAAATCTGGTCCATCGCCAAGCCTGCAAAGTCCACGAACATGATTTCCATCACCGGCCGCATGCCGGCCAAAGCGGCCCCGGTGCCGGCTCCGACGATTGTGTTTTCGCAAATCGGCGTGTTTCGAACACGCTCCGGCCCAAACTGGTCGAACAGAGTTCGCGTGACGCCAAAGGCGCCACCATGTTTCGCGATATCTTCACCTATCAAAAATACGCGCTCGTCCCGCACCATTTCCTCGCGGAGCGCCTCGCGGATTGCTTCTTGATAAGACAAGTCCTTGGCAGGAACGCCGGCTGAAACCTGAAGAATCAAGTCAGGAGTCATTACGGGTTTGCTCGCCGTCAAGGAGGTTGCATCTCTGTCTGCGATTGCCATAGTTTCCTCGGCTGCAATTATCAGGCGTAAATATATTCCATCGCGGTCGCAGGATCAGGAGGCGGACTGTCTTTGGCAAATTGGACGGCTTGGATCATCTCCTGTTTGATTGCGACGTCAATGGAGTCGAGCGTGGACTGCGCGGCCAAAGCATTTTCGATTAGCCACTGACGAAAGCGAATGATCGGATCCTCCTTGCGATATTCCTCCACCTCGGCGCGCGTGCGATAGACTTCTGGCTCGCCGGCATAATGTCCCTCGATGCGATAGCTCTCCGTAACTAGCAGGGTAGGCCCTTCGCCGCGGCGCGCGCGCGCGACTGCGTTCTCGGCCGCTCGATACACGGCAAGAACATCAAAGCCGTCAACTCGGACGCCAGGAATTCCATAACCCGCCGCGCGTAACGAAAGGTCTTGAACCTTGGCAGTATCTTTGATATTGGTGGACACACCATAGTGATTGTTCTCCAGGACAAAAACCACTGGCAAGTCCCAAACGGAAGCTATATTGAGAGATTCGTGCCAGTTGCCGGTGTTACTGCCAGCATCGCCTGTGAAAGAGACCGCCACGCGCGCTTCGCCACGCATTTTGAAAGCCAGGGCGGCGCCGACCGCGAGTGGAATGCCTGAACCCACCACGGATAATGCACCTAGACTGCCCGTCTCGAATGCGGCAATGTGCATTGAGCCGCCGCGTCCCTTGCAGTATCCTGTTTCCCTACCCATGATTTCGGCCATCATCTTTTTTGCGTCCGCGCCTTTCGCGAGGTTGTGCCCATGACTTCGATGGGTGCCCGCGATCAAGTCGTCTTGGCGCAGCGCCATACACACACCAACTCCCGATGCCTCTTGACCGATATAAGGATGAATCGTACCTTTGACGTTTCCTTTTTTGAAAAGGTCAATCGCGGCCAGTTCGAAGTCGCGAATTCGTTTCATTTGTCGGTACATCTCAAGCTTGAGGTCTTTCGAGATTTCCACGCTATTCTTCTCCACTCATTTTTTGGTCATACCTAATACCTCATACCAGATCATAACATTAACGCTGGTTTTTGTCAAAATATGCGAAATTTGACAAAATAATATATGTCGGTTATGATAGGTATTAGGTATGACCTAATAACAGTTCGGGCACTCATCGAGAAGCAAGGCAGGAAAACATGGAAAAGACGATTCAGTTTTCGTTGGTCCGCGAAAAAGGCCGACTTGTGGACCGTGTGGTTGACGAAATCCAAGAGTTCATTTTGGGAGGGCGGTTGGAACCTGGGACCAAGCTGCCTCCAGAGCGCGATTTGGCGGTTCAAATGGGGGTCAGTCGCACAGTGATTCGCGATGCAGTCCATGTCCTGGTGACCAAGGGTTTGCTCGAGTCCAAGCAGGGTATCGGCACTATCGTCCACCAGATCACACCGGATCATATGGTCGAGCCTCTTAGCATCCTGATACAGACCCAAAGCATCTCCCTGGACCACTTGCATCAGGTGCGTTCTATTCTGGAAGTAGAGAACGCCGGGCTGGCCGCACAGCAGGCCCAAATGAAAGATATCCAGCGGTTGGAACAGATCGTCTCCACCATGGACCAAGTCGTCCATGATCCGCACGCTTATGCAGGGGCAGACGCTCAGTTTCATCGCGCCGTGGCAGTGCTCTCGGGCAACCCTCTTCTCGTCTTGTTACTGGACTCGATTCGTGACCTGATGCAGGAAGTGCGTGTGGCGGTGGCGAAACTTCCCGACCTGAGCAAGACTGTTGCGCCCGATCACAATAGAATTCTAGAGCGGATCAAGGCGCGAGATACCGAGGGAGCGCGTGCAGAGATGGCAAGGCATCTCGACCACGCCCGGAAACTCCAGGACCAAGTCTTTGTGAAATCGCAAGTTCTCGCCCCTCCATGGGGACCGATTCATTGAGGTGCAGTCTCGTATTCCAAGTGCCGAAAAACCCAAAGAGAGAGGAGACTACTATGTTACGCAGGGAGCTGTTGCCCGCCAAACCCGCAGAGGCGGTCATCTTTGTGAACGGCGAGTTTCTCCCACAATCTCAGGCCAAAATCTCAGTCCTTGATCACGGCCTGATGTACGGCGATGGCTGCTTTGACGCCTGGTGTGGTAGGAACGGGTTCATCTTCCAGCTTGATGGTCATCTGGATCGTCTGTACCGATCGGTTCACGCTCTGAAGCTCGACTTGCGAATGCCCAAGCAAGAGATGCGCAAGAACATTATCGAGACAGTCTATCGGAACACCGTCGTCGACTTTTACATCAAGGTGCTCGTCACGCGCGGCATTAGCCCTGAGCCTGTCATCGACCCACGCAGGTGCGAACAGGCGAGCGTCGTCATCTACGCGCGGCCGACCCAATACGAGGTCAGCCCAGAGAAGAAGGAGAGTGGTATCCGCATCAAGGTGCTCTCCATCCGACGCGTTCCACACGACAGTCTGGAACCCCAAATCAAGAGTCTCAATTATATTAATATCATCATGGGCAAGTTGGAGGCATGGGTCAGCAACTTTGACGAGGCAGTCATGCTTGACCATCAAGGCTACGTCACCGAGTGTCCTGGCTTTAACATCATGGGCATTACAGGCAACAAGCTTTTCACGCCATCGCGCGGCATCCTCGTCGGCATCACCCGCGGCTCTGTGATGGAGATGGCTCGTCAAGCCGGCCTTTCCGTGGAAGAGGGCTTTTACTCGGTATTCGACTTTACCGAGGCGGACGAAGTGTTTATGACGAACACGGTTGCAGGGATTGCCCCGGTCGTCAATATTGACGGCTGGACCATTGCATCGGGCAAGCCCGGTCCATACACGAAAAAATTTCAAGAGATTTATCTCGGATGGTTAGAGTCGGGCCATCACGGCACCCAGGTTTATCCCGCGGCGTGGAGCGGATAAAGCTTTGGACAATCTGTGCATTCTGCGCATTGAACATCGCGAGAGATTCTTTGGTATCCGTTCATACGAGAACACTTGACGTTGCGCCGGGTAACGCATCTTTGATAGAGGGAGGTATTCGACCTCAAAGGGCTAGTCACTCGTGTGCGGGCGACACAGACGTGCGCCAACAGATAGAACTGTAAACAGCTTTCCAAGGAGGAGCAAAATGTCCGAGCACGATGCCGAAAGTCTACATCTAGAAAACCTTGATAGATGGCACCACATGTACAAGAAGGGGCTGCTGAATCGACGCGAGTTTATAGGCGTCCTTGCCTCTTTGGCCGCGGCCGGAGCGTTGGCAGCATGCGCCCCGACGCCCCCGACACCTGCGCCCAGCCAACCAGGTCCCACTCAAGCGGCTGTGCCCACCGCGGGTGCCGCGAAAGTCGTCAAAGACTCCATCAGTACAGCATTTGAGCAGGACTTTCCTACACTCGATCCGCACATGCACAGCTCGCGCCAATTGATCAACTTTTTCTACCAAACCCACGACAATTTGGCAGCCCGAGACCTGAACAATCTCAAAATGGGACCGCACCTCGCCACATCCTGGAAGGCCATTGAGCCAACCATCTGGGAATTAGAGCTTCGCCAGGGTGTCAAGTATCACAATGGTGACCCCTTCGACGCCGAATGTGTCAAGTACAGTTTCGAGCGTATCACTAGTCCAGACCAAAAGAGCCCCCAGGCAGCTAACTTGGCTCCCTTCAAAGCCGCGGAGATCCTCGGCCCGTACAAGATTCGTATCCACACTAAGGATCCCTGGCCGATTTTCGCCGAACGGATGCAGAATTTTCAAATACTCTCGCCTGCCTACATGAAGGCGAAAGGCGACCAGTTTGCCAGTCTCAACCCGATGGGTACGGGACCGTTCAAGTTTTCCGAGTGGAAACGGGACCAACAGATCGTTCTAGAACGCAACGACAACTACTGGGGACCCAAACCGGCTTTCAAACAGCTCGTGATCCGTTTTATCCCGGACAAAGCGACTCAGATTGCCGAAATCCTGGCTGGCCGGCTGGACCTGACGCGGGCAGTACCAATTGACCAAATAGACACAATCAACAAATCGGGTCTCGCACAGACATTCACCCAGAAGGTGCTCCGCGTCTTCTTAATGAATTTTGATGCAGATGGTGCCACATCTCCCAATCCCTTCCAGGACAAGCGAGTGCGGCAGGCTGCAAACTATGCAGTCAATATCGATAACATCATCAAGACCCTTCAGGTCGGCGGGGATCGGACGCCAGCTAATCTCAGCCCCTTGCATTTTGGATTCGACCCGTCGATCCCGAATTACGAGTACAGCCCCGAAAAAGCCAAAGCCTTGCTGAAAGAGGCCGGGCTTCCCGATGGCTTTAGCGTCGAGATGAAGTCTGCGAGCGAGCAATTGATGCCAAATGTACGCCTGGTGGAGCAAGCAATCCAGAGTGAGTTGGCGAAGGTCGGCATCAAGATGAGCATCAACGTCGTCAATCAGGCACCTTTCAACGACATGGCCAGCAAACGACAACTCGGGCCAATGTGGCACGGGAGTTGGGGCAGTTACTCGGCATTCGATGCGGATGCTCACTACTATAATACACTGCACCCCGATGGCTCGCGCACGGCCTGGACCAATCGAGAGTTTATTGACCTCGTGGGGAAAGCACATGTGAGCTTGGACCCTGATCAGCGCCTCAAGTGGTACTCTCAAGCACAGAAGATTGTCCACGAGGAATGCCCGGGCCTCTTCCTCTGGAGTTTGCACGGAGTCTGGGCGGTGAGCAAAACTGTTCAATGGAAGCCGGACCCAGATGAAATCGAGCGGTACTTTAACGCGAAACCGGCTTAACTCTCACGTCGCGCCTCCGGGGGAATCGGTACTTGTCTCCCGGAGGCGCGTTGCTACCAAAGCAACTCATTGCTGGCGGCTGGGAAACGCCGCCCGTCGCTGGTCAAGGAGTGAGCAGTGGCAACTTACATATTGCGTAGTCTTTTGCAGATGGTGGTCGTTATTATTGCCATTTCTGTAATCGTGTTTGTGCTGAACTACATGGTGGCCGATCCCGTCTCTGCCATGCTGGGCGTTGATGTGCCTCCTCAGGCGCACGAGGTCTATCGCCACCAGATGGGCTTTGATCGTCCCATCATGATTCAGTACTTGGAGTTCGCGCAGGGTGCTATTGTTGGGAACTTTGGCAATTCGTTTCGCCTTCCCGCGCCCGCACTTGGACTCGTCATGGATCGGATGCCGGCAACCCTTCTGCTGACGTTTACCGGAATGGGCCTGGCGATTTTGATCTCTTTGCCTTTGGGGATTCTCGCTGCCTATCGTCGGCATACCCTGATTGATAATATCTGTACTGTGATTGCTGTCGCTGGCCAAGCGATGCCAATTTACTGGCTTGGGCTTATTCTGATGATTATTTTCGGAGTGCGTCTCAAATGGCTTCCGGTATCTGGATACGGCACCCCGGCCCATTTGATCATGCCCGCATTCTGCCTGGGCGTATTCACGGCGCCTGTCGCGATGCGCCTTGTCCGGTCAGGGATGCTCGAAGTATTAGACATGGATTACATCCGAAGCGCGCGCGCCAAAGGGCTCGCGGAAAAGACAGTCCTGCTCCGTCATGGCCTGCGCAACACTCTGATTCCCGTCATAACGCTGCTTGGCTTGCAGTTCGGTCAGTTGCTGGGCGGAGCCATTGTGACCGAAACGGTATTTGCGTGGCCGGGGGTTGCACAACTGGCTGTCAATTCGATTGTAAACGCGGACCTGCCGGTAGTTCAGGCTGCCGTCATCATGCTCGCAGTTATTATTACGGTGGTAAATCTTGTGGTCGATATTGCCGTTGGACTATTGGATCCGCGAATTAGAATCGGATGAGGTCGGTAATGGAACAGCTCATGCCTGTGCAGCGTCCTCTAAACGCGGTATCCCCCCAGAAGAAACTAGGCGTGCGGCAGAGACTGGAACGCCTTTGGCCCACCCTGGTCAAGTTTCGGCTTGGCGTTATCTCAGGTTTGTTCTTGCTAGTGCTTGTTCTCGTTTCCATCTTGGCATCGGCGATTTCACCACATGACCCATTCGATGCCCAGATCCTAATGCGACTCAAACCACCCGCTTGGGAAGCGGGTGGTAGCTCTGAGTACTGGTTGGGTACTGACGGTCTAGGACGAGATGTTGTCAGCCGCCTGATTTTCGCAGCGCGGGTTTCGCTCGCCGTAAGTGTTCTCGCTAGTCTCGTATCTGCAGTCGTCGGTGTCTTGCTGGGGTTAGCCGCTGGCTATATGCGCGGCTATGTAGACGCGTTGATTTCGACGCTGGTCAACATCATGTTGACTTTTCCGTTCATCCTTCTGGCTTTGGCGGTCATCGCCGCTCTAGGTAGCGGAATCGCAAACGTGATTCTGGTACTTGGGATCTCGGGCTGGCCTACCTACACCCGTCTGGTGCGAGCCGATGTCATGCGAATCCATGAGCACGAGTACATAGCGGCGGCCCGTGTCGTGGGACTCAGAGATTCACAAATCGTGTTCCGACACATCTTGCCTAACCTATTGAATGGCGTCATCGTACTCACGTCGACTCAAGTAGCCCGAGTGATCATCTCGGAGGCATTCCTGAGTTTCCTTGGGCTGGGAATCAAGCCGCCGATTCCGACGTGGGGCAATATGCTGGGCGAGTCCACAACTTATATGTTTGATCGTTGGTGGTTGCCTACATTTCCTGGAATAGCTATTCTCGTTACCACCTTGGCCATCAACCTCTTCGGGGATACTTTGCGTGACTATTTCGACCCGCGGGGTCACGATTATTAGTTCTTGCGCTACTCGCTGCCCCGGGCTAGGGACTCGATATTCAGATCGCGTTGAGGAGAATTGCCGTGAATTCTAGCCAGATGCCCACGTCCGTCTCTTTCGTTCATGTCGCTGGCCCAGTCTATGAATGCGTATTGCCACGTGACATATCGGTTGCACGTGTCCAATGGACCGCACCAGACGGACGAGTCAAGCAAAGTGAGCCATTCGATTCAGAGGATGGGAAACGTGTGCGATTGGCGGCGTACCTACCAGGTGAATATCAGTGGTCTTTTTCCGGGACCCAATTAAAGGGCAGCTTCGCCGTTCCTGAGCGGTCCACCGATTCCAGGTGGCCGGCGAGTGTACTTCAGATCAGCCAGAATAGGCGTCATCTCGAATATGCTGATAGGACCCCTTTCTTTTTCCTGGGCGACACTGCTTGGTTTATCCTTTGGAAAGGCACGCCTGATCAGTGGGCCAAGTACCTTGATTACCGGGTCGAGCAGGGCTTTAACGTGATCTTAACTCAATTGCTGCCTTATTTTCTTGATCTGCGAGACAGACAAGGGCAACTCGCATTCATCGATAATGATGTGAACCGCCCGAACGACCTGTACTTCAGTCGGGTGGATCAGTTCTGCATGATGGCCGCAGAACGCGGTCTTTTTGTCATGCTATCGTTGATTTGGGGGTATAAACCCCGTGAACAGGCTGCGCAGTTTTCCACGGCACAGGCATGCGATTTCACGCGATACGCGGTAGCACGCTATGCCGCCTATCCCGTGCTCTGGAGTCTCTCCGGCGATGCCCCCTACCTGCAGGACCTTGCCAAGTGGGAGGCAGTGGGCGCGAAGCTGGAAGCAGTTGACCCGTATGCGCATCCGACAACCAACCACCTGTTCACTTCGCTCGGATGGCGATTTCTATTCCACGATTCGCACTGGCACGATTTCCATATGCTTCAGACTACACATGTAAGACGCTCCGTTGCCGATATTGGTGATTTGCCGCTTGCCTACTACAAACAACAGCCGGTCAAAGCCGTCATTAATGGCGAGCCGTGGTACGAAGGGCATCCAGCCCGCGATGAGGAGGAGTTCGGTCCTGTATTCACGGCTGAAGAGCAACGTTTCGCCTTTTGGACCAGCATCTTGTCCGGAACGACGATGGGCCACACCTACGGTGGGCAAGGTATCTGGAATTGGAAGATCGAACCACCTCACGACGTAGCCTGGAAACCGCACATTGCCTTTGGTCCAACTTGGAAGGAAGCCCTGAGCCTGCCCGGCGCGGAGCAATGCGCAATAGGCGCAAAATATCTGCAGACTGTGAACTGGTGGGACCTTACACCGCGCCCCGAGCAAATTCAACTGGAGCCGGTACCACCTCTGGCGGCTCAGCGACCATCCCTTGCAGTAGCCCCAGAACGAACCTGGATTGCCTATTTGCCGAGGTCCGATGCTCGTGTCACACTCAAAGGCCTCACGACGAGCCCCTGGTCTGCCAGCTGGATCGACCCGATCAATGGCAAGCCATGTGAGATCGGATTGGTTGAGCCGGATGCGTTCTTTAAATGGGTAGTCCCTTCTCCTCCCGAGCCACGCGACTGGCTTTTGGTCCTCCAGAACGACTCGGCCAACCTTACTCCGGCGTAGTCACTGCAAAAAGGGATAAGAATGTTTACACCACTGAAGAACAAGCCCCTCAAGTTCGCCGTTTTGGGAACAGGGATATGGTCCCAATTCCAAATACCTGCCTGGTTTGAAGTAGGCGGAGTGGAATTGGTAGCGCTGTATAATCGCACGGTTGCAAAGGCGGAACTGGTTGCGCGCAAGTATAATACCCCGAAGGTTTACGCCGATCCTGACGAACTGTTCCGCAGTGAGCTGCTTGATTTTGTGGACATCATTACTGAGGTGCCCGCGCATGCCTCACTTGTTCTTCTTGCTGCCAAGTATCACATACCGGTGATCTGTCAAAAACCAATGGGACCAGACTATGAGACCTGCGTGGCGATGGTGCAGGCGTGTCAGGAGGCTGGCATTCCATTCTTTATCCACGAAAACTTCCGCTGGCAATGGCATTACCGTGCGGTTCGTCACGCGCTCGACGAAAGGCACTTGGGCAGACTGCACCGGGCCGACATTCGAGCTGGCAATGGCGGCAAGACAGTCCTGTCATTTCAGCCCGTCCTCCGGACACTGCCGCATCGCGCCATCACGGATATGGGAAGTCACATTTTCGATCTAGCTCGATTCTACTTTGGCGAACCGGAGAGCATCTACTGCCATGCGCGCCGGACCTTCGACGGTGTTGCCGGCGAAGACGTCATGGCTGCAATGTTGCGATTCCCGGACCTGGTGTGCACCTGTGCGATCAGCGAGAGGCCGAATTTCCGGGTCTTTATTGAAGGGGAATACGGCACCATCGAGGTCGGGAACGATCGC
This sequence comes from Chloroflexota bacterium, assembly GCA_016208315.1. GTDB lineage: Bacteria > Chloroflexota > Anaerolineae > UBA4142 > UBA4142 > JACQYF01. The sequence goes on along the minus strand of JACQYF010000147.1, from coordinate 50,538 downwards.
ATCATCCATATCACGACCGACAAGGGGACCATCCTGCGCCAGCCCCCGGAAATGCCGCGCTATCCGTGGGTGACGCCGGAACAGGATATCCAGTACGGGCGGCATATGATTCAGAATATCGTAGAGTGCAACAAACACTTTTATCATGCACTCATAACCGGCAACCTGCCCGAAACGCACGCCGGGGATAATCTAAAGACCATGCGGCTCGTCTATGCCGCTTGCGAGTCCACCGAGCGTAATGCCGTAATCGAGTTGAGCTGAACGATAGGAACGCCGCAGCTATTCTGAATTGTCTCGAGCCGGACAGGGGTAACGCGCGGGGTGAGCAATGCTCTCGAAGAATGTGCTGTATTATGGCACGGACGAACCGCCGCCGGAACGCATCTCTCTGCGGGCCGGCGCTTTGTCCCTCCAATATGAACAGGGCGATCTGTGGTATGTCAAGCTCGGCGATCGAGAGTTGTGGCGCCGCGTGTATGTCGCCATCCGCGATCAAGATTGGGGCACCGTTCCACCTGTCTTTTCCAATGTTCAGATCCATCGCAAGCTCGAGTCATTTGCCATCCACTATCAAGTCGAGAACAGACAGAATGAGATTCATTTTGCCTGGAAGGGCTTGATTACCGGCGATGCGGATGGAACGATAACCTTTAGCATGGATGGCGTCGCGCGTTCCACATTCATGCGCAGCCGGATTGGCTTTTGCCTGTTGCACCCACTCACATGTGCCGGCGCCCCCTGTCGAATCGAGCACATTGACGGAACGGTCGAACGCGCGGTGTTACCCGAATACATCGTCCAAGAACAGCCGGTAAGGCCATTTGCCGAAATGAGCGCGCTGGCCCACGAGGCCATGCCAGGTATGTGGGCGAAAGCGCGCTTTGCGGGTGACGTATTCGAGATGGAAGACCAGCGCAACTGGACGGACGCATCGTACAAAACATACTGTACGCCAGCCCATCTTCCACATCCTGTGCTCATCATGGAAGGTACGCGCGTTCAGCAATCCGTGACCCTGCGCGTCGAGGACGGCAAGTCCGAGTCCAGGCCCAGAGTAAGGCGTGAGAATGCGCCATTGGCCTTGAAGCTCGACCTCACCTCTGCCAAGCCCCTCCCATGGCTAGGTCTGGGAATGGCTAGCCACGGTCAACCGCTAAGCGACAAGGAAATTACCCGGCTTAAGGCGCTTCGCTTGCATCACCTACGCGTGGACCTGGTGTTAGCCGACCGCGGTTGGCGAACTGCTCTCGAACGCGCAACGGCAGAGGCATTTGCATTAGGATTTGTACTCGAAGCAGCGCTGTTGGTCCCGGAAAAAGGCGAGCCGGAACTGGAGCAGTTCAGGGCAGTGCTTGATCAAATCAAGCCACCCATCGGCACTTGGCTCGTTTATCCCAGCCGCGAGCGCGAGGAGGGGGGTTCCCCTACCGCGCAGGTCGTGGCGCTGGCACGCCATTTTTTAGCGAACTACAACCCGGCCGCGCGTTTTGGGTCGGGGACCAACGCGGACCTGTTGTTCTTGTTGCGGAATCCACCTCCCGTGGAGCAACTCGACTTGATCTGCATTGCAGCCAACCCGCAGGTACATGCGTCCGACAATGTTTCGCTCGTAGAAACGCCTCAAGCGCAGCCAATCGCGCTCGCCAGCGCGCGCCGGTTGGCGGGGGGCCTTCCGTTAGCCGTCAGCCCGATAACGTTCAAACCACGATTCAACCCATACGCACTCGGCCCCGAACCCGTAGCGCCTGCCGGTGAGTTGCCGCCGCAGGTGGATGTGCGGCAGATGTCGCTCTTGGGCGCGGCCTGGACGGCTGCGAGCATTTCGTTTCTTGGAGCGAGTGGCGCTCACAGTATTACCTATTATGAGACGACAGGATGGCGAGGCGTCATGGAGACTAGGACCGGTTCGCCCGCGCCTAAACGGTTTCCCTCGCTGCCTGGCGCGGTGTTTCCTCTGTATCATGTTTTGGCCGACGTCGGTGAGTTCGCGGGCGGAGAAATAATACCTGCGCATTCAGAGGACCCTTTGCGGGTGACCAGTCTGGCGATACGCAAGAACAACAACCTTCGAATCATCCTGGCGAACATGACGGGATCAAGCCAGCGGGTTGCCCTTCCCCATACGGGACCGACTGCGCGGGTCAAGATGTTAGACGAGTTCAATGCCGAGGCGGCAATGCTTTCTCCTGAGACGTGGCGCGCTCAGCCAGGTGCGCCACTGCGCGCTCAAGCAGCCATTCGGGAACTTGCTCTCCCGCCCTTTGCCATAGCGAGGATAGACACAGATGACTGAGATGAAGCCACGCGAACGCGTGCTCGCGGCATTGAACCACCAGGAGCCGGACCGCGTACCCCTGGACATCGGAGGGGGTTCCAGTACTACAATCGTGATCGAAGGATACGAAAAACTCAAGCAGCACTTGGGAATCCAGAGCGAGACCCAGGTACTGAACAAGATTGCTCGGGTAGCGCGATTGGATGAAGCAGTGATGTGCCAACTGGGGAGCGATTGCCGCCCCGTCAAGTCCAAGCCGCCGGCGCACTGGACGCCGCCTCCATCTGCACCGGGAACATTCATTGACGTGTGGGGTACCGCCTGGCGCCAGGCATACTATGGCGACAACTGCTATTATTGGGAAGTGGCGAAGAGCCCATTGGCTCAATCCTCCATCGAGGACCTAGGCAAATGCCCATGGCCTGACCCAATTGACCCGGGCTACACGGACGGACTCGCGAATAAGGCCAAAGCCCTGTATCAAGGCACCGACTATGCGATTATTGCCGACGCCGGATTCAAGAGTTTTTGGGAACGGGCTTATATGCTGCGGGGTTTCGAGCAACTGCTGATGGACCTGGCGTCGGATCCGCGATTTGTGTCTGCGCTGATGGACAAGTTGCTAGAGATTAACATCGCCGGCACCGGCCCGTTTCTCGACGCGGTCGGGCCTTACATTCAAGTGTTCCGGACCGGCGACGACCTGGCCTCGCAAACCGGTCTCTTGTTCTCGCCCAAGATTTTTCGCACCTTACTCAAGCCGGTCTACAAGGCCTATTTTGAATTCGTCAGATCCAAGACTCACGCCAAGATCTTCTTCCACAGTTGCGGGAACGTCACCCCGTTAATTGACGATTTAGCAGAAATTGGCGTGGACATTATCAACCCAGTCCAGGTATCTGCGTTAGGTGATACGGCTGCACTCAAAGCGCGGTTTGGGAATCGGGTTACTTTCTGGGGAGGGATTGACACTCAACACGTTCTGCCGCATGGTACGATTCAGGACGTTCAAGCCGAGGTGCGGCAGCGCATTCGGGATATGGCAGCGGGCGGCGGATATGTCGTCGCCGCGGTCCACAATATCCAAGCCGATGTTCCGCCGGAAAACATTCTGGCGATGGCAGAAGCGACACGCAGATTCGGGACTTACCGCTCGGCGGCCCAGTAGAGGTTTGAAATGGACTTCACCACAGGTCTAGGCAAGCCGGAAGCGCCCGTTTTACTCCCAGACGGAAGTTGGCTGTGTGTCGAGATGGCCGCGGACCGCGGGTGTGTCACGCATATCAGCGCCGACGGAAAGACAAGATGTGTAGTAGCCAAGACAGGTCGTCCCAATGGATTGGCGTTAGACAAGAACGGCGTCGTCTGGGTTGCAGAGTCTTCGACATCCGCTTTGTTGCGCTTGAGTCTCAATGGTCGCGTTGAGAAATTCTTGTCTGAGTGCAATGGCGAACCCTTTCTGTTCCCGAATGATTTGTGCTTTGGACCCGATGGCAATCTATACATGACGGATTCGGGTATTCTGCCCGACCAGTTCGCCCCGGGTGGAAAATTACGGCCTGACTACGCAAGTGTCAAGCCAGACGGGCGAGTCTATCAGATTAGCGTCCAGGCCAAGCGCGTGAAGAAGCTTGACTCCGGCATTCTGTTTACGAATGGAATTGCGTTTGGCCCCGACAAGAATCTTTACGTTAACGAGACGCTCACTGGCATGATTTATCGCTATTCGTGGAGAGATGGTGTGATCGTCGGACCACGCGAGAGGTTTGGAAACGTCATAGACCCTGCGGAACCGGATTTCTTTAAGGGCCCCGATGGAATGAAGTTCGCCGCGAATGGGTATCTGTATGTGTCGGTCTTTGGTCAAGGAAACGTGACGGTGCTGGATCCAAATGGCGCGGTGGCTGAACGAGTCCAGACTCGGGGCCGTAAGCCCACAAACCTTGCGTTTGGCACACCGGGCTCCCGGCGAATTTATGTCACAGAAGCTGAGTACGGCGCGATAGAAGTCCTTAACGTCGACGCGGATGGTTTGCCTTTGTAGGCGGGCTCATAAATGACGGCCAGTACGCGACGAATTGCTCGACAGGCGGGACACCAAACACGAGTTATCAAGAGGAGACAAAGATTGGCAGATTTCAACAATGCCCGCGCGTTGCTGCGGGGCTTTAAAGGCGAGACTTATCTCAACGGCATCGGTGTTTTGTCGCAGGTTGGGCGCGTGGCCTCAGAATTGGGCAGACGCGCGATTCTCGTGCGCGATGTTTTCCCCGGCGCGGACGATTTCGTCAAGCCGATTCGAGATTTATTGGCTGCATCCGGTATAGAAATCACTGCCGAAATTGAGGGCGCGCGGCCAAATGCGCCGCGCGAAGACCTGGCGCGTATTACCGAGACGCTGCGCCCGCTGAATGCCGAGGTCGTCGTCAGTTTTGGCGGCGGCAGCACGATTGATGCGACCAAAGCGGCAATCGTCTTGTGTACGCTCGGTGGCAAGATTGAAGACTATTTCGGCACGGGCCTGGCCACGGCCGCGCTCGCCAAGAGCGGCAAGAAGTTAGCGCCGCACGTAGCTATTCAGACCGCGGCGAGTTCTGGCGCACATCTGACCAAGTATTCGAATATCACCGAGCTAAAGACAGGACAAAAGAAACTCGTCGTGGATGAGGCGATTGTTCCCGCCCGTTCCGTCTTTGATTACGCTGTGACCTTTGCCGCGCCAACATCGCTGACCGCGGATGGCGCGCTGGACGGCATCGCGCACTGTCTCGAAGTTCTGCTTGGCGCGGTCGGTAAACCGTATTACGGCGAGATGTGCGACGTGGCCCGCGAAGGCATTCAACTTGTCGTCGAGTATCTGCCCCGCGTCATGAAGGATTCGCAGGACCATGTGGCACGCGAGGCATTGGGCTTGGCGACCGACCTCGGCGGTTATGCGATCATGCTGGGCGGCACGAACGGCGCGCACTTGACGAGTTTTTCATTGATTGACATTCTTAGCCACGGCCGTGCGTGCGCTATCCTGAATCCCTACTACACGGTCTTTTTCGCGCCGGTCGTGACGGAAGCGCTCAAGATGGTGGGTAGAATTTACAAGCAAGCGGGATACACGGATGCGGATGTGAATTTGCTCGGTGAGCGCGAGCTGGGCGTTGCAGTCGCCGAGGCGATGATCGAGTTTGAAAAGCGCATCGGGTTTCCGGCAACGCTGAATGAGGTGCCTGGTTTCACTTACGCACATATCGAGCGAGCGCTCCATGCGGCCAAAGACCCGCAACTCAAAATGAAGTTGGAGAATATGCCCGTACCTCTAACGGCGGAACGAGTGGACAAGTATATGGGGCCGGTGCTGCGCGCCGCGGCAAATGGAGATTTGAGTATCATCAGGAACCTGTGACAACAAGACTCGGATGTCGTAGACATTGACCCGGGCGGTGAGACGGCCAATTCAAACGCCCCATCACGGGCAAGCAAGGCGATGTAGCGATCTAACAAAGAGGCGATCCATTCAAGATGCAGTCCTATCGCCCTGAAATTGAGTAAGCGATGAAAAAGTATTATGCGGCCCGGCATGGTTCAAACAACGGAAAAGTTAGATTGCCACTTTCGGTGCCGGACCAAGCAGCGTGAAATGATCGGCCGGCACCACGATCCCGACCAGTTCGGCGGGACTGTGATTGGCTCGTTTGCCGCGTGGAAAGCGATGCGTGTTGTGTAAGAACTGGAACAAATCCAAACCACCTTGGTCCGCATGTTTGCGCGCGTTGAGCCGGGGGCGCAGCAAACGGTTGACACATTCGGCGGCCATGCTCCCGCGCCAAATGCGTCCCAGGATCGCCGACAGTATCTCCCACACTTCAAACAGGTGCTCGCCCAGCAGATGGGCAGCTTGGTCCAAACTGTCGCGCCAGATGCATTCCAACGTTTGCCGTTGGCTGAAGGACAGATGCCCGCGCCGGATTTAGGCTTCAACCTGCCAGATACGACTCAAGGCGCGGATCGTCGGTTGACCCCACGCGGTGACCAGGGGGCCCAAGGCTTGCGCCAAGCGCGGCAGGTAGCTGACCAAGCCCGTTGCCCAATGGCTCAAACTGGTCCCCAACACTTCACAGGCTCGTCCGGCGAGAACTTGGATCTGTTGTCTCAAGCTCTGCAAGCGCGCCGCACGGGGCGCGGCCTCCCGCAGGGTACCGGTCGCGCCGTCAATCATGGCAAACTCCGCATCCACGTGCTGCGCCAGTGGATGAAACTGATCATACCGCCGCACCGCCTCTTGCGCTTGGCGGGCCAAGTGCTCCCACCGCTGGAGGTGCTGAGTCAAGCGTTTCCCCGTGTACGCTTGCGCAAACAAGTGACTGCGTTCTTCCAACCCTTGCAGAGCGGCATACGCTTGCCGTTCCAGTTGCGCAGCATAGTGCCACAGGGTCCGTAACAGATGATCCCAATCCAATTGGTGGGCGTCCAAACCGGCAGCGGCCACTCCCGCCGCCAAGCCGGTTCCGCCATCGCTGGCAAACTGAGGTGTCGGAGGCATGTCCAGCAGGACACAGCCCCACGTCTCTCCGTCGCGGGTGGGTTGCTGGCTGAGGACGTAGATAAACAGCGAGTCATTGCCCACGACGAGCAAGTTGGGTTGTTGGGCGGCAAACAGTTCGTCGCCGGCCAAGCCCTCCCCCACCGCAGGATGCCAACGGGCATTGACCTGGGCGGCTTGCTGTTCCAACTGGGCCAATTGACCATTGACCCAACCGAGCGAGACCGACGTGTCCAACATTTCGTCCAGAACGAACTCAATATCGCGTTGGCTCACGCCCACATCCGTCAACACCCGGGTGCTCCGCACGAGACGATTGCGGTCGCCATGAATCACCGGCTCGGCAGGATGCGGGCCATGCGGCCCCGGCTGCAAACCGTTCAAGAGCACCCGCTGGACTTGGGCCCCGATGGCGTACACCGCCTGCCGCGACAATTTGTATTTCTGTGCGAACTGGGTAATGGCACCCCAGGCGCGTTGAGAGGACAACACACTGATGCCAATTTGCATTCGATCCACAACGGGTATATCATCGCGTCTTGCACCCATAGATCGCCTCCGTGTGCGATTGGTCTGTTCAACCCAATTTTCGCACAGGAACGGTCTATGGGTCAATTTGTTAATCTAACTTGAACCATGCCCAAAGTCGAAAAGTGAACTGTTCCAAGCTGTAAAAGCGAGCGACGATGCAACTAAAACCGATGCAAGCAGGCTGGAACGATTTGTGCTCCGATCACAACTGGCAATGCCAATGGGGCATGGCACGCAAGTCTCTTCGGAGTGCGGAACTACAAAGTCCCGCGGCCAAGCGTGTGGCGCGGGGCTCGCGTACTCACCGTATGCAGGATATTCACTTTTTCCCGCAGCGGTTCCAACTTTCAATCACGAGTCGAACCGTCAAGCTAATCGGAAGGCGATTGTCTGCTTATCTACTTGATGATGACAACATACGGGGGCACTAGAACGCTGCATCAGAAATTTCCGTGAACTGGACAGTAACAACTGGACAGTAACTTGTCGACGGTTCGTTGTTGTGTTACAATCTTCATGTTCGTGTGACAAAACAGTACAAACAGAGGGCACCGAGATGGACGATGCTAATAGACTTATTCAGGAGCAGTTCGGCGCGCACGCGAACGATTATGCCCCCAGCGCGGTGCATGCGCAGGGTCCCAGTCTTGCACGATTAGTCGAGCTTACGCAGCCGCAGCCCGATTGGCTCGTGCTAGACGTTTCGACCGGCGCGGGACACACGGCGCGCACGTCGTCGCCTGCGATCTCACGCCACAGATGCTTGATGCAGCACGCAAGCTTGCGAACGAACGTTGCATCGTGAATATTGAGTTTAGGCCTGCCGATGTACACTCATTGCCTTTTGAAGACAATAAGTTCGATCTTGTCACAAACCGAATAGCGTTGCATCACTACTCCGATGCGCGCAAGGCCATCGGCGAGATGGCGCGTGTGTGCAAACCCGGCGGCATCGTCGCGCTAACGGACAACGTCGTTCCTCCCGACAAAGTTATTGCCGGTCACATAAACCACTTTGAAAAAATGAGGGATCGATCGCATAATTGGGCATATCCAGCTGCGCGATTAGAGGCAATGTTCGCAGACGCGGGGCTGAAGGTTGAGCATACTGAAGCGTTCCCAAAAGAAATAGAATACTCTATCTGTGGGTCTTTCCCGCGACAAGCGTGATTCTGCTCTGTCAATCAAGGGATAGACAGCCAAACGACGCGAACTTGACCATAAACACGATCAGAAACGGCTCAGAAAAAACCCACAGATAGAGTTGCACACCTGTTTGGACTGGATCACCACTCTCGAAGAAGAGAAAGCGCCCGAACCAGTAATGGCAGCCGCGCAGATTGCCTTTGAGTCTCTGCCTGCCCAGCTTCCCGTTCGTGCGGCCATTACCGATCACCTGTGTGCAGCGGCTTTGAAACTAGACCGCCGCGAAATCTTATAGACCGGGCGGCCGCAAGCCTTCGTCGCGAAACCCACTTTTGGCTGGCTGCTCAATCTGCGGGACTGCTGGACCTCCAACACAGAGAAAACGAATCTAATGCGGCAAGTAGCTCGAGCAGTCAAGCAATACCTCGACCATCCACCTCATCAAGCCGATGTTCTGGATTCGGCGTGGGAGATGGAGGAGGGGAAAAACGTTATGTGGCGCCGAGACGTGATCGAACCGCTCAAGCGCGAAGGTTACTAAACCGAAGCGATTGCCAAGGCGGGCGGGGCCGTCAGAGAGCATAACGGATCCAACATCTCTAGGAAAACACGAACAAAAAACGCCTCCCGGTCTTCTGGGATGCTTTTTTTGTGGAAGGTATATCTCGCATTTCAATCAAATATTTCCTAATCTTGACAAATATTGAAAATATGATAAAATAATTGCATACAAACGCAAGGAATTTGCAAATGAATCAGATGTTTGGCAAGTGCCCAGTCTGCGGAAAAGAATTGATCGTCACCCGCTTGGAATGCCGCGCCTGCGGCACGGATATCGGCGGTCAATTTTCAATCGGCCGTCTCTCGCTTTTTACCACCGATGAGATTCAGTTCATGGAGACCTTTATCAAGAACCGGGGCAACGCTTACAAAGTGGGCGAAGAGTTGGGCATGCCCTATTCCGCCGTGCGATCCCGCTTGACTGAGCTCATCCGGGCGATGGGCTTTGAGCCGGGCGCCGAGCCGAAGGAAGAAACAGCCTCGATGTCACCCGAAAAGCGCAAGGCGATTCTCGACGACGTGGCACGTGGCAAGTTGACTACGGAAGACGCGGTAAGACAATTACAGGGCGAGTCGTGAAGGAGTTGTCGTGGTCGCTTTAGACAGCCGGTCGACCGATTTCAAGGGTGTGCGCCTGTTCGATCCGGGACGCGATCTGGCGTCCGTCGCCCGCTATTGGAAGAAGCCTTTCGGCCAGACAACGGGACGCGGCGGCTTTTTGGCATTGTCGGTGCGCTAGCGTGAATGGCACTTGCATTTCCAGCGTCCCGTTGCGGCGTGCTACACAATCATCGAGCTCGTCAGGCTCGGGACGATCGGCAGCGGTTGCCCGGGGCCCGTGACAGCAAGTTCCATTACAGGAGATTGTAGTACAATAAATGTGCATTTGGGTTTCACGATACAAGAATCGCGGTAACGCCTACAAGGTCGGCGAGGAGCTGGGACTGCCCTATTCGACCGTGCGCGCGCGTCTGACGGAGATCATTCTCGCGATGGGTTATGAGCCGGGGGCCGAACCGAAGGAAGAATCGGTCGCGGCAATCTCGCCGGAGAAACGCAAAACGATTCTCGAGGAACTCGGCCGCGGCAAGCTTTCCGCCGACGACGCCATCCGCATGTTGCAAGGCGAACCGGTGGGTTAAGGAGATATTGTGGTTGCCCATGCCATACGCACGAAATCGAATCGGCGCGGCCCGCGGCCCTTTGAGCCCGCGCGCGATCTCGCCGCGGTCGCGCGGCTGCTCGAAGAAGCGTTCCGGCCCGAGCATACCTTTCCGCTTTCGAACACGCCAATCTTGCGCGAACTGGGCATTATTCTCTGGACATTGAGCTACGCGCCCGTCTTTCCCGAAAACGTAACGGGCTACGTCTGGGTCGAAGATGGGCGGGTCGTCGGCAACACAACCATCAGCCGGGACGAATCTCGCCTCGACCGGTACTTGATCAGCAACGTCGCGGTGAAACCGAGCTATCGGCGTCAGGGCATCGCGCGCGCGTTGATGCAAGTGGTGATCGAGCACTTGCGCGGCCGCGGCGCGAAATGGCTGCTGTTGAACGTCCGCCCGAGTAATGCCGATGCGGTCAACCTCTACCGCGCGTTGGGATTCCAAGAGGTCGAAATGCGCGGCGAGTGGACCGCCTCACCCCCATCCCCCTCGCTCCCCCTTCCCCCTCTCCTGAACCGAAGTTCAGGTTCAGGAGAGGGGGAAGGGGGATGGGGGGTTAGGGGTGAGGTACGGGCGCTCCGCTTCTCAGATCGCGCCGCGGTGACCGAGTTGATTCGCGCGGCTACGCCGTCGAACGTCCACCAGTTTCGCTCGCCCCGGCTGGCCGAATTTGATCCCCAGTGGGAGGACCTTTTTGGCGAGCTCGTTTCGGACTTTATCGTAGGCCAGGTCACGCACCGCCGAGTACTGGAACGCGAGGGCCGGCTGGCGGCGGTCATGCTCGTGCGCGGCCAGCGCTGGCTTTCGCCGCATCGCATTGCGATCCAAGTTCATCCCGATTATCGCGGCCGCGCCGAAAACGACCTCGTCGCCTTTGCGCTGAGTGACCTGGCGCGCTTTCCAAGACGCGAGATTCGGGCCGCGGGCGCGAGCACGCATCCTGAATTGATTGCGGCGCTGGAGCAGCACGGGTTCAAGTTCCTGAATGGTTTGATGTTGATGGCATTGGGATTGTAGGGGCGACCCTAGTGGTCGCCCGTGGAGGCAGAATGGACAACGCAGACACCTTGGGAGTTTTACGGCAATTAGAGCGCGGCGAGATTAGCGCGGCGCAGGCCGACGAATGGCTGAGCGAACCGTCCGCCATCGAGCGCGATCACGCACCGGGCATTGAAGAGACCAGCGCGCCAAAATGGGTGCGGCGGCTTTGGTTCTATCCGCTGATCGCCGGGCTGCTGATCGTCGGCTTGGGCGTTTGGATTATTATCGCAACCGTTCACGCGAATATCTTGTGGTTCCTATTCGGCTTGCCGATTCTTTTGCTTGGGACATTGATCGTCGCCGTCGCCGCAGGGGCGGAGTCGGGACACTGGTTGTACGTCAACGTAAATGAGGGCGGCAAGCGCCGCCACAACATTCGTTTTGGAATACCGTTCCCGCTCGGATTGCTGCGCGGTGGATTGCGGATCGCCGGGCTGTTTGGTCAGCATCCTCGAATGAAGATCAACGTCCACAGTCACAGCGTCAAGTTCGACGCTTGGACCGAGGCAGACGCGTTTGTGACGGCGCTCGAACGTGAATTGGCTCAGGGACGCGGCGTTACGGTAGATGTCAACGACAAAGATGAGCGCATCCAAGTTTACATTGTCTAGCTGGGATAAGGGGAGATATTTGGAGGACCATCATGGCAACACCAGAAGAACGCATGCAAATCTTGAAAATGATCGAGGCGAAACAGATCACGGCGGAAGAGGGGGCCAAGTTATTGGCCGCGCTCGGCGAAAAAGACAAGCATGAAACGCCGGGGCCCTCGCCGGCTACGTCCGGGAAATGGTTTCGCGTACGCGTGACCGATCTGCGTACCGGCCGGCGCAAAGTGAACGTCAATATTCCGCTGGGCTTGGTAGATGTCGGCTTGAAGATGGGCGCCAAGTTCGCGCCCGCCGGCGTCGAAGGGCTGGACATGGACAAGATCCTCGCGGCCATCAAGACCGGCGGCCAAGGCAAGGTCGTGGATGTCGAGGACGAGGAAGATGGCGAGCACGTCGAAGTGTTCATCGAGTAACAGGTCACACGTCTCAAGTCACAGGTCTCAGGTTTGGGTATTGGCCTAGAGCTTGGGACCTGCGACATTATCTCCAGAGGTGCAGACGATGGCTCAATCCTTTAGCGTTTCTGAACAAGTACGCATAGAAATTCGCGGCTGCCGTGATCGCGTCACGGTGATGGGATGGGACGATGTTCGCAGCGTGGTGACCGATGTCGCCGCGCGGCAGGATGGCGATTCGATTTTTGTCGAAGAGGCGCGGCGCGTCGGGCTGCGCGTCCCGCGCACGGCCAGCGTGAGCATTGCCGATTGTGATGCCGATGTGCGCGTGGAAGGGCTGGCCGGGCGCGTCGAGCTGGCGAGCATTGACGGCGACGTGGTGCTGCGCGGGTTGACCGAGGCGGTAATTCGCGATTTGGATGGCGACCTGGTCGCCAAGGGCGTCGGTTCCCTCACGGGCGCTGGGCGTTGGGATGGCGACGCCGCGCTGCGCGGCATCGAGCAATTGCAGATCGCGCAGGTCGAAGGCGATGCGAGTCTAGGTGATGTCGGCACGGTCACTATCGAAACGATCGAGGGCGATTTGAATATCCGCGGGCTGCGCGGCGCGCTGCGCCTGGGCCAGGTGGACGGCGATGTGACGTTGCACGATGCGGCGGGAGATTTGAACCTCGCGCGCGTGGATGGCGATTTCGTCGCGCAAGGCGTGCGGGGCAACGTGGATGCGCCGGAAATTGACGGCGACGCGGTCCTGTCGCTTGACGAGGTAAAAGGCGTGCTGCTGCGCGCGGATGGAGACGTCGTTCTCAATTTGCCCATCGGGACAAACGCCGAAATCGAACTGGACGTGCCGCATGGCGATTGGGTAGCGCGCGCGGGAATCAGAATTATCGAACAAGACGAGCATCACATGCGCGGCACGCTGGGCAGCGGCGGCCCCAAGGTTCAGCTCGAATCCTTGCACGACGACATCGTGGTGCGCGCCGGCGGGATCCCGGGGCCGCGGGCCGAATTCTCGGAAGAGTTCCGCGCACCGTTTGTCGAGATGGGCCAGGAAATGGCGGAGATGGGCCAGCGCATCGCGCAAGAGGTGCGCCAGTCCGTTCATGAATCGCTCACGCGATCCGGATTCCGCTCCCACGGTAGCTACGAATTTCGCCACCATCGCAAGCGGCGGCACCAACATCATGCGCCTGAAGAAACGGTCGAGCCAGAACCGAGCGGCCCGGTGGCGGGTTCGCCCGAACGCAGAGCGATTCTCGACGCCATCGCGCGCGGCGAGTTGAGCGTAGACGACGCCATTCGCAAGTTGCGCGGAGAGGAATGAAACCATGCGATACCTTTTACTGCGCTTGTTCATCAATGCGGTTGGACTGTATGCGGCGACTCAGGTGGGCATCGCCGGTTTGAGATTCGACGGCGATTGGAAGACCATCGTCGTGGTCGCGCTCATCTTTGGAATCGTGAACGCGCTCGTGCGACCGCTGCTGGTGTTTCTCACTTGTCCGCTGATGATGCTCACGTTGGGCTTGTTCACCTTTGTCGTGAACGCGCTGATGCTGGCGCTGACCGGCTGGATCGCGCAGCAGCTTGAACTCGGGTTTGTCGTTGATGGCTTCTGGGCGGCGTTTCTGGGCGCGATCGTGATCAGCGTCGTCAGCTTTATCTTGACGCTGTTCATCCGCGAGGAATCTCATTCGCGGCAGAGGCGCGCTTACGGCTGATCCTTGACCGACTCTGTGCAGTTGAAAATCGAACCGGGAAGGCGACCGCGCCGCGCGGCGTCTTCCCGGTCGCGCGCATTACGGCCCCACTTTCGGCTTGAGGATGAACAACCCCTGTTCAATGTCGGCGACGATCACGACGCCACTCTTGAAGAACGGATAGTTGCCCCATGCGCCTTTAAACACCGGCCCATTGTCGGTAGGCGACGTATCGAAAAAGCCCACTTCGGTCAGTTGGCCCGCGCCGACGCGGCTGGTATCGAGGATGCGCAAGCCGCAGGCATAGTTCGACTCGTACGCCAGCGATCCCCGGACGTAGACCTGATGATCAATACAGGTGGTCGCGTGCTCGTAGCCGTTGATCAAGGTAATGGCGCGCAGCTTCGAGACGTTCCACAAGTACGTCCGCGTATTCTGGGGCGCATTGAGCAGTTCATCTTCTTCATCGCCGAGCAAAAAGTAGCGTTGGTCGGGAGTGAGCCAGCCCTGGTGTGTGTACTGCCGTCCCGGATAGTCGGAATTCGACAGCACAACTGCTTTCGTCAATTGGCGCGTGTTCGCATCGAACGTCTTGTTCGTCACGTCCACGACGGTGAGCGCAGATTCGTTCGCGAAAAAGCAGATTTCCTTGTTGGTAAATTTCTTGTCGGGCCCTTTGTACCTGACGCAGTGGGCCTCGTGAGTGCGTAGCGCCGCGCCCGTCGTCGGATGCGACATGGTGAGGCAGCCCGCGAATTGCGGCGCCGTCGGATTCTTGACGTTGATGATTTCAAGCGTGCGGCCGCAGCTTTCGCTCGCCGCGAGGTACGCATAGCCGGTCGCCGTATTGATCGTCAGACTGTGGATGCGGCCACCCGCATAGCGCGCCGTTTCCTGGAACGTGACCGGCGCCGCGGGCGGACGAGGAACGTTGCGCAGTTGCGTGAGATCGAAGATTTGAACGCCGTGCGGCGCGACACTGTCCGAAGGCGGCGCATCGCCGACGATGAACGCATAATTGCCGTACATCTCGACATCGCGCCACAAAAAGTTGGGCGAGGGCGCGGGGAGACAGCCGAGCAGGACGGGATTGACCGGATCGCTGATGTCCACAAACGAGGTGCTCGAGCCGTGGCTCATCACGGCGTACTCTTTGCCATCCGCCGGGTCCGTCCAGCCCCAAAGGTCCGCGCCCGAAACGCCGGCGCACAAGGTATTCGTCGGCACAAAGGCGAGCAAGTCAACGTTGTGACAGGGATAAGCGCCGGCCAAACCATTGAGACAGCTCAACGCGCTCATGGCTGGCACGTTCTGGCCTGATCCCTCGGTCGTCGTCGCCGGATGATGAGAGAACATTCTGGTGAGATCGCCTACGGGTACGTGAGCAGAATCTTGCGGCTGATACGCGTGGGCGCGCGGCAGGTCTGGAGAAAAGAGCACGAGGAGCATCAGCACAGGGAGCAAGAGAAACAATCGCTTCATTTCGGACCATCCTTTCAGAGTGCGAAAGAATCGCACCGAACTTTGTGCTTTTGCTAATAACAACGAGAATCGAACACGGGAATTACACAGGCGAGGAGAGCAAATGTCCGAGGCGAAACAACTGGCGCAGCAATTTCTGGCTGCGCTCGCGGCGAATGATATTGTGAAATTTCAAGCCGTCCTGGCCGAAGATGCCGGCATGCGGATCGCGCGCTGGGACGGCGGCGAAGCGTACCGGCCGCGCGCGCGCGTGATCCAGCGGCTGGTCGAGGAATGGTCCGGCTGGCCCGATCCGAAACTGGAAACGCACTCGGTTCTCGCGGACGGCGAGCGCGTCGCGGTCGAGTTTCGCATTCAGGCGACCGAGAACAACCGGTACGTGGAGCACAATCGCTCGGCCTTCCTGGTCGTCAAAGACAACAAAGTGGAGACGATTGATCTTTATTGCGCCGAGCCGCTGCCGAGCGCGCGGCGCAAGGGTTGGATCGCACCCGCGACGCTGAGCGACGACGAGATCAATCGCCTGTTCGAATCGTTCCAGTACACATTCGATCCGCGAGAGTGGATTCCGCCGAATAGCGCCGGTCACGTCAATCGGCGCATCGGCTACGGCGGATCGTATGACGCGCATCCGGGCAGCAACTGGGTCGGCGGGGCGCGGTGGAGCGCGGCGGAAGCGGACGCGCGGATTCACGAAATGATCGCGCACTATCGCGAGCGGAACGTGGGGTTTTCCTGGCACGTGGGCGCCTACGATACGCCCGCGGATTTGGCGCAGCGGCTAGAGCGGCATGGTTTCGCGCTGGCCGGCGATCAGGCGATGATGGCGCGCGTGGGATTGGATAATCTCGACGATATTCCGATCAACCCGAATATCGAGATCGAAATTCTGGATGGGTCGAATGAGTCGTCCATTGAGGCGAGCATCGAGATTATCGCGGTGTGCTTCAAGTGGACACGCGAGCAGGTGGCGGAACGACGACCGGGCTTTTACGAGCGGCTGAAGAGTCCGAAATTTCGAGAGGAAGAAACGTCGTACCTGGCGCGCCTCGACGGCAAGCCGGTTGCCGGAGCGCACCTGGCTCTGCGCGGTGGCGTTGCGTACATGGGCGGCGCGGGCACGCTGCCGGAATACCGGGGGCAAAAAATCTATTCGACGCTGTTGCGGCGGCGCTTGCAGGACGCGCACGACCGCGGCTACCACATCGCCGCGATCCACGCCGAGCCGATGTCGCGGCGCGTGGTCAAGCGCTATCGCTTCAAGGAATATGCGCGGTTTTTCGTGTACGCGTGGATGCCGGTGATGGATATGGCGGTCATCAAGTCGCTGGTGCCGGATGAGTAAGTCGCAGGTCTCAAGTCACAGGTCACAAGTAGAGTGCCTTGACTTGCGAGCGGCTCTTATCACTACCAGACATCAGCCGTCTGATCAACAACATGGACGACAATTTCAGGAATCGGTGTACGGGCAAAGTGGCGAACATTGAGCGTGTGGAGCGCAATGCCATGAACCCACGCGGTTGCGGCAATGAGCGCATCGGCAAAACCGCGCGCAATCTCTTTGCCAAAAATGCCCGGATAACTGCGAATGAGTTGAGCCGCGCGCTGCGCGACAGAATAGTCGATCGGGAGAATTTCAAATGCCTTGAGGAATTCCTCAGTTGCCTGAACTTGTTTCTCGGTGGAACAACCGACGAGCAATTCGGCTGCTGTCGCTACAGATACGCACGGATTGCTTTCGACGCGTAATTTCGTTAAGTAGGCGGCGGCTTGAGGCGAAGCGCGCAAGTGCTGAATCAGAATTCCAGAATCTAACAGGCACTTTTCAAGCGCCTTCCCTGGGGTGGAGGCCGTTCCAGATGCGCCCGACGTCATTTAGAATCTCCTCATCGGAGCGGGAATCGTCTTTCCAAATTCCGAAAGCGGGCAGGGTAGCGAAATCAATTTTCTCGCGGCGCGAGGGTTCGCGTTCACGACCGAAATACACTATCCGCACGGCGTCTTTGATGAGAGTAGGCACAGTTTTCTTGCGACGCCGAGCGATCTTGTTCAAGGCGCGGTATTCCGGCTCAGAAAGACGAACCGCAGTCGTTTTGGTGGGCATTTCGCATCACCTCCGTAGTGACGACAGTATAGCACCATCGCAGAGAGAATGTCAAAGCAAGAATACTCCGGTTTGCTCCATGCTTATGTCTCTATCTCCATCTGGACGATCCGATCCAATCGGAATTGTCGAATCTCTTCGCGGAGGTGGCAGAACGCGACGAGGGACAGCGTCTCGCCGATTCCGGCGATCTCGCGCGGGGTCACCCAGCGTTCTGTGACTTCGCCTTGACCGTCCACGTATTTGAGAAACAATCGTTTGCGGCTGCCTAACGCTTCCGCGATAGCGGGCGGCAACGGTATGTCTGTGCCCGACGCCGGAACGATTAACAACTCGCCTTGCGCGTTCTGCAAATCTCCCAGCGTTCGCACGCCCCGTTTCCACAAATCCTCGACGAAACGATTCAAGACCTCGCGCGTCGTCAGCGCATCGCCGAGCGCGCGGTGCGCGTTCGGCGTCGGGATAGCGAGCGCGGCCGCCACGCGCGGCAGACTATTGGAGGCGAATGAAAAACAGCGACGCGCGAGTTGGAGTGTATCAATGACCGCGGGCGCGGCGAATTCGCAGCCCGCGCGCTGCATCTCGCTGGAGACAAATCCCAGATCGAAGGGCGCGTTGTGGCAGACCACGACGGCCTCGCGCAGCATAAACCGGACCATTTCGACGATTTCGGCAAACCGCGGCGCGTCGCGCGCGTCCTCGTCGCGGATGCCGTTGACGGCGGCCGCGCTGGGCGAGATGGCGCGTTCGGGGTTGACGAGCGTGGCAAACGTCGCCTGCACCAGGTCAACGCGCGAGCGGACGACCGCGATCTCGCACACGCGGTCGCCGTAGCGCGGCGCAAGCCCCGTTGTCTCCACGTCGAGAAACGCGAGCGTGAGGTCGTCGAGCGGGGTGGCAGGGTCTATGGTCATCGAATGTACCATTGCTCGGGATAGTAGTTGATGCCGAGAGCGGTTGGCGCGTTGGGCACGACGCGGGTGTTGATCAGGGCATAGCCGGCGCGATGGGTCAGGAAAATGTAGGGCACGTCGTCGGCAATGGTCTTTTGAATCTGAGCGAACACCTTTTTGCGCGATTCGGCATCGCAGGGTGGACGATTGGCTTGATCGAACAGCTTGTCAATTTCCTTGTTGACGTACGCGCCCGAGTTCAAGTCCGGGATGGTCTTTTCGCTCCAAATCTGGTACGTAAAGTATGGATCGAGCGGTGTGCGCCAGCCGAGCACATAGAGATCGTAATCGAACGGCTCTGTGCGGAGGAAAGCGAGGAAAGCCGGAAACTCCAGCCCCGCGGCTTCGGAATCAATGCCCAGTTTCTGCAATTCCGTGCGTGCCAGACTCGCGATCTGAAAGTGTTGCAGGTTGCCGGTGTTAAACAGGATTCGCAGTCTCACGCGCTTGCCGCTCTTGTCGAGCAGGTTGCCGCTTGCGTCCCACTTGTAACCCGCTTTCTGTAGCGTGGCTTTGGCCGCGTCAATGTTGTAATCATAGCGCGAAATCTCGGAATTGTTCATCGGGTTTGCCGGCGGGAACATCGAGTAGATCGGTTTGGCGAGACCGCGGAAGATTCCATTCGCAATCGTCTGGCGCGGCAGCGCGGCGGCCAAGGCGCGGCGGACCTGGACATCTTGCAGCAAGGGCCGCCGGAAATTAAAGGCGAGGTAATCGAACGTCGCCGCGGCTGGCTCCCAATTGTATGCCTTGATCGTCTCCCACTTGCCGACCGGAGCATAATCGTCCACGCCGACCGGCGCCATGTCCACCTCGCCGGACTGCAACATCTGGAGTTGGCGCGAAGGGTCGCGGACGATGCGGACCGTCAACGCGTCGAAATTCGGCGCGCCGCGAAAGAACAAGTCGTTGCGGACAAAAGTAGCGTGATCGTCTTTTTGCCATTCCTTTAGTTTGAAAGGTCCTGAGACAACGCTTGGGTTCTGGATCTCGGGATTCTTGGCGGGATCGTGCCAATCGAGTTTTTCCCAAATGTGTTTGGGCAGCGGCGTGATCGCATCCACAGTCGTCAGGCCGACACAGACCGCGTCCTTCAAGACGATCTCGAGGGTGGCGCTGTCTTTGGCGGTGTACGAAACAATGTCCTTTAGATTCTCGAGATACGGATATTTGTTGGCGGGCTTGCTCGCCTGTTCAAACGTCCATTGGAAGTCCAGCGCGGTTAGCGACTTGCCGTCACTCCATTTCAGGTCGGGGCGCAATTTGAATGTGTACGTTTTTCCATCCGGGGAAATGGTCCACGACTCGGCCATGTTCGGAATCGGCTGGAGGGTTTGAGGATCGCGGACCCAAAGGCCGCTGGCGTAGACGTTCGCCTGGTATAGCGCGGAAGCGGGATCGGTCGTCTGAAAGGGATGGAAACTGACGGCGTCTTGCGCGAGGACCTGGCGGAACTCGCCACCTTTTTCCGAGATGGGCGTAGCGATCGCGGGCGCGCCGGTTGGCAGTGGGGATTGCGTCGCGCTGGCGCGCGGAGTTGCGGTCGAAGCGGGCGGCGGAGTCGCCGCGGGAGGAATTGAATCCGAGCAGGCGGCAAGCAGGACGAGCAGGAACGCTATGCCGAGCAGTAAACGAATACGGCGACTTTTGGAAGAGAGTAACATCGGGCGCTAGTCTCGCGCACGCGAGTACGTGACGACCCCCAGCACGCCGAGCGCCAAGCCGACGAGAGATGCGCCCCAGGAGAGAAACCCCAGCAAAAGCGTCGGCTCCAAGACTCGCAGCAACATCGCAAACGGCAGGAGAACGCCGACGACTAGGAGAATAAAGCCGACCAATATCATCGTGCGTGGGTGTTGAATCATTTGCAGGTCACGCGACCCCACTCCTGTAGGGGCGGGGTGACCCCGCCCCTACAGGAGTGGGTGGGGTTTCCTTGTAAAGCCAACATTGCACAAAATGGTTCGGCTCGGGTTGGAATTCGGGCGGATTCTCCACGTCGCACACACCTTTGATCATTTGCGCGCAGCGCGGATGGAAGCGGCAACCCTTGGGCGGATTGATCAAACTGGGCGGCTCGCCGGGCGGCACTTCTTTGAATATGTGCGCGTTGGCGCCGTCCGGGTCAGGGATCGCGGTGATAAGCGCTTGGGTGTAAGGATGGAGCGGCGCGCGCAGCAGATCATCTACCGGCGCTTTTTCGATGATCTTGCCCGCGTACATCACGAAAATGCGCTCGGAAAAATAGCGCACCGTCGAAAGGTCGTGCGTGATGTAGCTGACGCCGAGGTTGTGCGATTTTTGCAGCGCGCGCAACAGCATCAGAATTTCGACGCGTACCGAGGCGTCGAGCATGGAAACCGGCTCGTCGGCGACGATGAGCTTGGGGCGCAGGATCATGGCGCGCGCTACCACAACGCGCTGCTGCTGACCGCCGCTGAGCATGTGCGGGTATTTCGGCAGCAAATCGTCCACCGGCGTAAGGCGCACTTCGTCCATCACCTCACGAATGCGCTTTTCTCTTTCCGCGGGGTCGGTCACGCCATTGATGATCAGCGGTTCATCCAGAATGCGGCGGACATTCATAAACGGCGGCAGCGCGCCGTAAGGGTCTTGCTGCACAAAGCCCACCTTGGAGCGATACCATTGCATTTCGCGCTTGCTATAGTCTTTCAACCGCTTGCCTTCAAAAACCACTTCGCCCTTGGTGGGATGATACAAACCCAAAATCGTGCGCGCCAGCGTACTCTTGCCGCAGCCGCTCTCGCCGACGAAGGCGACCGCTTGCCCGTGCGGCAAGTCAAAGTCCACGCCGTCCACGGCATGCACAAAGCCGGCGTGTCCAAATCCCCACCGCCGCAATTCGAACCAAGTGTGCAAATCACGGACTGAAAGTAAAGGCCCACCATTCTTCTGCGTTACATCCCCAGCCATTGTAATCTCCAAGCCCAGTGATCAGTGAACAGTGAACAGTGAACGGTGAACAGTAAACAGTTCACTGCATACTGAATACTGTTTACTGTTTACTGCTTACTGCTTACTGGTTTTTCATACAGCCAACATCTGACGCTTGTCCGGTCGCCGACCTGAATGATGGGCGGCTCTTGCGCGCATTTCTCAAATCGCGATGGGCAACGCGCCGCAAAGCGACAGCCCGTGGGCAAATTGATGAGACTCGGCGGCTGTCCCGAAATGAATTCCAATTTCTTGGTTTCGTGCAGCCGCGGCACGCTCGCCATCAGCCCTTGCGAGTACGGATGGAGGGGCGCGGTGAAAAAGCGCGTGGCATCGCCGAGTTCCACGATCTGGCCCGCGTACATGATCGCCACGCGGTCCGCCAGCTCGCTCGAAGTCGCAATGTCGTGCGTAATCAAAATGTAGCTGGTTTCAGTCTCTTGCTTGAGCCGCTTGAGCGTGTTCATAATATTCGCCTGCGTGAGCACGTCGAGCGCCGAGGTCGGTTCGTCCAACAAGATCAAGTCCGGGCTAGTGACCAGCGCCATCGCGATGGCGACGCGTTGGCGCATCCCGCCGCTCAGTTCAAACGCATAGCGATTCATAAAATCTACGGGCACGCCGACGCGTTGAAAGACCTGGCGCGCCTGTGCGAGCGCTTCCTTTTGCACGCCATAGTGCGTGACCATCGGTTCGGCAACCTGCTCGCCGACGCGCATGACGGGATTGAGCGAATTCATCGCCGCCTGCGGCACCATTGAAATCTTGGCCCAGCGGACTTGTTTACGAAATTGTTCGTCGTCCAGGGTCATGATGTCGGTGCCGTCCATCCAGACCTGGCCGGAATACGCTTGCACGTTGCGCGGCAGCAGCCGTAGGATCGCGCGCGCGAGAGATGTTTTCCCACAGCCCGACTCGCCCAGGACGACGACGGCCTCATTTCGACACAGGTCAAGATTGACGCCGTCCACGGCCTGCACGATACCCTTGTGGGCGCGGAAATGGAGGCGCAGGTTCTGCACATTCAACAAAGCATTGTTCATCACTATAACTCTCGCAACCGCGGGTTGAAGATCCGATCCAACGCGAAACCGATCGTCGCAAAACCCAACCCCGCCACCATCAGCAGTACGGCCGGCTCGATGACCCAGTAATAGTAGCCCTTGTACAGCGCGCCATTGACGTACGCGTCGTGGAGGATCTTGCCCCACGTGGGAATGACCGGATCGCCCAAACCCAAGACCGCGAGCGAGGCTTCCAAAAATACAAAGGACGGAATCTGCGTGACGAACGTGGGAATGAGCACGGGCGCGATTTTCGGCATCATGTAACGAAACACGATGCGGAGTTTGCTCGCGCCGTATGAGCTGGCCGCTTCGATGTACGGCAACTCGCGCACTTGGAGAAACATCGCGCGATATTGTTTGATCGAAAGACTGAAAATACCCAGCAAGATGACGACACCGAGAATAACCCAAATATTGCGGGTGTAGAGCGTGCCGATCAAGATGAGGGTCGTGAGGAAAGGCAGGACGGCGTTAATCTCGGTTAGGCGCTGAATCCCGGCGTCGAGCCAGCCGCCAAAGTAGGAGCCGATCGCGGCAATCGAGAACGTGATGAGCGTGGAACCGACGGCGGCGAGAAAGCCGAACGCCAGCGCGATGGGCGTGCCCCACATCAACGCGATGGTTAGGTCGCGGCGCTTGTGATCGGTGCCAGCCCAGCTAAAGGTTTGACCATAGACGACGAGTTTTGCGTCGAGCGTCGAATCGGGTTCGAACGTCAGACCTTCGATGACCACGGCATATTGGCCCTTGAGAACTTCGGGCTTGTCTTTCCGCGAGTCCGCCGTGCCGGGCTTGGCAAACAGAAAGATCTCGGGGTTCACATCGTTGAACTTGCGGATCAGCTTTTGATCAATAGAAATGGCAAAGCGTTCGCGCAGGCCGACAGTCATGTCGCCCAGGGGGACTTCCCGGCCGTCCGGTGTTTTCCATTTGATCGTCGCCTGCGGTTTCTTTTGTTTGAACTGGGCGCTCAGAAAGAGATTGATCTCGTTCGGAAAGCCATCGGAGGTGTACTCGAAAGGCAGGATAAAGTCCGCCGTGCGCATGTCGGCCGAGACCTCTTGCGATTGTTTCTTGATATTCGGGCTGCCGGAGCTGTCCAACACGATGCTCGGGGCGAGTGAGTTGCCCGCAAAGACATTCATCCAGGCCGGGAGCGCATTACGGGGATTGTCGCCCCACACTTCTTCGCCGCCGCGCCACAGGTTGATCGCCGTGTCGTACGGCAGCATGATGACGGTGTAGATCGCGATCAAGATCAGCAAGCCGATAATGATCATTCCAAACAGCGCGGAACGATAGTGCGCCAGGTCGCGAAGGAAATCAATGACATTTTTCATGCGCGTTGCTCCCCGCCGCCCACTTTGACGCGTGGATCCAGCAAAGCATAGATAATGTCCAGGAGAAACACGGAGGCGACCAGGAGGTACGCGATCAGAACCGTGTTGCCCACGATCACGGGCACATCAAAGAGGTTGATGGCTTGATAGAGCAAACGCCCCAGACCGGGCCACGCAAAGACCGTTTCCAAAATGATCGCGCCTTGCCACAGATAGACGAGGGTAAACGCGAACGACGTGACGATCGGCGGAAGCGTGGGCCGCAAAATGTACTGCCGCTCGATGGTGCGCGAGGACAGGCCCTTCGCCTTTGCCATGTCCACATAGTCTTCGCTCGAGTAAATCAGGAAGAACGTTCGCCAGTGGTAGATGGAAATAAAGATCGAGTGAAGGGCGAGCGCACTGAGGGGCAGAATCATGTGCCTGAGCAGACTGGCTGCATACTCCGGCAATGTCTCTGGCACCGGCGCATCCACCAATCCGCCAAACGGTAGGACGTGGGCAATAGATGCAAACAAAAGGATGAGAAAGATGCCATAGAGCCAGGCCGGGACGGCCGAGGTGGGCGCCATCGCGATCACGATGCGATCCAACCAACTGCCATAGTGGCGCGAGAGGAACAAGGCGATAAAAACGGCGGCGAAAAAGAGGAACAGGTTCGAAGTGGCAAAGAGCAATAGGGTGGCCGGCATCCGTTCGACCAAGATCGCTTGGACGCGTCGCGAGCCGCTGTCGCTGGAGATGAATTCGGCGCGTCCCAAATTGAGCGTCAAGGCATCGGTGAGATAGTTGACGCTGCGGAGCGCGAAAGGTTGGTCGAGATTCAATTGCTTCACCGCGATGATGATCCGTTCGTCCATGACGCGCCGAACCTCGGAGGCCGGCAAGCCACGGAGAGTTGGGTCGTTCATGATGCCAGCGCCGACCTCCTCCTGAATGACCGCCATGCGGATGGTGTCCAAGTAACCACCCATATTCGCAATGAGGACGGTCAGATACACGCCGATCACGACCGTCACAAACAAGGCGATGCCCCGGAAGAGCAAATACTTGAGAACGCGCGTTAACGATTCCGGGATGCGTATGCTGACCCTCGGTTGCGCGACGCCTTTGGGTGTAAGTACTTCGGTAGTCATGGTATTGCTCCTTCTGCTAGACAAGACCCGAAGGGTCTTCGCGACCCTTCGGGTCTGACGTACCACTTACTTGATGGTAACGAACTGGAGCGACTCGGCAGCGGGAATGGCAACCAACTTGGACACGACAACGACTTCCAAGCGATTAGAACCGGTGGCGAGTTTGTTCGTTTGATCGGCGGTTAGCGTCGCCGTCCATTGTCCATCCTTGACCGCCTTGGCATCTGCCGAGAGGGCCAGGTTGCCCGTGGCGTCAACGACGAGGAACTTGACGGCGTCAATGTCCTTCATGGGGTACGGGTCTTTCTTGAAGTTGACATTGACGGTGTACTCAGCCGCCTGACCCACTGTTACGCGGTTCGGTCCCGTGATGGCAACGGTTGGGATCTTGGCTTCGGCAAAGCGCGCCCACTTGGTCGAATCGTCGGCAAAGCCGGCGAACTTGCGGATGGTGACGATCTTCTCGGTGGGCTTGACCGAGTAGAGGAACATCGGACCGTTGCCGACCCAGATATGCGCGTACTGCTTGTAGAACGCGCTCGCGTTTTTGTACCGCGTGGAGGCTTCGTCGGCCGTGACGAACTGCGCCATCGCCTTTTCGTAGGGAATGAACGCTTTGGTCAACGATTGGTTCAAGTACTTGTCTAGGATGGCCAGACTTGGACCCGAGATGTAGCTCATCCATTCCACTTTGAGTTTGGCGGCTTTGGCCGTCGAGAAGGCCAGCTCTTTGTTCGCGTCGGCCTGCCAGCCCAGCGCCAGCGTGTGCCACGGTGCGTTGCCTTGCGTGTAGAGCGGGAAGAAGGTATTTGCCGCGTTGGTGGCCATCGTCTCGGCATCCAAATTGGTCTGATCGGTATAGATCTCGATGGTGAGCGGGTCTTTCGACACGATGCGCGCGCCCTTGAAGAACGTCATAAAGCTCTTGAAGGTCGAGACCGTGGTTTCATCATAGATGGGGCTTTTTTCTTTGGCGCGATCAAAGCCCATGATAAAGCTCATGATGAAATCGCCCAGCGACAGGTTGCTGCCGTCATGCCACTTGGTGCTGAACATGCCCTTGTCGAAATTGACGACGATCTTGGCCTTGGACGTGACGGTTTGGGTAAAGCGTTCGCCAGCCGTGATGAACGCTTGCTTCTCGGCGTCCCAGTCGGCCCAAGCATCTTTGGGAACTTCGATCGTCGGGGCGGTCTTGAGCGTGACCCAATCGAGCGTCTTGAACACGGGCACGCCCTGCTGCACCGTCACTTCCGCCGTGCTCGCCAATTGCGGCCACCAGAGTCCGGTGTACGGATCGGGCAAGGTCGCGGGATTGCGCGTGGCGCGGTTGATCGTATTGTCGTAGAGCCAGTTCGATCCACCGACGACGTTCCAGGGCTGGGTCAATTGGCTGGGTTGCGCGATCTTGACCTGGCCGCCGGACTTGCCGTCCAACTGGATCGTAAAGGGCCACATGCCCGAGAAGGGACCCGCCGCGAGGTCAACGCCGACCGCGAGATTGGTCGGACGCGGGTACGCGCTAACCCGGTTCACGATAAAGATACGCACCGAGTCCTTCATCGAGAGCGGGAGCGCCTGGGCCATCAGTTGCGTGCGCTCGGCGGCATCCTTGTAATCGCCGCGATTCAATCGGTCGGCGAGTTTGTCAAATTCCGCGGCGGGTTTGTACGCTTGCCACAGTGTGTCGGTACGCCCGCGGGCGGTGTAGTAGAAATCAAAGTTGGTGCCCAAGTCGCGGTTGATCGCGGTAGAGGCCCAACCGCCGGTGTACATGTGCCATTTGCCTTCGGTTGGATCGGAGGCAATCCAGATCGGCGATGCTTCGGCCGCGGTCTTGTATTGGCGATCCACCGTGAACCCAAGATCTTCAAATTGCTTGGCGATGTAATCGCCCATGCCGCGGCGTTCATCCTCCGTGCGGATGAGGAAGACCAAGGAGACGGGCGCGCCCTTGTAGGTCCACTTGCCGCCCGTGAGTTCTGCGCCGAGTTTCTTCATCTCGGCTTCGATGGTGCTCTTACCCTTCGCCTGATTGTACCCATGACTGATCTCGATACCTTTGGCTACATCGGCGACTTTGGCAAAGTCGGGGAAGATGGGATTGAACACGGTCCACATCGCGATGGCTACGCCGCCATAGATCTCTTTGGCCACGTAATTGCGGTCAACGATCCAGTTTACGGCTTCCCGGATCGCGGGCACGGAGAACGGATTCAGTTTGGCCGCGTCCTTGAAAACGGCCGGGTTGAAGCTCAACTCTGAGGTTGATCCATAGGCGAACTCGGTGGTCAACTTTTTGGATTCCTTGAGTTTGGCAATTACCTTGGGATCCGAGATGCCCAGTCCGTACAGTTGCGCGTCGCCGGCTTCCATGATGTTGACGGCTTTCGCGGCATCCGGTTCTTCAAAGAATACCACTTCGTCAACCCAGGCGCCTTTGGCTGCGGGGGCCGCGGTCGGCGCGGTGGTCGGCGCCGGAGTGGGCGCCGTCGTCGGCACCGGGGTCGGCGGCACTGGCGTCGGCGGCGCCGCGCACGCGACAATCACGGCGAGTAACGTAATCAAGCCGAGGACGATCAATAGCTTTTTCATTTCTCCTCCTCCAGAGTTTGTGCGTTCCTCGAATGGGTAAGCGGAAATGCTTTCGGACCTCCACAGCTACTAATATTCGAAATGCGTGGATCGCAAATGCGAGGGGAAACGCGCGCGGGGCAGACCGGATGTGGGCGACAAAACTGGCGACTCGCGCGCGAAGCAACGGTCAGCGTCTCACTGTCCGCCGCTCTAGCGGTGGAGGGTCTACGTGGCGAAAACCACCCCCTTCCTTGGGAGAGTTCATTGCTTCTGTCAGGGCGCAAGGTGTGAACAATCTAGCTACTCAGAGTCTGGTCACATTATAGGGATATAGGTGAGTGTTGTCAATTAGTGGCGCGCGCGCGGGACGGCGCAGCACGCCCCAGACCAGTTGGTAAAGCGCGTACAGTTCCCACGCAAACGGCCAGTAGCCGCCGTAACCGAGGAGCGGCATTTCGAAAATCTTGGCAAACCCCACGAATGGCACGGTGTAGAACCACTTTGGCATCGCGAAATAGTTCCACATCTCCCAAAAAAATCCGCAGATGGTGCCCGCGAGCGCCAGCCCAATTACTAATCTCCAATCTCCAATCTCGATTTGCCGAAGCAAGGAAGGCCGCCCGCGCAAATAGTTGAGCGGGTCCGCGAGGAGCACGAGCCAAATCCAAGCGAGCGGGAACGCGAAAGCGGGAAAGAGCACGACACCCGCGAAAGCGAACGCGCCCACGTACATCAGAATCCACGCGAGGCGCGGAGAGATGTCAAATCGCCGCCGCGCGCGCAAACGTTCGATGAACGAAAAGGTCGCGAGCAGCTCGGTCGTTTCAAAGACCGCGGGGATGACGGTGGAAAAATCTATCGTCGAGATGATGATGATCTGAGCGATAGAATAAGGTTGGGTCGTGAGGTAATGCCAGTTGAGGACAAAGTTGTTCAGCCCCTCAAACACCCACCAGATCGGCGCGCTGAGGAGAAAGAGCGCGACAAACTCACGCGGGCTGCGTCTTAAGAGAGAGGAACCTTTGCGAATGGCGACCAGCCCATCTACGACGAGGATATAGCCGAGCCATTGTGGGAAAAACGCGTACTCGCCGATCACGCCCAGATGCGACCATGAGGCGAACCAGAAGAAAAGCGCGAGCGCGAGACCGAGGAAGAGATGGAGCGGGGGATTAGAGCGCGGTTTGGTATGCAATCAACTTTGGACCTTTAGGATATTCTGCAACGCCTGTAAATTCGCCGCGGCGTCAAAAAGTGCAGTGAGCGGAACTTGAAAACCACTGACAGCCGTGCTCGTCAACGTACCTTCGCCAACCGTCGCCGCGAGCGCATACTCGTCGCCGTGCAAGATGTACTGCTCGACCGTTTGGCGGTCAGGGTCCACAATCCAGTATTCGGCGATGCCGTGCGCAGCATAATCTTTGAACTTGATGTCGCGGTCAATGCTCTCCGTGCTGGGCGACAAGATTTCGACGACAAAATCGGGCGCGGGGAAGCGCGCTTGGTGGGGCACGAAGGCGGACGCTTTCTCAGCCCGCCAGAAACAAATGTCCGGCTCGTAATCATTACGCGTCAGCGAAATCATCAACTTTTCGTAGCCGACCTTGCCGAGGTGCCGCAGTTCCACAAAGGTTTGAAGCAGACGGAGCAAATATTGCCCGATGTCGGCATGTTGCATTTGGACTGGCATGGCTTCACGCACCTCCCCGTTGATGAATTCCACTTTGCGTCCGTCGTAGCGTGGGTCGCCAGCAGCAATCGCTTGATGAAAGGCCTCGCGCCGCTGATGCTCGTCATCCAAGAGCGCGTCAATGCGCCGCCGGACAAAGGGCAAAAGCGGCGAGCGCGCCAGTTCCTCAACCGTTTGCTCAACTTGTGTGATCATGCCCATCACCTTTCTCAGGAGATTCGTCCTAATTATACTCTGGCAAGGAATATTCCGCAATCCAACCCGCGTGCCCTACACAGGTGGTTGACAAAGCTCTTTGGTCGTGGTATTTTAATATCAAACGGTTCACTGTTGCCCACATGTTCAATTGACTATTGGACCGAGCGTCCCGGCAGATGAAACCCCAGCGCCGAGACGCACTTTCCGAACGCTGCAAGGAGGCAGAAGATGGACAAGCCCTGGCTCAAGCACTATGAACCCGGCGTGCGCGCCACACTTGATTATCCGGGCGTCCCCATGCACCACTTTCTCGAAGAGGCCGCGTCAAAATCCCCAAACACGACCGCGACCATTTTTGGCGGAGTAGTGCATCAACTTGGCGGCGCGCTGATGGACGCCAAGCTCTCCTACAAAAAGCTGAACGAGCACGTCAATCGGCTGGCAAGCGCGTTGACCGCGATGGGCGTCAAGAGAGGCGACCGCGTGGCGATCTACCTGCCGAACTGTCCGCAGTATCCGATCACCTATTATGCGGTCCTCAAGTTAGGCGGCATCGTCGCCCCGCACAATCCGCTCTACGTGCCCCGCGAGCTTGAATTCCAACTGAACGACTCGGGCGCGGAAACCATCGTTTGCTTGTCCCGGCTTTACGGCAACGTGCAAAAGGTTCGGGCGAACACCAAACTCAAAAACGTCATCGTCGCCAACATCAAGGAATATTTCCCGCCAATCCTCAAGACCCTCTTTGGGCTGGCCGTCGAAAAGAAAGAGGGCCACTATGCCGTCCTCGATCCGGGGGATCGCTGGTTTCCCGACGTGGTCGCGAGCGGCGCGGCGACGCAGCCGCAAGTGAAAGTGAAACCGGAAGACACGGCCGTGCTGATGTACACCGGCGGGACAACCGGCGTCCCCAAAGCGGCCGAGATTACGCACAAGAATCTCGTCGCCAACGTCGTGCAGCTCGACGATTGGATCACCAATCTCCCCAAAGTCGGCCAGGACAGCATTCTGACCGCGCTGCCGCTGTTCCACTCGTACGCAATGACGACCTGCATGAATCTCGCGGCATACCGAGCCATTCCGCTGGTTCTCATCCCCAACCCGCGCGATCTGGATCATTTGCTCAAGAGCATTGACAAACACCAGCCGACGCTCTTCCCCGGCGTGCCGACCATGTACGTCGCGATCAACAACTATCCGGACCTCAGCAAGTTCAACATCAAGTCCATCAAAGCGTGCATCAGCGGCGCGGCGGGCTTGCCGATCGAGGTCCAGACCAAGTTCCAGGATTTGACCGGCGCACGCCTCGTCGAGGGTTACGGGCTGAGCGAAGCGACGCCCGTCACGCACGCGAATCCCGTTTTCGGCGAGAATCGCATAGGCACAATCGGTCTGCCGTACCCCGATACCGACTGCAAACTCGTAGACATCGAGACCGGCAAGATTGAAGTGCCGATCGGGCAGCCGGGGGAGTTGATCATCAAAGGTCCGCAGGTGATGAAAGGTTACTGGAACAAGCCAGAGGAAACGCGCGTCACGATCCGCGATGGCTGGCTGCACACGGGCGATATTGCGGTGATGGACGAGGACGGCTATTTCAAGATCGTGGACCGCAAGAAGGACATGATCATCGCCGGCGGCTACAACATCTATCCGCGCGAGATCGAAGAAGTACTCTTCCAGCACCCCAAGGTCTTGGAAGCGACAGTAGCGGGGATTACCGACCCATACCGCGGCGAGACGGTCAAGGCCTACGTGGTGTTAAAGCCGGGGCAAACCGCGACGGCCGAAGACATTATCGCGTTCTGCAAAGAGCGCCTGGCGGCGTACAAGCGGCCGCACATTGTCGAGTTTCGCGACTCGCTGCCCAAGACGATGGTGGGCAAAATCCTGCGGCGGCAACTGGTAACCGAGGATCTTGAGAAAGCCAAGAATCAGCCGCCGGAGAAACCGGCCGACAAGGTGACGGCGTGAGGGGGAGCGTAGACAGGGACACAGGTACACAGGTACACAGGTAGACGAGCAAATACGTAAACACGTGACAGACGAAGAATCCCGCGGTGTGTTGCCGCGGGATTTTTTCTGGGCAGTTTGGAACCTTGGCAGAGTATCCGCGATACCGAGGAGGCATGATGCGCTCATTGATTCAGCGGGAAAGCGAACCCTCAGAGCTGACGCCGCGCGAGAAAGAAATTCTGCTTCTGGTTGCTCAAGGACATTCCAACAAAACCATTGCGGGAATGCTCTGGTTGAGTCAAAAGACCGTGCGGAATCACATGACGCACATCCTACGCAAGTTAGGATTGGAGCGCCGCGCACAGTTGGTCTGTTATGTGTGGCGAATGGGGTGGATGAGCACAGCAGAAGAGCCAAAAGAAGAGTAGTGGGGTCTTTCAGCAAGGCCAGGTATTTTCATATGGGACAATTGTCCCATCTTTTGGCGTTTGCAGTAAGAATGGGACACTTGGGTGAGGACAATAGGTTTGAAGTGGGTATAATTTTATCAGGTATTTTTGAGATACAAATGGTCTTGCAAAAGGGCAGCCCCCTTGTGCTTTCGGTAACATTTTTAATGAGGTGATTCGGCATCTTGCTGCCCTATGCGTGGTGGCATATAATGTGGCGGAGTTGTTTGCGTGCTCTTGTCGCATCCAACCGTTTGTGGGTGGTTGCCTCTTTGCAAGCCGAATTCGCAATCAAAACGATGAGGTAACAATATGTTTAAAAGATTGCAGAGCGTGGCCCTAAATGCATTTGCCGTAGCCCTGGCCATTTTCGTAGTATCGGCAGGTTTCGTCACGGCGATAGGCCCAAACCAAAACGTTAACACATTTGGTGCGCGTGACATTGGACTAGCAACAGGTTCGTTCTCGTACATTAGAACGCCCGATGAGAATCTCAACTACTGGCAGGGGACAGAAGCGGCCACCGGTATCGGCTTTTACGATTTTCCGCCTTTTACATTTATTGAAGCCGGCGGCCGCAAATACAAAGACTTAACTGGTACGTTCTACTACCCGTACGGGTCGTACATGGCGAGGACTGGTTATCCTAGTGAAACCCATTTTGCAAGCGAAATCGCCCTTGCGCCTTACGGAATGTATAACTACTACACAATTTGGACGGGCCCTTCACGCTGGAGTGCCCTTTGGTGTGGCAGTACGATATGCGATTGGATGTTATCCAACGTAAACCTTGATCAAATCGCCGGTATGAGGTATGCATTCGCCGGGGCGGAGAGTGACAATCAATACATCGCATTCCTGGGTTTTACAGTATACAATCAAATGTCCAATAACTTTGGTGGCCTAACCTACTACTGTCATGATACCGTGAAGCAAAATGTGGCAGGTTACCTTTCGCCCTGCGAGGGCAACTTCCAGTGGTATGCGTATTACCACCCGTAGCTAGAGGAGAGTTCCAATGGTTCACAAAAGAACACCAATCCTCGTGGGTCTGCTGACTCTGATTGTCTTGGCAAGCGGCCGGTATGCACAAGTTCAAGTTGCAAGTGCCAACTGCCAATTCAACCAACGCTCCTTACTCACGGCCTCTCTATCCGACGTGGAGCAGCAGGCCCGTGACTATGCCTGTGCACGGCTTCAAGGCGTGGGAAGCCTGCAGACCCTTTTGAACCGCTCGATCACTCCTAGCGAAGCTCTCTCTCTATTCCCCACAACAGGGACGTTTTGTCGGGATCAAAAGCTGGCTCTGGTGGTCTTGAAGGGAGACTTTGTCCAGGAGGTCGGTTTTCTCAAAGAGCGTCCGCACTTCGCGTACGTGGTTTTGGTAATGGATCTGAAACGTGGCGCGCCGACAATCATATCGGCACGTCCCCACGGTGAGGGATTGGGAACGATTCTCAAAGACCCGGTCTACCCGACAGAAGTCCCACAATCAATCCCGGAAATTGGACCTGACGTTATTTCGAAGTTGAATCTCCCCGCACCGCTACAGCCGTTGGGAGTGTTGCGAGAATGCTTACCCGACGATTACGTAGCACCCACGGCGAGACCGCCCACAAGATTACCTAACAAGTAATTGCTGGGACGCGTTTCTAAGAATACGTCGCACTTTTTATAGGCAACTTGTGAACAGATTGAACCGCCGGAGCTATGAGCCAATGTTGATCGTTCTGGCATTGGCGATAATGACAGCATGCCTGCCTCAAAAAAGTTCCGCTTCCACACACTCAAGTGGGTGGGCGCATTATTGGCTTGCAAGGAACGGATCGCGCATTGGTTCAAGCGAGTTCCGATGGAACACGAATTACCGCGTATAATGTTGGAGAATCTTGGAACCCAATGGGCTTGAAGGATGGAATCTGGGTTGTGGACGCATCTGCACTGGGGTACACAGTAAGCCCTATTTCCTATACCGTATCAGTCCGAAATGGAAGCGTTGAGAATCCGAGAAGCCTAGATTTTGTTTTCACCCGACAATAGTGTGACGAGTAAAACTGACTCGAATAAAGATGCGACGCACTTGCTAGGGTGCGTCGCACTTTTTATTTTACTACCGCAATCGCATCACCGACGTTCAATCTGCCGCCTTGCACCACCCGCGCCAACATGCCGCGCTGGCCCTCCAATGCCGCGCGCAGCCCCGGCTGAATTTCGTCCATACGACCGCACGGTGTACACGACTTTGTGATTTCCAGGATCGCGTCGCCAATTCGCAGCCGCGTCCCCGGCGTTAGCGTTTTGAGCGCGAGCCCGCGCGTCGTGATGTTTTCTTTGACGACGCCGGCGCTCAAGCCAAATGCCGCGAGCGTTTCTTCATCCATCAACAATACCTGCCGCGAACCGCCGCCCCCACTCAATGTCTGGCGATCCCCTTCCAATCCGCGGTCTTGAATCGCGCGCACGCTATCCAGCATCCGCATCGGCTCGCGATGCGCCGGAGAAATCTGTAAACTCGCAATCACGGCGGTCTGACTCATTTCCATACCTCCTGGTTGCGAGCGATCATATCACAGGTTGAGCGGGGGAACAAGTGAGGAACTTACGGGGTACTCTCGTCCAACAGGGACTTGATCATCGCGCTGTAATACGGTTCGCCGGCGTACACGGCGCGGATGGCGGGTCCAAGTTCGGTGTACATGTCCGGTTTGGCTACGTAACCCTTGGCGCCGTTTTGAAGCGCTTGGCGCACCAAATCTCGATCGTATGCGCTAGCGACGATGAGCACCCGCGCCTCGGGCTGGCGCGCGCAGATTTGCGCGGTGGCCTGCAGCCCATCCATCTTGGGCATATCGTAATCCATCAAGATGACGTCGGGCTTGAGGCGATTCGCCAGTTCAACCGCTTCACGCCCGTCCACGGCCTCGCCAATACACTCGAGATCGGCGGTGCGCCGCATCAAGGCCTGCAACCCTTGGCGCACGAGTCGCCTGTCGTCTACCATCAATACCCGAATCATATCACTCCCGGCAGCAAAGCACTATCCCTCGGCCCTAGTCTTCGGATGGCAAGATGCCGCGCTTGGCTGCCAGGTGCAGCAGCTCGGTCTGATTGTGTAGTCCCAGCTTTTTCATAAGGTGCGCGCGGTGAGTAGCGACGGTCGTCACGCTGATGGAAAGTTGCTTGGCGATTTCCGCGTTCGTAAACCCGTTGATCACGTGATAGAGCACTTCGCGTTCGCGCCGCGTGAGGGTCTCATAGGGATCGAGCGGCAAGGGCTTGCGCTTGTTCAGGTAGGTGTTGATCACGCGACGAGACAGCGGGGGCTTGACGTACCGGCGGCCTTCGGCCACTTCGCGCACCGCTTGGATCAAATCTGCCCCAGTCGAGGACTTGTCTACATAACCAAGCGCGCCGAACCTGAGGGCTTGGAGGATGTAGCGGTCGTCCGAGCGCGCAGATAATACCATCAACTGCGTCTGGGGATAATCCGCACGTACCCGTCGCACGACTTCGAGACCATCCAAGCCAGGCATGAAGAGGTCGGTGATGAGCATATCCGGATGGTGCTTTTCGACCAGGTTCAGTGCCTCTCGCCCATCCGCCGCCTCTCCAACGACGGTCAGATCGGGTTGAGACTGGAGCAGGGCTCGAATGCCTTCGCGAACTACGTTGTGAGCATCGGCGAGAACAATCGAAGTCATTCTCCCTCTTGCATTCACCAGCACAAGAAGATGGAGCCGGCCGTGAGCTGGCTTTCCGGGAACAGCCGCGCACGAACTATTCGGGCCTTCCCATTATTCGATTGTAAGCGATTTTGCTTGTGAAATCTATCCTCTAATCATACGATTTTTCAATCAAAAAGCCCCGCAGTGGTCTGCGGGGCTTTGTCACTCGGCTCACTCGTCGAGCGGGAGAATTCCGTGCCCTAGGGCGAATTTTACCAGCTCGGCCTGGCTGTGCAGTCCGAGTTTCTGGAAAAGGTTTGCCCGGTGCGTGGCAATCGTCGTTGGGCTGACACACAAGCAGTCGGCAATTTCGGCATTGGTCAGGCCACGCAGCGCAAGTTGCATAACCTCTTGTTCGCGACACGTAAGCGTCGCGACAAGGTCGGAATCGGAATGGTCGGCCGCTTGAACATAAACGTCAAGCGCGCGTTCAGAGAGCGGTGGACTGAGATAGCGTCGGCCCTGGCTCACCTCGTGGATGGCTTGCGCCAACACGTCATAGGTCACGGATTTGACCACGTAACCCATGGCGCCATTCTTCAGGGCTTGCACCACATAGTTTTCCGCAGGATGCGCCGTGAGCACGATCACACGCGTCTCGGGAAATTTTTCATGCGCTCGCCGCGTCACCTCCAAGCCGTTCAGGCCGGGCATGACGACATCCACGATGAGGATGTCCGGCCGGTTCCTTTCGACCAATTCCAGAGCGGCCAACCCGTCCGCGGCTTCGCCTACCACGACCAGGTCTGGCTCGCGCGCGAGCAAGGCCCTCAGCCCTTCCCGGACGATGTGGTGATCGTCTGCTAATACAATGGTCGTCATACGTTCACAAATGAATCGTGTCTCGACTCAAACTATACTCTTAACCCATCGGCAATGCAAGTGGGAGTTTCCCTACCCGCCGTTTGATTCGCAATTGAACTCCGTTTGTGATATAATTTCTTTAAACCAACTCAAGGAGGAGCAAGTTTATGGATATTCAAACCGTCGGCGTCGTGGGCTGCGGCTTGATGGGCAGCGGCATCGTGGAATTGATCGCCAAGAACGGCTACAACGTCGTCGTCCGCGAGATCAACGACGATTTTCTGGAAAAGGGATTGTCACGCGTCCAAGGTTCGATGGGGCGTGCGGTGGAGAAAGGCAAGCTCGCCGCGGCGGAGCGCGATGCGGCGTGGGGACGCATCAAGGGCACGACGAACATGAGCGACTTGGCCGGAGTAGATTTGGCGATTGAGGCCGCGATCGAGAATCTCGATCTGAAAAAATCTATCTTCAAGGAACTCGATCAGGTCACCCGTCCTGACGTGATCCTCGCCTCGAATACTTCCTCGCTCGCGGTCATCGAGATGGCGAGCATGACGCGCCGGCAGGACAAAGTGCTGGGCTTGCACTTTTTCAATCCGGTGCCGGTGATGCCGCTGCTCGAAATGGTGCGTACGTTCCTGACGAGCGAAGAGACCTACCAGACCGCGCGCAAGTTCGGCGAAGGACTCGGCAAACAAGTGATCGTCTCCAAGGATGCGCCGGGGTTCATCGTCAACGCGCTGTTGATCCCGTACCTACTCGACGCGGTGCGGATGTATGAGAACGGCTTTGCGTCGAAAGAGGATATTGACACCGGCATCCGCCTCGGCCTGAACCACCCGATGGGCCCGCTCACCCTCCTGGATTTCGTTGGCCTCGACACGACCCTCTTTATCGCCGACGAGATGTTCAAAGAGTTGAAAGACTCGCGCTTTGCCGCGCCCGCGCTCTTGCGCCGCATGGTGACCGCGGGGTATAACGGTCGGAAGAGCGGCAAGGGTTTTTACGATTACTCGAAGTAAAGTCAACTAGTCAATCAGGCAATCACCACGGTGACCTTGGTCAGTCAATTAGGGAGTCTGACTGGTCGCCTGGTTGCCTAGTTGACTGATTGACTGATTTCGCGATTGTTTGTAGGTTGACGAGATGAAAGCGCAAGTTCAGGTTCCCCAAACATATCAAAAAGACCTCCACCGAGCGGTAGAAATACTAGCAGCGGCGGGATGTACCCATGTCTTTCTCTTCGGCTCACTTGCGACGGGAAGGATCAGAGAGGGTACGGATATTGACCTTGCCGTGCGAGGATGTCCGCGAGGGAACTATTTCCGCCTCTTGGGCAGACTCTTGCTCGAATTGGATCATCCAGTAGATCTGGTTGACCTTGACAAAGAGGATGCCTTCGCGCGACACCTTGCGCAGGAAGGAGAACTGCTTCAGATTGGCTGAAAAAGTAATCTCGCAGATCAACTTCGAGATCGAGCAAATTGATCAACTCCTTGCCTCCTACGCCGAGTTGCTGGAACGAGTGCAGAAGACCGAGCCGAACCTCGTCGAAACTACCGCAGTCGCTTCTGTCTTGCATTCGTTCTATAATGGGTTGGAGAACGTCTTTCTCTCTATTGCCAAAGGTTTTGACGGCAATGTCCCCAGAGGTTCGCAGTGGCACCGCGATTTGTTAACTCGGATGACCGAATCGCGGACAAACCGGATGCCAGCCCTGACAGTGGACACATCACATCGTCTGGCAGATTACTTGGGCTTTAGACACTTTTATCGGCACTCGTATTCATTCTCCTTAGAATGGGACGAGATGGAGAAACTGGTCACGCCACTGAGCGAGGTCTGGGCGCAAACAAAGAAAGAGATTGAAATTTTTGTCCGTGACTTGAATTCGCGCAACGCGCCAAGCGAAAAATAACCGAACATAGCGGTCAGGAAGATGCGAATTGACGGTCGTCGCAACGACGAATTACGCCCGGTGAAAATTACGCCGGGCTATATTGATTACGCCGAAGGCAGCGTGCTGGTCGAGGCGGGCAAGACGCGCGTCCTCTGCGCGGCGAGCGTTCAACCCGGCGTGCCGCGTTGGCTCGACGGGCAGGGCAAGGGCTGGGTCACCGCCGAGTACGCGATGCTGCCGCGCGCGACGCACACCCGCGCGCCGCGCGAGACGACGCCTAGCCCGCGCTCGCAGGAAATCCGGCGGTTGATCGGTCGCTCGCTCCGCGCCGCCGTGGACATGAAGCTCATCGGCGAAAACACGATCACGGTGGACTGCGACGTCATTCAGGCCGACGGCGGCACGCGCACGGCGGCGATTACGGGCGCGTATGTCGCGCTCGCGCTGGCGGTCAACAAGATGATCGCCGAAAAGAGCGCTTCGCCGCGCGCGCTCAAGACCGCGGTTGCGGCAGTGAGCGTGGGCATCGTCGGCCGCGAAGAAATGCTGGATTTGAACTACGCGGAGGATTCGCGCGCGGAAGTGGATTTCAACGTCGTGATGACCGCCGAGGGCAAGTTCATCGAAGTGCAAGGCACCGCGGAAGGCGCGCCGTTTCCTCGTGACGCGATGGACCGGCTGATCAACTTGGCGGGCAAAGGGATTGGCGAGCTGCTCAAGATTCAGCAGACGGTGCTTGGGAAACCGTAGGATAGAACTCGTTAGTGCTCCGCGTGCGTCCAGAACCGCCATGCCGCAAGCAGAAAGAACAACAGTCCGTAAGCGATTAGTGCCAGCACGGGCAGAGCGACCGACTCTGTTCCCAAACCGCGAATGCTAATGTTCTTGAATCCATCCATCGCCCATGCGACCGGCGAGATGTGCCCGATAGTTTGAAAGGTCTCGCCGGTGACCTCCAACGGCACCCACACCCCACCTAACCCGGCCAGCACAAACATGGGAATGAGCGAAAAGATGACCGCTTGCTCGTCCGTCTGCGCCAACATCCCGATGAGCAAACCCAGCGCGGCGATACACAGCGCGGAACTCGCCGCCACCCAGAGAATCGCAACCGGGTCGCGCACGTAATTTACTTGAAGGACAAGCCACCCAAACAGAATCAACGAAAACAACTGACAAAAAATCAGCGCGACCATCGCCAGATAGTGCCCCAGCAATATGTGAATCCGGTTCGTCGCGGTGGTCAGCAGGCGCTGCAGCGCGCGAGTCTTGCGTTCCGCGACGATGACTTGCGCGGCGGTCAGCAAACCGGCGATGGCGAATTGCAGCATCATCCCCGGCGAGGTGTGCGCCAGCGAATCGCTTGCTCTATCCTGCTTCTTCTCTGGCAACACCGTGCTGGTTGTTTCGGCGACGGCGATCGGCGGATCTTTCCAAGCCGCAAGGGTTTGCTGCAAAGTGTACTGGAACGGCGCGCGATCGCCCAGCGTTTCCTGCATAATGCTCGCCGTTCGCACGGCGCTGTCCAAGCGACCCGCCAGCGCCACCACCTCGGCCTCGAGCGTCATCCCCGCGGTTGTCCCCTTGTCGGCAATCAGCGCCAGTCGCGCTGGTTTCCCCGCGAGCGTCGCCCGGCCGTAATCGCTCGGAACGATAATCGCGCCGGCCAATTTTCCTTCGGCGCCGAGTCGCTCTAAATCTGCAACCTGGCGCGTTGGAACATGATCCAACCGAATCACTTGCGAGGTGGAAAGCAACTCATACATTTTTTTGCTGAGCCGGCTAGAATCTAGATCGAGATAGCCCACCGGTAATCGGGTGTCCGTTGCGCCGCCGCCGAATCCGCCAAAGGCAAAGCCGAAGAGAAAAGTAAACGCCACCGGCATGATGAGCAGAAACATGAACGTCTTGGGATCGCGTACGAGTTGCAGCAGGTCTTTGCGGGCAATGTCGAAAATGCGAATCATGGGCTGCTCCTACGCGTACCGCTTGTTGAATCGCCATACGCCGACGACAAAAAACGCTGCGCTCCAGCCAAGCATGGCGAGCGTCGTGAGCCACAATTCTTCGAGGCGCGCGCGCTGGATCACTTGCATCAACCCGCGCACCGCCCATCCTTGCGGCACCAACAGGGACGCCGTCTCACTCAACACCGCCGCCCCCGGCGAATTCAGCGCAAAGATACTGATCATCCCCAACATGCCGGTCATCGTCAACACGCCGCCAAACAGCACGCCGCTCTGTTTCGTATTTTTCATGAGCGAGTTGACACAAATGCCGAAGGATGCGGCGATTAACACAATACCCAGCGCGACCGGCCCAATGGCTTGCGGCGCGCCCCACTCGATGCCAAAAATCAGCGGCCCGGCGATAAGCAACGTAATCACTTGGACCAGCACGGTCAGAAAGACGGCGAGGAATTTGCCGCCCAAGATCACGGCTTGCGGCGTCGGCGTGGTGAACAAGCGCGGCAGCGTGCGTTCTTCTTCCTCTTTGAGAATACTCTGCGCGGCCGACGCTCCGGTGAAAAAGGCATAGAACACCATCATCCCGCCCATGATCGGCGTGATGATCTGAAGTAACGCGTTATCGTTTTGGGGCTTGGCGGTAGGCGGGCGCGTCTCTGTCAGCGCACCGGCGACATCTTCGTTCTGCGCGAGCGAAATATCCACGTATTGCTGGATCACTTGATTGATCAGACCATAATCTTCCGCCGCCGCCTCGTCCAAAAAGATATTCACGGCGATTTTCACGCCGGCCATACCGTCGAGAAAGCGATTCAGAAGCGAGCGAATAATCCCCGGGCCGATGGTCAGCGTCGGGTCTTGATAGAACTCGACCACCGCTTGCGCGTCGGGATCGGCGAATTTTTTCGAAAAATCGGCCGGAATGACGATGGCAACCTGGGCCGATTGTCCATCCACCGCCGCGCGCGCGGCCTCGGCGCTGGGCGCGAGCGTCACGGCGATCAATTCGGCCATCTCTTCGCTCTGCAAGATAATGACGACGAGTTCGCCCATCGTGCGCGCGTTGGCACTGCCGGGAATGCTCTTGGTGCTCGTTTGGAACTTGGGGCCACCCGCGTCGAGGTTGGCGACGATCACTTTGGTCTTGGGCAAATTGAATTCGCCATTGTTCGCCGTGTTGCCGAACATGAAATAGAACATGCCGGTCACGAGCAGGGGAATACCGAACATGAACACGAGGGCGAACGCGCTGCGAAAAGAGCGCCGCAGATCGCGCAACGCGATGTCAAAGATTTTCATCTCAATCTCGCAACGCCCGGCCGGTAAGGTGCAGGAACACCGCTTCCAGGTTCGGCTCGCGAATGTCCACCGAGGTAATACGCGCCGCAAGCCGCGTGGCCGACTCGAACAAGCGCGGCAATACCGCGTTGCTATCTTCCGCCAACACCGTCACGCGTCCCTCTGCCGCCGAAACGTGCGAGACGCCCTCGACGGCCTGCCACGTGGGCAGCACCCGGCTCGCTTCCACGTTCACCGTGAGATCAAGCCGCGTCCGCTGGCCGACGAGGCGCACCAATTCCTCGTTCGTCCCGCACGCGATGAGTTGACCATGATCCATGATCGCAATGTGATCGGAGAGTTCCTGCGCTTCTTCCATGTAATGCGTCGTGTAGAGGACGGTCATGCCTTGATTCTTGAGCGCGACCACGCTGTCGAGAATATTGCGCCGCGATTGCGGATCAATGCCGACGGTCGGTTCGTCCATGTAAATGACTTGCGGCCGGTGCAACAGGGCGATGCCGATATTGACGCGGCGCTTCATCCCGCCGGAGAATTTGCCCACCCGTCCATCGGCGCGGTCGGCGAGGCCGATGATGTCCAAAACTTGTTTCACCCGTTCGCGCAGCGCCGGACCGCGCAAGCCGTACATCTTGCCCCAGAAATCCAGATTCTCGCGCGCGGTCAGGTCTTCGTACAACGCGATTTCTTGCGGCACCACGCCCAGTACGGACTTGACCTTCATCGGGTCGTTTCGAATCGAGTGGCCCATCACGCGCGCATCCCCGTCGTCGGGGCGCAACAGCGTACACAGCATCGAAATGGTCGTGGTCTTGCCCGCGCCATTAGGACCGAGCAAACTGAAAATCTCGCCCCGTTGAACCTGGAAACTCACCCCCTGCACGGCTTGTAGTTCGCCGAAGGATTTACGCAGGTTGGTCACCTGTATGGCAAAATGATTCGCGCTCATCGCAGACTCCCATGCCCAAGAACGATTACGCTCGCCCATCATCATATCGCGGAACTCGCAACATCGCAACACGCAAATGGCGCAGTTTGCGTCACACTTTTGGCGGAGAATCCGCCCGTCCTTCCACAAATGCGCTTTGAAC
Organism: Chloroflexota bacterium; assembly: GCA_016208315.1. Classification (GTDB taxonomy): domain Bacteria; phylum Chloroflexota; class Anaerolineae; order UBA4142; family UBA4142; genus JACQYF01. The sequence goes on along the minus strand of JACQYF010000147.1, from coordinate 7,879 downwards.
TGAATGATGATATAATGGCGACGGGTCTCTGATAATCAATTTGGCGAGCAAGCCGTAGATTTGCGGAGGCAGTGAATGAGTGGAATGGAAGCATTGCAATCCGTCCAATTTGTGACGGTGAAAGGCAAGCGATTGGCCGTCTTAACCGCGGAAGATTGGGAATCGCTCATCGCGTGGTTGGAAACCGTGGAAGACACCCAACTTGCCAGGCAGGCATCTGCTCAACTCAGGTCGGCAGGCAGTAATCGGCAAAGGGCCGGCTGGGTAAAATGGAATACGGAGAGATTTCAATGAGCTACCTTGACCGCGCGCACGCGCTGAAAGAAAAACTGATCGCCATCCGCCGCGATTTGCACCAGCATCCGGAACTGGCATTTGAAGAAGTTCGCACCGCGCAGCGCGTCGCGGAGACGCTGCACGATCTCGGCGTCGAGTACGAGACGGGCGTCGCCAAGACGGGCGTCGTCGCATATCTGGGCGAGGGCGAGCCGCGGTTTGCGCTGCGCGCCGATATGGACGCGCTGCCGATTCTCGAAGCGAACGAGACGGAATACAAATCGCAGAATCCGGGCAAGATGCACGCCTGCGGTCACGACGCGCACACGACCTGTCTGCTCGGCGCGGCGATGCTGCTCAACCAAGATTTCAAACAAGGTCGGCTAAAGGGCACGGTGAAATTGCTCTTTCAACCCGCAGAGGAAAACGCGGGCAAGGATGGCAAGAGCGGCGGGCAGTTGATGGTGCAGGAAGGCGCGCTGAACAATGTGGATGCAGTCGTCGGTTTACACGTCATCAGTACGCTGCCGAGCAATGAGGTGTATGTTCGCGCCGGCGCGTTCATGGCGGCGGTAGATGGTTTCGAGGGCGAGGTGATCGGGCGCGGGGGACACGGCGCGTACCCGCACGAAGCGCTCGACCCGATCTGGCTATCGGCCCACGTCATTAACGCGATTCACGGCATCGTCTCGCGGCGGATGGACCCGACGAAGCAAGGGTTGATTTCGGTTTGCATCATCAACGCCGGAACCGCGCTGAACATTATTCCTGAATCAGTACGCCTGGCCGGGACGATTCGCAGTTTCGAGCCGAGTGTCCGCGCTCTATTGCACGGCGAGCTTGAGAAAGCTTTCGCGGTCACGCGCGCGTGGGGCGGCGATTACAAGCTCAAAATTCTTCACGGCTATCCGACGACGGTGAACGATCCCAAAATGACGGAATTCGTTCGCGAGATGGCGACCGGGCTGGTCGGAGCCGAGCGGGTGAAAGAGGCGCAATTGCAGATGGGCGCGGAGGATTTCAGCTTCATGGCGCAAGCCAAACCGGGCGCGTTCTTTTATCTCGGCGCAAAGAAAGATGAGGTGCAGCGCCCGCATCACAACCCGGTGTTTGATATTGACGAAGCCGTGCTGCCGACGGGCGCGGCGCTGTTGGCGGAGGCGGCGCGCAAGTTCCTCTCGTCTTCCAAAATCCTACCATAGCGCAGGCGACTTGGGCCGGCGCTGGCGGATCAACTCGGCGCTTTGGCGCGCATCCCGCGCCAACACGCGATTGGGCATGACGCTGAGGTTTTCGAGGTCCGGGATGGCGCGCTCGTCGCCGATTTGTCCCAAACTGGCAATCGCGTATTGACGAACGGAAAACGGCTGTTGGTCGTCACACGCGATCCGCAATAGCGCCGCTTGGCTGCTCGGGTCTCCCGCCTCGCCGAGGCAATGCGCGGCCCATCCTCGAATCTCGGGCGATTCATGCTTGAGCAGATCGCACATGACTTGTGTTGCGCCCGGATCATTTTTCCCCAGCGCGTTGACGATCGCCATTTTGATGGCATCTTTGGTGTTGCGCTCCATCGGGCCCGTTTCCGAAGCCAACTGCTCAAAGAGGGCGCGCAAACCCTCGCAGCCCCCAATCTCGCCCAAAGCCGCCGCAATCGAACTGCGAAGCGTGGTCTCCTCCGCAGAGATCAGGTTGACGTAGAGACCGTCGCGATACCGGTGGTCGGAAGAGGCAATCGCCGCCTTGATGCGCGCGCGTTCGCGCTCTTGGCTGACGGCATTCGCCTTGAGGAGCGCGGGGACGGCAGAGCCATCCGCAAGTTTGCGCAGCAATTCGGCGACGTCAACCTTGGTTTGCAGGTCGCCATCCTCGACGAGCAGCAGTTCGATCAGCGCCGGAACGGCCGCGCGCGCTTCAAGGTCGGCCAGCGCCTTGAGCGCGTCGCGCCGGGTTTGGCGATCCTTGCTCTTGAGCGCGCCGGCAAGTCCGGCCACATCGCGTTTCTGTTTGAGCGCCGCGATGCTGGGTTTGAAAAGCGGCATGCCCCACCTCCCTTGCGCCCAAGAGTATATCAAATGCTCTGGCAAGTCAAAACAGGCGCGCGGCGCAATTGACGCGAATTGGGGTTTGGCGGATAATAGAGGCAATGATTCCAGCAGGTCTATCTACAATAATCCTTCGGAGGACTGAGAAGTTGAATCATCTCAATCGTGACGACGTTTGGCAACTGCTATCCCAGTACACCGAGGCCGACTATCTCCGCAAGCATCACCTCGCGGTCGAAGCGGCGATGAAATGGTATGCCCGCAAATACGGGCAGGACGAAAACCTGTGGGGCAATATCGGGCTGATCCACGATTTCGCCTACGAAAAGTATCCCGACCAGCATCCCCAAAAGGACGGCGAAATTCTGCGCGAGCACGGCTGGCCCGAGCATTTGGTGCGCGCGGTGATGTCGCACGGGGACCATCTCGACATCCCGCGGACCGAGCTGCTCGAAAAGACCCTGTATGCCGTGGACGAACTGACGGGGATGGCGATTGCCGTCGCGCTCGTGCGTCCGTCCAAGAAGATTGCGGACGTGGATGTGGCGGCGGTCAAGAAGAAATGGAAAGACAAGGCGTTCGCGCGCGGCGTTCACCGCGACCAGATCGAAAAGGGCGCACAGGAGTTGGGCGTGCCGCTAGATGAGCACATTGGGAATGTGTTAGAGGCCTTGAAGGAAAATGCCCAAACGTTAGGGCTGTGAATTCGAGGGATGAGGGATGAGAGATGAGGGATGAAAACGGAATTCGTTTTTCTTCATCCCTCAACCCTCATCCCTCGCGACAGTGATCCTCCGCCCCTCCCGTACCGCACCGCCACAAGCTCCGCCATCACCGCGAGCGCCATTTCCTCCGGCGTGCGCGCGCCTAAATCCAGCCCGATCGGTCCATGTACGGTTTCAAGAAATTCGTCGGAGACGCCGCGGGCGCGCAGTTCCGCAAAATGTTGCTTGCGCGTTTCGCGCGAGCCCATCGAGCCGATGTAGCGCGCGGGCGTTCCGGCGAGCGCGGCGAGCGCGGGGATGTCGAATTTGGGGTCGTGGGTCAGAATCGCAACGTAGGTGGACGAATCTACCTTGAGCTGCGCCAGCGCCTCGTCGGGCCAGGCGACGATGATTTCGTCCGCCGTGGGAAAGCGCTCACGCGTGGCAAAGCGCGCGCGGCCATCCACGACGGTGACGTGGAAACCGAGCGCCTGCGCGAATTGCGTCAAGGGCATCGCGGTGTGGACGCCGCCGAAAATGATGAGCTTGGGCTTGGGCGCAAAAACGTCAATGAAAATCTCCGCTTGGCCGTAGGCCAAGTTCTCAGATTTCTCAACGATCATCAACCGCTGCGCGTCTTGGATCACGGCCCGCTGCAATTCGTCGTTCCCCAGTGCGCCGACCGCGCGCCCATCCGGATACACGAGCATTTTCGCGCCGGCATTTTCGGCGCCACTGACCACGGTCGCCACCGCGCAGAGATTCTGCTCGTTGATGTTGCGCTTGAGTTCGTCGTATAGATCCATAGTTTCATAGTTTCATAGTTAGGTAGTTTGACAGTCGTACGGTTGGGTTGACTACAAAACCAAAAACTATCCAACTACTGAACTGGCTCTACAAACACTTCAATCATCCCCCCGCACGAAAGCCCCACGTCCCACGCGGTTTCGTCGGCGATGCCGTATTTCAGGAGCTTGGGGCGGCCCGTTTTGAGAACGTGCTGCGCCTCGTCAATGACCGCGCCCTCCACGCAACCGCCGCTCACCGAACCGGCAAATTCGCCGCGCGAGTTCACGATCATTTTGGAACCCAGCGGCCGCGGCGTCGAGCCGCCGGTCTTGACCACGGTCGCCAGCGCGACCCGGTCGCCGCGCGCCCGCCATTCATCTATCGTCACGATCAAATCCCGCATTTCAACTTGCCTTTCGAACTCTTTGCGCCGAATTATAGTCCGAATAGGTTTGTTGCGCAATGGGTTTTCAATAGGTATAATGGCGCGACGCTCACGGAGGAAAAAACATGCCCAGACCTGACGATGTTGCCGGAATCAAAGCGAAATTGAACGCCGAACGCGCCAAGCTGATCGAGTCCTTTGCCGGTCTGCCGCCTGAAGCGCTGCTCCGCCCATTTGGCGAAAGCGGCTGGTCCATCAAGGATATTCTCGCCCATGTCGCGATGGCTGAAGGGGTGAATGTGAAATTCGCCAAGATGATGGTCGCCAAAAAATCGCCGGCGCAACTCGCCGAATTTGCGCAGGAGTATCGCGACTTTCCGGGCGAATTCGAAATGGACAAATTCAATGCGTGGATGACCGAACGCTGGCGGGCCAAATCGTTGAATGAAATCCTTGAGGCGCTGCGCCAGGCGCGCGCGGACACGCTCGCGTGGCTGGAGACGTTAACGCCCGAGCAGTTGGAACGGACTGGCGAGCATGCGGTGTGGGGCAAGCAGTCGGTGCAAGGCATGTTCCGCATCTTGGTGATTCACGACAAGTTTCATCGCGGGGATATCGAAAAGCGAAAATGAAACGAGGACTCGCGCGAGTCCTCGTCTTGTCGCAGCCGCCCCGGTTTACTTGCAGCCGGGGATAAAGAGCCGCTGGCCGGCGTAGATCCAGTTCAGATTGTAGATGCCGTTCGCGCGTGCGATGGTCCAAGCATCGCCGCGAAAACGCCCCGCAATGGCGAGCATCGTATCGCCGTACTTCACCCAGTAAAAGCAGCCGACGGTCGGCTTGGGATAATAGACCACCGGGTAATAGGGGCGCGGATAGTAACCGTAGTCGTACCCCGGATACGGAATCACAAGCACCTGACCGACGTAAATCAGGTTCGGATTCCACACCCCGTTCGCGTAGGCGATGGACCAGGTACTCATTCCGTACGCGCCTGCGATCGAGGTGAGCGTCTGCCCGGGCTGGACGACGTGATACTTGGGCCCCGCGGCGAGCGTCGTCCCGGTCGTGGCATGGGTTAGGACGACCAGGGCAAGCACAATCATTACGGCGAACAAGATTCGGCGCATCCTGCCTCCTTGGTAACAACCGCCCCTCTAAAGTGAGGGGGAAGAATGGGGCCAAACTGCGGCCTGTGGTTCAATACGACGATTGGCGTTGGAGATTACGTTCGCGGTAGGATGACGCGTTTGTAACCGTACCACACGATCACGCAGACTATCGCCACGACAATCGCCTCAATCAAGCTGGGAATGAGCGCGATGCCGATCCAGTCCATACCGAGGCCGTTGGCTAGCAAGAAGAGCGGCGCAAACGCGACGGCCCACGCAACCGGTGGGATCGCCATCAATCCAAAGCGAACGATGTTCAACCTACGCTTTTCGGCATCCTGCACTTGTCTCACCCCCTTTCGCCACCTTGGTACTCAGGTTGCGCGTAGTGTACAACTGTCTTGAATGATTGTCAATAGGCGCGGCGCGATTCGCTCGATTTGCCTGGTTGTCCCATCCGGCGCGGGCGGCTTTGCCAAGCGGCGCGCCTCGCGGTATAATGGGAAACGACTCGCGCGATCCACTCATTCTGATCCGGATCGGCGCGGCTAACTGAGGTCTCATGCAATGAAGTTTAGACTCGCGCTCGCCCAAAGCGCTCCTCGACTCGGAGATATAGACGCCAACCTCAAGCAAATTCTGGATCTGACCGCCCAGGCCCAAGCCCAAAAGGCGGACTTGGTGATCTTTCCCGAACTCGCCCTGACCGGCTATTATCTCAAAGACCTGACGGCAAACGTCGCAGTCCACCCGACGCCGGACGATCCCCACTTTGCGCCGCTGTTGGCCGCGAGCCGGCGCCTGGACTTGGTGATCGGCTTTGTGGAGAAGGACGCGCGCCATCAATATTACATTGCCGCCGGCTATCTCTCCGATGGCCGCGTGGTCCACATCCATCGCAAGGTCTACCTGCCTACGTATCGCTTGTTCGACGATGCGCGCTTTTTCGCGCGGGGCCGGGCCATGCGCGCCTTTGATACGCGCTTTGGGCGAATGGGACTGATGATTTGCGAGGACGCGTGGCATATCTCCACGCCCTATGTGCTGTGGATGGACGGCGCGGATTTTCTGATTGATATTGCCGCCAGCCCCGGCTATGGCGTCCCGGTGCAATCGGGCCTGTCCAGCGCGGAGAGCGTCAACGCCTTTTTGCGCGCGTACACCGATTTGCTCACCACCTACGTTTTCTACTGCAACCGCGTGGGCGTGGAAGACGGAATTTCGTTTTGGGGCGGAAGCTCTGTATTCGATCCGGAAGGCCGAATCGTCGCCACGGCGCCGCAATTCGAAGAGCATCTGACGATTGCCGAAATTGACGCGGATGCGCTCCGCCGCGCGCGGCTCAAACTCCCCACGCTACGCGACGAAGAGCGCGAGTTGGTGCGACGCGAGTTGGAACGTAGTGCGAAAGAACAGTCAATATGAATTCGCTTGCTGTCCTAGAAATCAACACCGACCTCGTCCGCAAGATGATCGTCGAATTTATCCGCGCCGAGGTGACGCGGGTCGGTTATACGCGGGTCGTCGTCGGGCTGTCCGGCGGGATAGATTCGTCGCTCGTCGCGTTCCTCGCGGCGGAAGCGCTGGGCCGCGAGAACGTCCGCGGCGTCATCATGCCGTATCGCACGAGCAACCCGGAAAGCCGCGCGGACGCGGAAACGGTGGCAAACCATCTGGGCATCGAAACGCGCGTGATCGAAATCACGCCGATGGTCGAGCCGTATCTCGTGGAACACGTCGGGGACGAGTCGCGGCGACGCGGTAACGTGATGGCGCGTATGCGGATGATCGTGCTCTACGACCAATCCGAGGAATTTCGCGCCCTCGTGATCGGCACGTCAAACAAGACCGAGGCGCTGCTGGGTTATACCACCCAGTTCGGCGACAACGCCGCGGCCCTGCAACCCATCACAGATTTGTACAAGGCCCAGGTACGACAACTCGCGCGGGCCGTCGGCGTGCCGGACACGATAATCGCCAAACCGCCCAGCGCAGACCTATGGCAGGGGCAGACGGATGAAGGCGAACTGGGCTTTACGTATGACGAAGCCGATGCCGTCCTCTACCATTTGGTAGACGAAAGGCGCCGCGCTGACGATGTGATCGCGCTAGGCTTTGAGCCGCGCGTCGTGCGCCGCATTATCGAGTTGGTCGAGCGCAACCATTTCAAGCGGGTCCCGCCCATCGTCGCCAAGATCAGCGCGCGCACGATCGGCATTGACTTTTTGTACGATAGAGACTGGGGCAAATAATTGCAGATTTTACATTGCAGATTTTAGATTTTCAATCTGCAATCTACAATTTGAAATCTGAAATCTGGTTAGTGTCATCCGGTTTTCGCAAAATCAACTCGGTCATGCTTGGCATGTTCTCGCATCAGAACCAGATAAAACAGCGTGAGGCAACTGGGTTCGTTTGGAAACACACCAACCTCATCCGACTTGTTGCGGAATTCGCGAAAGAACCGCTCCAGCAAATTGCTTGAGCGAATCAAGGGATGCAAGCTCTTTTCAAATTGATAAAAGGTAAAACAGCGCTGGATACCCCAGCGAAAGTTGTGAACCGCTTTGG
>JACQYF010000146.1 GCA_016208315.1 Chloroflexota bacterium | reverse complement strand
TAGGAGCACGGCCACCATGATGATTGCGGGTGCGATCACGAACACGGGCTTGTCGGCAAACGGCGGGATCCAATCCTCTTTCGTAAGAATCTTGATCATGTCCGCGAGCACTTGGAGCAAACCGAAAGGCCCCACGCGATTTGGTCCGTAGCGATCCTGCCACAATGCGAGCAGACGCCGCTCGAGCCAAACCAACTGGGCCGCGACAAGCATCACACCCGCGAGCACGGCGACGATCAGAACCAAATACCAGACGACGTCGTTCACCTATGCCGCCTTTGTGATTTTGCCAAATGCCGGCAGCGCGATCCACGGCAATCCCGGCAAGCCATTCGGAACACCCGCAACACCCGCGGGCAGCGCGCTTACTATCTTCACCGGCAAGCGATAAAGGTGATTCGACAGCGCGATCTCGATTTCGTTTGCCTGCAAGCGCGCCGCGTCGTCGGCGTTGAGCGCGAGGTATGGCTCTGGAGTCAGCTCCGCGATTCCGGGCGACAATACGCTCAGCTCTTCGGAACCGAAAATGTGATAAAGCGGAACGATCAACCACTCACCCTCGCGCGGCGCAAACGCTGCGGGAATCTCGCGGAAAAAAGTCGGCGCGCCTTCCGTGGGTTCCACAAGCTGTTTGCCCGGGTCGCCGCCTTGGAGCGGACCGCCGACCTCGCTTTGGAACTTGTTCAACGCTTGGATCGAATTCCAACCCGGCGCCCAAAACCGCGGGACGAGCGGCGACGGCGGTGTGCCCTGAAATCCTTCCATCGAAAACGACAGCGGCGTATCAGGATCGTCGGGCGGTTTGGGTTCGTGGACGGATAGATGCGCGGTCATCGCCGTGCGCCCGGTCGCGCGCGCGGGCTGCCGCGCGACCTTCATGCCCGCAATGCGAAATCCTGCGGGCGGCGCGAGGTCTACAATCGGTTTGAAGATTGCCAACTGCTCGCCGAGTGCCGCGGCGACATCGTCGAGGTTACGCCAGCCGATCATTTCCGCGCGTCCCGCGGCAGCAGCAATATCGCGCAGCCAGCGCCACGATTCCGCAATATCGCCTTCCGGCACAAAGACTTGAAACGCGCGCTGCGCGCGTCCCTCGTCGTTTACAAACGTGCCGTCGGCTTCGGCAAACGTCGCGGCCGGCAGCAAGATCTCGGCCTTCGCGGTCGTCGGTGTGACAACATGGTCGAGCACGACGACGTGCTTGGCGCCAGCGAGAAATGTGTCCACCACGTCGGCGTCCGCGCGGCGATACAAATCGTTCTCGAGAATAATAACGACGTCGGCTTGGGCTTGGAATGCCGCGTCGAGCGACGGGCCGCCAATCAGGCCGAGACCAAAACTGTTGGCTTCCGGCATCGTGAATACGAGTCGCGCGTTCGCCGCCCACGCGACATTTGCCGCCGCCTGGATGATGGCCTCGCTGCCGAGACTCGGGCCGGCGACGACGAGCGGGCGCTGGGCATTCTTGAGCGCAGCAACAATCGCATCCACTTGAAATCCGGCAACCTCGGGCACATCCGCGCCCAACCCGCGCGCAACGGCATAACCGAGACGCGCAATGTCGTCGGGCGCGGCGTGGTAAACGGCGGTCGCAATATCCTCGAGTTTCGTCGCGTTCGGGGTGGCGAGAAAGAGCGGCCCCTTTTGACCTTGAATCGCCTCGCGCACCGCTTTGTCGTCCCATTCGGGAATACCCAACTTGACCGCGATCTCCCGAATCGCTTTTTTTCGCACCGCCTGGCGCAGCGCGAGGGCGAGCATCGGCGCATAGTTCGTCACGTCCTCGCCCAGCACCAAAACCGCATCGCACGTCTCGACCTCTTTGAGCGACGGCGAACGCGATGGGCCGTTCTGCAGGATGTCGCTCATCAACGAGACAAGCCGCGCCTCGCGCTCTGCGATGCCTTGATAAAAGTTGTCCGCGCCGACGAGCGTCCGCAGCGCAAAGTTCGATTCGAGCGACGCGCGCGGCGACCCGATGCCGATCACGCGCTTACCACGCGCCAGGAGATCGCTCACGCGTTGGAGCGCTTGATCGCGCGTGGGCGCGTTGGGCGACGGGGCGCGGCGAGCGAATCCCGGGCTGGCGAATCCCGCCGCGTCGAGTGAGAAGGCATCGCCCGGCATCGTCATCATCGCCTGACTCGCTTCGGCGGATGAAGCGGATTGCACCCGCTTGATCCGAGTCGTGCCGCGCGCCGCGCCGTCCATGAACATCACCTGCCGGGTGCGGCGATCGCCGTTCACAAATTCATAACCGTAGCGTCCGCGGTCGCAGAGAAAATAGCCGTTGACCGCGCCGTTGTAGCGCGCGCGAATGCGCCGGAGCACGCCGTAGCGTTCGTCGGGAAAAGTGTTGCAGCCGACGGCACAATGTACGCAGACCGACGGCGCGCTCTGCATGTCCCACTTGCGCGTGTAATGCCGCTTGAGAGTCGCATCGGTGAAAACGCCCGTCGGGCAGACTTCGATCAGATTGCCGCTGAACTCGTTTTCCAAAACGCCGTCCGCGTGGCGACCGAAAAAGACGGTGTTGTGGATCGAGAACGCGTCGAAATCGCGCCCGTTCGCATAGTCGCGATAAAGGCGGACGCAGCGATAGCATTGTATGCAGCGGTTCATTTCGTGATTGACGAACGGCCCAAGATACTGGTTGCGAAACGTGCGCTTGGCCGCGCGATAGCGCCGGTAGGCGTGCCCCGTCATCACCGTCATGTCCTGCAAATGACACTCGCCGCCCTCGTCGCAGATCGGGCAATCGTGGGGATGGTTCTCCATCAGCCATTCGATCACACTCTCGCGAAAGGCGCGCGCTTCTGGATCGTCAATCGAAATGCGCGTCCCATCTTTCGCGGGCGTCATGCACGCCATCACCAGCCGGCCGCGCGTGTCCTTTTCGTCGCGAAACTGCTTGACCGCGCACTGGCGGCACGCGCCGACCGAACCCAGCGCCGGATGCCAGCAGAAATACGGCAGATCCAGCCCAACTGACAGCGCCGCCGCGAGCAGATTCTGATTTGGGTTAACCTCGAAGGGTTGGTGGTCTATGTAGATGATTACCATATTACGGTCTCAAGTCTCAGGTCGCAAGTCTCAAGTCTCAGGTCACACGTCACCGGCTTGACACATGCGACTTGTGACTTGGGACCTGGGGCGTGCTACTTCCACGGACATCGCTTTTCGCGAATGTGCCGCTCGAAATCTTCGCGGAAATATTTGAGCGCGCTCTGCAAGGGTTCGGCCGCGCCGGGCGCGAGCGCGCAGTACGTGTTTCCCGGGCCGAGATTGCGCGCGTGCTGAGCCAATATCTCGATGTGCTCCGGGCGGCCCTGGCCGTTTTCCATCGCGGTCAGAATCCGTTCGACGAATTGCAGCCCGCCCCAACAGGGCGTACACCAGCCGCACGATTCCTGCGCGAAGAAATGTTCGAGGTTCAACACAAAGCCGACCGGGCAGGTCTTGTCGTCGAGAATGATCATCGTGCCCGTGCCCAGGCGACTGCCCGCTTTCGTCACCGAATCGTAATCCATCTTGACGTCGAGATGTTCCGGCGTGAGAAAATCGGTCGAGGCACCGCCGGGGAGCAGACCGCGCAGTTTGTAACCGTCTCGGATTCCGCCCGCGTGGTCAAGAATCTCGCGAACGGTCGCGCCCATCGGCAGTTCCCACAGCCCCGGCTTGTTCACGCGGCCGCTCGCGCCGTAGAGCTTGGTACCGCTATCGCTCGAAACGCTCAGGCCTCTGAACCATTCTGCGCCGTGCGCCATAATGTGCGGGACGTTGCACAGCGTTTCGACGTTATTCACGATGGTCGGCTTGCCGAACAAGCCGCTCGTCTGCGGGAAGGGCGGCTTGCTGCGCGGGTTGGCGCGCTTGCCTTCGAGCGCGTTCAACAGTCCGGTCTCTTCGCCGCACATGTAGCGTCCCGCGCTGACGTGCAAATAGAGTTCGAGATGGTAATCGCCGCCGAGAATGCGCTTGCCCAAATAGTTTGCGTGGTATGCTTCCTGAATCGCTTGCATCAAACGTTTGGCCGCGAGCCGGTATTCGTCGCGCAAAAAGATGTAGGCGATGTCCGCCTGGATCGCGTACGCGGAAATCAGCATTCCTTCGATCAGTTGATGCGGATCGCGTTCGAGCAGCAGGCGGTCTTTGAACGTGCCCGGCTCCATCTCGTCGGCATTTGCGATGAGATATTTGGGGTGGGGCGCGGCGTCGCCCATCGGCACAAAGCTCCACTTGGGCCCGGTGGGGAATCCCGCGCCGCCGCGCCCGCGCAGCTTTGAGTCGGTCACGACCTTTTGCACGTCATTCGGCGTCATCGTCAACGCTTTGCGCGCGCCATGATAGCCGCCGACCTTTTCGTAGGCGTAAATTTCGCGTGGTGTGTTTTCTTGTGAGATGTTCTGGGTAAGAGGTAGCTCCATTATTCTCCGCTAATCTCGCGAATCTCCGCTAATGTTTTTGACGTATTCGCGTGGATTCGCGAGATTCGCGGACCCATCGTACCTCGCCAGAATTCCGTCAATCTGTTCGGGCGAAAGATCGCGGTGCAAGTCGTCGTCAACCATCATCGCGGGCGCGTGGTCGCAGGTGCCGAGACATTGAATCGGTATGAGCGTGAATTGACCATCTTGGGTTGTGTCGCCTAGGTTGACGCCGAACCGCTGTTGCATGTGAGCGCGCAAACGCTCGTACCCCATGATCCAACAGGTAATGCTGTCGCACATGAGAATGATGTGCTTGCCGACCGGCTCGCGAAAAATGAGATTGTAGAACGTCGCGACCGAATCCAATTCATCCGGCGTCATGCCCAGAAACTCGGCCAGGTCTCGAATGCTCTCGTCCGACACCCACCCGCGATGCCGCTGCACGATCTTCATCGCCTCGATACACACCGCCTCGCGCGTCTCGTAACGGGGGAATTCGGCCTCAATCTCGCGTGTTTCTTCCTCAGTCAACATTTGTTCATCTCGGTATGGGAGTGTGGGGGTATGGGAGTAACGCCCATACCCCCACACCCCCACACCCCCACACTCACCGATCAACGTCCGACATCACAAAATCCAAGCTGCCCAAAATCGCGATGAGATCGGCGATCATTAGCCCGCGGCTGAGCATGGGAATCGTTTGCAGGTGCGCGAACGAGGGCGTGCGAATCCGCGTGCGGTACGAGATGGTGTTGCCATCGCTGATCAAATAGTAACTGTTATTGCCTTTCGCCGATTCGACGCCGAACGACGCCTCGCCAGGCGGAATGACCGGCCCCCAGCTCACGTTCAAAAAATGCGTGATGAGCGTTTCGATATCGCGCATGGTATATGTTTTGATGGGCGGAGTCGTGAGCGGATGGTCGGACTTGTACGGACCGGCGGGCATGTTGTTGAGACACTGTTCGATAATCCGCAGACTCTGGCGAATCTCTTCGACATGCACGACCGCGCGGTCGTAACAATCGCCCGTTGCGCCGACCGGCACCTCGAAATCGAACTGATCGTACCCCGAATACGGACGCTTTTTGCGCCAGTCCCATTCGAATCCGCAGGCGCGCAAGTTCGGTCCCGTGACACCCCACTCAATCGCCTGATCCAGTGTCAACGCGCCGATGCCTTTCGTGCGCGCTTTGAAAATCCGATTCTGCATAACCAGCGTGTCGTACTCGTCCAGGCGGCGCGGCATATAGTTCACAAAATCGCTCACGAGCGTTTCCCAACCCGTGGGCAAATCCTGCGCGACGCCGCCGATGCGGAACCAACTCGGATGCATCCGCGCGCCGGTCACCGCTTGCACAATATCAAAAAGTTTTTCGCGGTCGTTAAACATGTAGAAAACGGGCGAGAGCGCGCCGAGGTCTTGGGCGAACGTCCCGTACCAAACGAGATGGCTGGAGATGCGGAACAGTTCCGCCATCATTACGCGAATCACTTGCGCGCGCTCGGGCACATGAATCCCGGCGAGTTGCTCGACGGCCAGAACGTAAGGCAGATTATTGAGGACGCCGCTCAAATAATCCACGCGGTCGGTGTAAGGAATGTACGTGTGCCACGATTGCCGCTCGCCCATTTTTTCCGCGCCGCGATGGTGGTAGCCGATGTCGGGCACGACATCCACGATTTCTTCGCCGTCGAGTTGCAGCACGAGCCGGAAGACGCCGTGCGTTCCCGGATGCTGCGGGCCGAGGTTGAGGAACATGAAATCCTCGTCCTCGGTGTTACGCGCCAAGCCCCATTCTTCCGGTTTGAATTGCAGCAATTCCTGTTCCGCAATCGCCCGCTGCTCCGGCATCTGAAACGGACCCATCTCCGTCGCGCGCGCCGGGTGTTCCTTGCGCAGCGGATACCCTTGCCAGTACGCGGGCATCAGAATGCGAGTGAGGTGCGGGTGCCCGGCGACCGTAATTCCGAACATGTCCCAGAGTTCGCGTTCGTACCAATTCGCCGCAGGCCAAAGGTCAGTGACGGTACAAATCTCGGGATATTCACCCTTCAAGGGAACCTTGACTCGCAGGTCCGCGTTGCGCTCGTAGGAGATGAGATGATAGACGACGGTAAAGTCGCCGTCGGGCTGGCCGTCGCGATTCGCGCGCACGCGTTCGTCAATCGCGGTCAGATCGTACAGAGTGCGAAACGGCTGGGCCACCTGTCTCAGATGGCGAAGCAACCGCGGCGCGTCGTCTTTCGACACCCAAATGGTTGGGATCGCGTCGCGGGTCGTTTGGAGCGTCACGCTGAATTCGCGTTGCAAATCGTGGAGTAGGTCCATCGTGCCATCAATCGGGTGAAGGGAACACCGTGGCGCGTTGGCGCGCCGGTCGTTTCAAATCGCGTCTGGACGGCATCTCAGGGCGCATGATCCCTTGCGGGCCGATCATCCAGCTCAGCGGTCGCTTTTCGCTGCCGACCAGATCCTGCAACAGCATCAACCCTTCCATGAAGGTCGTCGGACTGGGCGGACAACCTTGCACGTACACGTCAACGGGCAGGAACTTGTCCACGCCCTGCACCACGCTGTAAATGTCGTACATTCCGCCGGAATTCGCGCACGAGCCCATCGAGATGACCCAGCGCGGCTCCATCATCTGTTCGTACAATTGCTGGATGACCGGCGCCATTTTGATGAACACCGTGCCAGCGATGATCATCAAATCGGCTTCACGCGGCGAGCCGCGAATCACTTCCGCGCCGAACCGCGCGATGTCGTATTTGCTGGTGAGACTCGTCGCCATCTCCACGTAGCAGCACGATAACCCAAAGTTGAACGGCCAGATCGAATTCTTGCGGCCCCACGCCAGCAAATCTTGGAGCCGCGTCATCATGATCACGCGGCCAATCACCTCGTCAAACGGACCGTCGCCCGTTTCGCCGACCGGCGCTTGGGTGGGTTTCGTCAAATTCCAGTTCACCTGAAGGTGACCTCGGTCATCGCTTGACTCGCGTGCCCCAATCGAGCGCGCCCAATCGCCACAGATAGATCAGCGCGGCGACCAACACGCCGATAAAAATCAAGATTTCGATATAGCCCGCCCAACCCAGTTCTCGAAACGCAATCGCCCAGGCGACGATAAAGACCGTTTCCAAATCGAAAATGACGAAAAACATCGCGACGAGGTAATACTTGACGTCAAAGCGCAGCCGCGCCGAGCCGGTCACCCGAATCCCTGATTCGTAAGGTTCGACCGTCGCGCGCTGCGAGTGCCGTTGCCCGAGGACGTAAGAGAGGGCGACCATACCGCCGACAAGGATCAAGACCGCGGCAAAGTAGACCGCCAAGGGCCAGAGAGGACCGCTTTGCATGTTCAACTCTCCCAAATATCACAAACATATAACGGCGCAAGTTGGTACTAGTTACCATTCTCACATATTTCCAACGCGCGCGGCAATCCATTGAAACTTGGACTCCGTTATACAGTAGAGAAGACAGACACGAGAGGAGAAACCATGCCGCCAGATGGTTTGGATGCGCTGGCCGGTCTGGAGCCGGACGAGGAAGAATTTCGACAAGCGATGGAGCGGAACCGTCGCAAGGTATCGGACGAGCAGATGAAGAGACTTGAGGGCTATGCCGCCGAGATCTTTGCCACCTTCGGAATGGACCTCAACACACCCGGCACCAAAGAAACCCCGCGCCGCTTTATCCGCGCGATGTTCGACATTACGAGCGGGTACGACGGCGATCCCAAACTGCTGACCGTGTTCGAGACCGAATGCCGCGGCGAACCCGATTGCCGGCTGAGCCAGGTCATCGAAGGACCGATTCACTTTTCGGGTTTGTGCGAGCATCACGCGCTCCCAATTCTAGGGCACGCCTACGTTGGGTACATCGCGCACGAACAGATCATCGGTATTTCCAAATTGACGCGGCTGGTGCGCCTCTTCGGCTCGCGCTTTACGCTTCAGGAACGCATGGGCGAACAGGTCGCGGATACGCTCGGCGCCATGCTTAAACCGCACGGGGTCGCGGTCTATTTGGAAGGAGAACATACCTGCACGCGGATGCGCGGCGTGCGTGAGATTTCGCCGATCACGCGGACGACCTTCTGGCGCGGCCACTATGCGACCGACCCCGCGCTCCGCGCCGAGTTCTTTGTCGCGTGTGGGTTGGAACACGAGCGGGGGCATCGCGGCGGGTAGGACGGGCGACCAAGGTCGCAGCAACACAAAGCAAAGCCGACCTCCGTCGGCTACAGAGAGTCGGCGAAGGTCGACTTTGCCATGGGTTGCTGCGACCTCGGTCGCCCGACGCTCCTAACCCTCCAACAGCAGCGCCTCGGGGTCTTCCACCAACTGCTTGATTCGAACGAGAAACTGAACGGCTTCGCGGCCATCCACGATGCGATGATCGTAGCTGACGGCGACGTACATCATCGGACGAATGACCACTTGGCCGTTCAACGCGATGGGGCGCTCTTCTACTTTGTGCAGGCCGAGAATGCCGACTTGCGGCAGGTTCAGAATCGGCGTGCTGAGGAGCGAGCCGAACACGCCGCCGTTGGTGATCGTGAATGTGCCGCCACGCAAATCCTCGACGGACAGGGTGCCCTCTTCCGCCTTTTGCGCCAACTCCCCGATCGCCTTTTCGATTTCGGCGAACGATAGGCGGTCGGCGTCGCGCAACACAGGCACCACCAATCCGCCCTTTGCGCCGACCGCGATGCCGATGTCGTAATAGTGTTTGAGCACGATTTCGTCGCCCTGGATTTCGGCGTTGAGTTGCGGAAACGCTTTCAGCGCGCCGATGCTCGCCTTGACGAAGAACGACATGAAACCGAGACCGACGCCGTAACGCTCCTTGAACGTGTCTCGGCGACGCCGGCGCATCTCCACCACCGCGCTCATATCAATCTCGTTGAAGGTGGTGAGCATCGCGGTCGTTTGCGTGGCCTCGAGCAGCCGCTGCGCGATCGTCCGCCGCCGCCGCGACATGCGCACGCGCTCCTCACCCCCCTCCCCCAACCCCTTCCCCCCTCTCCTGGAACGAAGTTCAGTTCCAGGAGAGGGGGGAAGGGGGGTGAGGGACGCTTCCACATCCTGCTTGGTCACGCGACCGCCGGGGCCTGTCCCGGCAACCTGCGCCAAATCAATTCCCTTTTCCCGGGCGAACCGCCGCGCAACCGGAGTCACTTTATCGCCATCCGCGGGCGGCGCAACGTGCGCGGCTTCCTCAGGAATACTCGGCGGGGGCGTTGGCTTGGAAGGCGCGGCCGCAACTTTCTCCGGCGCGTCTTCAATCATCCCCAGCACCTCGCCGACCTTTACGTCTTCGCCTTCCTTCTTTTCGATCCGCGCCAGCACGCCCGCGCGTTCTGCGCCGACTTCCAAATCCACTTTATCCGTTTCAAGTTCGACGATCGTCTCACCGGCATCCACGTGGTCGCCCTCTTTCTTCAGCCAGCGACCCACCGTTGCCTCGACGACCGATTCGCCTAATTCGGGAACGACGATTTTGATTGACATGTCTACCCCTAAAACGTAAAACGTGATGCGTAAAAGCAGTTTACGTTTTACGTTTCACGTTTTACGTTTTACTCTCAAACGCCTTTTCGATTAATTGTTTCTGATTCGCCACATGCCGCGCCAGCGAACCCTCCGCGGGGCTACTATTGCGCGGGCGACCAATGTAACGGAGCGGTACGCGTTCGCCAGTCAATTCGCCCAGCAACGGCCGGACGAACGCCCACGCGCCCATATTCTCCGGCTCCTCTTGCAGCCAAACGATTTCTTCGATTTTCTGATATTCGTCGAGTACCGCTCTGATTTCTGCTTCGGGGAACGGATACAACTGCTCGACGCGGATAATGGCGACCGATGGATTCTTTTCGCGATGCTCACTCGTCACGAGATCAATGTAGACCTTGCCGCTGCAAAAGACGAGGCGCTTGATTTGATCTCGCGCGCGGTCGTCGTCAATGACCGGCTGCCAGCGACCTTCGGCGAGATCGCGCGGCGGCGACGCGGCGCGCGGGTGACGCAGCAAACTCTTGGGCGTCATCACGATCAGCGGAAGTGGATCGTTTTTCAACAACGCGGCTTGCCGGCGGAGCAAGTGAAAGTATTGCGCGGCGGTCGTCGGATTGGCGATGCGCACGTTCGTTTCCGCCGCCAGCTCCAGAAACCGCTCCAAGCGACCGCTCGAATGATCGGGACCTGCGCCTTCAAAACCGTGCGGCAAAAGCAACACCAGCGACGGCGTCTGCCCCCATTTGGCGCGCGCCGACATGATGAACTCGTCAATAATCATTTGCGCGCCATTCACAAAATCGCCGTACTGCGCTTCCCAAATCACGAGGCGCGCCGGTTCCTGAGCGTTGTAGCCGTACTCAAAACCGAGCGCGGCATTCTCTGAGAGCGGACTGTCGAATACGGCGAATGCCGCTTTGGCCTGCGGCATTGCTTGCAGCGGCGTGAAGGTCGCGCCGGTTTTGACATCGTGGAAAACCGCATGCCTGTGCCCAAACGTCCCGCGCTCAACATCCTCACCGGTAAACCGAATGGGCGTGCCGTCCGCGAGGATCGCGGCGAACGCCAGTTGCTCGGCCATCGCCCAATCAATACTCGCTTCGTCCGGATGATCCAAAGCGCTGCGTCGTCGTTTCATCGCGCGGTCCAATTTGGGATTGGGCGCAAAACCGTCCGGCAGTTTGAGCAATTCGGCGTTCAGTTCGCGCAATCGCTCGATTGGCGCCGCCGTCTTGACGTGCTGCGCCGCTTTCGGAGGCGGCGGTTCGGGCACCGGCTCGACCAAGTCTCGCTCGGGCTGCAACGATTCGAGCGCGCTCTGGAGTTCGTCCATGTACTTGAGCCTCATCGCCTTTGCCGCGTCGTCGTCAATCAGCCCGCGCGCGACGAGCGCATTCGACCACAACGCGCGCACGCTCGGATGCTGCGCGATTTTCTGATACATCAGGGGCTGCGTAAAGGTCGGCTCGTCGCCTTCGTTATGGCCGTAGCGGCGATAGCCGATCAAATCAATCAGAAAATCCTTGTGGAATTCCGCGCGATAGCCGGACGCCAGCCGCGCCGCTTCGATGCACGCTTCGGGGTCGTCGGCGTTGACGTGAACGATCGGAATCTCGAAACCTTTGGCGAGGTCGCTCGCGTACAACGTGCTCCGCCCCGCCTGCGGCTCGGTCGTGTAACCCAACTGGTTGTTCGCGATAATGTGAATTGTCCCGCCCGTCCGATAGCCCTCCAGCCGCGAATAATTTAGCGTCTCGGCGACGATCCCTTGTCCCGGAAACGCGGCATCGCCGTGAATAAGAATCGGCAGCGCAACAGACGAGTTCAAGCGCGGCGGGCCGGCGCGGTCACAACTTTCGCTCGCGGCGCGCGCCATGCCCTGCGCCAACGGATCGGCGGATTCGACGTGGCTGGGATTCGGCGGCACAGTGATCACAACGCTCTTGGACAAATCGCCGTCAATGGCGCGCCGCGCGCCCGCGTGGTATTTCACATCGCCCGTCCAACCCATGGACTCGCGAAAATTGTGGGCGCGCGCGGGATCTCGGAATTCGGCGAGAATCTGCGCGTACGGTTTGCCAAGGATGTGCGCGAGAACGTTGAGTCGCCCCCGATGCGCCATGCCGATTAGGATGCTGCGCGTGCCGGCTTCGACGGCTGCGCCGACCAGCTCGTCCAAGATCGGCGCCATCATGTCCACACCTTCGAGCGAAAAGCGCGTCTTGCCGGGAAACACTCGGCGCAGAAAATGCTCAAATGCTTCGATCTGCGACAAGCGATCCAGCAATCCAACTGCATCAACCGGTTCCTGCGGCGGGCAAAAACGTCCCGATTCCGCAGCTTGACGCAGCCAATCGCGTTCTTTGGGAATGTGGATGTGATCGTAATCGTAGCCGGTCGTCCCGGAATAAACCTCGCGCAGGTGCTGGATCGCTTCGAGCGCATTGGCCGCGCCATCGGCGACGGGGCCGCCTACAAGATTGGCAGGCAGTTGGCGCAAATCGTCTTCGGCGATTCCATGCGTCGCCGGATTCAGCGCAGGGTCGCCGCGCGGCGGGCTACCAAGCGGATCGAGTTGCGCGGCGAGGTGGCCGAACGCGCGAATCGCGTGCGCCAGATTCACCGCCCCGACTACTTTGGTAATTGGTAATTCAGTACTTGCCGGAGCAGCCCCATCAGTCGGAGGTGTCCAGTGAGAAAAAAACTCGCGGGTCGCCGCGTCGACGGCACTGGGGTTTTGCCGATAGCGGTCGTAGAGTTCGAGGACGTACCCGGCATTCGTGCCGGGGAAATCGTGCCAGGCGTTCATAGTAATAAGTAATCAGTCATCAGTAATCAGTGTTCAGTAGACCTTATCGGAAATAAGGACTGGCTTCGGATAGCCGAGTCAAACAATCTGAAAATGCGGTTGCAACACGTAGCAACATGAAGCAAGGGATACCTGGTTTTTGGTGCCCGGCAAAGTCCTTTTCTTATTTCCGATAAAGTCTAGTATTCAGTAACTGACCACTGAACACTGATTACTGATGACTGGTTGACTAATTGACCAACAAATTCACCGGATTCTCCAGCAGCTTTTTCAACGCTTGCATAAACCGCGCCGACTGCGCACCGTCGGCCACGCGGTGGTCTACGGATATGGTCGCCTTCATCATCGGCGCGATCTTGACTTCGTCGTCATCCGCGACGATTGGACGTTTGACGGCTGCGCCGACGGCGAGGATCGCCGCTTCCGGTGGATTGATGATGGCGATGAATTCGTCCACTCCGAACATACCCAGGTTCGAAACGGTGAAGGTCCCGTTGCCAAGATCGTCGGCGCGCAGTTTGTTGTTGCGCGCGCGGTCGTTCAGGGCCTTGGATTCGGCGGCAATTTGCTTTAGCGATTTCTTGTCTGGCTCGCGCAGGACCGGTGTGATAAGCCCGTCTTCCAGCGCGACCGCAATGCCGATGGCGATTTGCGGATGTTGTCCGAGCGCGCCATCGCGGTAGGTCGCGTTGAAATTCGGGAACTGGAGCAAAATCCTTGCGGCTGCCGCAATCACCAAATCGTTGACCGAGATTTTTTCCGCATCCGACGCGACAGCATTCAGTTGCTCGCGCATCTTGAGCGCCTCAGCCATGTTGACTTCCACGGTCACGTAGAAATGCGGCACCGTGGTCTTGCTTTCGGTCATCCGCCGCGCGATTGCTTGGCGCATCTTATTGAGCGGAACCCCCACCCGGCCCTCCGCCGCGCGCGGGAGAGGGGTTGGGGGTCTCTCCCTCCCCTGTCCGCCGCTCTCGCGGACGGGGGAGGGCCGGGGTGGGGGTGGAGCCGCCGCCTGAATGTCACGTTCCATGATGCGCCCACCCGGTCCCGTGCCCTTGATCTGCGCGAGGTCCAGCCCGGCTTCTTGCGCCATCCGCCGCGCGAGCGGCGAGGCCTTGATGCGCGCCTCACCCCTATCCCCCTTGCTCCCTTCCCCCTCTCCTGAAACTGAACTTCGTTTCAGGAGAGGGGGGAAGGGGGGTGAGGTTGAGACGCCAATCATCGCAAGAATCGTCCCCACCGGAACGGTCTGCCCCGCGGGCACAATAATCTTTTGCAGAAGGCCCGACTCGGTCGCCTCGATTTCGACGGTCGCCTTTTCGGTTTCGATCTCTGCGATGGCTTGGCCCTTTTCGACGCGGTCGCCTTCTTTTTTCAACCAGTTGGCAAGCTTGCCTTCGGTCATGTCAAAGCCCAGCGACGGCATGATTATGTTGGTTGCCATCACGCCACCATCTCTTTGATCTTGGCGATCACCCGCGGCTCGTCGGGGAACATTAGGGCTTCCAAGTTCTTGGCATAAGGAACCGGCACCTCGACTTGGCCCAGGCGCTCGACCGGCGCGTCGAGATAATCGAATTGATCGTGCGCGATGCGCGCCGCGATCTCCGCGCCCATCCCGCACGTTGTCCAATCTTCCTCGACGATGAGCGCGCGATGCGTCTTTTGCACCGATTCGTACGCGGGTCCCATATCGAGCGGACGCAACGTCCGCAGGTCAACGATCTCGCACTCGATACCGTCTTTCGCCAACTGGTCCGCGGCAGCCAACGAGACTTGGAGCATTCGCGACCAGGTCACGATGGTCACGTCTTTGCCGGTCCGCTTGACGTCCGATTCGCCAATTGGGACAGTGTACTCTTCGTCCGGAACCTCGCCCTTGACGCCGTACAGGCGCGCGTGCTCGATGAACATCACCGGATTCTCGGAGCGAATCGCCGACTTGAGCATGCCTTTCGCATCGTACGGCGTTCCCGGCATCACGACGATCAGGCCGGGCAAGTGCGCGAACCACGCCTCGAACGATTGCGAGTGCGTCGCCGCGAGTTGTCCCCAACCCGCGGGCGTGCGAATGACCATCGGCACCTTCGCCTGACCGCCAAACATGTAATGGATTTTCGCCATGCTGTTGACGATCTGGTCCATCGCAATCAAGCTAAAGTTAATCGTCATCAATTCCGCGACGGGCCGCAAGCCGCCCATGGCCGCGCCGACCGCCGTGCCGACGATCGCGTCTTCGGCGATCGGCGTATCCTTGACGCGCTTGTCGCCGAATTCGTCGTGCAGGCCGCGCGTCACCGCATATGTGCCGCCCCAAACGCCGACCTCTTCGCCCATAATCAAAACGCGTTCATCGCGAACCATTTCTTCGCGCAGAGCTTCCCGAATCGCATCACGATAGGTTTTTTGTGACATGGTTATTCCGCCAACACGTCTTGATACATTTCATCCGGTTCGGGCGCCGGACTCGATTCCGCAAACGCCACGGCTTCGTCCACTTCCGTCTCCACCTCATTCTCGATGATTTCCAAATCGGCCTGCGTCACTAACCCCTCGTTCACGATGCGCTCCCGAAAACGCATCAGCGGGTCGAGCTTTTTCGCCTGTTCGACCTCTTCCTTGGTGCGATAGCGCTGGGGGTCGCCCATCGAGTGGCCGCGGAAACGATACGTCATCGCCTCGATGAGTTGCGGGCCATCGCCGCGCCGCGCGCGCTCGGCCATTTCGAAGACGGCATTTTTCACCGCGACGACATCGTCGCCGTCGATTTGCGTCGCGGGGATATTGAACGCGCACGCCTTTTCCGAAATGTTCGTCACCGCGGACGCGCGTTCGACTGCCGTGCCCATTCCATAACGATTGTTCTCGACGATGATCAACAGCGGCAATTTCCAAACGGCGGCCATGTTCAAACCCGCAAAAAATGTGCCGATATTGGTCGCGCCTTCGCCCAAGAAACAGGCCGTCACGCGCGATTGGTTTTCGTACTGCGACGCCAACGCGAGTCCCGCGGCCAGCGGCACGTGCCCGCCGACGATTGCATAGCCGCCCCAGAGATGCTTGGAGACATCGGCCAGGTGCATGGAGCCGCCCTTGCCCTTGTCGAGTCCCGTCGCCTTGCCGTACAATTCGGCCATCACTTTTTTCGGATCAACTCCGCGCGCGAGCACATAGCCGTGATCGCGATAGTGCGTCACCACGTCGTCATCCGGCTGCAACGCCGCCAGCGCGCCGACCGCAATTGCCTCTTCGCCAATATACAAATGCAAAAAACCGCCGATCTTGCCCTGGCCGTATGCTTCCTCCGCGCGTTCCTCAAAGCGCCGGATCAAGCTCATCTGCTTGAACCATTCGAGCGCCTCAGTACGTGTCAGGCCGCTTTCGGTGCGGTCAGGCGCTGAAACCGTCGGACGTACCATTGTCGCCATAGTCTGCTCCTGGGAATAATTGTCGAGGTATTATTATTCACCGCTAAGGTTTCGTCAAGGGGTGGGCGAATCCGTGAACAGGGGCAGTGAACAGTCAACAGTCAACAGTCAACAGAAATGAAAACGGCGCTCACCATGGAGCGCCGCCACATCGGGTGACGTAGGGGCAGTGCCTTGTGCCTGCCCAACCGTTAGGATTGTGCCCGCCCGTCCAGGGCAACCACAAGGGATTGCCCCTACCCGTCCGGGACAACCACAAGGGATTGCCCCTACTGCGCAATCGCCGCTTTGGCGCGCGTAGCCGCGGCCGACGCATCGCGCGCGAACATGTCTGCGCCGATGTCGGTGGCGAATTTTTCGGTGACGGGCGCGCCGCCGATCATCACTTTCACTTGGTCGCGCAGGCCCGCTTCCTGCAACGCCTGGATGTTGTCTTTCATCTTGCCCATCGTCGTCGTGAGTAATGCCGAAAAGCCCACGAGTTGCGGCTGATGCTCTTTGACGGCCTGCACGAATTTTTGCGGCGGCACATCCACGCCGAGGTCAATCACGCTGAACCCGGCCCCTTCGAGCATGATCGCGACCAGGTTCTTGCCGATGTCGTGCAAATCGCCCTGCACCGTGCCCACGACGACTTTGCCGATGGCTTGGACGTTCGCCGCGGCGAGACTGGGACGCAGCAATTCCAAGCCCATCTTCATCGCGCGCGCCGACACGAGCATCTCCGGCACATAATATTCGCCGCATTCGAACAGCCGCCCGACTTCAGCCATCGCCGAAATCAAGCCGGTGTTCAGGATTTGCTCGGGCGGCAAACTCTCGGTCATCGCCTGCTGGACGAGCGTTTTGGCTTGATTGGCGTTCCCGTCAATGACGCTCTGTTTGAGATCGTCAAGTGTACTCATTCTTTACTCCTCATGAAATAAAATTATTGCAGTGGCAAACTTACCGGTTGATCGGCACGCGCCGAACGGTAAATTGCCTCGATCACTTCTATGCTGCGCCGCGCCTCGCGCCCATCCACTAACGGCGCGCGATGTTCGCGGATCGCCGCCGCGAAATCCTGAAACTGCGCGGCGTGTGGCGCGGCGCTTGCGGTCTGCGGTCCAGTCGCGCCGCTCCACGCCTCGGCCTCATCCACGCGATCCTCGCGCGGCTCGCGCCAGTGCCACTCCAAGCGCCCCTCGCCTTTATGATAAATGACACTGCCGCGCTCGCCAAAAAACTCCATCCGTTCCGAGAAACCGGGGAACGCAATCGTCGTCGCCTGCACGGAACCGAGCGCGCCGCTCGCGTATTCGAGCTGCGCCATCACCGCGTCTTCAACCTCGATTTGGTGATTGAGCGTCCGCATTCTGGCCGTGACGCGCGCCGGCATACCGGTGAGCCAGAGAAACAGATCGAGCGCGTGGCTCGCCTGATTGATCAACACGCCGCCGCCCTCATGTTCCCACGTCCCGCGCCACGCCGCGCTGCGATAATATTCGTCAGTGCGATACCAAATCGTGCTCGTGCTCGCCCACAGCAGTTTGCCGATTTGACCGTCGTCGAGCGCGGTTTTCAGTTTTCGAACGAGCGGCTCAAAGCGACTTTGAAACACGACGCCGAGCGTTACCCCGGCGCGCTCGCACGCGGCAATCATCTGATCGCACTCGGCGACATTCCGCGCCATCGGCTTTTCGCACAACACGTGCTTGCCAGCCGCGGCGGCATCGAGCGTCATCGGCAAATGCAAGTCGTGCGGCGTGCAGATCGTGACGATGTGAATGTCTTCGCGCTTGAGCATCTCGCGGTAATCCGCGTACCACGTCCCGCCATGTTCGGCTGCGAACGTGCTCCCCCGTTCGGGATTGCGCGTCGCGACCGCGACAAGTTTCGCGTCGGGCGTGGCGCGGATCGCCGCCGCGTGAATGGGCGCGATGTTCCCTAGTCCGATGATACCGAATCCAAGTGATTGCATATCTTATTCAAGGATGAGGGCCGAGGGATGAAAGGGTTCAAGTTGATTCATCCCTCATCCTTCATCCTTCATCCTTTACAATTTGTACGCCTTTTTCGCCAGGTCGTATGCCGCCGCGTGGATCATCTCGGCCGCGTCGTTTTCGTCTACGATGTGGCGCACGACCAGGCCCGCGATCCAGTTCGCGGCGACGCGTCGCCAAAGATCGTGGCGCGCCGGAATCGAAGGAAAGGCGCGCGTATCGTCGTTGAAACCGGTCGTATTATACAGGCCAGCCGTTTCCATGTCCAAATCGAAATAGCGCCGCATGCCGTTGAAACTGTCGAAAAACCACCACGGGGGCCCGAGTTTCAGCGCGGGATAGTGCCCGGCGAGCGGCGCCAACTCGCGCGAATAGGTCGCCTCGTCGAGCGTAAAGAGGATGAGGGTCAAACGCGGATCGCTGCCAAACTTGTTCAAGAGCGGGCGTAGGTTGCGTGTGAATTCGCTTTGGATGGGAATGTCTGCGCCCTTGTCCGCGCCAAAGCGGTCGAAAAGCGCCGCGTTGTGATTGCGGTATGAACCAACATGGAATTGCATCACCAAGTTATCTTCCGTAGACATCCGCGCAAACTCGATGAGCATATGACCCGTAAACCGCACCGCGTCGTCGGCAGTCGCCTGCCCGCGCAGCGCGCGCTGCAAGATCGCGTCTGCGTCCGACAGCTCTTCCGTATATGCCGTGAGCGCGGCGTGATCGGTGGCAGTCGCGCCCATCGTCTTGAAGAAGGCGCGGCGACTTTCCAGCGCCTGGACGAACGCGCGATAATCGTTTACCTGAATGCCGCTTACCTGGCTCAACTTGTCAATGTTCTCGCGCCAGTTCTGCGTACCGAGATTGACGACGGCGTCGGGGCGGAACGTCGGAATGATTCGACCCTTCCACCCGGACGCGCGAAGCGCTTGATGATGCTCGAGCGTATCGGTCGCCGCATCCGTCGTGCTCAGCGCCTCGATATTGAAACGCTCGTAAAGCGTGCGCGGGCGAAACTCGGGAGAATCAAGACACGCGGCGATCTGGTCGTAGATGCGCGACGCGGATTCCCCGGTCAATTTTTCTTCGATGCCGAAAATTTCCGCCAACTCGTCGCGGAGCCAAATGCCCGTCGGCGTGCCGCGAAACAGGTAGAAATTCTCCCCGAACAACTGCCAAATCTTGCGCGGATCGCGCTCGACCTCGCCGCCGTCGCGCCGCGGCACGCCCAAGCGCTCCAGCGGAATGCCTTGCGAGTAGAGCATTCGAAAGACATAGTGATCGGGGATGATGAGCAAATCTGCAGGCGAGCCGAAATCGTAGTTAGGATCGGCAAACAGGCGCGGGTCAACGTGACCGTGCGGGCAAATCAGCGGCAGCTTAGCGACCTGATCGTACAACTGCTGCGCGATTTCTTTTTGCGCGGGGTCGGGATCAAAGTAGCGGTCGGCGGGCAGTTTGGACATAAGCTCCTTGTTTCTGATACGAAATTCGGGATTCGAGATACAGGATACGGGATGCGCGTATCTTGTATCTCGCATCCCGTATCCCGAATCACGCTCCATATCTTCGGTATCTTTGAACCACCTCGAACATTGCAGAGATATTGTCGTCTGGCGTGCCCGCATCCATGTTGATACAACAGATGCCGGCGCGGTCGAGCGGCCCGGCGGAGCGCAGCAGACCTTCGGTATCCTCGGCAATTTCGTGCGGCGTGCAGTTGAGCATTCGCACCGGATTCAGCCGCAGGTTCAAGAACGCATTGGGCAGCAACTCGCGGCACCGCGCCACATCCGAACCCCAGCCGACATCTACAAAAGTCACGGGCAACTTGGCATACTCGGACGCGACGACGTGAGTGTTGCTGCCGCAGTGGTGAATCCCGTAAGGCGCGAGTCGTTCCGCCATGCGCTGTTCAATCGGCAACTGCATCGCGCGGTAACTCTTGGGCGAGATCATCTGCACCGAGCAGTTGGCGTGGATGAACGGCGCCGGCGTGAGATTCTCCGCCATCCGATTGACCGCGATCGAATAACTGCCCGTGCGCCGGTGAATGTACTCGGCAATGTCCGTAATCAATTCGGCGATCAGTTCAAGCAAGCGGCGAACTCGATCCGGCGCGTCGTAGAAATCGGCAAAGAGGTCTGCCCCGTAGAAATGATACGCGGCGTTCAACAATCCATCCGTATTCAGATCGCCGACCACGTAACCGTACTGCGCTTGCAGCGAATCCATGTCGGCAATCAGTTGCTTCATCGGCCATTGGTTACGCCAGTCAGGCATCTCCAGCGCTTTTATTTGCTCCAGGGTGAGGTGCATCG
This sequence comes from Chloroflexota bacterium, assembly GCA_016208315.1. GTDB lineage: Bacteria > Chloroflexota > Anaerolineae > UBA4142 > UBA4142 > JACQYF01. Next base: position 46,992 of record JACQYF010000146.1, on the reverse strand, counting down.
GCTCGGGCTGCGGCGCGGCATTGGCGCCGAACCGAATCCGCGCGCCGAGCAGTGCGGGAATGCAAAAGCCGCCCGCGACGTGCAGCGAGCCGATAATCGGCCGCGGCTGCGGATTCGCTTCGCCCAAGCCCAACGCGCCGTAACGCTCGTGCAGCACGCGCCGCATCGTCACATCGTTCTTGATCCGCGTCGCCGCGTCGAGATAGAAATTCTCGTCAAACGCGATGCCGGCGGTATGGTACCACCAGTTGGGATTGAAGACGAGTTCGAGGGGAAGGAAAGTTTTCAGCGTAAGTTGCATACGTCACTGTTTCGCGGTGGGCTTTTTGTCCGCGAATCTCGCGGATCTCACGAATAGGAAAAACCAAGATTAGTGACGATTCGCGAGATTCGCGGAAGAAGAGGTTTCATTCACCGCCTCCCACATAGCCACAATATTTTCCGGCGGCACGTCGGCTTGGATGTTGTGGATCGTGTTAAAGACGAAACCGCCGCCCGGCGCGAGCGCGTCAATATTGCGCCGCACGTCGTCTTCCACCTCTTGCGGCGTGCCGGTCGGCAAGACGCCCTGCGTATCCACGCCGCCGCCCCAGAAAACCATGTCTTTGCCGAAATCGCGCTTTAGTTCGATGGGATTCATGCCGGTCGCGCGGACGTGGACGGGATTGAGAATGTCCACGCCGATCTCGATGAAATCAGGCAAGAGCGGGCGCACGTTGCCGCAGGAATGGAAAAAGAGTTTGGCATTCGGCGCAAGTTCCTTGATGCGTTTGAACAAGACCGCCAGCCGCGGCTTGATCAATTTGCGAAACATGCGCGGCGAAATGAGTTGCGAGACCTGCGTGCCGTAATCGTCGGCTTCCGAAATCACGTCAACCGCGTCTGCAAGCTGCGGCAGCGCCATTTCCCAGAACGCCAGCTTGAGTTCCACCATCTTGTCGAAGAACGCGCCCGCCAGCGTATCGTTCGACGCCATATCCATCAGCAAAACGTCCATCCCGCGGACGCGCTGCGCCATCTCGAACACGCCCGCGAGCACGCCCTTGATCATCACCGCCTTGCCTTGCGCGCGATAGGCGAGCGCCTGCGCACGCAGTCCGGCGATGCGCGCAGGATCGCCTGTATTCGGCCAGCGATAGTTGCGAATATTGTCTTGGGTAACGGACGCGTCCGCCAGCGGCGAGCGCACCATCGAGTAGTACAGCCCATCGGGTTTGGGACGATCGTGCGTGATGCCCCATTCGTCCACATATTCCCAATAGTCGCCGATGTCGTGGCTGACGATGTTCCAGTTATGGCTATTCAGCGGAAACAGGCCGCGCACATCCACGCCCAGTCTTTCGATCACATCGTCGTCGGGCAGCGCGAGCTGTTGAATCGTATCGCACATCTGCGGCTCGACCGGCGGCAGACCGAGACAGTCGCGCAATCTCTGATAGGCAACGACGTGAATGCCTGTGACTTGGGTACTGCCCAAGTCGAAGGGGATGCGGTCGGGTTCCTGGTGATTCAGCGCGGCAAGGATTCGTTCTCGTGAATTCATTGAAACTCTTTCAATTTGGCAATCGGGCGAATGAATTCGCTGCAACAACAACACCAAGTCCACCTTCGTGGACTGATTCCCAGTCGGCGAAGGCCGACTTTGCGTTCGTGTTGCCGCGACCTCGGTCGCCCGTTAGGCCACCTTCACCCGCGTCCCCTCTTCGCACGAGCGATAGATCGCTTCCATGATGCGCCACACGGCGACGGCTTCGTCGCCGGGAATCGGCGCGGGTTGGCCGGTCTGCAAGCGCGTCACCAGTTCGCCGACGAGGTCTGTGTGCGCGGGGCCCGAGTTCGGCAACGAAACCAATTCGGGCTGGTGATTGGCTCGCTCGACCAGGTAGCGGCCCTCGGAGTAGGGACTGCCGAGGATGCGTCCTTCAGTGCCGAGAATTTCCAACTCGTTGATACTCGTGGGCGACTGCTGGTTGACGACAATGTTGACGAGTGCTCCGGACCGGGTTCGCAGTTGCGCGCTGATGAAAAAATCCACTTGATCGCCTTCGAGTTCGGGCGAGCAATACGCCATCACGTCTTGGACTTCCCCAAGGAAGAGGCGGATCAAGTCTACCCAATGGCTCCCCGTATTCGCCAACGCGCCGCCGCCCGACTGGGCGCGCGATTCGCGCCACGACCGCTCGGCATCGTTTGCCGTATAGTCGCACACTTGCACGCGCGCCTGGACGACGCGGCCGATCGCGCCTTGAGCGATCAGGTGTTGAATCGCGCGGGTGATGGGCCAAAAGCGGCGATAGTAGGCGACGGTCAACGAAACGTCGTTCGCTATGCAAACGTCCACGCATGTCTGCGCCTCGGCGCTACTCCGGCCCATCGGTTTTTCGCACAAGATGAATTTGTGGGCCTGCGCCACGAGTGTGACGTGAGTTGCGTGCAAATCGTGCGGCGACGCGATGTATACGGCGTTGATTTCAGGATCGGCGATGAGCGCCTCGGCGTCCGTGTACCATCGCTTGGTGCCGTGCCGCCGCGCAAAATCTTCGGCCTTGGCCGCATCGCGCCGCATCACCGCGACGAGTGCCGAACCTGGGGTGCGATAGAGGGGCGGGCCGCTTTTGAATTCGGCGACGTTGCCGGCGCCGATGATGCCCCAGCGGATGATGTTTTGGTTCGTGTTCATTTTGCCTTGCCCAATAATCCTTTCGCAGAATCTTGATCGAGGAACAGGTGCGCGTGCGGCGTCCGGCGCAGAATCGAACCGGGGCAATCCTCGGTGATCGGCCCAAGCAGCGCGCGCTCGACCGCGTCGGCTTTGCGCGCTTCGGGCACGAGGGCCAAGACGCGCTTGGCCGATAAGAGCGCAGGAATCGTCAACGTCATCGCGTGCGTGGGCACGTCGTCGAGCGTGGCGAAATGCCCTTCGCCCACTTGCTGCTGTCGCGAACGCTCGTCGAGTTTCACTACTTTGACCCACACCGGATCGTCGAAATCGGCGAACGGGGGATCGTTAAACGCGAGGTGTCCGTTCTCGCCGTAACCGAGCGCGCACAAATCGGCGGGATGCGCGCGCAAGAGTTGCTCGTATTCGCCGGCCGCTTCCGGTTTGGCCGGGACTGGAAAGAACGCGCGCGGGGTCACATATTCGAGCAAATGGCGGCGCAGGAACAGCGGAAAGCTGGCGGGATGGTCGGGCGCGAGGCCGATGTACTCGTCCATGTGAAAGACGTTGACCTTGTCCCACGGAATCGAGCGGTCTTGTCGCAACGCGGTGAGAAACGTCAATTGCGAATTGCCGGTCGCAAGGATAATGTTGGCGACGGCTCTTTGCTCGACCGCGTCGCGGATCACCGCGGCGGCTTCTTCGGCGGCCGCGCGGCCCAGTTCCTCGTTCGTGTCGTAAATAGTAATTGGTAATTGCTCAAGCTTGGTTTCGTAAGTCGGTTTCATACCCATTGCCCTCGAATCATCGTGCGCCAGGCAGAATAGTCGTCGTCGAAAATCGCAAGGTCGGCGGGCTTGCCTGGCTCAAGCAAGCCGACGCGATCTTGGATGCCGATCACGCGCGCGGGCGTCAGCGTCAGCATCCGAATCGCCTCGGCGAGCGGGATACCGACGACATCGGTTAGGATCGGAATCATCTGATTGACGAGTGTCGTGCTGCCCGCAAACGCGCTGCGGTCGAACATCATCCCGACCCCGTCGCGCACCTCGTACTCCATGCCGCCCATTCTAAAGCGCGATCCGTCCGGCAGTCCCGCGCCGCTCGTCGCATCCGAAATCGCGCACAGGCGATCAGGCCCGATACATTTGTACGCCAGCTTCATCAACGTCGGCGGGAGATGCCGATTGTCGGCAATCATCTCGACAGTCAACCCATCGCAGGTGAGCGATACTTCGAGCAGGCCCGGCTTGCGCCACGGCCCTTCGCGAATCGTGGACGACTGCGCGCTCCAGATGTGCGTGATATGCCGCAGGCCGCGCTCTATCGCCGGGAGCACCTGCTCCTCTTTGGCCGAACTGTGCCCCGCCGATGGGACGATGCCGAGCCGGACGAGCTTTGCAGTAAATTCCAGGGCGCCCGGCAGCTCCGGCGCGAAAGTCATGATCTTGATCGCGTCGTGATATTCGAGCAGTGTATCGGCAGTGCCGTCGTCGGGCGTGCGAAGATTCTGCGGATCGAGCGCGCCTTTTTGCGCGGGGCTCGCGTACGGGCTTTCCAAGTGCATGCCGAGAACCTGCGAACCCGCGTGATCGCCGCGCATCCACCCGCGACAAAACTCGAGACAGCGAACGAGGTCAGGGATTGGCGCGGGCGCGAGCGTGGCGAGCAGCGACGTAACACCGCGCCGCGCATTTATCTCCGTGATCGTCCCGAATGCCTCTGCGGTTGGCTCGTTGAACGTGTGCCCCAGCGCGCCGTGCGTGTGAATGTCAATCAAGCCCGGCGTGATCAGACGCCCGCCCACATCCACTCGCTCGATCTCCGAGCCAAGTTCATCCGCATCGGCAATGCCGGCGATCTTCTGCTCTTCGATAACGACTGCCTTGCCAGTTACGACCGCGTTGGGCAGAACGACGCGACCGTTGACGACAGCTAGCCGAGTCATTGTGAACCTACTTTCGAACGAAATGCGGCATCTCGAACGGAATCTCGACCACGAGTTCGACAATGCCCGCGTATTTGCCATCCTGGTACCACGGCGAATGATAAACCAATTTCTTGATGCCGTTCTTCTCGATAGTATACACGCCGAGTTGCTTGGTTTCTAACAATTGCGCAACCTTGGCGCGCGATGCTTCTGAGTGACAATCGAGCAAATTCGAGCCGATGAGTGCTTTGCCCCCGCGGTCGGCATAGCCCTTCGCCGCTTTGGCATTCATCTCCAGGATAATTCCATTCTCATCGCAAGCGATAACCGAGCCGGGGAATTCCTCGATCCAAGAGTGATTCAAGTCGCTGTTCTCCGTCAATTAGGATGTTCGGGCAGATTCAGCGCGCTCTTTGATGCCGAGCAGCATTTTGCGTTCCATCAAGAATGCGCCGGGTTCGAGAAACGCGCGCATAAAGATCGTTTGCTGCAAGCTGGGTTTCCAATCCGCGCGCCAGCGCTCGATCAAGCGCATGGTGTGCGCGTCAATCTCTTCGAGAAACCAGCCCCACGTGACCGCGAAATAGTCGCCCGGCTTCATCGTCGGGATCGCGGCGGGATCGAGACGCGTGTCGCCGTGCAGAACGAGCGCGCGGCCCGGCTCAAGGATGGCGACCGGCACACCAAATCCGTTGGGGGCAAGGGGAATTTTGTCTCCCGCCCGCAAGTACTGCAACTCGGGCACGATCCGATCCGCACTGTGAATGTCGAGTCCCATCAAGTTCTCGATCAAATCGTAGCTGTAAAACCCGCCGCGCCCCTGTCCGATCTGCACGAGCCACTGCCACACTTGGGTGACCGGCGCGTGAATAGTCACGGCGTGTGTCGCGTTCAGCTTGGCATTCCGCACCAATGCGTCGCCGGGCAACGCGCGACTAACTTCTTCGCTCGTCGCGCCCCATTGTTGCATCCACGGACGCACGAGGAGCGCGTACGCGACCGCTGCCGCAGTTGCCCCAAGTATGATTGCAAGAGCTCGTTTCATCCGTTGCCCACCCAGCGCAGAATGTGCGTCGCGACCGCGCACAGTTCGCCGCGCGCGGTCACGCGCACGTCGGCCTTCGATTCGCGTTTCGCCGCATCAATTTCGGCGACGCGGTACGTCACCGTGATCGTATCGCCGATAAAGACGGGCGCGATAAAACGGATGCGGTCGTAGCCGAGCGACACAGGCGTTTCATTCGGCGTGTTTGCGCGCGCGCAGATGGCTGTCGAGCAATTCGACATATAGCCGACGAGGAGCGCCCCGTGGGCAATGCGCCGCCCGTAGCGCGTGCGCTGCATGAATTCTTCGTTCACGTGATTCGGCGACAGATCGCCCGTGATGCCCGCGAACAAGTACACATCGCTCTCAGACACCGTTTTCGAGAACGTCACTTCGTCGCCGATGTGAACAGGGAAAGTGTCCATCAGATTTTCAACCCCATCGGCTCCGGCCTGAACAAGCGTGCGTCCATAGTCTGCAAATCCGGGCTGACCCGCAACTCAATGTCGGCTTGCGCCAGCACGTCGCGCTCCAGATCAGCACCCGGCGCAATCTCCATCACGGTCAACCCTGCGGGTTCGAGTTTGATGACACAGCGTTCGGTGATGAACAAAATCTCTTGATTGGATTCGCGCGCGCGACAGCCGCTCATCGTAACGTGTTCGACCTCGGGTATGAATTTGCGAACCTTGCCCTCTTTGAGAATGTGCAGTTCGCCGTCCTCGACCGCCAATTCCAATCCACCCGTCGTGAAATTGCCGCTCAGCGCGATGTGGCGCGCGTGCGCGGTGATGTCGACGAATCCGCCTGCGCCCGCGGTGACGTGCGGACGCGATTTCAAGCGCGAGACGTTCACGTTGCCGTGACGATCCACTTGCATGAACGACAGCAGACTGCGATCAAACCCGCCGCCTTGAAAGTACGTGAACTGATCGGGCGAGGGGACGATGGCTTGGGCGTTGACCGCGCAGCCGAACGGGAAACCGGTCAGCGGCAGCCCGCCCACCGCGCCTTGCTCGATGACCCACGTCACCGCATCGTGCAGTCCCTCTTCGAGCAGAATTTCGGGGACAAGCGCCGAGATGCCGAAACCGAGGTTGACCGCTTCGCCTTGCCGCAGCGTCATCGCCGCGCGCCGCGCGATCACTTTCTCAATGTTGAACGGCAGCGGAGTGAACTCGGTCAGCGGGCGGCGTACCTCACCACTGATCGCGGGATCGTACGGCGTTTGCGTCGCCTGCCATTGATCGGGCACGACGATGACGTAATCAACGAGAATGCCGGGCACGCGCACCAGTTGCGGGTGCAGCGCGCCTGCGGTCGTCAATCGCTTCACCTGCGCGATCACTGTGCCGCGATTGTTGTGCGCGGCGAGCGCGGCATCATACGCGCCGAGGAACGCGCCTTCGTGTTCCATCGAGATGTTGCCGTATTCGTCGCTGGTGGTGCCGCGGATGATGGCAACGTCGGGCTGAATCGCTTTGAAATACAACCACTCGTCGCCGTCGAACTCGACCACGCGCACGATGTCGGCTAGCGTGATGTTGTTCATGCGCCCGCCCTGCCGGCGCGGATCAATGAACGTATCGAGTCCGACTTTGGTCAGCACGCCCGGTCGTTTGGCCGCGGCCTCGCGGAGCATGTGAAACAGCGTGCCGCTCGGAAAATTGTACGCCTCGATTTCGTCGCCGTCTATCATTTGCCAAATCTTGGGAGACGGCATGGACGTGGGGCCGCTGGGGTACGACCCCGCGACGACGCGCTTGAGCAGGCCCGGCTGCGCGAGGTGATCAATCCCGGCGATGCCATACATGTCGCCGGAAGCGATGGGATGAATGGTGGTGAGGTTCCGCGGCTCGCCCGTTTTGGCGAACCGTTCCCCGATTGCTTGCAGAATTGCGTCGGGCGTATTCAGACCCGACGACGAACTCACACACACAATTGCGCCGCCCGGAATGAGCGCGGCGGCGTCTTGAGCGGAAATAACGCGAACTCTAGACATTACCCTTTCCTGTTTCAAAGTGTTTGTAGTCAGCGACGGAGCGTAGTTTGTGGAGTCGCGTTTTGCAAGGTGAACAACGCGACTCCGCTGCGCTGCGTCGCTGACTACGAACTACCACCTCTCCCTGCGCATCAGGACTTGATGTAGGTAGGGAAGATTGCTTCGCTTCGCTCGCAACCACAGATGAATGTTGATTGGATGTCGCCGAACGCCGTCGGTTGCCCCAAAGGGGGGCTTTAGCCGAAACACGACGGCTAACAAAGCTAGAAATCGGTTGAACACCGATTGGATGCGTCAACTCGATTTATCGAGTTTTCGCCTATTGAGGCGGACGATTGATCGTCCGATCTCCCGCGCGCTCGCGGAACGCCATCGTATGGAAACCGACGTTCCTTTCTTCCTTAATTCGGTGTTGTGTTCCGATGCCATTCTCACACCGCAAACATTTCGCTCAGCGCTTCGCGCGTCTTCTGTACCGCCGCGTCCGGCTCCAGCGTGTACTGGAATCCCAATTCCGCCGAGACAAACCCTTGATAGTTGATTGCCTTGAGCGCCTGAACAAACGGAGCAAAGCTGATGCTGCCTTCGCCGGGAATCGCGTGGGTGTCGCTGTCGCCATTGTTGTCGTCAACGTGAATGTGCAGCGGCACGCCGTTCAGCATCGCGACCGCTTGCGCGAGGTCTTCGCCGTTGACGTTCGCGTGTCCCGTGTCGAGGCAAATACCCAACCGCTCGGAGCCAATCTCGCGGATCATTCGCAAGCCGTCCCTGACGGTGAGGATGAGCGTGCTTTCCCAATGGTGCGCCGGTTCGATCAGGAGACGTAGGTCGGTTTTGTCCGTGTAATCCAGCAACTCGACGATGCTCTGCCGCAACTGCGCCCAGCCCTTTTCTACGCTCTCGCCGTGCAGCGTCATCCCCGCGCACAAGCTGACGGACGGCGCGCCCAACCGCAGCGCGTTGTCAATCGCGTCCTCGATGTATCGCACACTGTCGCGACGAACGGCCTCGTTGGAAGACGAGAGAATCGAGGGATAGCGGAATTGCGCCGGGATGAAGTTGGGGACGGTCATCTCGAATTCGTCGAGCAGTTGCTTAATGCTGTCCAATTCCGCGTCGAGGTCGTGGCGATACATGTGCGGTCGCCCGCCCCAAATCTCGATGCCCTCGTAACCGAATTGATGCAGGCGGCGGATGGCATCTTGCAATGAGTGGTTGAAATAGACGAAGGAAGATTGGGCAAGTCGCATGTCACAAGTCTCAGGTCGCAGGTCTCAAGTCCCAGGTCACAGGTTACAGGTCACAAATGGAACTTGTGACTTGGAACCTGGGACTGGTTAGGCAATCCCCGGCAGATTCAATTCGTCGGCACGGTGGCAACTGACGAAATGGCCGGGCGTGATTTCGCGGAACACGGGCGCGTCTTGGCGGCATCGGTCTATTGCGTACTCGCAGCGCGGGTGGAAGTAGCAGCCGGATGGCGGATTTGCCGGGCTGGGCACTTCGCCCTTGAGTTCGACGCTGCCCGTTTTGATGCGCGGGTCGGCGACGGGGACGGCCGCCATCAGCGCGGCGGTGTAAGGATGCTTGGGATGGTGATACAGTTCTTCGGTCGTCGCCATCTCCACCAGCTTGCCGACATACATCACCGCGACGCGGTCGCAAATGTGCTTGACCACGCTGAGGTTGTGCGCGACGAAAAGATAGGTGAGGTGAAGCTGCTTTTGCAGTTCGAGCATCAAGTTCAGAATCTGCGCCTGCACCGAAACGTCGAGCGCCGAGACCGGCTCGTCCGCGACGACGAGGCGCGGGTGGAGCGCGAGAGCGCGGGCAATGCCGATGCGCTGTCGCTGCCCGCCGCTGAACGCGTGCGGGAATCGCTGCATGTATTCCGCGCGCAAGCCGACCAGGCGCAGCAACTCGGCGACGCGTTCCGTGCGCTCTTTGCGGTTCGACATACCGTTCACCAGCAACGGCTCGCCGACAATGTCAAAGAGCGTCATGCGGGGATTGAGCGAGCCATAAGGATCCTGGAAGATCATCTGCATTTGCGGGCGAATCGGATGCAATTCTCTGCGCGACAATTTCGAGAGGTCAACGATTTCACCCTTTTTCGGGCGGAACAACATCTCGCCGCTCGTTGGGACCAGTGCACGCAAGATGCAGCGCGAGGCGGTCGTCTTGCCGCAGCCGCTCTCACCGACCAAGCCGAGCGTTTCGCCTTCGTTGATAAAGAACGTCACGTCGTCTACCGCGCGGACGTTGCCGACGGTGCTGCGGAATAATCCTTTCTTGATCGGAAAGTATTTGCGAAGGTTTTTTACCTCAAGTAACGGCTGACCATTGGACATCGTCATGCTGGCACCTCTACATCCTCGTACAAAACACAACTGACCGATTGTTTTTCGCCGACCAATTTGAGTGGAGGAATACTCACGTCGCATTTGCCCACGATACGCTTGGTGCAGCGCGGATGGAATGGACAACCCTTTGGCTTGTTGAACGGGTGTGGAATCGAACCGCTGATCGTCGGCAGCGTGACGTGCGGGGTCGAATTCACGCTTGGGATCGAGCGCAGAAGGGCCTGGGTGTAGGGGTGTTTGGGATTGTGGAAAATGTCGTCCACCGGGCCTTGCTCCATCACCAAGCCAAGATACATCACCATCACGTAATCGGCCATTTGCGCGATCACGCCGAGGTCATGCGTGATGAAAATGATCGCGGCGTTGTGCTCGCGCTGAAGATTGCGCAGCAACCGCAGCACCTGGGCTTGCGTCGTAACATCAATCGCGGTGGTCGGCTCATCGGCGATCAGCAAGCGCGGGTGGCACGAGAGCGCCATCGCGATCATCGCGCGCTGGCGCAAGCCGCCGCTGAGCTGCCACGAATATTCGTTCAGCCGCTGTTCCGGCATCGGGATGCCCACATCCTTGAGCAAATCAACCGCGGTTTTGCGCGCCGCGTCCTTGGGCATCGGGCGATGAAGCTGGATCGCCTCGACGATCTGATCGCCAATGGTATGCACCGGGCTGAATGACGACATTGGCTCTTGCGGAATCAGTGCAATCTCGCCGCCGCGAATTGCGCGCATCTCGTCGCCGTTGGCATTGAGTTTTGCCAGGTCAACGATCTGCGGCTGTCCGTTTTTGGACTTGTTGAGCAGAATCTCGCCGCCGGCAATGCGCCCCGGCGGCTCGACGATGCGCAAAAGCGCTTTCATCGTCACGCTCTTGCCGCAGCCGCTTTCGCCGACGATGCCAAAGACCTGTCCCGCGTGCACGTCAAAGCTCACACCGTCCACGGCTTTGACAATGCCTTCGTCCATATAAAAGTAGGTTTTTAGGTCGCGTACTGAAAGTAAAGGAGTTTGATTGTTCATTGACTATCTCTCAAGTGAACAGTCAACAGTCAACAGTTAACACTAAGATCTGTTCACTGTTCACTGTTTACTGTTTACTGACTAGTGCCCGTACGGATCCGCTGCGTCGCGCAAACCGTCGCCGACGAGGTTGAAGGCGAGCACCGCAATGATGACGAAGAGGCCGGGAATGAGCAGCCACGGCGCTTGCGCAAACGTCTGGATGTTCTGCGCCTCTTGCAGCAAAACGCCCCAACTGATCGCGGGCGGTCGAATGCCCAACCCCAAATAGCTCAGCGACGTCTCGCTAATGATCATGACCGGAATGGCGAGCGTGCTCGTCGCGATAATGTGGCTCATGAACGCGGGTACCATGTGGTGAGTGATGATGCGGAGCTGGCTGCATCCCGCCAAGTCAGCCGCCAGCACGAAATCTTCCTCGCGCAGCGATAGGAATCGCCCGCGCACCTCTCGTCCGAGTGTCGTCCAGCCGATGAACGCGAGAATCACCGTGATCGCGAAAAAGACTTGGTCAGGTCGCCAGTCCTGCGGCAGCGCCGCGGTCATTGCGAGCCAGATGGGAATGGTCGGGAGCGCTTGGAGCAACTCGATGGCGCGCTGGATAATCAGGTCCACCCAGCCGCCAAAATAACCCGAGATGCCGCCCAGCAATATCCCCAGAATCACACTGAGCGCGACGGCGAACAAGCCCACGGTCATCGAGGTGCGCGTGCCGTACATCATCCGCGAAAACTGGTCGCGTCCCAACCGGTCGCTTCCGAAAAGATACAACTTTTCGTCGGATTTTTGGTCTTCCAGTCCAACCAAGTGAATATCCGTTTGGAACAGCCCGAGGACCGAGTATTTAAACCCCGGCGCGAACAAACGCAGATAGGTTTTTTTCGATGCATCAATCGCCCATTCCATCCGCAAGGTCACCGCGTTGCGCTTGCCGACGAGCGCGGGCACCCAGGGATGGAAACCCGATTCGTCGAAGAAATTTAGCCCCTGCGAGGGAATGAACGCGGCGCGGGCCTCGGTCGCCTCAGGGTCCGCGGTTGCGAAAAAATCGGGGACCAGCACGATGGCGTAAAAGAGGGCCAAGACGACGACGCTGATAAGCGCGAGGCGATTCTTTTTAAAACGCCACCAGACCAGTTTCCAATTCGACGCGACCGAGACCTGATCTTCGGCTTTCGATACGGTTGACTTGATCTCCTCGGCCAGCACGTCGGCTTGAAGGTTTTCAGCCATAGGTTATGCGCCTTCCATACGAATACGCGGATCGAGCCAAGCTAGCAAAATATCGGAAATCAACGTTCCCACAATCGTCAGCAAACAATAGATCAACAAAATGCTCCCGGCCAGGTACATGTCTTGCTGAATCAGCGAGCGCAGCAAGAGCGGGCCGATGTTCGGGAGATTCATCACGGTCGCCACGATCAAGCTGCCGGAAAAAAGCTGGGGCAGATACCAGCCGATCGTACTTACCAAAGGATTCAGCGCCAGTCGGACGGGGTATTTGAAAATCAAACGCCATTCCGACAGGCCCTTGGCGCGCGCGGTGACGACGTAGGGTTTGTTGAGTTCGTCCAGCAGATTGGCGCGCATCACGCGCGTCAAGCGCGCGGTGCCCGCAATGCCAAGCACGATCGCAGGCAGCCAAATGTGCTGGAGCAGGTCAATCAGGCGCTCCATACTCCATGGCGCTTGGATATATTCCGGGGAAAAAAGCCCAGTCACACTCAAGCCCAGATACGAAAATGCCAGCCACATCAAGATCAGGGCCAGCATAAAGTTGGGCGTCGCCACGCCGACATAGTTGAGCATGGTGAAAAAATAATCCAGCAGCGAGTTCTGATGGGTCGCGGAATAAACCCCCGCCGGAATCGCGACGGCCCAAGTGATGGCGAACGCAAAGAGCGCGAGGAACACGGTCAGCAAAAGCCGCTCGCCGATCAACTCGGTGTTTGGGCGCTGATACTCGAGCGATAGCCCCAAGTCTCCTTTGGACAGACTCTCCATCCAACGGAGATACTGCATATAACCCGGTTGATCCAGTCCGAATTGCCGCTTGAGGGCTTCGACCTGATCCGCGCCGATAGACGAACCACTCGAAGCGATGTTGGCAACATAACTGGTCAAAAAGTCGCCCGCCGGCGCTTGGACGAGCCAAAAGACAACTACCGAAAAGAGCAGCAGCAGGACCGGCAGGAGCAGCAGACGCTGAATGATGAATCGGAGCATACTTCAATCTCCCAAGTGAAACAAGTAAACAGGTAGACAGGTACACAGGTAGACAGGTACACAGAGTTTCCTTGTCTCCTTGTTTCCCTGTGTACCTGTTTCCCTGTTTACCTATCTACGACTTACTTCTTATAGTACCACACTTCGGGTCGCAGATTGCCGGGCGTGCGCAGCGGCCAGTCTTTCGTCACAGTGGTTGGGATGTTGCGAAGATTCACGTTGACCACCGCGACACCTTGGTCAATGGCCGTCAAGCCCACGGTGCCGATTTCGACCATGTTGTCCACCCAGATCTTGAACATTTCCTGGGCGACCTTGGCTTGCTCGTCGGCGCTCACCGTCTTGGCTTTGTCGGCTAGTTCGACGAGTTGTTTGATGTAAGCCGGCGGTTCGACGCCTTCCTTGCCGTTGGTGCGGTACCAATCGTACCAGCGCGGACCATACGTCGTGTTGCCGTAGATGCCGCTGCGGACATCGTACTTGGTCGCGCCCGTGAACGGAAAGCCCGCAGTATCCTGATTCCAAACTTCGGCTTGCAGGTCGTTCGATTCACGCAGCGAAAAGTGCAGCGCGCGCTCGCGGATCTGGACGTTGGTCTTGATGCCGACCTTCTCCCAGTCCTTGGCGATTAACTGCGCCGAGTCGGGACCAAAGCCCAACGCCTGGATGACCGAGAGTTCGACCGTGACGCGCTTGCCATTCGCCATCAGGCGGAAACCTTCCGCGTCCTTTTTGTCTAACCCGATCTTGTCTAACATCTGACCGGCGAGGGTTGGATTGTACTCGGTGTACTTGTAAGCGTAGTCATCGCCGGGATAGTACGGGTGGCCCTTCTTCGCGACGGGCTGACGCGGTTCGCCCGTTCCGAGAAAGACCGATTCCTGAATCTGCTTGCGGTTGATCGCGACCGACATCGCGATGCGGAAATCCTTGTTCGCGAGCACTTTGCCGAGGTCAGGATCCTTGGCATAGGTCTGATTGATCGTCACATCGGCGTCCGCGCCGCCGAGCGACGACCAGAGCGAGACTTTGTACTTGCCCTGCTTCTGCTCGTTCTCTTTCAACACAGGGAAGTTTGCCAGAGCGATGTGGCGCTCCTGCTGGTCGAGTTCGCCCGCGATGGCTGCCAGGTTCAACGATTGAGTGTCGGCGAAGAATTTCAGTTGCACTTCGTCAAAGTACGGCAGTTGTTGGCCGTCCTTGTCCACGCCGACAAAGTACGGGTTGCGCTTGAGGATGAACACTTGATCGCTGATGCGGTTCGAGGCGATCCACGCCGCCATACCGGGGCGGTCTGGAGTGTTGAACGGGCTGACTTTGTCGAGGAACAACTCGCCCCAGGTCTTGAACTTGGCATCCGCGACCATCTTGTCGAGGTCGGCCTTGTTGGCATACGAGGCGTGGAACTGCTTCAGGTATTTGGACGGCAGGTGAACCGGAACGTTGCGATCACCCCAGTCCTTGTTCGCGAGCTCGAGCAAGAAGGTCGTGTTCGGCTCTTTGTAGATCCACTGCACGGTCACGGCGTCAACGGCTTTGACTTCCGCCGTAGACTTGTCCTTGTTCTGCATCCACGCGGGAACCGAAGGCGTCAAGTCCTTGTTCAAGAGGACGTCTTTGTACCAGAACATGATGTCGTCGGTCGTGAACGGCGCGCCGTCGGACCACTTGCTGCCTTCGCGCAGTTTCACGGTCCACGTTTTGAAATCGGCCGAGGACGTGACGCTCTCGGCGTATTTCATATCCACTTTGCCGCCATCGGGCGAAAAGCGGACAAGCGCGTCGTAGATCACGCGATTGACGCCGTTAAAATCGGATGGACCGGTAAAGCCGCGGCGCCACACGCCGCCGTAGGTCCCAACTTCATCGCCGGGAATGACGAGCGGGTTCTTGGGCAGGCGTTGATCAACGGGCGGCAGCTTGCCGGCTTTCACTTGATCGGCGAGCAGCGGCGATTCCTTGTACTTGGCGGCAGGCGCCGCGGTTGGAGCCGTCGTCGCCGGTACAGTCGTCGCCGGGGCGGTCGTGGCTACCGGGGCCTTGGTGGGCTCGGGCGCCTTGGTCGGCTCCGGAGCTTTGGTCGCGGGGACCGCCGTCGGTTGTGGCACAGCCGTCGGCGGCACCGGAGTTGGCGCAGGAGCGCACGCGGCGACGAACACTGTCAATACGAGGACGATGCTCGCCAACCGCACGAACCATTTGATTCTGTCGTTCATCGTACCATTCCTCCTCTTCGAGAGTCGCACAATTGATGGTCGAAACGTTACGTACTACGTACTGCGTATTACGTATTGCGGCTTCACCTCCTTTCGAGTCGAGAACCTTTACTGAATTTTTGCCAATGGTTCCAATACACCGATACAATTGACCAGCGCTCGCGCCAAATGGAACGGGTCTTTCACGGGCAGGCCGACCGTCGCGTCGAGTTTGTTCCCTTGGCGATCGAGATTCTGAATCCACTCGCCATATTGTGGAACCGGAAAGTGGCTAAAGGCATAATCGTGTACCCGTTCGAACCAGTCCAGGCACCATTGCTCTTTCGAGATCGAGTACGCCAGCAGCAGCGCGTAAAGCGCTTCCGTGTGCGGCCACCAAATCTTGGTGTCGGCAATCTTTTCCCACCGCGATCCTTCTGCGTCCCGCGCCAGGAAAATTCCGCCGAATTCGTCATCCCATCCAAACTCGATATGCCACTTGATCGCGTCAATGGCTTGCCGGATGCGCGCTTGGTTGCCGAGCCGTTGGTAGATGTGGATCATGAACCACATGGATTCGACGACGTGCCCCGGATTCACCGTGCGACCAGGAGCAAGCTCTAGTAACGAATCATCCAATCTCATGAATTCGTAGAGCCGCTGCCGTTCTGGTCGCAAAAAGACCGTCATCACCTGATTGGCGTGATCGAGCGCGGCATGCTTGATCGTCGGGTCGTCGAGGTAGTGACCCAGTTCGTCAAAAACGAGCGCAAAGGTCATGGCGACGCCGTGCGCTTTCAGTCCGACGGGAATCGGATGCGGCGCCGTTGGATACGATCCGGGAGATGCCAAGCGCGTGGACACATTCAAATACGTTTCGCGCGCCAAGCGAACCGCTTCTGGATTGCCGGTGGCCTTGGCTAGTTCGGTGAACCCGTAAATGGCAAACGCATCGGCGTAGATGCTGGTCGCGCCCTGTAACTGCTTGCCATCTTTGTCTACGAGGAATACCCAGCATCCATCCTCATCACGCCCGCATCGTTTGGTAAAGTCAAAGATCTGCTCGGCAACGTCGAGCCATTCTTTCCGCCGCTCGATTCTATTATAGAGTGCGGAAAAAGTAAATATTGCGCGTAGCTGCGACCACATGTACTTGTCGGTGCTCAGCACCTCGCCCTCATCGGCGATGCCAGTATTGATGCCGCCATTCTTCCAATCCAGGCCGTATTTGAGCCAGAATGGAATCGTGCGGTCGAGCAGTTCGGAGCGGTATTGTTCGAGTAGTGTAGTGAAATTGATTGACATGGTTTGTCCAGAGTAAAACGTAAAGCGTAAAACGTAAAATGCTCTCACCGTGGTCATTGCGTTTTACGTTTTACGTTTCACGTTTTACTTTGTCGTACTCCCACCCATTGATCCTACAAATCTCCCGCACATGGCTGTCCCACGTCGGCTCGGCTTGCGGCTTGCCGCCGACGAAGCAATCCACGCTGAGGTAGCGCAGCGCTTTGGGGCTGGTGCAGTGGATGCGATGAAAAGTGTGAGGCGGAATCCGCACCACGTCGCCTGATTTGACACCGTAGGATTTCAATTCTTCGCCGATTTCCAATCGGCCCGTGCCCTCGATCACGTAAAAGATTTGCTCGGCGTCATGGTGAACATGGAGCGGCGGCGCTTCACCCGGTTCGAGCACGACGACGAACACTTCGGACGTGTCGGCCTCGGCGCGGTCCATCACCAGGTCGTTGACGTGGGTCGGGAAACGATAGCGGACGGTGTCTTGGGTGCTAAATACGAATTTGGGTTGCAACATGATCAAGTGCTCCTCCACGGTAATTCCGGGCGACCGACGACCGAGGTCGCCACCTCGGTGGGGTCGCGGCAACACGAACGCCAAGTCCACCTTCGTGGACTAAATCCTAGTCGGCGGAGGCCGACTTTGCGTTCGTGTCGCCGCGATTTCAATCGCCCCTGTGCGCGCCGCGACGAGCGCGTCAATGCATTCGGCGCGCGTACCGGGGCTTGCGCCGCCACCCGCGGAGAGAATCAAGCCGCGCCCGCCGGTCTTTTGGATGCACTCGCGCGCCCATTGCTCCACCTGCTCCGGCGTCCCGCGCACCATCAGATCAAGCGGCGGTACGTTGCCCATGAGCGCGATGTTGGGCATCCGCGCCTGCACGGTCGCAATGTCCATCGTGTGGCTGAAATTGAACACGTCAAAGCCGAGGGTGGCAATCGGCTCAACCAGCTTTGGGCAGGGCGTATCGTTGTGATAGACCTTGATGAGACCGGGAAAGGCGGCAAAGATGCGCGTGTAGTAGGGACGGACAAACTCCTCAAATGTCTGCGGCGACACCATGCCGACAATATCGTCGAGCAGCATGATGCCTTCCGGCGCGCGCAGCGCGGCCAACTGCGCTTTAAGCCACGCGATGATCGTCGTCGTCAATATGTCCATGAACCGGTGACTGGCTTCCGGTTCCGTCATCAGGCCGAGCAGAAAATCGGCAGCGCCGACTACCCAACTGCCGATAGCCATCGGTCCGCGCGCCGCGACCATCTTGATCTCGAGACCCAGTCGCTTTTCGGCATCGGCATAGCGCTGCAACACGAGCGGCATCAAGCCATGCTCCTGGGGATTCGGCGGATCGAGATTGACGAGCGCCGCCAAACCGCCGGGCGCGGCCTCAATCGAAGGCGGCGAATCGTGATTCCACTGAACGCGCGCGCCAAATGCGGACGGCTCCGCGGCCATCCCATACTCGATCCAAAAGCCGGGAATCCACGCGACCTCGGGGAATCGGTCGAGGAGCGCAAGATTAATCCGCAGCCATTCATCCTCGCGGAGAAAGTAGTCGAGCGTGTCAATGTCCGCGTAACCGGGCAGCCACGGGCTATCTACGATCAGTGCGACCGGCACGCGGTCTGCTTGACCACCGCGCGCGACCGTCGCAAAACGTTCCCACGGCGTCATCATGCGGCTCCCCCACAGCCCGATGCGCTCGGCGCGGGGCCCGTAGATTCTCGAACTACCAAAGAGCTTTCCAACATGGTATATCCATCTCCCAGAAAAGTTTGTCCGCGGATCAGGCCACCCAGGATTTTCATTGCCAACTGTCCCATGCGATGCTTGGGTTGCGACACAGTCGTGAGCGGCGGATTCGTGTGCGCGGCCATCGCAATATCGTCAAAGCCGACGATGGAAATATCTTCCGGCACACGCAGATGGTGGGCGCGAGTGGCATGGAGCGCGCCGAGAGCCATCATGTCGTTATACGCGATGACGGCGGTCGGCCGGTCGGTCGGCGGCAAGGCCAGGAGCGTGCTCATCGCTTGAAAGCCACCATCCACATTTGGAAAACTTGCGGGACAGCACTCGGGGCGCAATACCAAACCGGCCTCGCCGAGCGCTTTCTCAACCCCGCGGCGACGCGCCAGCGATGGTTCGGATGTGACCGGACCTTTGAAATAGCCGATGCGCGTATGGTGCAGATCGAGCAAATGGCGCGCGGCGCGATAAGCGCCGGTCTCGAAATCGAGCAAGATGCAGGGCATCTCAGGATCGTCAATCTTGCGATTGACGACGACCATCGGGATTTTTTGGCGAGCGCGGATCGCGATCAGCTCTGGACTCGGCAGTCGCGAGGCGCACACGATGATGCCGCTGACCGATCGGTGGAGCAACATTTGCAGCGCTTGCCGCTCTCGATTCGGGTCCTCGCCCGTATCGAACAACAAGAGCATAAAGCGATCTACTTCGGCCTGGTCCTGCACGCCGCGGACGATTTCGGTAAAGAACGGGTTGAGTATATCGGGCAGCACGAGCGCAATCGTGCTGATGGCAGAGGGGGAAACCGCGCGAGTGGCAAGCGGTTCGTAGCGAAGCAAGTTGACGGATGCAAGGACACGCTCCCTGATACTCGCGCGCACGGGCGCCGTATGGTTCAGCACGCGTGAAACGGTTGCGGGAGATACGCCGGCATGGCGCGCCACATCGAGCAAATTTGGGCGGGGTTTTTCGCTCACCGGTGGCTCTTTCTGAAAAGAGAGGAAAGATTTTGAAACTTTTCAGAATCAGCATACCCTTTTTCTCAGGATTAGTCAAGGGTTACCCATCAACAAATCCACAAGACGGACGAACTTTTGACCATTTCCAGAGCTGCGGCATAGCATTGGAGCCAATGCCTCTTGTTTGGCGCGTTGCCTGGAGTATAATTGGAGCCGAAAATTTGCCAACCTAGACTTTGCGACCGATAAAGGTCCCATACACGCGGGTGCCATCGTCATGCTCTTCCCACAGGATCGTCGCCAAACCGCGGAACAACGTGGAGTGTTGCTTTGGATCGAGGCGATACGCCGACGGAAAATCGGGACGATACTTGGCGTCGGCAGTTGTGTAGGTCTCGAAGAACAAGGTTCCGCGCGGCTTGAGCAGCGCCGCGAAATCCACCTGCGGATCCAGAAAGTAGGTACACAGGATCGTATCGAATGACTCGGCCCGAAACGGCAGCGCGGGTGATTTGACCAACACACATAGACCCGGCGCGTGTGCCAATGCTTCATCCGAAATGTCCGCCAGGATCACTGTCCAACCCGCCAGCAGCGCCGCGTTACGGCCCGCCCCGCCTGCCAGGTCGAGCGCCAGCCAGGGCCGAAGCAAATGGCGATATTGGCGCAAGCGCGCGTTCGGTTCGCCCGAACCGTGGCCGGCGCGATAGCGCTCATTCCAGCGGGCGCGATCATCCACGCAGTATGCCTCGCTTGACCAACGCGCGCGCCAACCGAAGTTTATACGCATTGTGCGCGAGCGGCTCGGCGGATTGCAGCACTTGGGCCGCGGCACGCGCCGCCAATTCCTCAGTCGGCTCCTGGCCAATCAGGACTTTTTCCGCGCGCTCTTCGCGCCAGGGAATCGGCGCGACGCCCCCCAAGACGATGCGCGCGGCGCGAACCTTTGCTCCGTCGAGATCGAGCCGCACGGCCGCGCTCACCAGCGCAAAAGCCCAGACGGCGCGGTCCATCGTCTTGAGAAAATTGCTGCGCGAATTCTGGAAATTGGGTAATTGGAGATTAGTAATTAATTCGTCGGGCTGAAGGTTGTTCAGGCGGCGATCGCCGCTCGCGGGCGTATGGAAAAATTCCGCCGCCGCGATCTCGCGCGTTCCGTTTCTGCCGCGCACCGCGATCTTAGCGTCGAGCGCGACGAGCGCGACGGCGGGGTCGGACGGATGGACGTGAACGCAATCGTGATAGCCGCCAACGGCGGCCTCGCGGTTTTCGCCCTCACGCATATAGCACACGTCGCCGCCCTTGAGCCAGCAGCGGAACGCGCCGCGATAATACTGGCAGCGCGAGTCCTGCGCCAAGTTTCCGCCAATCGTCGCGACGTGGCGTAACTGCGGCGTCGCGGCAAACGCGCAAGATTCGGCTACCGCGCGGCACCGTTCGCGCACCATCACACTCTCGGCGATTTCGGTCAACGTCATCAGCGCGCCAATCCGCAACCCGCTCGGCGTTTCCGCGATGCCGTACAGATCCGCAATTCCTTTGACATTGACCAAGCGCGTGGGCTTGGCGAGTTCGGTTTTCAACTCGGGTACGAGATCGGTCCCGCCCGCGAACCAGCGCGCGTCCGTGTGCCACAATTTCAGCGCATCGTCGAGCGTTTGCGGTGAGGTGAATTCAAATGGCATTTTTCTCTGCCTTCTCGAGCGCATCGAGCACGCGGTCGGGCGTGAGCGGTAGTTGGTGAAACGAGATGCCGATGGCATCGCGCACCGCATTCACAATCGCAGGCGCGGTCGGGATGATCGGCGGCTCGCCCGCGCCTTTCGCACCGAGGTTGTTGATCCGAACGTCGGCGCGGTCAATCATTCGCACCTCGATCTCTGGAATGTCGAGCATCGTCGGAATGCGGTAACCCTCCAGATTCGGATTCACTACCGCGCCCGTGTTCGCATCCGTCAGTTGCTGCTCCATCAGCGCGAACCCCAACCCCTGGATCACCCCGCCCTCGATTTGGCTCGACAGCGTGAGCGGATTGAGTACGCGTCCTACGTCGTGCGACGCGACGATCTTGACGACGCGCACGACGCCCGTTTCGACGTCCACCTCGATCTCGGCAAATTGCGCGCCAAACGTGTGAATCTCGACGTTCGACGGATTCGGCGCGCGCGAACCGTGACCCACGATCATCACGTCGCCCAGTTCGCCCATCACGTCGGCGAGCGGCGTCTCCACCGGCTTGCCGCGCTTTTCGCCGCGCAGGATTCCGTCGCGCAGCGTCAGACCTTTGCGTCTGACCCTCAAGAACTGGGATGCGACCTTGAGCAGTTGCGCTTTGGCATCCGCCGCGGCTTCGCGTACCGCGGGGCCGACCGATGCAGCGGTCATGCTGCCGGCAGAAATCTGGGAGTACAGGCCCCACTGCGTATCGCCGATTTCGACGCGAATGCTCTTTAACGGTAGGCCCAGTTCCTCGGCGGCAATTTGCGCGAGAATCGTCTTCGTGCCCGTGCCGATGTCCTGAGTCCCCGTTATCACCGTTACGCTGGCGTCGGGATGGATTTTGACCTGGGCATAGGACGGCGGCCCGCCCGCGCCGCTCCAAATCTGGCTTGCCATCCCGATCCCGCGGCGAATCGGCCCGCCAGGTACGGTACGGCGACCGTACCCTACCGTGCCGCGCCGCTCCCAACCGATGGCACGCGCGCCTTCCTGATACGCGTCAAGCAAGCCGTTGGACGAAAACGGCAATTTGCTGATCGGCGCGCGGCGCGCATAATTCTTGATTCGCAGTTCGAGCGGATCCACTTGCAGTTTGACCGCCAACTCGTCCATCAACACCTCGAGCGCGAACATGCCTTCCACGTACCCCGGCGCGCGAAACGGCGCGAATGATCCGGCATTGGTGAGGGCCAGGTACTCGCGCGTCCTCACGTTCTTGCAGTCGTACAATTCGCGCATCGGTCCGCCCACCGACGCGCCCCACGACGCGTACGCGCCAAGCGGTTGGTAGCCCGTCAATTCCATCGCGACCAGCGTGCCATCACGTTTCGCGCCGATTTTGAGATACTGCCGCGACAAGGAACGATGGCCTGCGGCGAGATTCTCTTCGGTGCGGTCGAGGAATAGGCGAACCGGGCGGCCCGTGCGTTTCGCCAGCAGCGCGGCGACGACTGTGTATTTGCCCGCGCTGCCCTTGCTGCCAAAGCCGCCGCCCATAAACTGCTTGATGACGCGCACCTTGTTCTTGGGTAACCCGAACCAATCGGCGACGCGGTCGCGCACGCCATGTATGTATTGGGTCGAGTCGTAAATCGTGAGTTGGTCGCCTTCCCAGGTGACTACCGAGCCGTGGGTTTCGAGCGAGTTGTGCATTTGGGTTGGCGTCTCGAACACGCCTTCCACGATCACATCGGCTTGCTTGAACGCCTTCTCGACATCGCCCCTGGCATATTCGTCCGGTTTGCCGTCGAGCAGATTGCCATTAGGATAAAGTTTCACCGCATCGGGGCGCAGAGCCGCTTCGGGATCGAGGACGAACGTCAGCGGCTCGTACTGCACTTGAATCAGTTTGACCGCCTGCCGTGCAATGGCGATATTGTCCGCCGCGACCGCCGCGACCTCATCGCCGGCATAGCGCACGCTATCGCCAAATATCGGCTGGCTATTTCGCCACTCCGTGGTCGGCGCGTTGTTGCGACTGATAACCGCGCGCACTCCCGGCAATTTCTCCGCGCGCGACGTGTCGACGCGCAGCACGCGTGCGTGGGGATGCGGGCTGCGGAGAAATTTCGCGTGCAACATGCCGGGCAACTGGATGTCAGACGGGAAGCGCGCCCCACCGCTCACGCGTTGATCGCCATCAATGCGCGGAATTGGCTTGCCGACGACGTTCAGCTCCTCTTCCACGTCCCACGCCGTCGTGCGCGGCTCTTCCACCAGCGCCAGCTCTTCGCTGATGCGTCCTTCGATGTCAATGCGAGTTCGGATGAGTTTGGCCATTGTTCAACCCCAGTGAACAGTTAACAGTCAGCAGTCAACAGTTTTCAGTATTCAGTATCCAGTGTTCAGTGTCCACTGGTTACTGTTTACTGTTAAATGTTAACTGCCTCGCGCGCAGCCCCGCTCTCACAATCTTGGGGTACGCGCCGCAGCGGCAGAGGTTGCCCGCGACGGCTTGGCGGATCGCGCCGGCGTCCGCGTCGGGATGGTCTGCGAGGAACGCGACCAGCGTCAACACCTGCCCCGATGTACAATAGCCGCATTGAAAAGCATCTTCGGCGATGAACGCTTGCTGCACCGGATGCAGTTCGCCGTCGCGCGCCAGTCCTTCAATCGTCGTGATCGCGCGCCCCTGGCAGTCTATCGCGAGTTGCAGGCACGCGTACACCGGCTTGCCGTCGAGCAGCACGGTACATGCGCCGCAGTCGCCCATCCCGCAGACAACTTTCGTGCCGGTCAACCCGAGTTGATTACGCAGAATCTCGGCTAGGGTTTGGATCGGGAGGACATCGAGCAAATACTCTTGTCCATTGATTTGCAGTTTGATTGCAGTGCGTCCGGGGCCATAGATTAGTGTGTCGGTCATGTAAGATCTCCACATGTCATTGCGAGGGCGGTTTTTGCCCGAAGCAATCTTCCTCAATGTCATTAAACGCCGATGCAAAGAGGAAGATTGCTTCGCAAAAACCGCTCGCAATGACAAACACCCGCGGCTTTGCCAAGACCCTATAGTTCCTGGTCGCCTAATTGACTGATTGACTACTCGACTAATTGACTAATTGACTAATTGACTACCGATACGACTCGGCTTGGAGATTGAACAGGCGCGCGTACGTTCCACCGACTTCCAACAGTTCCCCGTGCGTCCCCTGCTCGCTCACGTGTCCGTCTTCGATCACAAAGATTCGATCTGCCATCCGCACGGTCGAAAAGCGATGGCTAATGAGGACGGCGGTCTTGTCGTTCGTCAGTTCGCGAAATTGCTGAAAGACGCGCATCTCGTTCTCGGCGTCGAGCGCGGCAGTTGGCTCGTCGAGCACGAGGACCTCGCAATCGCGCATGAACGCGCGCGCCAGCGCGATCTTTTGCCACTCACCGCCCGACAGATCGCGGCCCTTCCAAAACCATCGCCCCAGCGTCGTCTCATATCCCTCCGGCAACGAGGTGATGAGATTGTGCGCGCCGCTCTTTTCCGCCGAGTTGACGATGCGCGCCCGGTCGTCCAGTCGTTCGATTTGTCCGAAACCAACGTTTTCCGCGGCGGTCAGATGGTAGCGGACGAAATCCTGAAAGATCACGCCGATGCTCTGGCGCAACTCGCGCAAATCATACTCCCTCAAGTCCACGCCGTCGAGCAAGACCTGTCCCACGGTCGGATCGTACAAACGCGTCAGCAGCTTGATCAGCGTCGTCTTGCCCGCGCCGTTCGGACCGACCAGCGCGATCTTTTCGCCGGGCCGAATCGTGAGATTCACGTCGCGCAGCGCCCAGGTTTCTTGATTAGAATACTTGAACGAAACATTTCGAAACTCGATGCCGCGCCGAATCTTGCTCGGCATGGACACGGGATGAAGGGCTACCGGCATCTGCGGCTCGAGTTCGAGGAATTTAAACAGGTTGCTCATGAACAACCCGTTCTCGTACAGCTCGCTCAAGCCGTAAAAGATGGATTCGAATGTGGATTGGCTGCTGCGGAAAATGCCGAGATAGAGCGTCATATCGCCCAGCGTGATCGCGCCGCCGACCGCGCGCCACACGATCCACGCGTACGACCCGTAATAGGAAAACGTGGCGATCAGGCCCCAACCGACGGAAGCCAGACTGCGCCCGCGCGCAATCGCTTGGTCTTCTTGCAGGAATTTCCAAAAGAGCTTGGCATAGCGCGCGAGCAGCGGCTCGCCCAAACCGAACAACTTGATCTCTTTGACCGCATCATAGTCGGTGAGCAGGTGTTCGAGATAGTTGAGCTGCCGCGCTTCCGGCGCGCGCCACGAGAGCACGCGAAAGGTCAACTCGGCATAGCGGCTCTGCGCGATAAACGCGGGGATCGTCGCGAGAAAGAGGATGAGCGCCAGCAGCGGGCTAAAGCGAAACAAGAGCGCGCCGAACGAGAGTAACGTCAGAACATTCTGGACGAGAAAGAAACTCCCGTTCGCGATCTGCAGCCCGCGCCAATCGGCCTCGCGCCGCGCGTTCTGAAGCTTGTCGTAATAGTCGGGGTTTTCGAAATGGGTGAGATCAAGTTCGAGCGCCTTACGGATGATGCGCGTGTTGATCGCCAGGTTCATCTGCGCGTGCAGGATATGCTCGGCGAGCGTGCGCGCTTGGTTGTTCACGGCTTGGAGCAGCAGCAGAACAAATTCCGCCACGAGCAGCGGGAGGACTACCTGCAATCCAGCTTCCGGAGGGGTGCGCGTGTTAATCGCGTTCACCACCGCGTCCACGATCAGCTTGCCGACCCAGGCCTGCCCGGCCGGCAGGAACGCGCCGACGACGGTGCAGCCGGCCATCGCCATCGCGGAGGGTGGATGTGCGCGCCAAACGAGACCGAACGCGCGGCGGATGTTTCGGGTGGAATCCTGAACGTTCGCGCGGCGCTCGTCAAACCAGCGTCTGAATTCTTGCCAACGATTTTGCATGACGCTGATTATAGCACAATCTGAGTGGGTTCGGCCTCAACGAATTTCAACGATGCAGCCGCAATCTCTCAACTGGAAAGGGGTTGTCCTCGGTGGCAATGAAACGCGCATAGAGCCAGGAGATTGTCATCAGTGGGATAAAATTCGTCAAGGGGATGAGGCCTTCGATAACGGCAACCCCGCGCAGCGGCGCGAGGCCGAGGCGTCCAAGCAGGAACCACGTGATTGGCGCGGAGAAAATGTCCAGACTTGCGTCGAGCAGATCAAGAATGATGACGACAACCAGCGGCGTCGCACGCAGCGCGGTGATATAGTCCGCGCCGGGCGGCAGGTCAATCCGGCGAATCGCCCAGACGGCCCAGACGATGAGCACGAGCGCGATGAGGAGGATGCTGCCCAGTAGCAAGAGAACTGCTGACAAGAGAACGGTTGCGTCTTGTGATAAAGGCCAGTCCATTTTCGTTGTCTCGTATAGAGTTAAACGGGGCGCGGACAGCCGCGTTACCGACTTCAGCGCCTTGTCATTGCGAGCGGTTTGTGCGAAGCAATCTTCACCATCGTCCTGTTACCCTGATGCGAAGAGGAAGATTGCTTCGCAAAGTACGCTCGCAATGACAACCTGCCCACTGACAACCTGCCCGCTTTCTCCGCGCCTGAATCTATGATAGAATCGCGATCGAAGACACAGACCACGGAGGATTCCAGGATGAAATTTCCGCGCCGCAGTGGGATCTTGCTGCACCCGACCTCGCTCCCCGGCCCCTTCGGCATTGGCGATTTGGGGGATGCCGCGTATCGCTTTGTTGATTTCCTCGCGAGCGCGCGACAGACCTATTGGCAAGTCTTGCCGCTCAGTCCCACCGGCTATGGCGATTCGCCCTATCAGGGTCTCTCCGCATTTGCCGGCAATCCAATGCTCATCTCGCCCGAGAAACTGGTCGCGGCCGGACATCTTTCGACAACCGACCTGCAAAACGTCCCCGCCTTCCCCGCCGATTGCGTTGACTTTGGGCGGGTAATTCCTTACAAAAGCGAACTGCTCGACCGCGCCTTCGCCGGCTTTCGCGCTCAACCTTCCGGCGATCAGCGCGCGTCGTTCGAGCGTTTTTGCCGCGAGCAGTCCGCGTGGCTGGACGATTTCGCGCTCTTTATGGCGTTGAAAGAAGCGCACCAACTGCATCCGTGGCATGACTGGGAACCGGAGTTTGCGCGCCGCCAACCCGCGGCGTTGGCGCGCGCGCGCCAAGCGTTGGCGGACGAAATCGAAAAGCACAAATATCGGCAGTGGCAGTTCTTTGAGCAGTGTCTGGCCGTCAAGCGTTATGCGAACGCGCGCGGCATCCGCATAATCGGCGATATTCCGCTCTACGTTGCGGACGACAGTTCCGATGTGTGGGCGAACGCGGGGCTATTTCACTTTGACGAGGACCTTGAGCCGACGGTCGTCTCGGGCGTACCGCCGGATTACTTTTCCAAGACCGGGCAACTGTGGGGACATCCGATTTATCGCTGGGATGTGTTGAAGCAAGACGGCTATGACTGGTGGTTGGCGCGGTTTCGCATGGCCTTGACGCAAGCGGACGTTGTCCGCATTGATCACTTTCGCGGTTTCTACAATTACTGGGAGGTGCCGGCCGGGGAAAAGACGGCGGTTAAAGGGCGCTGGCTGTACGGACCGGGCGCAGACTTGTTCCACGCGGTTGCCGCCGCGCTGGGCGACGTTTCGATCATCGCCGAAGACCTGGGCGATTTCACGCCCGAGTCGCGCGCGGGGGTGGACGCGCTCCAAGCCGAGTTCGGCTTCCCAGGCATGAAGGTGTTGAGTTTCGCGTTTAGCGATGGCTCAAGCGACCCTTTTCTCCCTCATAACTTTCGCCGCGATTTCGTCGTCTATACCGGCACGCACGACAACGATACCGCGGCCGGCTGGTACCAGGTGACCTCGACTGAACAGGAACGCGATAATGCGCGGCGCTACTTACGCAGCGATGGCTCGGATATTGCGTGGGACTTGATCCGGTTGGGTTGGTCTTCGGTCGCCGATACCGCGATAACGACCGCGCAGGATGTGTTGAGTTTGGGGCACTGGGCGCGGATGAATACGCCGAGCACGATCGGCGCGCCGAACTGGTGTTGGCGGCTCTTGCCGGGGCAACTGAGGGGCGACATCGCCACGCGGCTGGCGGAATTGACGGGTGTCTATGGGCGCATACCGGTGTGATCGGTCAATCCGGCAATCGGACAATCGGACAATCGGAAATCTGGCTACTGACTACTTTGACAATGTCAGATTCCTTCGTAGGGGCGTACCCTTGTGGTCGCCCTGCACGGGCAGGCACAAGGCACTGCGCCTACGGAAATCGAATGTGACATTGTCAAACTACTGTTTACTGTTTACGCGCCACCATTGGTGGCGAGTTTACTGATTGGGGTTGCCCGTTACGTTGTAGGTCCGGTACTGGTCCGCGCTGATCGCCATCGAGTCAGACCACGCGCCGCCGCTCACGCCGATGATCTGAACCGAGAACGTGTATACTCCCGGATCGAGGATGATAAGCTGTTTGCCGTTCGAGGGGACGATGTAGGCCTTGCCGTTGATCGTAAAGGTGGTATCGCGGCCGCCGACATAGTTGGCGACGACCACGCCTCCTTTCCCCTTTGGAATCTGGGGGAGATACGGATCGGCCGTGGGCTGGGGACCACTCGGTGGAGGCGGCACAGTGTTAGCCGGTCTCACCGTTGCCCGGGCCGGCGCAGTGGTTACACGCGGGGTCGCGGCCGGCGATTCGGGAGGCGGCGAGACGCGCGTGGGGGCGGCGGCGGTCAAGGTTCCAAAGACGTGCGAGAGGATGACTTGCTCGGTGGCTCTAAAATTCGCCGTCGGCGTGGCAGTTGGCGGCAAGGGCTGCGTTGGCGTTACGAGTGGGGTCGGCGTAGCGGGGGCGCAAGCGGCGACCAGGACGGCGAGCAAAAACAGACTAGCCCGGAACATTGTGCGTTTCACTCCTATGACTCCATCGTGTTCGGTTTCGCCGGTCAGTATACAACCAGTCATTCAAAAGCCAAAATTCGGACCGTCCGCTAATTGACTTTTGATGCAAAGATTTGTATACTCCGCCGCGAAATTTGGAATCCCAGAAGGTACGACCATGATTCGTGTGCTAATTGTGGACGATCATCAGCTTGTGCGCCAGGGCTTTCGGCTGCTGTTGGAACGGGCCGACGGCATGCAAGTGGTCGGCGAAGCGCGCGATGGCCTGGAAGGCATCGAGATGATCGAGCGAACGAGTCCCGACGTTGTTTTGATGGACGTTCAAATGCCGCGCTTGAATGGACTGGATGCCACGGCGAGGATTCATGCCAAACACGCCGACTTGCCCGTACTTATTGTTGCAATGTCCTCCGAGGAGGCGCAGGTGAGACAAGCTCTGCGGAATGGGGCCAAGGGCTATATTCGCAAGAATGATGATTATGCGGAACTCCTCGCCGCGATCCACGCCCTGCACGCCGGCAAGAGCTATCTGAGTCCGGCTATTGCGACGATTCTTAGCCACACACGGTGATGGTGAAAGCTCGCATACGCAGTGTAGAAGAGAGGGAGAGGGGGAGAGGGGGAGAATTCTCACCCTCTTCCCCTCTCCCTCTCTCCCTCTCTCCCCGTCTCCCCCTCTGGCAGTGCGTACCGCCGAAGCGTCAACACAGGGTTATCTTGCGCGGCAAGTAGGGATTGTCCCTATTGACCGCGCGACAATGCTCCTGTATATTGGACTCGAGGCACCATATTCTGGCTAAACGAGGTAAAGCGATGATTCGAGTGCTGATTGCAGATGATCACGCCTTGATGCGCGACGGGCTAAAAGCCATGCTCGGCAGAGCCAAGGATATAGAGGTCGTGGGAGAAGCTCGTGATGGGTTAGAGGCGGTAGAGGAGGCGCTCAATCTCGCGCCAGACGTGGTGTTGATGGATTTGATGATGCCGGACGTCAACGGGATAAAAGCGGCGGAACAAATCCACGCTCTGACAACGGACATCAAAGTGCTCTTTGTTTCGGGACACGCGGACGAACTAGTCTTGCGGCAGGCCCTGAAAACTGGCGCCCACGGATACCTGGTCAAGACCGCCAACCCAATGGAATTACCCCTCGCGATTCGCGCCGTGCATCGCGGTGAAATGTACTTTAGCCCCGAAGTATTCAGCGTATTGTCCGAAGAGCTGGCGAGGTAGAACGAGTCAATTAGTCAATTAGTCAATTAGTCAACCAGCGACCAATTGACTAATTGACTAATTAACTGCCTCACTACTCGACTTTCGCACTCCACTTGATATTGCCCCAATCGCCCTTTTTGACGTAGACAAATCCCTTGGCGAACACCTGCCCCAAGTAATCTGTCTCCACGGCAAATTCAAACTCGTTGCTCTGCGGGCAGCCGAGCCGGTTGGCTTGCGCGAATTTATACAACGCGCCATCGGTGTTGATCGGCAGCCAGGCCCTCTTTTTTGCTGCCGCGACCGCAGCCGCCGCCGTGGCATCCGCGGGCATCGCGACGTCTCCCTCGACCTTGGGCGTAAAGTGGATGTTGCCCCAGTCGCCTTTCTTCACATAGATGATGCCGCCCATAAAAACTTGACACACAAACGCATCGCCGCCGATTTGGAAATCGGTCTCGTCGCTTTGGGGACAGCCGAGACCACGCGCTTGCGCGAACTTGAAGAGCGCCGATTCCACGTTGATCGGCAAGAGCGCGACCTCGCTGGCCGCGGCCAGGATGGCTTCCGACGCAGGGGTGGGTGGTTCGGTCCCGGCTAGCCCCGCATTCGCGTCCGCGCAAATCTGCTCATAATTTACGTTCGGCCCAGGACAATTTGGCCGGTCCACCGAATTGATTTCAAAGTGGCCGACCAGCGTGCGGTGGGGCACATACGTAATGCCGCATTGTTGGCCGATCCAGATCAATAGCCGATTGTTGGCCTCGTACATCTCGGGCGTCCACAAATTCTGCGGCTGACCGTCATGCTCGACGCTGACCGTGTAGAGGTTCGGATTGTGCGGCGGCTGCAAATCCTGCCAGGTCGGTTTCACCACGACTCCGCGCGCGTTGAACCATTGCCCGTTCGAGAATTTTAGCCCGTTGCCATACGCGGTATCGTCCATCGAAACATATTGCTCGATCGTTCCATCCTTGCCGACGCAAAAGTGCGCTGACGCGAGGTTTTGGGGATTGTTGAACGTCGGGAACACCGCGGTCATCGGCCCGGCCGCGATGTGCAAAACGACCGCCTTGACCTTGTGTCCGCTGCGTCCGACATCATAATTGTTCTCCGTGACGGGCCGCTTGATAGCAAAAGGACACCAGCCGCTCTCCGTCGGTTTGGGTTTGGGCTTGACGGGGGTCGGCGGCGTGCCCACCGGCGCGGGCATGCGCACGCGATAGTCGTTTTGCAGCGCGCCGCGAAAATCGTCCAGCACCGCCGATTTCTCCGAAATGCTCCAGCGGTCATCGCCGCGGTCCCAGCGAAAGAGGCACAACGCCTGAATGGGCTGATTCGCCGCCACGGCATTCCACGCGTTGATTTCGGCATACGCGGCCCGAACCCAACCGATATTTCGATTTTGCCACCAGCTCGGATCGGCGGGCTGCGCCTCGGTAATGAACACCGGCAGCCCGCGCAAGACGGCGGGCACGGCGTTCAGAAAATCGCGGTAGGCGCGAAAGTGAAAGTGATAGTTTGGGAACGCGGGCAGCACCTTGTCCTCGCTCGCGATCAGCCCGGCGTCAAAGCCGTGCGTGTACGTGTGCAGCGCGAGCGCGCCGGGCGGCGCACCCATCTGCGCCAAGAGATTCAAAATGTCCTGATAATACTTGACCCAATCGCCGCCGGGATTTCCCGGATAAGTCGTCTGCGGATTCCAAGGCCCAGGCGGCGCGGGCGCGATCAGGTCCTGCGCGTGTCCGGCCACGGCGAGAATTGCCGCGCGGCATTTGGCGAAGCACTGGGCGTACTTGTCGGGCGTGATGAACTCGCCGTCGTTGCCGCCGGTATTGCCGGGGCGTTCCGCCGCCAAGTTCGTCTCGTTGCCGATGATCCAAATGTTCGCGCCGCGCGAGCCGGCAACAAAATTCGCGCACCGCTGCGCGAACGCGTCGTATTGCGCCGAGTGCGGGATCGTTCCGTCGGACTCATAGCCATGATTCAGGCGGCCGATAATACCCAACCCTTGATTTGCCAGCGTGGAATAGTCGCCGGGCGAATCCGTGGCCTTGACGCTGACGAGCACCCAGCCGGGCTTGCCCGCGTCAACCATCAGCTGCGCGCCGCCGCTGTCGTGCATGCCAAAGATAAACTGTCCGAATTGTAACATCGTAACCTCCAGGAAGTGCGAAGTTGGAAGTGACTAAAGTCCGAAGTAAACTTTAGACACTTTAGACACTTTAGTCACTTGCAACTTCCCACTTTATTTGCGGACGAATGGCGTCATCGCCTTGACCGCATTGATCGTTTCCGTCTTGTCGCCGAGCGGTCCGCCGTACCATGCCTCGGCTTCCAAAAAGCCGGACAGAATCCACGGCGCGACCGAAAAGACATAATCGGGCAGCGGCTGACCGTTCGACAAGCGACCATGGCGGAACCAGTCGTACATCTCCACGTGCCATTGCGCGTGATAGGGTTGAACCGTCTTTGGATAACGATTGTCTTCGCCCGCGTCGTAGAGCCAGCCGCCCTCGCCGCCGATCATCGGCAGCACAAAACCAATCGCGTCGTACATCCATTTGGCGAACTCGATCAGGCCGAGCACGCACGCGTCGTCGTCGAGAATCGTCGCCTGGGGATGGTCTTGTTGATTGCGTTCGTCGTATGGATACGCGGGCGGATGGTTGAGACCATAGTTGTGGAGCGCGAAAAACGCGCGATTCCAAATGTGAGTTTGATTGTTGGCTTGGAGCGTATTCGCCGCCGCGACCAACTCTTCCTGGCCGAGGATTTGCAGCCCCGGGAATCCGCCCGCATCGTAGATCAACGACGCGGCATTCGCCCACTTACTCGCAAAGATCCGCGGCAGGTCATTATCCGCGGGCTTGTGGTTCCACTCGCGATCGTCGCCCGGTTCGTTGTAAATTTGGATGTAGGCCGGGATGTCGTGCTTCTTGCACGCTTGCACGAAGGCGAGCCAGTTCGGCTGCCCGCCATCAATTCGGCACTTGGGGCGCAGGACCGGCATGATGCCCGCATTCCACGCGGCCACCGCGCATTTTTCGGCCTGCAACTCATCGCCGGGATACATGAGGACCCACTTGATGCCCATCTCGACCATGTGCGGGACGTGCGCGTCGAGTGATTTTTGACTGACGTCCAAACCGAAATGGATGCCGCGGCCATTGTCGTCCCGCGGGCGCGGGAACTGGTTCAACGGCAATGCGCCGGCGGGACGCGTCGCAGGCGGAAGCGGCGTGTACCACTCCGGCACGGTCGGCTCAGACGGCTCGACCGGCTTTGGCGGGACGGGCGCGGCGGACGGAATCGTCAACACTTGGGCCGGCTTGATGAGGTTCGCATTCGCGATATTGTTCGCGGCGACGATCGCGGCCACCGATACTCCGAATTTGCGCGCGATGGCCGAGAGCGTATCGCCGCGCTGGACCGTGTACGTCGTGGTGGATGGCGCGGGCGGAGTCGGCGGCGGATTCTCCGACGCGACACCTGGAATGGTCAACACCTGGCCCGTTCGGATCTGATTCGGATTGGCGATGTCGTTCGCGGCGACGAGGGCCGCGACCGTCACGTCGAACTTGCGCGCGATCGCAGAAAGCGTGTCGCCGCGCTGGACCGTGTAAGTTGCCGGAGCGGGCGTGGCCGTGTCGGGCGTTGGCTCGGGCGATGTAACCGTGTCGGGTTCCGGCGAAACCGTGTCGGCCGGGCTGGCGGCCACGACCTGTTTCCACGTCACGATAAAATTCACATGCCGATTCATCGGCAAGCCCGCGCCCACGAATTTCTCGCCGGGGATTTGCGTCGGCGTGCGACCGCGTAGATCGGGATCGCCCAGCCACGCGGCATAAGGCCCAGGCCCTTCTTGCGGCTTCCATCCCACGGGGCCAGCGTACAGCGGGTAATTGGCGGTGCCGTTCCCGTCCGTGTACGATTGGCTTGGGACGTCATTCGGCTCGCGGCCTTGCCAATCCATTTGGACCAGCACGCCGGCCATCGGATTCCCATTTTGATTCAACGCCGAATAGTAGACGTTGTGGTTGCCGCCGGCCTCTTGCTCGTCCTGATACTGCGCCGCGATAATCTTCCAATATCTTTGGCCCGGCGCGAGCGCGGGAACGGGCGCAATCGAGATGTTCATCGCGGTCAAGCGCGCGTCCCATTGCACGGCGATGGGCGCGCTCGCGCCCGCGTCCGGCTGCGTTGGCCCCGACGTTGCGCCCTCGGGCTGAAGGGTCGCCGTGATCCAAATCGTGCTGCCCTGCGGAAAATGGAATTGGACCGGATCGCTTTGCGGCGTGCCGTCATTCGCAATCGCTTGAATCCAGTAATCGCGCGTATCCGGCATCGGGCCGGTCACGGCGACAAACTCGAGCATACCGGACGCATTGGGATTGCGGAAGGGGAAATCGTCATTCCAATAGGCCGGGCTGCCTGTCGGCGGCGGACCCGCCCACACCTTGAGGCGCGCGTTCGGCACGGGCGCGCCGTTCGCATCGCGCACAAAGAGATGGATAATGTTCTCGCCATGTTCTTCGACGGCGGGCGGACTGACCAATTTGTACAGCATGGTTTCCTCCGAGGGTTAGGTTTGTTTAGCCGGAATCGTCAATACCTGTCCGGGCTTTATCAAACTCGGGTTGACGATATTGTTGGCCGCGACGAGCGCCGCCACGGTGACGCCGTGTTTGCGCGCGATGGCAAACAACGTATCGCCGGGTTTGACCGTGTACGTCGTCGCCGCTTGCTCGGCTGGGACGGGTGGAGGCATGGGCGGAGTCGGCGGTGTTGGAAGTTCCGGCGCGGGCGGTGTGGGCGGTTCGGGCGCAGGCGGTGGTTCCGGCGGTTTGGCGACAGCCGGCGGTTTGGCGACAGCCGGCGGCTTGACGACGACGGTCTGCGGTTGCCCGCCTTGTCCCATGTAATGGCGGAGCGAACCCAGTTCGGCCATGCCGAAGGAACCCTGGAGGCCCCAGCCGTTCATCGCGAAAATCGCCGCGCCGATCACGTAATCGTCTTTCCCCATTTCTTCATCGTACCATTTCAACGTGGCAAGATACCCGGCTTCGTCCGTAAATCGGCGCCAGCCCTCCTGGGGCTTGTTCTCCGGGCCCGCGCCGCCGTCAATGCCCGTTTCGGTAATGACCATTTGGCGACGCGCGTCGGGCGGCAACGCGTCCATCACCCGGCGATAACGCAGGCACAGCCAGGTCTCCCACACGTTCATCGTCGGCGCGCTGTACTCGTGCAGTGAGAGCAAATCGCAGTGGCGCAATCCTTCGACGAGATGCGGCCAGAGTTCGATTTCCGGGTTGCCCGTGGCGAACGAATAGGCGCACGATACCAGCCCCGCGGAGCGCATCAGGTCGCCCCAGCGCACGTGAAAGCGCGAGAGGGCTTGCGCTTCTTCAGGCGTCTTCACTACCGATTCGTTATAGCCCATCCACGCGTCGTACACGCCGCGCATCTTTTCGGCGGCGGGGAGCATCGCGTTGAAGAATTTCTCGGCGCGCGCTTCGGGGTTGTCGAGGAAAATCTGATCGCCGTCGTCTACATAGTGCCGCCCAATGATAAAGGTGTTGGGCGAGCATTGCCTCAACTGCTGCCACGTATCCAGACTATGCTCCATCGTCACGATGATACGCGGCTGCGCCTGCGTGCAATAGCCCACCATGTCCAAGCCGCCCAGGTTGATCACGTACAGTCCAAGTTTGCTTTTCATGTGGCTCCTTTTTGATACGATTTCATTCCTATCACGGGTACGGTCGGCGCGTGGGCGTCGGAATTCGCGTGGGAATGACGCCGCGCGTGGGACTTGGCTGCGGCGTGGCGGGAACCATGCCGGGGGGCAGACCCGGCACGGCGGTGCCTGGCGTGATGGCCACCGGCGTGTTTGAATAGTATACGGTCGCACCCGCACTCGTGACGTAGATCCCGACTGAGTCTGCGACACGCACTTGCGGCGTACTCGCGGCCACGACTATAGTGAAAAAACCTTCTCTTGGTGGCAGTCGAATCGTGCGCGTAAACATTGAAGGTTGTTTTGCCTTAGCATCTACTTTCCAACTTGCTCCCCCCTTCCATACTAGCCCACTTTTCGCCGCGGGTTCCCAGTTTTGGGGTCCCTCGACAATCGCGTCTGCATCATGATATACCGATACGCCAAGTTCAGGCATGTCCTTGTCCGACGTGACCGTGAGGGTTAAGACGACAGGCGCGTTTCCGCGCACCGGCTCCATAACCTGAGCTTTGATACAGACGCCCTGTTGGCATTTTGCGCCCCCCGGCGCAGACGCGCCTGCGCAGGCTGCTAATGTCAGACTCAATAGGGCAAATACGAATAAGCGTTTCATTGTCGTTTCCTTTCATGGTCAAACCAACGCGTTCATGCCTACTTGGCAATGAACGGCAAATAGATTCGCGCCCGCACTGGTACTACGTTCACAATGAATGTCCCGTTGGTCGCCTTGATATTATCGCTCGTTCGGATGGTTACCCCGCACGATCCAGACCAGCCCGGCTGGACCGCAAAATTCACGTAATGACTATCCACATTTGTGCCGCAACGCGCATCCGTCGCACTGACGAAGGAGTACGTCAATTGTGAATCAGTGCTCTCAGGATCATCGGTATACGGCCACAGGTCAACGGCGTGATTGTAAGTGATGCCTTGCAGCAGTGTTAGGGTTGGTAAATTGGAAATGGATGGAGCTGTATCATAATCAATCGTATTCTGGTAGATTGACTGCAAGGCATAGTGCTTTTCGTATCCCCTTGTCTTCCAATAGCTCCAGAAACTCCAAAAATTCACAGGGGCAACCTTGACGACGTTCCAAATTGGGGCAAAGCCAAACCCAATCTGGTCGTATCCGTCATTGGTGTAATCCAACAGATCATAGAGAGCGCCAGCCACGCGGCCTTCCACTGCGTCACCCCACGCAAACGATTGTGGCGTATCGTTCCGACTGTGAGTTTCAAGGTTATAGTGATCCGAATTCGGGGTTCCAGTGCAAGGGCCTCTTCCAAAATCGTAGCATGCATCACCGTTCGCGACCAGGGGAAAGAAATCAGCCCAGCCCTCGGACCAGGCGCAGGCCAGACTTGTTGCACTGCGGATATTATGACCGAACAGGCACGCTGGGTCATTCCACAACCAATAACCCGACGCATTGTACATGTAATTATGTCCCAACTCATGGATCACGGTATCGGCTGAAATTGTATCACTATGTGCGATGAAAATATATGGTCCGCCAGGCGCAGCGTAAAAGCAGGAGCCGGAAGTGCATGGAGATAACGTATTCTGAAGGGTCTGCCATCTGGCCGTTGCCGACCCTGGGCTGCTCCCTGTTTGCCCCAGCATATACTCCCAACCCCGTCTTAGGTCTTGGAAAATCCAGAGCGCCTCTATGTTAACAGCGCCCACTGGCCAAATAGAACTAAAGTCAAGTGTTCCGTCAGGACAACTTGTACCGTAAAAATAGCTACAGTCTGGACTATCGTATCTATACGCGTTGTTTCCAAAATCCGTGACGCGCCGGGTAGGATTGGCATATGTACCACCAGAGTCATTATAGGCGGTCTCCCAAGTCACGTAAAGGTCACGCGTTGTGTTGTCATCTTCCCAGTTTCTCACCGATGGAAACTGAAAGTAGCCATTCGATGATGTGGTTGTCGTGGCGACGAGTTCATCAATTCCGCTCGGATTGGAATCATACAGATAGGCGGTCAGGAGCCGAGCGGGCTGAAGAGTCGTATTGTCACGTTCGAAATACGAAAAAGTGCCTTGGACAGTTATCTGCCCCGGGATGAATTTCCAAACATAAACATCATCTACCCAAGGCCCTTGATAGGTATCGAAAGAGTCGCTACGGAATCTGAAGGCAATCCAGACCTGGCTGTTGCCAACATAGGTATCATAAGGGACCCATTCGTCCTCCCAGTTTTCGACAAATCCATCCCAGCGACGGAGTTCTT
This sequence comes from Chloroflexota bacterium, assembly GCA_016208315.1. Lineage (GTDB taxonomy): Bacteria > Chloroflexota > Anaerolineae > UBA4142 > UBA4142 > JACQYF01. The sequence goes on along the minus strand of JACQYF010000146.1, from coordinate 8,726 downwards.
GGAAATTGACACCGTCAAGCGAAATCTCGAACGCGAGATAGTCGAAATAGATTTCGTCGTTATACCGTAGCTCAATCTGTCGCCAGAGATAAAAATCTGTTCCAGCATATATAGCATCACTCAAATCAAAAGGTCCGTAAATCATGCGGGTATCCATATTGTTGGCGTAGTTGGGGTTTGTGTAAGGAGAATACGAGGAACTCCCGCTTGCTACAGGCCATGCTGCGTAAGAACCTGTATTGGCGCGATACCGGTAGCGGGTGCCATCCCAATACCAATAGGTTGAACGTCCCCAGCATAGGCTGCAAGTAGCGCTGCCGTGATCGCGAACGATCCAATTTCCTGTGGGGAAAGTGCCTTCAAAGCCCTGAGCTGCAATTTGAACCCAATTACCACCGGCAGGCGAATCCGGAACTCTTTCCTGTACGTTCGGCATGGCTTGCGAGGTTTGCGCGGGCAAGGGAGGTGCAGTTGGCGTGGAAGACATCGACGCTTTGCTGGTGATCGGACGCGTGAGGGTGGCCGAGCTAGACGCAAAAGCAGAGCCAGACGAACCAAAGAAAGGGAACAAGATGAGGAGCGCGAGCGCAGCCGAAAGCAAACCCCGTTGGAATACGCGGTGATACGACATCGTACACCTCCCGGATGTGATGAGCCGCTGGATGCGGCGGGTTTGGATGCGAATCGGGGCGAACTCAAGCCGTGCTGCAAATTCTGACTACGACCGATCAGAGTATAACACTAATCCAGGGCAAAGGCAATTCGTTTTTTGGTTGCTGCGCCAGCACCGGCCTTGAGTCACAGTCCGTTCCATGTTAGAATTCTGACTCGAAGGAGAAAAAAGATGAAGGCATATAGGATATACGCGTACCGTACACGATGGATGCTCTTGGCTCTCGTGTTGCCATTGCTCGTCAGCGCCTGTCAAGCGCCGACACAACCCACGGTGTCCGCCCCGCCTAGTACGGGCGGGGTCACCCCGCCCCTACCACCCAGCGCGCAGCCGACCGTCGCGCCCGCGCCCGCGGTGACGCCGCCGAGCGCCGCGCCGACAATTTCTGCGGCGCAGATACAAGAATTTCCCGTGCCGTCGGGATCAGGCCCGCACGATGTCGCGCCCGCGCCCGATGGGACCGTTTGGTACACCGCGCAGCGGTCCGGAGAACTGGGGCGACTCGATCCCGCGACCGGCAAAACCAGGCACGTCAAGCTGGGCGACCGGTCCGCGCCGCACGGCGTCGTCGTCGGACCCGACGGCGCGCCCTGGGTCACGGATGGCGGACTGAACGCGATCGTGCGCGTGGACCCAATCACGGAAACCGTGCAGCGCTTTCCCTTGCCCGCGTCGGGCGCCGGCGCGAGCTTGCACACACCCGCGTTTGATCGCGCCGGCATTTTGTGGTTTACCGGGCAAAGCGGCTTCTTCGGACGCCTTGATCCGGCGACGGGACAGCCGCAAGTTTTCAGAGCGCCCAGGGGCGCAGGTCCCTATGGGATCGCCGCGACCCCTGACGGCACGGTCTACTTTGCCTCGCTCGCCGGAAGCTATCTGGGACGAATTGAGCCGAACGGGGCGGCAACGGTCCTCGAGCCGCCCACCGCGCGGCAAGGCGCGCGCCGCGTGTGGTCCGATTCGCGCGGGCGACTTTGGATCAGCGAGTGGAATGTGGCCCAAGTCGGAATGTTTGATCCCGCGACAGGACAATGGCGCGAATGGCGTCTGCCGGGCGAGCGTCCTCAGCCGTACGCGATTTACGTGGACGACGCGGACCAAGTCTGGCTGAGCGATTTCGGCGCGAACGCCCTAGTCCGGTTCGATCCGGCCCAGGAGAAATTCGAGAGTTTCCCCCTGCCCAGCTCTCCGGCAAACGTCCGCCAAATCTTGGGGCGTCCCGGCGAGGTCTGGGGCGCGGAATCGGGAGTGGACAAACTGGTAGTCGTGCGGACGAATTAGTACACATTGATTATTGACGCTCTTTGGGATTCCAGTTACAATGACGCTCAACGACGCCTTCACCGTGGACTAGTCTGCACGTGAAGGCGTTAGTTTTTAGACCCTTACGCAACCTTCGCAAGGGTCGTGAATCCACGGCACGCAGAGAGTGTCAAATGATAGAATTGACTCAGACGCACAGCCGCCGCGCGGAGCAGATGGCCGCCCTCTCAGAGATTGCGCTGGAACTGGGCGGGCCCCAATACGATTTGGATCGCTTGCTTGACCTGATTACGCGCCGCGCCATATCTCTTCTCGACGCGGACGGCGGCGGCGTATGGCTGCCCGTCACAGCCGACGAAATAGAACTCACGGTGGTGTACGACGGCGGTCCGGGCCAGATGCGCGGGCGTCGTCTAAAGCGCGGCGAAGGCATGGCGGGCAAGTGCTTTGCCGCCGGCCAAACTTTCCGCGTTGACGATTATCGCCACTGGCCGGGACATAACCGTACATTTGGCGATTCGACTTTTCACGCGCTGCTCAACGTGCCGATGGCGTGGCATGGTCAAGTCGTCGGCGTGCTCGCTTTAATGCACTCTCAGCCCGGCAAGCTCTTTTCCGATGAGGACGAACGCCTCGCGCAGCTCTTCGCTTCCCAAGCGGCTGCCGCGGTAGCCAACGCCCAATTCCACCGCGCGGCGCGACTCGAACTGGAGGAGCGAAAACGCGCGGAAGCCGCGCTGCGCGAGCGCGAAGAACTGCTGACGCGGATCTTGGATACGGTGGCCGATGGGATTTACCTGGTAGACCGCCAGGGCCGCATGACGTTTGCCAATTCCGCCGCCGAGAAAACTTTTGGCGTGACGCGCGAGCAACTCACGCGGTTCTCCTACAACGATCCGACCTGGAAAATCACGACGCCCGACGGCGAGCCGTTTCCCGAAGAGGAGCAGCCCTTTGCGCGGGTTACGCGAACCGGCCAGCCCGTGTACGGGATCGAGCAAGCGTTTGAACATGGCGACGGCACGCGCCTAATCGTCTCCATCAACGCGTCACCCTTGCACGACGCCAACGGCAAGGTCATCGGCGAAGTGGCCTCGCTCAACGACATTACCGAGCGCCGGCGCGCGGAACAGAATTTGCGCGAGAGCGAGGCGCGCTACCGCCTGCTCGCCGAGAACTCGACCGACCTCATCGCGCGGCACGACCCGGACGGAAGTTTCCTCTATGTATCGCCCGCGTGTCGTACGCTCCTGGGCTATGAACCGGACGAAATGGTCGGACGCAGCGTGGCCGAGTTTTGCCATCCCGACGATTTAGAAGAGATTCGACGCGCGCGCTCGGCAGTTTTGCGCCAACTCGACATGTACACATTCACCTATCGCTTCCGTCGCAAAAACGGGGAATTTGCCTGGCTGGAAGCGACGAGCCGAGGAGTCCGCAATAATGGGACACGCATCGTCTCTGAAATCGTGTCAGTCTCGCGCGACATTACCCGGCGCAAACAAGCCGAAAAGCAACTGCGCGAAAGCGAGGCGAAGAATCGCGCGCTCTTGGAAGCGCTGCCAGACGCGATCATGCTCCTCTCCAGCAACGGCGCAATACTGGACTACAAGCCCGCGAAACAAACCGCCGGCAACGGTCACGCGGGCCCGACGACCTCTCCTCAAGTGATCGAGACGATCATGCGCCAGGCGAAGCAGGCGCAATTGACCGGCGAAACTCAAGTCGTCGAATATCAGACAAGGAGCGAAGGCGGACAACTGCGCGATCGCGAAGCGCGCATCGTCGCGAGCGGCGAGGATCAGATTCTCGTCGTGATGCGAGATATCACCGACCGCAAGAATGTGGATCGCATGAAGAACGAATTCGTCTCCACCGTCAGCCACGAGCTGCGCACCCCGCTCACTTCGATTCGCGGTTCGTTGGGCTTGATCGTCGGCGGCGTGACGGGCGACATCCCACCGCAGGCCAAGTCGCTCGTCGAGATCGCCTACAAGAACAGCGAACGCCTGGTGCTCTTGATCAACGACATCCTCGACATCGAAAAGATCGAATCGGGCAAGATGATCTTTCATTTCAAACCGCTGGAGCTTGCGCCGTTGATCGAACAGGCGATTGAAGTGAACCGCGGCTATGCCGCTCAGTTTGGCGTCCAACTGGCTTTAGAGCCAGCCACCACCGGCATTCAAGTGAACGGCGATAGCGACCGTTTGACCCAAGTGCTCACCAACCTGCTCTCGAACGCGTGCAAGTTTTCGCCGCGTGACAGCACGGTACAGGTTTCCGTTGCGCCGCACGCGGACAACATTCGGATCGCGGTCCGCGATCACGGCCCCGGCATCCCGGACGAATTTCGGAGCCGCATCTTTCAAAAATTCGCCCAGGCCGATTCCTCCGATACGCGGCAAAAGGGCGGCACCGGCTTGGGCTTGAGCATCAGCAAAGCGATTGTCGAAAAACACGGCGGGCAGATCGGCTTTGCGACCGCAAAAGGAGTGGGCACCACGTTATATTTTGATCTCCCGGAATGGCGCACCGCGCCGCCGCCCGCCGCGCCGGTCACGGCCAGGGCCCGGATCCTGGTCTGCGAGGACGATGCCGATATTGCCACGCTGCTGCGGATGATGCTCGAACAAGGCGGTTTCGTAATAGACACGGCCCGCACCGCCGCCCAAGCCAAGGAATTGCTCGCGGCGAACAACTATGACGGCATGACGCTCGACCTGCAATTGCCGGACCAGGACGGAATATCGTTGACGCGTGAACTGCGTGAACAGGAACGCACGCGCAACCTGCCGATCGTCGTCGTTTCCGTGACCGCCGAAAACGGCAAAGCGGAATTGAACGGCGACGCGTTTCGAATGGTGGACTGGATCGAAAAGCCGATTGATCAACGCCGCCTCATCGCAGCCGTGAGCGAGGCGGTCACGCGCTATAACGACCACAAGCCGCGCTTTTTGCACGTCGAGGACGATCCGGATGTGCTCGAGGTCGTCTCGACGATTCTCGATCAGGTCGCCGAGGTCGAACGCGTGCCCAATCTGCGCGCGGCGCAGCAGCGGCTCGCGGAGCAGAATTTCGATCTCATCATTCTCGATTTGAATCTGCCCGACGGCTCCGGCCTCGAGTTGCTGCCCATGCTGCGCGATCACGCGGCAACGCCCGTCGTCATCTTTTCCGCCGAAGAAGTGGGCCGGGACATTGCCCAACAAGTCGCCGCCGCGCTCGTCAAGTCACGCACTTCGAACGAGAAATTGCTCGAGACGATCAAAGCGTTCGTCAAGAATGGTGGTTAGGTGGCGGCACTCTCACGCATCATGATGGTCGAAGATGAGCCGGACATTCAATCCATCGCCAAAATGGCTTTGGAGATGGTGGGCGGCTTCAAGGTCGAGATCGCCAGTTCCGGGAATCAGGCGCTGGAAATCGTCGCCGCGCTTGCGCCCGACTTGATCTTGCTCGACGTGATGATGCCTGGCTTGGACGGACCGAGCACGCTCAAGGCGCTGCGGGCCGAGCCGGCAACGGCGGCGATTCCCGTCGTCTTTATGACGGCCAAAGCGCAGCCCCAAGAAGTCGCGCACTTTAAGGAACTCGGCGCGCTCGACGTGATTGCGAAACCTTTCGATCCCATGACCCTCTCGAACACGATTCGCGACATCTGGAAGGCCCACTATGGAAACTAGCCGAGCCGACGCGTTCTCTAAAGAATTGGGCGCGCTCCGGACCAAGTATGCCGAGAACCTGCCCAACCGCATGGCCGAGATCGAAAGGTGCTGGGAGCAGCTCTATTATGGCGCGTGGCCGGAAACCGGCTTGAAGGGTTTCCATCGCCTGGTCCATTCGCTGGCCGGCTCGAGCGGCACGTATGGCTACACGGCGATCAGTCAAGCCGCGCGCGCGCTCGAGATGTTCGTCAAGTCCCTGCTGGATGCCGGCGCGCTGGACGCCGAACAACGCGGCCAAATCAGCCGGCTGCTCTCGGCTTTGGTCAACGTCTCGACCGAACCGCTCGTCTCCGCGCCGACCGAACGAGTCGTGACCGCTGCGCCATCCATCCCCCCGCGCGCGACCAAGCGGGCGATCTATTTGCTGGTGCCAAATGTCGAGACCGGCGGGGAGCTGGGCGGGCAGATCGGGCACTTTGGGTTTGCCGTTCAGACGTTTGCCCAAATTGACCAATTAAAGGCGGCGCTAGCGGCCCACGCTCCCGCCGCAATCGTGCTCGATAGCCCGAATGTCAATCTGTTGAGCGAGCTGGCGGCCGAAGAGGGCCCGCCCATCATATTGATCACCACCGACGACAATCTACACGCGCGGCTCGCCGCGGTGCGGGCCGGCGCGACCGGCTATTTCATCAAACCGATTGACGTGACCGAGTTCGCCGAGCAGCTCGATTTGCTCATCGAGCGGCACGCGGCCGATCCTTTTCGCATCTTGATCGTGGACGATTCCGCTGACACCGCGGAATTCATCGCGGTGAATCTGCGCGAGGCCGGGATGCTGACCCTCGTGGTCAATGATCCGCTGCAAGTCATGGGGCCCCTGAAGGAATTCAAACCGGATGTCATTTTGATGGACCTCTACATGCCCGGCTGCACCGGTTTGGAATTAGCCGCCGTGATTCGCCAGCAGCACGAATACCTCAGCATCCCTATCGTCTATCTCTCGACCGAGACGAATCTCAAGAAACAACTCGACGCGATGCGCCTGGGCGGGGACGAGTTTCTGACGAAGCCGATCGAGCCGTTTCACCTGGTCTCGGCGGTCGCGAGCCGCTCGCAGCGCTCGCGCGTCTTGCGTTCCCTGATGGTGCGCGATGGGCTGACCGGCTTGCTCAATCATACCGCGACCGAAGAACGGCTCGGCATCGAGGTCGCGCGCGCCTATCGGGGCCACAGCTTGCTGGCCTATGCCATGCTCGACCTCGATCATTTCAAGCAGATCAACGACACCTACGGCCATCCCGTGGGCGACCGCGTCCTCAAGAGTCTCGCGCACGTATTGCAGCAGCGTTTGCGCAAGACCGACGTGATCGGCCGCTATGGCGGCGAGGAGTTCGCCGTCATCCTGCCGGATACGGATGGCCGGAACGCGTCGCGCGTGTTGGACGAAATCCGAGTGAACTTTGCTCAAATCCAACATACGTCGGGCGGCGCCGGTTTTTTTGTCACGTTTAGCTGTGGCATTGCCGTTTACCCGCATTGGCATGACGCGCTCCAACTGAGCGATGCCGCCGACCGCGCCATGTACGAAGCGAAACACCAGGGGCGCAACCGCATCGTACTCGCCGGCGGGTAGGATGCGATAGAAATCTGAGGCACTGATGAGCAGTAACGCGATAAGGGTTTTGGTCGTAGACGACGATCCGGCCATCACCGAATTATTACGGCTGATTTTGATCCGAGAGGGATTTGCCGTTAGCACCGCCGCGTCCGGAGAAATCGCCTTGACCCAAGCGGTGAGTCAACCGCCGGCGCTCGCGATTCTCGACGTCAAACTGCCGGGGATGAATGGCTATACCGTCTGTCGCAGATTGCGGCAGAACCCAAGCACGCGCGCCATTCCAATTCTGATGCTGACGTCCAAGAGCGAAATCGGCGACAAGATTGCCGGCTTCGAGGCGGGCGCGGATGACTATTTGCTCAAACCCTTCGAGCCGGAGGAAATCCCCTATCGCATCAAGAATCTTCTCGTGCGCGCGCGCGAACCCGAGGCGGCGCAAGTTGACGCCGCGCGTCGCGGCCAAGTCATTGTCTTTTTCGGCGCGAAAGGCGGCGTCGGCAAGACGACGATTGCCGCCAATTTCACGATTGCGTTACGGAAGCACACCGGGAAGGCGATCGCGCTATTCGATGCCGATTTTTCTTTCGGGGATTTGGGGCTGCAACTGAATCTGCCGCCGAGCCGCACGGTGCTGGATCTCGTCAAGGATATTGCGTTATTGGACAGGGAAGTTGTGGAGCACGTCCTTCTCTCGCATCCTTCGGGCATCCGCGTTTTGCTCAGTCCGCTGCAGCGCGAACGGGTGGAGCTGATTACCGTCGAGCACGTCAGGCGGATTCTGGAATTGCTCCAGGAGCTCCATGACTATGTCGTGATAGACTGCCATTCCACTTACGACGAACCCACCTTGGAAATCCTAGAACGCGCCGATCATATTTTTCTCGTCGTGACTCCGGAAGTAGGTCCGTTGGTGAATGCCGGGAGCTTTCTGGAGTTGGCGCAGCGATTGGATGTTGACCGGGGAAAAATTAACGTGATCCTGAACCGCGCTAACTCGGACGTCGGAATCTTGCCAAGCGAGGTGGCGCGCAGTTTGAATCATCCCATCGCATTTCGATTGGTGAGCGGCGGGCGACCGGTTGTGCAGAGCGTGAACCGGGGCACGCCCATCATCCTCGCGCAACCGACGCATCCCTTCTCGCAACAAATTCTGCCGATGGTCGAGTATATCGCCAAGCGGCCGAGCGCATAGCCCCTTGCGGATTCGATTTGACAAATAGAATGAATTGCATATAATTCGCTGCGTAGAGGTGATACGACACCATATGACAAAAATCGAGGACAGCGCAACCGCATAGCGTTTTTGATGACACGATCTTGCTGTGCCTGACTGGGCCTGGCAGAGTGCCAGGTCTTTTTTTGTCTCTGCACCTTACCAACTGAACAGAAGAAGAATGGCGTTACGTACTGCGGAGGGCGTAGTACGTAATGAAAGAAGAACCAAGATTTCAATTCGTCCGTATCCCGAGAGACAAGCTACGAAGAGCACACGGCGAATGCCTTG
>JACQYF010000142.1 GCA_016208315.1 Chloroflexota bacterium | reverse complement strand
TGTCGCCCGTTGGACCTGCGGGCATTTGCGTTGAATCACCCATCAGAAATATCCCTACCTGTCGCTATCAAACCCCGAGATCGAACGCGCGATTTGTCGCAGCAGGTCAAACTGTTTTGCCGCTTCCTCATCCGAGATGTTCACTTGTCCAATCTGCGTGACATTTTCACTTTCCACAGAGCCGAGTTTGAATTTAGTGGTTTCAGCGGATGGCTCATCTGTATGTGGTGCTCCAACATGCAGCGCGCCGATATTGGTTATATTTTTTGCGCTAAGCTGGTCTATTTCAAACTGAATATTGCTGCCGTGCTTTTTGCCAACGGACGGTTTGTCTTTCGGTTGCAGCAACAGAAAAGGATTGGTCGTGCGCAAAAAAAGCAGCGGCAGCGCCCAATCGAGCGCATAACGCTGCTGCAGCGCAAGCGCCACGCGCGCTTGACTCATGGCCGCAGCCGCAGAAGTGCGCAGCAGACCCGGGTAAAACGCTTTGGCAAACTGGAGCGCCGTTTCGTCGAGCACACTGCCACGAAAACCTACGACCGCAGGCAGATTGAGTGCGGCTAACGCGGGCGCGAGACCATACACAGAACCGCCGTGGCAAACATTCAACGTGGCGACCCGCAAGTCGGGAAAGGCGCGCAGTAGTGTGCTCAACCGGTCCACTTCGATGGGCTGCGCCGAACCATCGCGGTCTTGCAAGATCAACACGAAAAATTTGTTGTGTTGCCGCCGTGCGCCATGCCCACAGTGATGCCAGATGTGAAAGGGACGCTCCGTGTGCAGCGCGCGTGTCAGGGTATGCCGCAGGGTTTCCAACGAAATGTTGCGCTCGACCACCAATTGAATCCGGTCGTCCAAGCCCGCCAATGCTTCACGCACATTTCGTTCTTCTTGCGCCAGGTCGAGCGTTTCATATCCGCGCGGCGCGCCAGTGGTCAACAACATCCGCAGCGGCGGCTTGACGCCAAGGTCTTGGATCGGGCGCGTTTGTTCCACATAACGCACGATGGGGGTTGCAGGATCCAGCGCGAGAAATTTCTCGCCGTCGTGCAAGAATTCCCAAACCGGCTCCTGGAGTTCCGGGGATTGTTTGAACTTGAAGACGATCGGCATGGCGCTCCCGTTGCGCTGCGCCACCGCTGCGGTCTGCTGATACAGTTTCGCGATGTCGCCTTGGCAAAGGGCGTCGAACAATTTGCGTCCAATGTCCTGGACGCGTGAGTGGTTTGTCCGCCCGGAAATCAAGTGCTGTCCGTTCACGGCGGCGTCTGCGATCACCGCCGAGTCAATGACATTGGGGCCTGCTTCGCCCAACGCAGATTCGGCGCGGACGAGATACTTGGCGTCAACCCGGGTGATGCCAAAGGTAAAATGCTCCATTGTTTCTCGTGATGCAGGAACAAGTTGCCCCTCAACCTGCCTGTGTGTGAAGGGCAACTTGTTGCGTGAACCTCATTGGTCTTTTGGTTGGGCGACGGAAATTGTCGCTGGAAATCACTGAACATCAACCGTCGGACTCGCCGCAATTCCGGTAAGCGTGCCCGCGTTCTGCGCGGTCTGGGTCGTGAACGTATTCAAGCCGGTAGCCGCAGGCGCTTGGACATTCGAGTAGGTCAAGGCGAAATATTGCCCTCCGCTGCACGTCATGTCAATAGTCACAAGCCAGGGTCCCGCACCCGTGACCGAGTTGATGCTCGCCGCGCTGCACGTCGTATTCCCCACATCTATGCTCACATAACCGTCCGCGCCTGCGCTGGCTGTTTGCGGCGCTGACCAGCCCGTTGGAATTTCAAGCGTGGCTTGTGAACCGGCAGCAAAGTCCTTGTATTGCGGCGCAGTGAACATAAAGGTCAATGTGTTTCCTGTGCTGCTAGCAGCAACACTTGTCGGGCTGACACTCATCGTTCCTTCTCCATCGCTTGCATTGGTGCTCGTCGGTGTCGCAGTCGGCGTAATCGTCGGTGTGTCCGTCGCGGTCGGCGTAATCGTCGGTGTGTCCGTCGCGGTTGGTGTGATCGTCGGCGTGTCTGTCGCGGTCGGTGTGATCGTCGGCGTGTCCGTCGCAGTCGGCGTAATCGTCGGTGTGTCCGTCGCGGTTGGTGTGATCGTCGGTGTGTCCGTCGCGGTGGGTGTGATCGTCGGCGTGTCCGTCGCAGTCGGCGTGATCGTCGGCGTATCCGTCGCGGTCGGCGTGATCGTCGGTGTGTCCGTCGCGGTTGGTGTAATCGTCGGTGTGTCCGTCGCAGTCGGCGTGATCGTCGGTGTGTCCGTCGCGGTTG
>JACQYF010000154.1 GCA_016208315.1 Chloroflexota bacterium | reverse complement strand
TTTGTTCAGCGCGGAGACTTGCATCGCAATATCGTTGCGCGCCTTGGCGACGTCGAGCATCGTCTCATAGTTCTTGACCGCGCCCGCGACGTCATTCGCCAGAGTGAGCGCGCCGCCCAACCCTTCGTGCGCGCGCCGCGCGAGTTCCAGGTTATCTACCTTTTGCAGAATTTCGAGCGCGCGTTGGTAATACGGAATGGCTTCGGGCGTCGCGTAGGCGCGCGCCGCGCGATCGGCGGCCTCGACCAGATAAGGGAGCGCGCGCGTTTCCTCGTCGGCCTGCAGGAAATGCCGCGCGATGTCGTGGACGCGCGTCGGGTCCCGCTTTTCGAGACATTCGGCGACGCGGCGGTGCAGATCGCGGCGCTTGCTGAGGAGCACCGAGGCGTAAGCCGTCTCTTGGGTCAGCGCGTGTTTGAACAGGTAGACGTTTTCCGGCGCGCGCGTCTTTTCGCGAATCAATTCGCGCCGCTGCAGATTCGCCAGCGATTTCCCAACCGATTCCTGTCGCTGATAAACGTCCGCCAAAACGTCGAACCGAAATTCGCGTCCGATCACCGCGGCCGTCTGGGCCGTGTGCTTGGATTCGTCGTCGAGCCGGTCGAGACGGGCCGCGATGACGCCCGCGAGGGTATCCGGCACGGCGATATTCTCAATCTCGCGCGTCGCGCGCCAATGCCCGTTGTCGCGGACAACTAGTTTGGCGTCGAGCAGAGAGCGAATCACTTCTTCGACGTAAAAGGGATTGCCCTCGGCCTTGATCAGGATGAGCGCGCGCACTTTTTCCGGCAAGTCTTCGATGTGGAGCAGATTGGCGACGAGGGCGCGCGAGCTGGGTTCGTCCAGGGGTTCGAGCGCGAGCGCGGTGTAGCGGTGAGCATAGTCGCGAGAGGCCACTTCGTGGAAACGCCACGAGGGTTCCTGACGCTGGGGGCGGAAGAGCGCGAGGATCATCAACGGCACGCGGTCGGTGAGTTCCATCAATTTCTCGATCAAATCGAGCGAGGTGGAATCGGCCCAGTGCAAATCCTCAAAGACCAACACCAGCGGCTGCGCGGCCAGTCTCTCGAAAAACTCGAGCGCGGCGCCAAAGACGCGCGCGCGCAGATCGGGCGGCATGAGGTAATTGACCTTGTCCGAATCGTCGCCCACGACGGCGATCCCCAACATCGCCGCGAAATAGGGCGCGATCGCGCTTTCGCGCCCCGGCGCGATCTCGGCGACGGAGCGTTTTAGCTGGGCGTATTTTTCTGCGTCTTGATCGTTGGGCGTCAGCCGAAACAGATGGTTGAGCAAACTGATGAAGGGCGCGTAGGGCGTGGTGGTTTCAAAGGAGAGCGCGCGGCCTTCGAGCCAGAGCAAGTTGGAAGTTGGAAGTTGGAAGTTGGAAGTTGGACTTGACACTTCCCACTTGCCACTTCCCACTTCGAACTTGCGAGTTTCCGCTACCAACCGGCTCTTGCCCAGCCCGGCTTCACCTATCACCGAAACGATTTGCGCGCGCCCGTCGAGCAACTCTTGGACGCGTGATTGGAGCAACTGCAATTCGCGGTCGCGTCCGACGAGCGGCGAACTCAGCCCCTCGATGCCGCGCGCAGACTCGGGCGACGATTTGCGTGCGACCACGCGATGGGTGGGGACCGGCTCGGTCTTGCCTTTCAGTTCCAGCGTGCCGCGGAATTCGAGATCGAAGGCGTGCTTGACGAGTCGGGCCGTGTTTTCGGAGACGAGTATGGTGTTGGGTTCCGCGGCCGACTGGAGACGCGCCGCAAGATTCACGGTGTCGCCCACGGCGAGATACTCCATGTGCATGTCGGTGCCGATATTGCCGACAACCACCAGGCCCGTGTTCAGCCCGACGCGCATTCTGAAATCTTCAATGCGTCGTTTCGCTTTCAACTCGCGCGCATAAGTGGCGATGGAGCCGGATAGGTCGAGCGCGGCATTGACGGCGCGCACGGGGTCGTCCTCGTGCGTGATCGGCGCGCCAAAAAATGCCAGGACGCCATCGCCGAGCAACTGCGCGATCGTCCCTTCGTAGCGATAGACGGCTTGGCTCACGTATTCGTGCGCGCCCGAGACGATTTCGCCCCACTCTTCGGGATCGAGTTTTTCCGCCAGCGCGGTCGAACCGACAATATCGGTAAAGAGCACGGTCACCAACTTGCGCTCGCCCTCGATCTGCTTGCGGGTGGACAGAATCTTTTGCTGCATGATCGTCGGCGCGGCTTGCTGCAAATTCGCCAGCTTGGCCGCCGCGGGCCATGCGGTCGCCAAGTTAAAGCCGCAGTTCCGGCAAAACCGCGCGCTCGTCGTCACGGGCTGGCCGCAGTTCGGACACGGCTGTTCGAACGGCTGACCGCAGTTCTCGCAGAATTTGCTGCCCGTGGGGTTTTCGAAAGAACAATTGGAGCATTTCATATAATCGTTACCTTTGGAATCGTTTCGACTTGTGCTATCTAGTGTACGCGAACGCGCTCCACTTTCCAGACCGAAAACTGCTCAATCCAATCGTTTTCAGTTTGACGCCGCGCGCGACTTGTGTTATGATAATGTCGCAACCCGGCGACACCGAACCTTACAAGGAGGTTGCGCGATGACCGAGCCGATCCGTCAGGACAAGGTCTTGGCAAAGCGTATCATCACTCTAGCGTTGATCGCGTTGGTCGTCATGGGCGCGGCCGCATGCACGCGTGAAAAGCCGCTCGTGACGGAGCCAACGCCCACAGGGGTGGTCCCGCTAGAGCTTTCAACACCCCCCACTGTACCCGGTGGCGGTGCCGCTGCTCCCACGACTCCCGCTCCACTTGCTTTGGGAACTACCGCCCCCTCGGCCACGCCATTGGTCCCGATTACGCCAGCGGCGACGGCCGCGCCGTTTGTCATCGCGACGGCGGCTCCGACCGCGCTGGCTTCGGCCACACCCGCGCCTCCGACCGGCGGCGCGACGATGTACACAGTCCAATGGGGTGATTGGCTCAACAAGATCGCCGGACGCTTTGGCGTCACGACCCAGGCGATTGTTGCCGCGAATCCGGGACTGGACCCCAACCTCATTCAACCGGGCCAAGTGCTCAACATTCCGGCCGCGGGCGCGCCGGTGCCGACCACAGTGCCGGGCGGTGCGACGGCGGTTCCGCCGGGCGGCGCAACGGCCGTTCCTCCGGGCGGCGCAACGGCCGTTCCTCCGCCGACCAATTTGCCGAGCACGTACACGGTCCAGCGCGGCGATTGGTTCTATGCGATCGCGCGCAAGTTCGGCGTGAGCGTCGCCGCGCTCCAGGCGGCAAACCGCGGTGTCAATCCGAACTTTGTGTACCCGGGCCAAGTCCTGAATATTCCGGGGGGCAGCAGTCCCGACGGTAACCCCCCGCCGGTGACCGGCGGCTCGACCTACACGGTGCAACGCGGCGATACCTTGTTCTCGATCGCGGTCCGCGTGGGCCGCACGGTTTACGCGCTGCAAATCGCGAACCGTTTGGCGAATCCGAACTTTATCTATCCGGGGCAGACGCTCGTGATTCCCTAGAGCAATGAGCTAATGAGCGAAGAAATCACGCACAGCCAATATCTGTATCGCGGCAAAATTCTCAAGCTGCGCCTCGACGACGTCCGACTGGCAAACAAGCGCGTCGTCGTGCGCGAGATTGTCGAGCATGGCGGCGCGGTCGTCATTGTGCCGCTCGACGAACAAAATCGCGTGGTGATGGTGCGGCAGTACCGCTCGGCCGCGGCCCGCGAGCTGCTGGAAATTCCCGCGGGCACGCTCGAGGAAGGCGAGGATCCGGCGCTGTGCGCGGCGCGCGAGCTGAAAGAAGAGACCGGCTACCAGGCCGCGCAGTGGGAACCGCTCGGCTACTTTTACTCCAGCCCTGGGTTTTCGACGGAAAAGATGTATTTGTTCGCCGCGCGCCAACTTACGTTGGCCGAAGCCGCGCCCGATGACGACGAGGTCATTCAAGTCGAGCTGGTCCCGCTCGCGGACGCCCTGGAAAAAATCGAGCGCGGCGAAATCGTGGATGCGAAGACTATTGTGGGCTTGATGAGAGTTGAACATCATTTGGGGTGACCGGATCGGGCTGCGCCGATTTGAAGACTACTTGACGGACGCGCAGATTGCGCGCGTGTATCGGTGGAGCTGCGACCGTGAACTGCTCCGGTGGAGTGGAGGCACGCCGACGGAGTTGACCCTAAGCGAATTTCGAGACCGTTTGCGCGGCGACAGCCATTTCGGCCCGAACCATCGCCGCGCGTTTTTTATTGTGACCCGCACGGGTGAGTTGATCGGCCGCGTGGGCTGCTTTGCGATTGATTGGGACGAACACGAAGCCGAGCTGGGCATCGTCATCGGCGAGACCGCGTATTGGGGGCAGGGCTACGGGCGCGAAGCGATTCTGACGATGCTGCGTCACCTTTTTCAGACCACGTCTCTGGAGCGCATCAATCTCTTTACGTTCAACGACAATGTGCGCGCCCAACGCTGCTTTGCCGCGTGCGGTTTTCGCACGGTCGGCGCGGTACGGCGGTTCTCGCCAGACGTGGGCGAGTTCGACGGCGTGGAGATGGAAATCACGCGCCGCGAATTCCTGGCGGATTTCAAGCTGCCCATGCGCCAAATCCCAGTTTCACAGGACATGCTATGAGCGAACGCGATTTGTTAATGATTCCCGGTCCCGTCAATTTCGATCCCGGCGTGCTGCGCGCGCTCAGCGCGCCGACGGCCGGCCACACCGCGCCCGAATTCGTCGAACGATTTGGACAGGCGTTGGAATGGATGAAGCAGGTCTTTATCGCGCCGAGCGGCATGCCGTTTGTGATCGCCGGCTCGGGCACACTCGCGATGGACATGGCGGTGTGTAATCTCGTCGAGCCGGGCGATCGCGCGCTGGCCCTCTCCACCGGTTATTTCAGCGACCGCATGACCGCGATTTTGGAGCGATACGGCGCGGAGGTCACCACGTTGTGCGCGGCGCCGGGCGATACCGTTCCCGTCGAACAGGTCCAAACCACGCTCGAACGGGTGCGCCCCAAGCTCTTTGCCATGACGCAGGTGGATACGTCTACCGGCGTCGCGGTGGACGTGCGCGCGTTGACGAAACTCGCGCGAGACGCTGCGCCGGACGCGCTCGTGGTCGTGGACGGCGTCTGTTCGGTTGCGGGGATGGAGTTGCAGCAAGACGCGTGGGGCGTGGATATTGCGTTGACGGCATCGCAAAAAGCGATGGGCGTACCGCCGGGACTCGCGCTGCTCGTGGCGTCGCCGCGGGCGTTAGAGACGTTCAAGGCGCGCAAGAAACCGGTCGCGAATTATTACGGCGATTGGACGAACTGGCTGCCCATCATGGAGGCCTACCTGGCGCGCAAGGGCATGTACTTTGCGACGCCGCCAGTCAATATGGTTTACGCGCTGCACGAAAGTTTGCGCCAAATCCTGGCGGAGGGCTTGGAGGCGCGCATCGCGCGGCACAAAAAGTTGAGCGATGCGTTCAAGGTCGGCGTCCGGCAAATCGGGTTGGCCCAAGTGCCCGTGCGCGCCGAAATCGCCGCGCCGACGATGAGCGCCATCTATTTCCCCGACGGCATTGACAGCAAGTTGATCGGCAAAATTCGACAGCGCAACGTCGTCGTGGCCGGAGGCATCCATCCTCTGATTCGCGACAAGTATTTCCGCGTCGGCCACATGGGTGTCGTCAGCCCCGGCGACATATCCGCGACGCTGGCAGCGATCGAGGGCGCGCTCCTCGCATCGGGGTATCGGTTCGACGCCGGCGCAGGCGTTGCCGCCGCAGAAACAATGCTTTGATGGTGGGTTGTAGGGGCGGGGTCACCCCGCCCGTGATTCCCGCCCTGTTTGGCCGCCGAATGCGCGAGGAAAGGGCGGGGTGACCCCGCCCCTACATTTGGAAGATGCGAACACTGACGAAGGCGCGCGTGGTGGGAGGGTCGGCGCTGGTCTTGCTGACCTTATTGATCTTTCCCAACGCGCGGTCGCTGTACGAAGGCATTTTCTTTTATCTGCGTGACACGCTTGCGTACAATCCCAGCGCGGTCCAGGCGGTCAATGCGAGCGGGCGTTATGGGTCGCTGTACGAACTCGTCCGTTTGCGAAACGTCGAGCGCCGGGATCATATTTTGCGCCAACTTGCTCTGCCGAATTCGCGCGTCACCCCAATCCCCATTCCCAATTCCTCGCTCCCCAACGTTTTCATTCGATTTGACTCGCCGGGCCCCTACACGATCTACTCGGCCCACTACGACAAGCTGTTCGACGATCCATCCTATCAGGGCGCATCGGACAATACGGCCGCGGTCAGCGTGCTGCTGGCGAGCGCGACCGAGCTTGCCAAGCGCGCGTATCGCGGCTCGGCGGCTTTTCTCTTTACGGGCGAAGAGGAGACGGGCCTACGCGGCGCGACCGCGTTCGTGGAATACGCGCGCGCGAACAACATTGCGATTCGAGAGATCGTCAACTTTGACAATATCGGGCGCGGCAAGCTAGCGATCCGGCCGTCGGTGGCCGTGCCGGGCTATGCGTTCGTCATTCCGTTTTTCGGCGCGCTCACTTACGATGGCCGGCAATTCCAATCCAGCCCGCCGTACGAACTTGCCAACCCGCGCCTCACGCAGGCGCTTTTGCGCGTCCAGCCCGACATCGTGGTCTATGAGCGCTTCACGGCGCGCGGCGATTCGAACGTGTTCCAGAAAAACGGCATTGACACGGTCGCCCTCAGCGGCGACGACATGCGGTATCTCGAATTGACGTGGCACACCTATGCCGACCGCGTCGAACTGTTGGACGAGCGCAACTTGGATCGCGCGTACAATCTCGTAATGCAGTACGCGCCGTGGTGAATTGACGGGGAGGAGAGCATGCGGTAGAATGACTGCAAGTTGAAAGGGAGACGAATGTGGCTACCCGTACTGAGAATGAGCGCAAGTTTTCGCACTGTGGGGAATTGCCGGATGGCGGGCGTCGGTATTGGCGAGATATTTCGGGCGGGAGACGGCGCTGGGTACGGTATGTGAAGATTGTTGATGCAAATGAGATAACACTCTCATTTGTTCAAGAAATATATGACTATTCCGGTAAGCTCGTTGAAATCCATGAAAAGTTTCCAGTCGACAAGGGGCACCGGAGAGTCTAGGAAGGGCAAACCATGATTACTCGTCAAGTTGTACGCGATCAGATACTCGCTTATCTCAACCGCCAAATCACTCTCGCTCAATTGGTAGATTGGGCGGAGAATACCATGAACGAGGGTGCGCTGGATTCGCGCGATGCTCCTGTTCTTGCGGATGTGATTGGCCGTCTGGGCGCAGCGGATATTGAGGATTTCAGTCTGACATGGGATGACTGCTACAGTTTCCTGTCTCGACTAGGTTACAAAGTTGAAGTAATGGCGGCGTGACTTGTGATGAAGAATCAAGCATATTTGCCTGAGGACAAAGTTGTTCGCCGTGCTCTAAAAGCACTCATGGACGCGCTTGGGCCGGTGGAGACAGTTCGTTTTCTTACCTTAACTCGGAATCACCGACTGGATTCCGTCAGGCGACACCAACGATGGCAAGCAGGCCTGGACACCCAGGTGTTCTTGGATCAAGTTTTCGCTCAACGTGGATAGAAAACAATCTTCGCCGCGCTGTGAATGTAGGTAAGACGGTGACGGTTTCGGATCCTTTTGCGGCTTTGGTTTTTCACCTCATTGTTCTTCTATGTTATAATCCCCCCGCATGTTACCTTCCCCCAAAACCTTTGCTGCTCGGTTTCTCATCGTCCTCCTGCTGACGAGCGCGCTCGCGCTCGCCGGCTGCAAGTCCATTGCCACGACCGTCGCGCGCGACTTGCGTCTCAACCTCGGCCTGGAGCCGGCGACGCTCGATCCCGCGCTGGCGACCGATCCCGGCTCGCTCCAAGTCATGCGAATGCTCTTTCTGAGTCTCGCGGATACGGAACCGACGACCGGCACGCCCGAGCACGCGCTCGCCAATTCATGGGCGGTTTCCGCCGATGGCCTCATTTGGGAATTCAAGCTGCGGACCGATGCTCAGTGGGTGCGCTACATTCCCGCAACCCAGAAATTCGAAACCAAACGCGCGGTGACCGCCGAGGATGTCGTTTACAGCGTCCGCCGCGTCTTCGATCCGCGCACCGGCTCGGGATTCGCGCCCGTCGTCGCGCCGTTGATTCGCGGCGCCGAGCAGTTGCGTTCGGCGGACCCGAAGAAGACGACCGAAGCCATGTTCGAGCAGCTGTTTGCCAACCTCGGCGTCCACGCGCTCGACGCGGCGACCGTCCGCTTTACGCTCACGCGCCCGACGAGCTTTTTCCCCAGCATTGTCAGCGCCTGGCTCGTGCGGACGCAGCCGAAGGAAGCAATCGAGGCCGGTGGTTCCGTTTGGACCGATCCGGGCGTGATTTGGTCGAACGGGCCTTACGTGATGGAGAGCTGGCAGCACGGTCGTGAAATCGTGCTGCTCAAGAATCCCTATTGGTACGATGCGAGTCTAGTCAAGATCGAGCATATTCGCTTTACGATGATCGCGGACACGGCGACGGCTCTCGAAGAATTCAGGAGCGGCAATCTCGATTCGCTCGATCCGTACGGGGGGCTGACCGCCGAGGATGTGGATCATCTGAAAGAGGATCCCATTCTGGGCCGGCAACTAAAACTGGTCCCCAGTCTATGCACGCACTATTACGGGTTCAACACGACCAAGCCGCCGTTCAACGAACTACTCGTCCGCAAAGCGTTTGCCGCGGCGATTGATCGCGAGACGCTCGTCACCTCAGTCGTCAAGCTGGGCGAGCCGGCGCGCTGGTTTACGCGGCCCGGCATCGTCGCCTCCGCGGACATCTCCGACACGGTCGGCATTCCGTTCAATGCGAATCAGGCGCGCGACTATTTGCGCCAAGCCGGATACGACGCCAAGAAACGATTGCCCACGATCACGCTGTCCGTGAACACGAACGACATCAACGAGCGCATCGGCGAAACCGTGGTCCAGATGTGGAAGAACAATCTCGGCGTCGAGGTATCGGTCAAGGCGCTCGATTGGAAAAGTTACAGCCAAGCGCTGCGGGACGACCCGCCTCAAGTCTTTCGGCTCGCGTGGTGTGGCTACATCCCGGATGCCGGCGATTTTGTGGGCAGCGTTTTTCGCGGCGGCACGACGTACAACTATACCCGCTGGAGTAGTTTGGCGCTCGATCAAACCGTTGATGCCGCGGCGCGCGAAACCGACCTCGTCAAGCGCAAGGCGCTCTATCGCGCGGCGGACAAAATGCTGGTTGAGGAGAACGTCGCGATCGTACCGCTGTGGTGGGCCACCCGCGCCACGCTGACCCGTCCCGGCGTCCAGCGCACGTTTGCGGTCACGGATGGTTACGAGCGCTTGGAGACGTGGGCGGTGCCGTAATTTCAGATTGCAGATTGAATACGGGTTTGCGCGATATTTGCCATGCTACCGTGATTGTGCTACAATGCAGGTGCCGTGGACTGAGCCATCAGCCGCGAGCACGTCAGCGAATGTTTGAACGAATAAGCGAATAAGAACGAATTTACCGCTTGGATCGCCGAGTGCGACCGAGACGGAACGACAAATGAGTTTCGCGTATTATTGTCGCGCCTCTCGGCTTTTTCGAGAGGCGTTTGTTTTTTGAAACGAGAATGACCGAACCGATTTTGCGCGTCGAAAACGTTCATTACACTTATGGGCCCGATTCTACGCAGCCGATTCATGCTTTGCGCGGAGTCAGTTTTCAGATTCATCGCGGCGAGTACGTCGCAATCATCGGCCACAATGGATCGGGCAAGTCTACGCTGGCCAAGCATCTCAATGGCTTGCTTCTGCCGACGCAAGGCGACGTGTGGGTGAAGGACTGGAATACCAAAGACAAGTCGCATCGGCTCGACGTGCGGACGATGGTCGGCATGGTCTTTCAGTCACCGGATAATCAGATCGTCGCGACGATCGTGGAAGAGGATGTCGCCTTCGGACCGGAGAACCTCGGCGTGCCCCACGTAGAATTGCGCGCCCGCGTGGACTGGGCGCTCGACACGGTCGAGATGCAGGAGTATCGCCGTCGCGCGCCGCATTTGCTTTCAGGCGGGCAGAAACAGCGCGTGGCGATTGCGGGCATCCTGGCGATGAAGCCAAAAGTGCTCGTGCTCGACGAATCTACCGCGCTGCTCGATCCACTGGGGCGCGACGAAGTGCTGCGGGTCGCGCGGCGCTTGAACGACGAGGGCACGACAATCGTCGCGATCACCCATTTCATGCGCGAAGCCGCGCTCGCCGACCGCGTCATCGTGCTCGAAGCCGGACAGATCGCGCTCGAAGGTACGCCGCGCGGGGTTTTCAGCCAAGCGGAACGCTTGCGCGAATTGCAACTCGACGTCCCTGAAATCACGCAGCTTGCCCATCGCTTGCACGCGCGGTGCGAGACGTTTCCGCGCGACGTGTTGAGCGTTGAGGAGTTTGTTGATGCTTTCATAGAAAACGAGGGGGTGAGGGGGAGAGGGGGTGAGGGGGAGAACTTTGGACCCTCACACGCCCACACTCCCATACTTGAATCTCCCCCTCACTCCCTCACCCCCTCTCCTACAAGTGTTTCGGTTCGCCACTTGCAGCACACCTACCTCCGCGGCACGCCGCTCGAATCGGTCGCGTTGCGAAAGGTGAATCTAGACGTGCAACGCGGCGAGGTCGTCGGCATCATCGGGCACACCGGCTCGGGCAAGTCCACATTGATCCAGCACCTCAACGGGCTAATGCGTCCACAATCCGGTGAGGTTTGCGTTTTGGACTTTGATCTTCGTGATCCCAAACTCGACGCGCGCGCGCTGCGCCGCCGCGTGGGATTGGTGTTCCAATTCCCGGAAGCGCAACTCTTTGAGCAGCACGTCGGCGACGACGTGGCCTTTGGCCCCTGGCAGATGGGATTGCGCGGCGATGAGCTAAGAGGGCGCGTGCGCGAGGCGTTGGAAGCAGTCGGATTGCCGTTCGATTCGTTCAAGGACCGCGCGCTCCACTCGCTCAGCGGCGGCGAGCGGCGGCGCGTCGCGCTCGCGGGCGTGCTCGCCTGCAAGCCCGAGGTCCTCATTCTTGACGAGCCGACCGCCGGCCTCGACCCGCGTGGGCATCAAGATATTCTCGAACGGATCGTGACCCTCAAGCGTGAGTGGGGCACGACGCTTGTCATCGTTTCGCACAATATGGAAGAGATCGCGCGGCTGTGTGATCGCGTGTATGTGCTTGCGGATGGGCAAAGCGTTTTGAGCGGGAACCCGCGGCAGATTTTCACGCAGCCGCAGCGATTGACCGAATTGGGCCTGGGCGTGCCGCAGGTCACGGCGGCCATGCACGCGCTGCGCGCGCGGGGGATCAACGTGCGCGAGGATGCGCTGACGGTAGAAGAAGCCGTAGCAGTAGTCAGTGAACAGTTAACGGTGAACAGTGAACAGTAACCGAATGCTGAAGACTGAATACTGAAGACCGTTAACTGAAGACTGTTAACTGTTCACTGGACTTATGGAAGACTTTGAAATCGCACGTAACATCACCATCGGCCAGTATTTGGCGCTTGAATCGTTTATCCACAAGTTGGATCCGCGCATCAAGCTGCTTTGCTTCGCGCTGCTCGTCGCCGCGATCACGTTCAGCACGAGTTACACGGCCAACACGATCTTACTGCTGGTCGCCCTTGCGCTCGTTCCGTTCAGCAAGATTCCGATGCGCTATGCGCTGAGTGGCTTGAAACCGGCGATCCCCATCGTACTGCTCCTGGCCGCACTGCAAATCACTTTTTATACGAGCGGCTTTGCCGGCGGACAGAATTGCGTCTCTTTCTTCCGTTGGGGCCCGATTGACAGCAACACCTGCGGCGTTCAACTCGCGATCGTTTCCGCGGCGCGATTTGTCGAACTGTTGATTCTTACGAGTTTGCTGACGTTTTCGACGACGATCACGGAATTGACTTTGGGGACGGAAGGATTGCTCAGTCCGTTGCAGCGGCGTTTCAACTTTCCGGCCCACGAACTGGCGCTGACCATGACGATTGCGCTGCGCTTTGTGCCGACGCTGGCCGAAGAATTGGAGCGCATAATGAAAGCGCAGGTTTCGCGCGGCGCCGACCTGGGACGCCAGGGCCGATTTCGCTTCGTGCAGCAAACGCGCGCGCTGCTGCCCCTCATCGTGCCGCTCTTTCTCAGCGCGCTGCGGCGCGCCGAGGATTTGGTGCTGGCGATGGAAGCGCGCTGCTACGTCGGCGGCAAGGGCAGAACGCATTTTATCGAATTCAAAGCCAGGCCGAGCGATTGGGTCGCGGTAGTCTTCGTCGTTCTGTTCTCCGTTGGAATATTACTCTTCCCGTTTCCACTCTAACCGAATAGGAGGTGAGGGACAGCAGAGAAACAGTCGAGCAAACGAGATCAGTTCGTCGTCGGAAGCACGACATTCTGCGCGAATGCGCGAAGGAGAATTGAAATGGAAAACACCATGCAGCCGGTGCTATCGGTTCGGAAAATCGTCATCACGGGAGTGCTCGCGGCGATTGCCATTCTGCTGGGTTACACCCGCCTCGGTTTTATTCCCGTCCCCAACCTCGCGGGCAACGCGACGATTATGCACGTCCCCGCGATCATCGGCGGGGTGCTCGAGGGATCGCTGGTCGGTTCGCTGATCGGGGGAATCTTTGGCATCTTTAGTTTTCTCCAAGCCACGACGCCGGTATTCAAGAACCCGATTGTCGCGATCCTGCCGCGCTTGCTCATCGGCATCACCGCGTATTTCACCTACGCGGGCTTGAAGCGCTGGAACGAATACGGGGCGCTGGCCGCGAGCGGCGTTGTCGGCTCGTTCACGAATACCGTTTTCGTGCTCGGGCTGGCGGGACTCTTTGGCCTGATTCCCTGGGAAGCCATGCCGCCGATCATTCCGCAAGCCATTGCCGAAGCGATCATCGCGGCGATCATTACGGTTGCCGTTGTGGGCGCGTGGAAGGGGATCGAGTCTGGAGCGGGGCGCGGTTCGCGGAAAGTCTAGCTCGGAAAATCAGAGGGGGAGAGGGGGAGACAAGGAGAGGGGGAGACACGGAGAGGGGGAGAAATGGCTCCCCATCTCCCCCTCTCCCCCTCTCACGATGAAGCCACCTGAGATTGCTGGTGTTGCGCGACGCCCGCGGCCTCCGCGCGCGGTCCCCGCATTCGTTTGCGCATGATGATGCGAGTCCGATCCACGCGAAAGCCGACGCGCTCATAGATGCGCGTTGCGCCTGTGACGTTCTCGGAATCGCAGCCAAGCGCCGCTTGGATCAGTCCGGCCCCACGCAGGGCGTGCAGTCCAGCGACGAGGAGCGCGGTGCCCAGACCTTGCCGCCGATACGCGCGCCGTACGCCGAGGATGTCAATCCAGCCGCGTTTAACGCCGAGCCGTTTATTCTCTTCGTTGTTGACGGCGATCGTGCAATATCCGGCAATCTCGCGCGTCGCCAGATTCTCGGCGATGACCGTGAGGTCGGGTCTGAACATCGGCTGGGCGACATAGTGCTGCCACATTTCGAGCGGTTCGTCTGTGTGTCCCCAGTGATCGCGAAAGATCTCGGTATCTGCGCGGTGCATGGCTGCGTCATCTTCTCCGATGCGATACCTGCGCGTGATAATCCCTTCGGGAAACTCCGGTTCGGTCAAGTCATGAGGTAGCGGGCGAACCATGCGCCAAAGGCGGCGCACCTCGCGCAACGCAAAGCGTTCGAAAAGTGCGCGCCGCGCGGCGTCCGGCAGCACGACCATCGAGTCAAAGTTCACCGTCTCAGTCGCACATTCGCCTAACCGTTCCTCAGCCCGCGCGTGCAGCCGGTTGAGGAGCCGCTCCTCCAGCCCGCGTCCACGGCGAATCGGATGCACTTGATACCAAGTGCGAAAAGTCGTTTCTGTGTCGCTCTTGGCCGCGCGTAGGATTGCGTAGCCGACGATGCGCCCATCCTCTTCGGCGACGAACACATTCTCTTCCGGCGTCAGCCCCGGCGTTGAAAAAAAATCACGCGTCTCGGCGATAGATGCACCCTCTTCGGTCTTGTCGAAAGTATCGGCGGCGTTGAGCAGTGTGACGATGGCTTCTAGATCTGTGGAACGGTAATTCCGAATCGTATTCGGCATGCGATCCTCCTCTGAATAGAAAAGCCGTGAATGAGATAGGTATTCACGGCGCAACAAAACGCCGTGAGCGTAGTTTGTACGCCCACGGCGGTTTCTTTCGGCAAGCAAGACATCAACGACCGGCGAAGGGCGCACTACGACAAGGACCAGTGGCGGGACCACCGGCGCGTGCCAGGATAGAAATTGCGAGGATTTGAGAACTGGCGTACAACATCGTTTGCGTGTCCTCTACTATAAAACATTCGATGTAGGGGCGGGGTCGCCCCGCCCTTATGCTCACGTCGGTAGATATTTCTTCCACACGTCATGCCCGTGCGCCTCGCCGAGCAAAACGATGGCGACGAAATGCGGGCGCGTGGGCTTGGCGCGCAGAGTCATGCGTGCTTCGTCGGGCAGCCGGTTGCCCTTGCGGCGATTGCACGGCGCGCACGCCGTCACCACGTTTTCCCATGCGGTCGCGCCACCGCGCGAGCGCGGGGTCACGTGGTCCACGGTGAGTTCGTGCTTGCTCGGCTGCGAGCCGCAGTATTGGCACGTGTGATGTTCAACGGTTCGTACGTCGCGTTTAGAACAAGTACAGATCGTAGGGGTGGTTCCATTCTATGTCTCCGCCCATCACTCAGGGCCGGATTAATTTTATGCAATCGTCCATTTCTGTCAATATGGTTGACAGCCCAATGGAATGGTGATATTCTAGCGCAACCTTTTGAAAGCCGATCCAATGAAGGTTTACCTTGCTACTTTGGGCTGTAAACTGAATGAAGGTGAGTTGGAAGCGTGGTCGCGCCAACTGGCCGGCGGCGGACACGAGATCGTGTCCGAGCCGCAGCAGGCGGACCTTTGTGTGCTGAACACCTGCACGGTTACGCACGTGGCCGCGCGCAAATCCCGGCAACTCGCCCGGCAGCTTGCGCGCTCGAATCCGAACGCGCGCCTCGTGCTCACCGGCTGCTACGCGAGCGTGGCGCCCGACGAGGCGAAGAATCTGCCGAATGTCGCGCTCGTCGTTGCGAACGCGGACAAGGACCGGCTCGTCGCGCTCGCGGGCGAATTGCTCGGCGACGCGCGTTTTCAGACGACCGAGACCGGCTGCCGGCTGCCCGAAGCGGTGAGCGGCGAACTACAGTCAACAGTTAACAGTGAACAGTTAACAGCCAACATTGAACAGTTAACAGTCAACAGTATTCAGTCTTATATCCAACATCCAACATCCAACATCCAACATCCAACTTCCAACCTCCAACTTCCAACTTCTAGAACCCGCGCGTTCGTGAAAGTGATGGACGGCTGCAACATGAGCTGCACGTATTGCATCATTCCGCTGGCGCGCGGTAGGGAGCGCAGCCGTCCGCTGTCTGAAGTGGTTGACGAAATCAAGTCGCTCGTAGACGCGGGCTATCAGGAAATCATTCTGACCGGCGTCCAGATTTCGGTCTATAGAGATAGTAGGACAAATTGCTCCCCTCCATTTCATTCCGGGGATCTTCGACAATTTGTCCTACGCGATCTGGTGGCCGCGATTCTCGGCGAAACGAATGTGCCGCGCTTGCGGCTGACGAGCATCGCGCCGTGGGATTTGGACGAATCACTCTTGGATCTCTGGAGTGACGCGCGGCTTTGTCGTCATTTGCACTTGTCGCTCCAAAGCGGGGCCGATACGGTGCTGCGCCGGATGCGCCGCGCCTACTCGACCGAGCAGTTTGCCCGCGTGGCAAACCTCGCGCGCGAGCGAATTCCGGACGTGGGGGTCACCACCGATGTGATCGTCGGGTTTCCCGGTGAGAGCGATGTGGAATTTGAACAGTCCCTGCGCTTTGTCGAGCAAATGCAATTCTCGCGCGTCCACGTCTTTCCATATTCTGCGCGCGAGGGCACGGTCGCCGCTAGACTCCCGCTGCACGTTTCCGAGCCGGTGAAGCAAGCGCGCGCCAAGCAGATGCAGCAAGTGGCGGACGCAAGCGCGCGCGCGTTTGCGGAGCGGTTTATCGGACGTGAAATGAATGTGCTGTGGGAGACGCAAGAGCGGGAGAGCGGGAGAGAGGGAGAGAGGGAGAATTCGGCCTTGCCTCTTTGGTATGGCTATACGGATAACTATATTCGCGTGATCGCCGAAAGCGAAGCGGCCCTGCATAACCAAATCACGTCCGCGAGAATTTCGCGCTTGTCGAATGACGGAGTCCTGGGAGAACTCTCCAATCTCCAATCTCCAATCTCCAATCTTCATTCTCCAATCTCTAATCCCTAATCTCTAGTCTCCGACCTCCCATCATTGGTGTAGTCCGAAGACTACCCGAATGGAATTTTGAACTATATACTAAAGTGTTTGACTTGACCTATTGAATTCGCTTACAATGGGCGTGACACGACTGTGTCTCACCTGAAGCCGGGCGAGGCACGGTCGTTTGCGTGCTCAAGACCGGTTTCCTCCATGATGAGGGGGGGCAATGCCTCAACTAGACCATGCGATCCAGCTTCGGGTCGAAAACGTCCACATGGCATTCGGCGGTGTCGCCGCACTCAAGGGTGTAAGTCTGGACGTTCGCAAGGGCGAGATCTTTTCGATCATTGGGCCCAACGGCGCGGGCAAGACCGTGATACTCAATTGCATTAACGGCCTCTACGCCCCTCAGCGCGGCAAGATTTTCTTCGAAGACCAGGACATCACACCCCTCCGTCCTTACCAACGCGCCAAACTCGGCATCTCCCGAACGTTTCAGAAAATCGAACTCTTTCGCGGCATGACGGTCCTCGACAACATCCGCCTCGGACGACATCTGCACACGCGCACCGGCCTGCTCGAAGGCGGCATTTACATCGGCCCGGCCGCGCGTGAAGAGATCGCCAATCGCGATTTTATCGAGCGCGAGATCATTGACCTGCTCGAAATTCCCCACCTGCGTAACAAGGTCGTCGGCATGTTGCCTTACGGCCTGCAAAAGCGCGTCGAACTCGCGCGCGCGCTGGCGCTCCAGCCCAAGCTGCTGTTGCTCGACGAGCCGATGGCCGGCTTGAACCTCGAAGAAGTGGAAGACATGGCGCGGTTCATCCTCGACGCCAACGAGGACCAGAAATGGAAGATCACGTGCGTCCTCGTCGAGCACGACATGGGCGTGGTGATGGATATTTCGCATCGCGTCGCGGTCCTGAACTTTGGCGAGAAAATCGCCCAGGGCACGCCCGAAGAAATCCAGCGCGATGAACGCGTCCACGAAGCGTACCTGGGCGAAAAAGAGGAAATGTATGTCACGCGACGGTAAGCGCCAACGGACGGCGGAAATCGCCATCACCCCCGATTTGACCATCCCCAAAGTTTTCGCGCAAGCCGTGGCGCGCTACGGCGACAAGGTGGCGATGCGCGAAAAAGAATTCGGCGTCTGGCGGCCGATCACCTGGACGGAATATTTTGAACGCGTGAAAGCCATCGCACTCGGCCTCGTCTCGCTCGGCCTGGAGCGCGGCGACAAGGTCGCGCTCATCGGCGATAATCGGCCCGAAGGGTTGTGGGCGGAGATGGCGACCTTGTGCGCGGGCGGCGTCACGGTGTGGATTTACCAGGAAGCCCTGATAGACGAAGTGCAATACATCGTGGATCACTCCGATGCCAAGTTCATCATCGGCGAAGGTCAGGAAGAAGTGGACAAGGCGCTTGCGATCCAAGACCGCTGTCCCAAGTTGCAGCGCGTCATTTGGGACGACCCGAAAGGGATGCGCCACTATGACGAGCCGATCTTGATCAGTTTGAACGAGGTCATGGAGGTTGGGCGCAAACTGGATCAGAAAGACCCGCACTGTTTCGACGAGTTGGTCAGAGCGGGCGAAGGCGAGGATATCGCGCTCTTGTTCTATACGTCAGGCACCACGTCGGCGCCCAAAGGCGCGCTCCTCACGCACACGAACATGTTGCGCATGGGACAGAACCTGATGCGCGTGGACCCGGCCTACGAGGACGACAACTTTGTGTCGTTCCTGCCCTTTGCGTGGATCGGCGAGCAGATGATGTCCATCTCGTGCGGGATTCAAGCCGGATTCACTTTGAACTTCCCGGAAGAGCCCGAGTCGTCCATGGAGGATTTGCGCGAGGTCGCGCCGCAGAGCATGTTTTCCTCGGCGCGGCTGTACGAGCAGATGGTGCGCAACGTGCAGGTGAAATACGCCGATTCGACGGCCCTCAAGCGCAAGTTGTACGAGTGGGGGACTAATGTCGGCTACGCGCTCGCGGATTGCAAGTTCGAAAAGCGCAAGCCGTCGCCGTGGTTGCAGGCGCAAGGATGGGCGGCCAATGCGCTGGTGCATCGCGCGCTGCGCGATCACCTCGGCCTGGCGCGAATGCGCAATGCCTACACCGGCGGCTCGATGATCGGTCCCGACCACTTTCGCTTTTTCCACGCGATCGGCGTGAACATCAAACAGATTTACGGGCAGACGGAAATCGCGGGGATTTCGGTCGTCCACC
This sequence comes from Chloroflexota bacterium, assembly GCA_016208315.1. GTDB lineage: Bacteria > Chloroflexota > Anaerolineae > UBA4142 > UBA4142 > JACQYF01. The sequence goes on along the minus strand of JACQYF010000154.1, from coordinate 17,696 downwards.
GCAGCGATGACATCAAGCTCGATACGGTCGGCAAGCCCATTCCAGAAACGGAAGTGAAAATCGCGGAGGACGGCGAGATCCTGTCGCGCAGCCCCGCGGTGTTCAAGGGTTATTACAAAAACCCCGAAGCGACGACGAAAACTCTCAAGGACGGCTGGCTGCACTCGGGCGACAATGGCTTTATTGACGACGACGGCCATCTCGTCTTCTTCGACCGCACTCAGGACGTGATGCTCTTGAGCGATGGACGCAAGTTCTCGCCCATGTTCGCCGAGAGCCGCTTGAAATTCAGTCCCTACATCAAGGACGCGTGGGTGATTGGACACCAAAAGCCCTTCGTGACGGCCGTGATTTGCATTGATTATGGCGTCACCGGGCGCTGGGCCGAAAGCAAAGGCATCGCGTACACGAGTTACCCCGAGTTGTCGCAGCAGCCGCGCGTGCTCGAGTTGGTGCAAAAAGCCGTCGAGCAAGTCAACAAGGGTCTGCCCGAGTCCGCGCGCGTCAATCGCTTTGTGAATCTGTTCAAGGAATTCGACGCGGACGACGACGAACTGACGCGCACGAAAAAATTGCGGCGCGGTTTTCTGGAGCAGCGCTACAAGGACATCGTGGACGCGCTCTACGGAACCGCCAGCGTCGTACACATTGACACGGCAATCACGTACGAAGACGGACGGACGGCGAGAATTAAGACGGATTTGAAGATAGTGAACAGTCAACAGTGAACAGTTAACACTGAACAGTGAACACTGAACACTGAACACCGAATACTGTTTACTGTTCACTGTTGACTGTTCACTGTTCACTGACGAGGGGGGCATGGACGTATTCCTGCAATTGATTATAACTGGCCTGATGGTCGGCAGCATCTACGCCTTGGTCGCGCTCGGCTGGACGCTAATCTACAAGTCGTCCGGCGTGCTAAACCTGGCGATGGGCGAATTGACGCTGATCGGCGCGTACGTTTCGCTGACGCTCTACCAATGGGGCATCCCGTTCCTGCTCGCCGTGCTGCTCACGCTCGTCATCGGCGCAATCCTGGGGCTGCTGACCGAGCGCTTGTTCTTGCAACCGTTGATCGGCGAACCCATCCTCACAGTCATCATGGTCACGGTCGGCTTGTCGTTTTTCTTTCGCGGCATTGTCGAACTCTTCTTTGGCACGGACACGCTTGTGTTCAAGCCCGCCGTCTTTCCCAGCGAGCCGATTCGTTTGGGCAACGTGGTGATCGGTCAAGTGTACCTGTGGAGTTTTGTCGCCGCGATCGCGCTGCTGGTCATCTTCATCGCGTTTTTCAAGTACACCCGCTGGGGTCTGGCGATGCAAGCCACGGCGGACGACGAAATGGCGGCGCTTTCGCTCGGCGTCAGCGCAAAATGGGTGTACGCCTTTGCGTGGGGCATTGCGTTCATGGCGGCCGGCGTGGGCGGGACCCTGCTGGGCAATATCAACGGCGTCAATATTGCGGTTGGCTATCTCGGCTTGCTGGTCTTGCCCGCCGTCGTGCTGGGCGGGCTGAACTCGGTGCCCGGCGCGATCGTGGGCGGCATCGTCATCGGAGTTTTGCAGAACCTGGCGGGCGGCTATCTGGAACAGTTTACGCCCGGCGGCATCAAAGATATTTTCCCCTTCGTCGTGATGACGCTCGTGCTACTGATCAAACCCTACGGCTTGTGGGGCTGGCAGCGGATCGAACGCGTGTAATTTCAGATTTCAGATTTCAGAATTCAGAATGGAGGAGCAATGACGCCGGAAGAGATGAAGAAGCGCACAAAGGCATTTGCGATTTGCGCGATTCGGCTCGCGGATTCATTGCCCAGCACACGTTCGGGGAACATCGTCGCAAATCAATAGATCCGTTCAGCTACATCTGTTGGCGCGAATTATCGTGCGGCTTGCCGCGCGCGTTCTGATCCTGATTTTGCATCCAAACTGGGCGTCACGCTAGAAGAGGCAGACGAATCGGTGTATTGGACGGAAATCATCGCGGAGAGTGGAATGAAAGCCGCGCCTGATGTCACCTCGCTGATGAATGAAGGAAACGAACTTGTTGCGATTCTAGTCGTGTCGTCAAACACAATCCGCCGTCGTCTGGGTAAGACTTCCAAGCCAAAGCAATCTGAAATCTGAAATCTGAAATTTGAATTCTGAAATCTGAAATGGTGTCTTTATGAGCGCAATGCGCCTTCCTTCCGGTGTTTATCACGAGAATTACACGCAAGATCACGCCTGGTGGCAGACGCGCTTTGTTTGGATCAGGATGATGGTCGTCGGTCTCATCCTATTCGTCGCGATCCCATACTATGCGATATCCAACGGTCAGTTATACTATCTCGCTCTCGCCAACACCGTGGGCTATACGATCTTGGGCGCGATGGGCGTGCAACTGCTCGTCGGCTACACCGGACAGGTCACGCTGGGTCACGCCGCGTTCATCGCGGTCGGCGGGTATACCAGTTCGATCGCGATGCTGCAATGGGGCATTCCGTACCCCGTCACGATTGTATTGGCCGCGCTCGTGGCGGGCGTTTGGAGCGTACTCTTTGGGCTGCCCTCGGCGAGGGTCAAGGGTTTTTACCTCATCATGACGACGATGGCCGCGCAGTTCGTCACCGTGGAATTTATCATTACGCAATACGTCGCCCAGATCGGAGGGCGCGGCCACTATTTCTCGCTGCCGCCGGGAACGATCACCATCGGACCCATCCTGTTTGGAGATCGCGAGAACGATATCAAAGTCTATTACTTGATGCTCGTGTTGGTGATCGCCTGCACGGTCTTTCTCGCGAATTTGCTGCGCACGCGCGTCGGTCGCGCATGGATCGCCATCCGCGACAATGACATCGCCGCCGAAGTGTTGGGCGTCAATATAGTCCGTTACAAATTGCTGGCGTTTTTTGTGGCGGGAATGTTGGGCGGCATCACCGGCGCCTTTTGGGTCAGCAACTTGTCCGCCATCAGCCCGGAGCATTTCCAATTCTCCTGGTCGCTGTGGCTGGTAGGCGTCATCCTCATCGGCGGGACCGGCTCGATGTACGGCACCGTTTTCGGCTCGCTGTTTATGACCCTGATCCCCGAAGCGCTCAAGGTCATCATTCTGACTCTCACGCCGTACCATCCGATCTTTACGCAACTGCTCGACAAGTTCCTTTACGTCCGCGAGGCAACCTTTGGGCTGGTGATCGTTCTGTTCCTGCTCTACGAACCCAAAGGGCTGGCCTATCGCTGGGCGCAGATCAAGAACTATATTCATCTTTGGCCGTTCTCGTACTAACGAAGGGAGGTGGTCGCTGCTGGCCTTTCCCGCTCCAGTGCTGTGTCGCAATTGGTCTATTGAAGGAAGAAAAGGAGGAGTATGAAGAAGCAAAGATTCACCCTGTTTGCCGCGCTGGCGCTCCTGTCCGTCATTGTGATCGCGTGCGCCGCGCCGGCTGCGCCGGCACAGCCGGCCGCCACCGCGGGCGAGATTGTCATTGGCTCGCTCAACGATCTCACCGGACCCACGTCCGATGTCGGCAAGGATTACGCGCTCGGCATCCAGGAGGCGGTGCGCTGGGTCAACGAGAACGGGGGCGTGAACGGCAAACAAGTTCGGCTGATCCTGACCGATTATGGTTACAAGGTGCCCGAGTACCTCACGACCTACAAGCGCTTTCGCGATCTAGACAAAGTGATCGCCATGCTCGGATGGGGCACGGGCGAATCGGCGGCGATCCAGCCGACGGTAACGGCGGACAAGATGCCGTTTGTCACCGCGTCGTATTCCGCGGAACTCGCGGATGCCAGCAAGACGCCGTACAATTATTACGCGGCGAGCGACTATTCGACGAACGCGCGCGCGGCGATTACCGTTTGGTTTGAAGAGGTTTGGCAAAAGGACGCGCGCTTTGCGGCCGAGCGCACCGCGGGCGCCAAGCCGCGCTTTGTGGCCTTTTACGGCAAAGCGACCCCCTACGCCAGCGCGCCCATCAAGGCCATCAAGGAACAGGCCACCGCGCTCGGCTTTGAGGTCGGCCCGGATCAGGATGTGCCCCTGACGGCGATTGACACCAAGAGTCAGGTCCTCGCCGCGAAGGAGTTCAAACCGAACCTCGTCTGGCACGGCAATACGACAAACTCGGTGGCCACGGCGCTCAAAGATGCCAAAGCCCTGGGCTTGGGCGCCGACCACATCGTCAATAACTGGGGCTTTGACGAGAACCTGCCCCGGTTGGCGGGCGATGCCGCCGAAGGCGTGATCGGGATTGGCGTGACCGCGTTCTTCGGCGACACCAGCGTCAAGGGGATGGACAATGTCGTCGCCACCGCGGCCAAGTACAACCCGAACGTGCCCAAAGAATCGCGCCTGATTCGCACCGTGCAGGCCTGGGCGAACGTCCTGCTCCTCACGGAAGGACTCAAGCGCGCGGACAAAGCCGGCAAGTTGAATGGGCCCGGTATCAAGGCCGAACTCGACGCGCTCAAAGATTTCGACGTCGGCTTGGGCGTTCCAGCCCTCACCTTCAGCCCAAACGATCATCGCGGCACCTCGAGCGTGCGCGTCTATCAAATCAAAGGCGGCAAGATCGGGCTGCTCAAAGCCGTGGACATGCGGGGCAAGTACTCGGACCTATGGCCCAAGTGGATCGGATACTGATGCAGTCAACAGTAAACTCGCCACCAAGGGTGGCGCGTAAACAGTAAACAGTTCACTGAATACTGTTCACTGTTCACTGATGACTGTTGACTGGCATTTGACATGGAAAACGGCAGCATCCTCAAACTGAATAACATCGAGGTGATGTACCAGGAGGTCATCCTCGTGCTGAAAGGCGTTTCGCTGGACGTGGGCCGCGGCGGCATCGTCGCGCTGCTCGGCGCGAACGGCGCCGGCAAGTCCACGACCTTGAAAGCGATCAGCGGACTGCTCAAACACGAGGATGGCGAGGTCACCGACGGCTCGATTGAATTCATGGGCGGGCGCATTGACCGCAAATCCGCGGAAGAGATCGCCAAAGTAGGGATTCTTCAGGTGATCGAGGGACGCCGCGTGTTTGAACACCTCACCGTCGAGGAAAATCTGACCGTCGGCGCGCACTTGAATCGCACCGCCGCGGGTCTCAAACCGGGCCTGGAAATGGTCTATCACTATTTCCCGCGCTTGAAACAGATTCGGCACACCGTCTCCGGCTTTTGCAGCGGCGGCGAACAGCAGATGCTCGTGATGGGCCGCGCGTTGATGGCACGGCCCAAACTGATGCTGCTCGACGAGCCGAGCATGGGGCTGGCGCCGCTGCTCATCAAAGAGATCTTTGAGATCATCACGCGCCTGAATCGCGAAGAGCACCTGCCGATTCTCTTGGTCGAGCAGAACGTCAAACTCGCGCTGGCCGTGGCGGGCTATGGCTATGTGCTCGAATCCGGGCGCGTGGTGATGGATGGGCCGGCCGACAAGTTGCGCGACAATCCCGACATCAAAGAATTCTATCTCGGTTTGACCGACCTGGGTACACGCAAGACGTTCCGCAACATCAAGCATTACAAACGACGCAAACGATGGCTGACATGAGGTGACAAGTGACGGGTGACAGAGAAACAGTCACATCACTTGTCACTCGTCACTCGTCACTCGTCACTCTCTGAGGGAGGATTATATGCGCGAACGACTGCTCGTTATCACGCTCTTGGTGCTCGTGGCTTTTGTCTTCCTCGGCTGCGCACCGGCCGCCCCCGCGACGACTGAGGTGAAAGCTCCCACGGTAAAACTGACGCGCGTTGAAGTTTCCAGTTACTTTCCGGTCCCGTGGAAAGAATGGCCGGCTCAGCCGCCGACGCCCACACCGCAAATTCCCGTGGCCGTGCGCGTCCCAATGAACCTGGCGTTCGTGTACGAGATCGAGAACCCGAACGATGTGGCGGTGACGCTAGACCAGATGAAATTCACCGTGGAACTGGAAGCCGCGCCGTCCTCGCCCGGCGATTACTTTGCGCTCGCCACGCCGAACGTGTACGACCGCCAATCCATTCCGGCCAAAACGACCAATGCGCTGCGGGTGAATGTGGTCATTGACTCGGCCGTCGTTCCCGGAACCTTGCTGGTGGCCTACGGGCAACGCATCGCCGAGAAGAAGCTCAACCCGAACGCCTTGGTCTCTTCATGGTGGGATCAGATTCAAGATTTCAAATACGGCATCAAGGTGACCGGCGGCACAGCGGACTTTTCCGGCGGCGGGAAACGGACGCTGGCGACCTTCGAAGGCAAGTGGCCCAAGTAATGCGGCTGTAGGGGCGGGGTCGCCCCGCCCCTCTCCCATGTGGACGCGGTCACCCAGCTCCTACCCTGTTAGGGCGGGGTGACCCCGCCCCTACGAACATCGCCATGCTCAAACGCACGCTCGAAGATTTCGCGATCGGCGAAACGGCCGTTTTCTCGCGGACGTTTACGGACGCGGACGTGGCGCTCTTTATCGGCGTTACGTGGGACGTGAATCCGTACCATACCGACGAAGCGTTTTGCAAGTCTCACCGCGTCGGGCGCCGCATCGTACCCGGCATGTTAATTGGCAGTCTGCTGACGCACATCGGCGGAGTCGCCGCGATCTTGGCGACCGATCTGTCCTTCGAGTTTCTTCTGCCGGTGTTTATCGGCGATACGGTCACCGCGACCTGCACGGTCGAGGAAGCGGACGCGCGCCGCGGTTGGGCGCGCGTCGAAATGGTCTGCACTAACCAGGAAAACAAAGTCGTGGCGCAAGGGACGGTGCGCGGTTTTCCGGCGCGTTACCGGGACCGTCTGCGCGGCGGCGAAGCCAAATAGCCGTTTTGCATTCTTGTGCGCTTTGGGATATATTTAGAGTAGGGGCGGGGTGACCCCGCCCCTACACACCCCAAAGTGGAGGTGCTCTATGCTGGTTCGTTCACGAATGACCGCCAACCCCGTCGTCGTTCATCCCGAAACGTCTTTCGAAGACGCGCTCCAACTGCTGCGCGAGAAAAAGATCCGGCGTTTGCCGGTCGTGGATAAACAAGGCAATCTGGTTGGCATCGTCGTCGAAAAGGATTTGCTGTACGCGTCGCCGTCCCCCGCGACGTCCCTCAGCGTCTTCGAGGTCCACTATCTCCTCTCGAAATTGCAGGTCAAGGACGTGATGACCAAGCGCGTCATTACCGTCGGGGAAGATTGTCCGCTGGAAGAAGCCGCGCGCATCATGGTGGACCACAAGATCGGCAGTCTGCCCATCCTGCGCGACCGGCAAGTGGTCGGCATTGTGACCGAGACGGATATTTTCCGCATTATGGCCGAGGCGCTGGGCGGGCGCGAAAAGGGCGTCCGCATCGCGATGCGCATCCCGGAAGTCAAAGGCGAATTGGCGAAGATCGCCAGCAACATCGCCGAGTTGGGCGGCAACATCGTCTCGGTGGCCACCTTCGTCGCCAGTGATGCGCAGCATCGCGAGATCACGATGAAGGTTCAGGGCGTCCAGCGCGATGCGCTGGTGGGCGCGGTCGAAAAGGCCGGAGCGCAGATTATTGACGCCCGCGAGATCACGACGGAATACGAACCGAAACTGATCTCATCCCGTTAGTTCGGTGGTTAGGTAGTTGGGTGGTTAGGTAGTTGGGTAGTCACAGTAGATCACAATTTCATCGAGGAGTGATCTACTGTGACTATTTGTTTCTACCGTGTTCCAACCACCCAACCACCCAACCACCCAACCACCCAACTATGAAACTTCCCTCCAACGTCCGCGTCATCACGCGCGGCTGGCTCAATTGCAACAGCGTCCTCTTCCTCGGCGACGCGCCGCTGCTGGTTGATACCGGCTACGAAACCCACACATCCGAGACGCTTGAATTGATCGAGCAGAACGACGTGAGCGCGCGCGACCTGGCGACCATCGTCCACACGCACTGTCACAGCGATCACATCGGCGGGACGCACGCGCTGCGCGCCATCTCGCGCGCCAAGACCGCGATGCACCCGATTGAGGCCGCGTGGCTGAGCGTAGGTGAGCGGCATTTGACCTGGCTCGAATACCTCGACCAAAACGCGCCGTTCTTCCCCATAGATACCGAGCTGAATGAAGGCGACGTTCTGCATGCGGGCGCTTTGACGCTGCAGGTGTTCCACACGCCCGGACACTCGCCGGGCGGCATCGCGCTCCACTGCCCGGAACTGGGCATCATCTTTTCCGGCGACGCCGTGTGGCAGGGCGACATGGGCGCGGTCAACATCGCGATTCACGGCGAAGCCGCGTTCTTCCACGCGCGCGCCTCGCTCGACAAGCTGGCCGCGCTGAACGCGCAAGCCATCTTCCCCGGACACGGGCCTGCGATCTACGATGTTGCCGCGAACTTTCATCGCGTCCGCGAACGGCTGAACGGCTTTATCGCCGACCCCCCAAAGATGGCGCTGCACGCCCTCAAGCAGTATTTCATCTTTACGCTGATGCTCAAGGACGGCATCCGCGCGGCCGAACTCGAAAGCTATATCCCGACCATTCCCGCGTTCGTTGACTATAGCCAGCGTTACCTCGACACCGACCCCCGCGCGCTCCTCGGTCGCCTGCTCGACGAATTGAGCGTGCGCGGTCACATCGTCCTGCGCGACGGCGTGTGGCATGCGACGGGGCCGAAATAAAAAGACCCGAAGGGTTTCCAAAAAACCCTTCGGGTCTTTTTGTACCGCTTACGTCTTCGCTTTGGACTCGCGCTGTATCATTTCGACCAGGGTGTCTACTTCTACGTCTGGCAGCCAGCGATAGCGATCATGAGTATAATCACCTGTGCCCGGCTCGAACTGCTGCAAAAAGCGAATCATGCCGACCAGCCCCAATTCACGCTCCAACGCCGCCAATCCATTGACGCGAATCTGCTCCAAAGTCATCGTCTGGGCGCTCATTTCTCTATTTCCTCCCTCAACCATGCAAGCGGGTTCCTTACACGCAACTTCAATTGGTCTGAGACACGTTCCGCGTGGCGCAGGAGTTGATCATCCGTAGTCAAAAGGACATCAGCCCCGCCGCTTTCCGCACATGCCAAGTGCAACGCATCTAGACTCCGAAACCCGGTTACTCGCAATTGCCTCGCGCGTTTCTTCTCCTTCATCCCAATGGATACAGAGCGATGTGCTCGAGCTAGCATGAGTCGTACTCTGGCTTTGCGGACGGCATCCGGCATTCGCTTAATCTCAAAATCTAGGGCCTTGCTAGTGATCCACCGCCACTCACCTGTTTCGACATGACTGAGAACTATCAGGACGGCTTCCGCCTCCAAGCGAATACGATCCTGCCTTTGGTCGTCAAAGGGTCGGTTCAAGCAACACGCGTCCAGGTAGATAGTTAGCATGGGATGTTCTCAGGAAAGTCGCATTGTCTGATTAGCCGCATCATACCATACTGCCGTCTGAGGGTCAAGCAATCGCGCATACGCATAGGTCGCATAGGTGACCGAAATGATTTTTTGTCGCGTTGTAGGACAAATTGTCAATCTGTCCCACGATCAAAAAACTGCGGGCAAGGATGTTCTCTTGCCCGCAGTGTATGTCCAGAGTATAGTTCTTAGCCGCCGAACACCGCAATGTCGAACGCGGGTTGGACGCCGTCCGGGCTGGGGACGTAGATGATGACCAGGCCGGTCTTGGTCGTCTCGTCTACCCACAGACCAAAAATCATGTCGTCAAACTCGTCTATCTCACCTTCGCCGTCCCAACCCGCTTGCAGCATCTGCTCGTCGTAATACGTCAACGTGTCTTCCCAGGTGCTGGTCGCGGGCAGTTCCCAGGCCTCGTAAGTGGATTTCGTAAAGCCGACCCACTTGGCGATATTGGCCGCGAGCTTGTCCAAATCCGGCGTGTTCGCAATTTGCTTGCCGCCCGGGATGTCCGCAACTTGCGGCGCTTGGCCGACCAACTCGTCGTCTGTCAGTTCTACTTTCTCGTCAATTGTGCCATCGCTCTTGCGGTCTATCTCGAGTTGAACCGCGCCCTTGTTGCCCGACCACGCGGCATAGTTCAGATAGCCCGAGTCGCCCGGCGCGAGCTGCAGATCGTCGTGCCAAAAGACCTGCTCGCCTTTTTCGTCAATGCGCTCCATCAACAAGCCATACGTCCCCGGCTTTTTGCTGCCCGCCGAACTGACGCTGAGCTTGCCCTTCGCCGTATCCAGCGCGAGGTTGATCGTGCCGCCCCCGTCCACATCCACGCCCTTGACGAGAAAGCCATAATCCACTTTAGTCTTGGCGTCTTGGACCGCGACGATGAGATCGGGTGATTCGCTGCTCTCAGTCTTGTACGTGAGCTTGCTGCCATCCCCGGAGAGCGTCACCGTATCCTTCTGGTTGGGTTTCAGTCGGATGCTTTCCACACCAATGTCGTACCCGGCGCCAATGAGCACCAAGTCCGCGGTCTGTTTGGTTTTGAGCAGACTGCCGTCAATCGTAATCGTCACGTTCAGGTCCGCTGGTACATAGTAGATCGGCTCTTCGACTTCGGTCCACGACTTGTGCGGACCGGTTTTCGGGTTTTCGGCGCGGGCGTTTGGAATTTCGCTGACGAACTTGCCGTCGGGCGTAAAGCCGAGCCGCCGGCCCTTGTCGTCCGTAATGAGCGCGTGGATGGGCTGTTGCGGATGGCGCGTGAGGAAGATGACATTTTCCTTTAGGATCGGCGCAGCGTTCGCGACCGCGCGCCCATCGCCATTCGCACAGTACGGGCAGTACGCTTGCCACATCCCGCTGGGGCCGATCGGGGTGAGTTCGAGCGGCTTGGTCGTCGTATCGCCCCAGTACATTTCGGAAGGTTCTTTCGGATTGATCGCCGCGCTGTAGGCCCATTTGTTGGTGTTCTTGTCCACCAGCATCGCGCGCACCTGGTTGGGCCAGTTGTTGTCCCAGATCAGGATCGCGTACAGGCCATTGCCAAGGTCTTCGACGCCAAAGGGCGTTACTTCGTGCCCGCCATTGCCATCGGCTTTGTAAAAGCCGAGCGAGTAGAGTTCCGTTGCGCCGGGCTTCATCAGTTCGAGCAACTTGTCTATCGCTTCCGCGGCCGTCACTTTGATGATCGCGTTCTTGACGACCGGATTGAACTGCTGCACGAACGAGAACGCAATCTCGCGTTGGAACTTGTCGTTGTCGGCGAGCTTGATCTGCGAGATGGACGGCGCGCCAAATTCGCTAGGGTTCAGTTGTCCTTTATACGCGCGCAGGGCAAAGAACGAAAAGCCGAAACAGTGACCGCCTTCCATGGATTTGTTCCAGCGGTCCATGATTTCTTTGACCTGCGGATGCAGCACGCAATTGCCGCCTTCCGTGCTGGCGCACGCTTGATCGCCAAAGAGGCGCTGCATTTCGGCGGGGGTGAGATTCACAAAGGGGCCCGCGCCGTAATTCTCAAATGGCAAACCGTTCATATCCGGGCGAAAGCCGACATCCGCGACGAGGGCGCCGGAACTTTTGAACGCGCCGCCCTCGACGATGCTGGACGAGACGGGCAGGCCCTCAGGGCCTTGCGCGAGACTAACGCTCGTCGCGGCCGACAACGCGAGCAGGACGAGCGCGACGATCAACAAACTAGAACGAGCGAGTCGAGCTGAACTGCAGGACATACTGGACCTCCAAACTATGATTTGACGTGCTCCGATGTCTCGAACGCTTCTATCTTTACACTATGCGCCCCCCTGGTCAATGGGGTCTTTCCCCACTGTTGGTTGAGTGAACACCCTACGCCGGGGCGACCGAGGTCGCAGCAACACACAGCCAAGTCGGCCTTCGCCGACTGATTCCCAGCCGACGAAGGTCGGCTTTGCTGTGGGTTGCAGCGACCTCGGTCGCCCGGTCTCTCTTACACCGCCTGCGCGTCCATCACGACCTTGATCGTGCAGGGATCGTCGCGGTCTACTTTGGCAAACGCCGTGGCGATGTCGCGCAGCGGCAGTTCTTCGGTCACCAAAAGCTCGGGATGCAGCAGCCCTTTCGACATCAGCCGGATCGCGCGCGGGAATTCACCGCACGTCACGCGCGAGGCGATGATTTCCGCTTCCTTGATGACGAGCGTTTTGAAATGCACGGGCGACAACTGCTCGCCCAAGCCGCAAGTGACGACGCGCCCCGCGGTGCGAATCATCTTGACCGCCTGCGCTAACGGCGATTCCTGGCCGGCGACCTCGTGATAATGCCCCACGCATTCGATCACGCAATCTACACCGACGCCTTGCGTAATCTCCATGACGCGCGCGACCGGGTCCTCGTGTTCGATGTTGACGACGAAATCCGCGCCCAATTTTTTCGCGGTCTCAAGTCGGAACGCTTGAACGTCGGCGACGATCGTCGTGGCAGGACTGGCGCTATGGCACAGCACGTCGAGCACGGATAGCCCCAGCTTGCCCGCGCCCAAAATCGCGACGGATTCGCCGGCGTGCACCTGGCCGCGCTGCAAGACGTGGTGACCCAGGCCGTACATCTCGACCATCGGCGCGTATTTCATCGGCACGCTGTCGGGCAGGGGATAGAGGTGGCTGGCCGGCGCGGCCACGTACTGGCCGAATCCGCCGTCGAGATCAACGCCCAACAATTTCAGCGTGCGGCACGCGTTAATGTGTCCCGACAAACACGCGGGGCAACTGTGACAAGAGATGATCGGGTCTACGACCACGCGGTCGCCCACGCGAAAATCGCGCGCGTCTTTGCCAACTTCGCGAACGATGCCGCCAAATTCGTGGCCCTGGATCGCGGGGAATTTGACGCGGCTGTGAAACTCGCCGCGATAAATGTGGAGGTCCGTCCCGCAGATCCCGGCGTACCCCGTCTCGACCAGCACCTCCTCCGGTCGCACGCGCGGCTCCGGCGCATTGCCCAGCCGAATGTCGCGATCATTGTAAAGAATGCCTGCTTTCACGCTGCTGCTCCTCAAAGAATGTGACGGGTGACGAGTAACGCGCCTAACATACCACCAATCCGCTTTTTCCGCCAATTTTCGACACGGGCGCGTCCCACGCATTCGTGGAGGACTGCCCCATTATTTGACAGAAGGTCCACTTCTTTGTATACTGTATACAGTGTTGCGCGTCCAGTAAGGAGCGATTTATGTCCTCAAGTGCCCTCGATTCCCCAATTGAAGAACGACGCCCGCTGCGCGAAGAGGTCTATGCGCGTTTGAAGCAGGCCATCATAGAAGGGCAGTTGCCGCCCGGCGCGCATTTGATCGAGACCAAGTTGGCGGAACGTTTTGGCGTGAGCCGCGTGCCGGTGCGCGAAGCCATTCGCAGTCTAGAGCGCGAGAGTCTTGTTTCTCCTTCGGCCAAAGGCATGGTCGTTAGTTCCTTTACGCGTACAAGCATCAACGAAGTCTACACCGTCCGTGCCGCGCTGGAAGCCTTGGGATGTCGGCTTGCCGCGCAACATATCACCCCTGAAGAAAAAGCGCGCTTGCCGGAGATTCTGGAATGTTCCCGCCGAGCGATCGCCGACGATGATATTGCTGCGCTCACGGCCTGCGATATCGAATTTCACGAGGTCTTGATCGCGGCCAGCCGAAACGCCACACTAAGCAAAGTGCTGGCTCAGTTACGCGATTCCGTGCGCCGCTATCGTTCGGCTTCGATTGCGCTCCGGGGGCGGCCTCAAGAAGTTTTGAGGGATCACACGGCGATTGCCAAAGCCGTGATCGCCGGTGACGCCGAACGCGCTGAGACCCTGGTACACGATCACATTCTCGAAGCAGCCGACCGCCTCTTGGAAACCCTCAAGGATCAGATCGAATAACCTTACGCTAGGAGGTCTACTTGCGCATCACCGAAGATTGCATTGGTTGTGGTCTCTGTATTCCCTACTGCACGGTCGGCGCGATCACGATGGACGGCGCGCTGGCCGTCAGCGATCAAGACAAATGTGTCGAATGCGCCGTATGCACCCGTTGCGTTGACTGCCCGGTTGATGCGATGGTGCAACTGGATGTGAGTGAACTACCGTATCCGCGCAATCTGCGCCGCTATTTCAGCGATCCCATTGCGATTTCCCCTGTTACCTTCGCGGGCGGACGCGGCACCGAAGAAGGCAAGACGAATGATCGCACCGGCCGCTTTCAGCACGGGCAAGTCGGCTTTAGTGTCGAGATGGGCCGCCCCGGGATCAGCAGCAGTTTCGCCGATGCTCAAACCGTCGCGCAAGCCGTCTCCAAAATCGGCGCGGTCTTTGAGCAAAAAAATCCGATCTATCCCTTGCTCGCCGACCCGGCGACCGGCGCGTTCAAGCCGGAGATTCTCGGCGAGCGCGTCCTCTCGCTGATTATCGAATTCATGGTCCCGATTGAAAAAACCCCGGATGTGATTGCGACCCTGCGTTCAATCGAGGACAAAATTGACACGGTGTTCAGCTTGTGCGCCATTACGCGGGTGAATCCCGATAAGACGATTCCGGTCGTACCCCTGTTGGAACAAGCCGGCGTCGCCGTGCGCCCGAATGCCAAGATCAACGTTGGATTGGGGAGGCCACTCGTTCAATGACACACTCACTGCATCGCCAAGGAACGTGCGAATCACTCAACACGGATTATCCCGTCCTCGCCATGGTCGCGCGCCAATTCGACATCGTCAACGACGAAGCCAAAACGCGCACCCGCGACAAACTGCAAGCGATCTTTGACGTATTTCAAAAACATGAACCGACGAACCTGGGCAGTCTCTACGTGCCGGGCACACGCGCGCATGGCGTGAGCGATGCCAAGTTGCGCGCCGGGTTGAAGGCCAACGGTTTTGTCGGCGCCGTATTCAGCGACCCCGAACATGTGCGCGATATGCTGGCCGAACTCAAAGAACGCGATTACGGAATCTCGATCATCGTCAGCGGCTTGATCGAGAAGGTCTTTGGCATCTGCGACGAGGTCGGCTTGCAGCCGCATACGATTGATCTCGCGCTCGGCGTTTGGGGCAACAAGAAACTACTCCCCAAAGCCGAACTGATGAACATTACGACAATGTGCGGTCACGCGCTCGTCGCGCCCAGTCTGATTGACGACCTGGTGAGCCAAGTGAAAAAGGGCCGCCTTACGGCCGAGCAAGCGGCCATCGAATTGGCTAAACCGTGCGTCTGCGGAATTTTCAATCAGAAACGCGCGGCGGATTTGATAACTGAACTGGCAAAATAAATCGCCTTTGCCAGTGGCGTTCGTTCAAGGAGGTGATGAAAAGGAGCACATGGCTTTGTAGTACTGGTAAAGTTGCCGGTCGCTAGACATGCGCCGCAACGCCGCCAGTCCCCGCACCGTTTGGCTCGAGCACACCAACATGTTCGATTCCCGGTTCTTAATCAAAGGAGATTACTATGAAGACTCTGCGGATCGTCAGCGTTGTGCTTTTGGCAACATTCGTAGTGCTGTTCGCATTGGCTTGTCAGGCGGCGCCGACACCCACCCCCGTACCGCCGACCAAAGCACCCATCGTGGCCCCCACCGCGGTGCCTCCCACCGTAGCAGCCCAACCTGCTACCAAATTCCCCGAGAAACCCATTACCCTAGTTGTCCATGCCTCCGCCGGAGGCGGCAGCGACATCTTCGCCCGCACACTCGCCGCGGTATTTGAGAAAGAAAAGATCCTGGCTCAACCGATCGTCGTCGAAAACAAGCCCGGCGGCAGCGGCGCGGTCGCTTTTGCGTACGTCGCGGGTAAAAAGGCCGACCCGTATTTCATGCTGACGGCAGTGACGAGTTTCCTCACCACGCCGCTGCAAGGTCTCTCCGAAGTTTCGTACAAGGACTTTACGCCGCTCGCCAACTTTGCGTTTGACGAGTACATGCTCATGGTGAAAGCCGAATCCAAGTACAAGAGCATGAAGGAACTGATTGACGATGCCAAGGCCAAGCCCGAAAAGACCATCAAGGCGGGCGGTACCCAGCTTGGTTCGGCCGACTCGATCTGCGCGTACCTGATCGAAAAAGCAACCGGCGTCAAGTTCAACTACATCGTCTTCAATAGCGGCGGTGAAGTGAACGCGGCGCTCTTGGGCGGGCACATTGACATCGCCGTCAGCAATCCTGGCGAAGCGCTGGAACTGGCGAAAGGCAACAAGATTCGCAACCTCGGCGTCTTTGCCGAAAAGCGCCTCGCGGGCGCGCCCGATGTGCCGACGATGAAAGAGCAGGGCATTGATGCGCTTTACGTCCAAAACCGTGGTCTCGTCATGCCTGGCAACATCGGCGCGGCGGAGCGCAAAGTGCTGGAAGATGCAATGCTCAAGTACACCAAGACCGACACGTACAAGAAATACGTCAAGGATCAAATGCTGACCGAAGCTTGGATGGACGGCGCGACGTTTGGCAAATGGATCGAGGGTGAGAACGCGCGCTATTTGCCAATTCTGAAAGACATGGGCTTGATCAAGAGCAAGTAGGTAGGTACACAGGTACAAAAGTACACAGGTAGACAGGTACTTGTTTCCCTGTCTACCTGCGTACGTGTCTACTTTTGTTGGAGGTTCTATGCGTATCAACGGAGACTGTATCGCCTGCGGGCAGTGTACGCCCTATTGCCCCGTCAACGCCATCTTGGAAGGCGTAACACTCTACACCATAGACGAGGACCAATGCGTCGAATGCGGTGTGTGCATGCACAGCGCCGCTTGTCCGGTAGATGCTTTCTTCATGCCGCCGGAGAGCTTGGTATACCCCCGCTCTTTGCGCAAGGAATATTCCGATCCCGGCAAGCCCCATCCTTCCACTAAAGGGATCGGACGCGGCACCGAAGAAATGAAGTGCAACGACGTCACCGCGCGGTTCAAGCACGGCGAAGTGGGCGTGGCCATGGAGTTTGGCAGGCCCGGAATTGCCACTCGTCTGAGCGAGCTAGAAAAGATGACGATGGCGATGGCAGCCATCGGGGTGACCTTCGAGAAGAAGAATCCGGTCTTCGCCTTGATGTCTGATCCAAACACTGGTTGCTTTAAACCGGAGGTCAAGAATGAGCGGGTGCTCTCGGCGATTCTCGAAGTCAAGGCGTCCGCAGAAAAACTCCCCCTCATCCTGTCCGCGGTTCGCAAGGTGGCGCAACAAGTGGATACGGTCTTTTCGCTGGATGTGATCACGCGCGTGGGCGACGATGGTGAGATTCCGGTCTTACCGGCGATCCGACAAGCCGGTTTCCAGGCGCGACCGAATGCCAAAATCAATTTAGGGTTGGGGAGGCCTTTGATTCCATGACACACTCATTACACCGTCGCGGCAGTGTGGAATCACTCCAGAACGATTTCGTCGTCATTGTCCGTTCGTCTATTGACGTGAATCGGGTTGGCTGCGGTCCCAAGTTTCAACGCATCCGCCAGATCCTCCACGCGGTCGGTCCCGTGAACACCGGACTGGCAGAAACCGGCGAGAACATGGCGCATGGACTCGACGTCAATGCGTGGCTGGCGCGCACCAGCGACGATACCATCATCTGTAGCGTCTTCTCGGACAAGGACAAAGTACGTCAGGTGCTCGAACAGATCAAAGCAGAAGACCTGGGGATTTCCATCACGGTGAGCGGAGTCATTGACGAGGTGTTCGGTCTCGCCAAGGGACTGGGGTTGAAACCGCACACCGTAAACCTGTCCTTGGGCGTTCTCGGCAAAACCGAGTTGCTCCCACCGGAAGAGATCCTGGATATGACCACGATGTGCGGCCACTCTTTGATCGCGACCGAGTTGGCCCAAAAATTAAAAGCGCAAGTGGCGGCCGGCAAGGTGAC
>JACQYF010000153.1 GCA_016208315.1 Chloroflexota bacterium | reverse complement strand
TTCTGATCACGAGCGATTGCGTGTTTCAAGGGTATTACAAGAATCCGCAGACGACGGCGGAGAAGCTGCTCGACGGTTGGTTCTACACCGGTGACGCGGGTTATCTCGACGAAGACGGGCACCTGATTTATCTTGACCGTGTGGCGGATTTGTTGGAACTCGCTGGAGGGAAAAAGTATTCGCCGCAGTATATCGAGGGTCGCTTGAAATTCTCGCCGTACGTCAAAGACGTGATGACGATTGGTGGCAAGCAACGTCCGTGCGTCACGGCGATTGTCAACATAGATTTTGAGAACGTCGGGCGGTGGGCGGAACGACACGGCGTGGGCTATACGGCGTTTGTGGATTTGTCGCAAAAGCCAGAAGTGTACGATTTGATCCGCGCGGATGTCGAGCGCGTGAACAAGACTCTGCCGCCCACCGCGCGGATCCGCAAATTCGTACTCTTGCACAAAGAGTTTGACCCGGACGAAGCCGAGCTGACGCGCACGCGCAAATTACGACGCGGGTTCGTGGAAGATCGCTACCGCGAGATGATTGAGACGATGTACGGGGATAGCAGCGAAGTGCGTGTGCGCGCATCGGTCAAATATCGTGATGGGCGGACGGGCGTGATTGAGACGGCGATACGCGTTTGCGCGTTGGAGGATGGCGAATGAACTGGGATCTGTTCCCGCAATTTTTGGCAACCGGATTGTTGACCGGTGGAATCTACGCGCTCATTGCGCTCGGCTTGGTGCTTATCTACAAATCGTCGCGCGTCTTTAATTTTGCTCAAGGCCACGTTCTGATGCTCGGCGCGTTCGTCGCCTGGTGGTTCACCGAAAATTTGGGTTGGTCAATCTGGATGGCGTTCCTCGCGGCGATTGGAGTGGCGGTGCTGGTCGGTCTGGCGGTTGAACGGCTCGCCCTGCGTCCGCTTATCGGTCAGCCGATTCTGGCGACGGTCATGATGACTCTGGCGCTAGCGCAGTTTCTTCAGGGTGCTGTGATTCTTGTTTTTGGCGCGTATCAACGCTCACTCCCCACAATGTTTCCGCTCCAGCCGCTCATTCTGGGCGACGTGCGCCTCAAGTTGAATCTCGTGCTTGCCTTTGCGGTGGCGCTGATCGGCTTTGCGGTGTTTGTCTTTTTCTTTCGCTTCACGCGCGCCGGTCTGGCGATGCGCGCCGCGGCGGAAGACCATCAACTCGCGCAGAGCGTGGGGTTGAGCGTGCCGCGCATTTTCGGACTGGCTTGGGCGATTGCTAGTGTGGTCGCGATGGTCGGCGGTGTTTTGCTGGCGAACATCAGCGGCGTCGAAACCAATTTGTCGGTGATCGCCCTCAAAGCATTTCCAGCCGTGCTGTTCGGCGGACTCGAATCGATCCCCGGCGCGATCATCGGCGGATTGACCGTCGGCGTGATCGAAAGTTTGGTGGGCGGCTTGCCGCAAGACCCGGCGATACGCTCGTTGCATCTGGGCGACATCGCGCCGTACGTGTTTATGCTACTGGTGCTGATGGCGCGTCCCGAAGGATTGTTTGGGTTGAAGAGGATTGAGAGGATTTGATATGGCACTTCGGCTTGCTGGCGATTTCGACACTTCGTACGGGCACGACATGGCAGTGATCCGCACTCGCGGACAGTGGCTGATGACGCTTGTATTTCTGGTCGCGCTGTTTGCTCTGCCCTTTTTTGCGGGCTCGGGTGTTCTGGGCACGCTCAATCTCATTGGCATCAGCATCATCGTTGTGCACGGGCTGAATTTGCTCGTCGGTTACACCGGGCAGATTTCGTTAGGGCAGGCGGCGTTCATGTCCGTCGGCGCATACACTTCGGCGGTGCTGGTGAAGAATGGCGTGTCATTTTGGTTAGCGCTACCGACGGCTGGGTTCGTTGCCGGAATGGTCGGCTTGCTTTTTGGCTTGCCAGCGCTCCGCATCAAGGGATTTTATCTGGCGATGGCGACGCTCTCGGCGCAGTTCATCATCCCTTGGTTTTTTCGCAACGTGCGTGAGGATATTTTCGGCGGGATGCCCGGCTTGCGTGTGCCGCCACCGGAACTGGGCGGCATCATTTTTAACTCCCAGCAGACGATGTACTTTCCCATCATGGGCGTGGTGGTGTTATGCACAATCGTCGCCAAAAACATTGCGCGCACGCGGCTCGGGCGCGCCTTCGTCGCCATCCGCGACAGCGATCTCGCGGCAGAGGTGCTGGGGATTCACGGATTCACTTACAAGTTGCGCGCTTTCTTTCTCTCGGCGTTCTATGCCGGTCTCGCCGGGTCGTTGTGGGCGCATTACGCGCGCTCGATCAATCCTGAACAATTTTCGTTGCTGAATTCGGTCTGGTATCTGGGCATGGTTATTGTCGGTGGAATGGGGAGCGCGCTGGGACCGATTCTCGGCGCGACGTTCATTCGCTTGTTGGAAGAGACCACGATTCAATTCAGCCCTCTGTTGGGCAAAATCTTTCCTGAAGTGCAAGCCGGGCTGCTTGCCGGGCTAGGTCCCTTGCTGTTCGGGCTGGTGTTGATGTTGTTTCTTGTCTTTGAGCCGCGTGGTCTGGCGCATCGTTGGGAGCTGCTCAAAGCGGCGTGGCGACTAAGACCGTTCGCGCACTGATTAGCGAATGGCGGATAGTGAACTACATCAACCATGCGCCATCAGCGATAAGCGAT
>JACQYF010000152.1 GCA_016208315.1 Chloroflexota bacterium | reverse complement strand
GTCGGCGGAACGAGACCGAAGACCGTGCCGGAGAAGCCGCCCAGGCATTGCGTCGGTATGAACGTCGGCGTACTCGTGAGCGTATTGGTGGGCGTATTCGTCGGCGTGAAGGTCGGCATGTTTGTCCGCGTGTTCGTCGCTGTCGGCGACGCCGTCGGTGTGTTGGGCGGCGTGTTCGTCACCGTCGGTGACGCGGTTGGCGTATTGGTGGGCGTCAGCGACGGCGCGGGCACGGGCGTGTTCGTCTTGGTCGGCGTATTCGTCTTGGTCGGCGTGTTCGTCGGCGTGTTGGTCGGCGTATTCGTCGCCGTCGGTGACGCCGTAGGCGTCGGCGTGGGCGTCTAGGGCTGGCAGTTCGGATTGTTCAATTGGAAGGTGAACGTCTCGGTCGTCTGCCCCGCGTGCGCTTGGACCTGGATCGGCGTGTTCGGGTCGAAACCGGTTACGACGACGCGCAAGATATCGCTCGCTCCCTGGCTAAAGCCCGAGAACGTGGGCGTGAACTTGACGCTCGTAAAGCCGGGATTGCCGTTAGCATTGGTCCACTCGACTTGATAGTTGCCGAGATTGCCGCTGTACGTTCCGCCATTCGGCGGCGAGACGCGCGTCCAGTTGGCGGTGCCGATCGCGATGTAACTCACGTCGTTCTGGCACTTGTTCGTCACGCGGAAGCTGAGGGTTGTCTGCCCGTTGCTCGTCACCGCGCCGAGATACTCGAACACAAAGCAGCTGCCCTGCATGGTGCATTGGCTCGTCGGCGTATTTGTTGGAGTCGGCGTAAAGGGGCGTTGGCGTGAACTTGGCGACCTCGAAATCCACGATCGCCTTGATCGGCAAGCACTGCGAAACGTCTACGGTGACGATGGTCGGCGACTGCGGTTCATAGCCCGCCGGAACCGTCAAGACCACTTGGTACGCGCCCATCGCCAGCGGCGAGAACGAATAGGTGCCCGCAGGATTGGTCGTCGTCGTGGCGATGGTTTGCAGCGTGACGCCATCGCGCAGGGTCAGGGTCGCAGTGGTCGGCGGGACGAGGCCACTCACGGTCCCCTGAATACCGCCGAGGCATTGCGTCGGTGTGAACGTCGGCGTACTCGTTCGCGTATTGGTCGGCGTGTTCGTCGGTGTGTTCGTGGGCGTATTCGTCGGTACGTTGGTCGCTGTCTTGGTGGGCGTATTCGTCCGCGTATTGGTCGGTGTATTCGTTGCCGTCTTGGTCGGAGTGAAGGTGGGCGTATTCGTCCGCGTGTTGGTCGGCGTAAAGGTGGGCGTGGCCGAAGGCGCGGGCACGGGCGTCTTGGTTGGCGTGTTGGTTGGCGTGATGCAAGTCGGCGCCTTGACGCGGCACGTTCCCGCGCCGCTCGTCTCGCCGTTGCTGCCGAGATACAGGATATAGTCTTGCAAATCCGCGCTGGCGTTCGCCGGATTCGTGGTGAACGCGAGGTGATTCAGTTGATTGACCGTTTGCCCGGTCAGCGAACCGTAAAAGTACACGCCGCTGCCGAGAGGACCGCCGGGCAAGGCGTTGTTCTCGTCGCCGTTCCACGCGGCGTTCAATTCCGCCGAGAGCAGATGGCGATGATACTGATCGCCCGTATTGTTCAATATCGCCAGGGCCTGCGCGACCGTCAGGTTGTTATAGTCTTGCGTCGCCTGAATGATCGCGAGGAACTGGGCATCGGTCATGTGGTTGCTGTAGTTGAACCAAAAGCCCGGGCTGCGGATAAAGGCGCACAAATTCTGCGTGGCGCACGTCGGCGTATTCGTCACCGTAGGTGACGCCGTCGGCGGCACGACCGGGGTGTTGGTGCGCGTCGGTGTTTTGGTAGGAGTGAACGTCGGCGTGGCCGAAGGGGCGGGCACGGGCGTATTCGTCTTGGTCGGCGTGTAGGTGGGCGTGATGATCTCGTCGCCGCAGTGGCCCGGGCCGATCTGGCCGTTGTTGTATTGATCGAGCGTAGTGGCGAGCGCAATGCCCGTCTCGCGATCCGCGCCTTGCGGGTTGCTGCCCAACGGATGGGCCGCGAGCCACGCGTCGGCTGCCGTGATCGTCGCGTTGACGGCGGAACCGCTCGCGCCTTTGGCGATATTCAGTTTCGCGCCGATCAACTGTTGCGCGAGAATAAAGGTCGCGTCACCTTGAGTCGCGGTGTTCAAAATCGCAATGGCTTGGGTCTTGCTGTAGGTGACCCCGCCAATCGTGATGGACGCGACGGGCCACGCTTCGGAATGATTCTTCCAGTAGCCGATGGTATAGGTGCAGTTGTTCGCGTTGGGGGTCGCGGTTGGCGCAGGCGCTTGATCGCCAAAGTAGACGACGATGGTCCCGCCGGCCGTCACGGATGCAGTTTGAATATCCGGAGTCGTCGAGATCGGATAGCCGGCAGCGTTCTGCTCGGTCACGGTGTAATTGCCGAGCGGCAGATTCGGATAACAAAAGTTGGTGGCGGATGATGTGCCGACGACGCCGCCCTGCGGATTCTTGACGGTGACGAGCTGCGGGTTAATCATCGGCTCGCCGGTGTCAATGTTGCCGTCGCCGTTCTTGTCGTTGAAGACCACAAAGCACAAGGTACCGGTCGGCGCGCTCGTATTGGTCGGGGTGAACGTGGGCGTCGGAGGCGGTGGCGTGTTCGGCGTATTCGTCGCCGTCGGCGACGCCGTCTTGGTCGGCGTATTGACCGGCGTGTTCGTCTTGGTCGGCGTGTTGACGGGCGTGCTCGTCGGCGACGCGCAATTGATCGTCAGACCGATCGCGCGATCTTCCACAGCCGAGGTCTGCAACCCGTCGTCGTTGACCTGCGTGTGAACATTCAAATCGCTAAAAGAACCGAAAGGCACAACCGCAGATGCTTCCCAACCGGCTGCCGTATTCCCGTTGCGGCCGATCCACGCGAAATCCGGCGCGGTCCCGTCATCGCCGTAAGTGCCATCTACGAGTTTGTTGCCCAAAAGTTTGACGTAGGCATCTTCGGGCAAATTGGCGGCGACTGTGACCCCCGGCTGCGCGAGCACGAGCGCATACAGGGTGCTTGTCGCGCAGTTGTAGCGCAAGTAAAGCTTCGATTCGATGGGCTTGGTCGGATCGCCCGCGCGATACATGTTGGCGAAAAAGTCGGATGTGAGATTCCATTCGGAAGAGTTGCCATCCACGTTCGCGGAACCGTAGGTAGGTTGCGGGGCCGGGTTGGAAGTTTGGGAGCTACCGGCTTGCGCGGAACACGCGACGACGCTCGTCATCGTGCTGGACGTGCCGGTGTAATTCGTGCCGCCTGTGCCGGTCGCGCCGGCGATCACGTAGGCCCGGTAAGTCTCTGGCGTTCCCGCGCGATCCAAATTCTTATAGACGCTATTCACATTGTTGTCTACCGGCTTGACGCCCAGCGCGTTGTAGACCGTGTTAAAAGTCTTGTAGACCGCGGCGCCCCACTGCCATTGAACGCTCACGCCCGGCGTGTCGGACGTAAAGCGACCGGTCCAGCTCACCGGGTTGATGCCGCCGGCCAGGCCGCCGCTCGGAACCGCATAGCCCAAGCCGCTCAGAAAAACATTGCCGCTGACGTTCAGTGGAACAGTGGTCGTCCAGGTCTTCGTCGTGGTATTGTAAACGGTGGTCGCGACGGTCGCCGTCGGCGCGAAAGTGATGACGGCATTGGGAATCGCCAGAGAAGTGTTGACGCCGTTGCGGGAGAATTGGACCGTCGAGCTGTCGAAGCGAATGGTCGTGGCGCTCGTCCCCAAGCCGCTCACTTTAAGCGCGCTGTTGAACCAAACATAGTTGCCCGTGCCAATTGCGGTGCTGTTGAAACTAAAGGAATTTGTATTCGTGCAAGAGGTTTGCAAGCTAGGAATATCTGAACCGGCGCCGGGGAATGCGCCGCCCGGGAACTCGACGGCGGAGTAAGCCGGGGCTACGGCGTTCCAAACAAATCCCAATGCCAAAAACCCGACGACGCCCACTCGGCGCATCAGGTTCCAAATTCGTGCGGTGTAATCTCTCATGTAATCCTCGCTTGCGGCTCGCAAAATAAAACCGACCACAAATCATGATTTGGGTCGGTTACGCCACTAGCTCCACCTAGCCCCTCGGGCGTCCACTACGCATCTCAGGGTCGAGATGCGTCTCGGCTAGGTTTCATCGCTTCCCAGAAGAAATAGGTGTTCTAAGGTGCAGGTCTTGCTTGTACTCTGGATGAATTATAACAGCAATGCAACGCCGGGACGATTACAGTATGATTACACCCGCAGGGCCGGTCGTCGCGAGCAGATGGATGGTTACCGTTTCATTACAATACAAAAACCCGCAGGGTTTCTGCGGGTCTCAATCTACCGATCGGTAGGGCTAATTCTAGTTCAGGTAGGGCCAACCTTACTTGTACGTCAAGTCCACTTTGATCGGCTGGGCGCCATCCAGCGTCACCTTATTGGGGTTGGGAATCCCCTTGCCGCCGGGAGGCGTGAGCGTCATCGCATACTCTCCGGCGCACAGCCCGGCAAAGCCGTACAGGCCGTTCGGATCGGTGACCGTCTTGAACGTCTTGCCGCCGCTGACGACCTCGATCGCCACATTGGCCGGGGATTGGCCGGTGGCCGCGTTCGTCACTTTGCCCCACAAGCGGGATTGGCAATTGCCCACCGGCACGGGGAGAGACGACTGCCCGGTCGGGCCGGCCGGCGGCGGTGATTGGTCCGCCGGCGGGGCTGGCGAAAAGGCATCGCAGGCGACCGAAAGTAGAGCCACTAATAACAGTACCACTACAAAGAGTAGACGTTTCATCGAATGTTCACCTTTCATTCCGTTCCTAGTCTGAACCCGTGCGTCGCATGACCGATTTGACGCGCGCTAACAATTCGCGCGCGTCGCAGGGAATGGGCACATGGGCATCGGCGCCGCCATCGTAACCGGAAAGCACGGTGTGCTTGGCGCCCCGCGGCACCAGGAGCACGATCGGTCCGTCCCATTCCGTGCGAATTTCCGAGCAATCGTGGAAGCTGCGCGCATCGAGCAGTACGGCTTCGCAATCTTGTTTCCGCAGCAGATTGACGGCCTCTGCCGAACTATTGGCAAACGTGATGCGCAGTTCTTGTCCAAGCGCGTCGCCGACCAGTTCGGCCAAAGCCGGATGTTGTGAGATCAGCAAAAAGCGGTGCGGCTGCATAGGGATTATACCTATAAAATTATAACAGACCAAATCGCGCCTGACAAGCGAAACAGATTACAACTCGATTACGGCTCCAACAGTCGCAGCACATCGCCCACGCTCTCCAGCACGTAATCGGGCGGCGCGGGCGCGGCGGCGAGCTGCGCGCGGCGCGTCACGCCGGTGAGCACCAGCGCGGTACGCGCGCCGGCTTGCCGCCCCATCACCATATCCGTCTCCCGCCGGTCGCCGACGACGAGACACGCGGCCGCGGGCACGCCCAAGCGCGCCACACCCCATTCGATCATCATCGGCGAGGGCTTGCCCGCGATCAATTCCACCGTTTTGCCCGTCGTCGCCTCGAGCGCGGCGATCACGCCCGCGCAGTCCGGAAGCTCGCCGCCCTCGATAGGACAAGTGCGGTCGCCGTTCGTGGCGACGAAATGCGCGCCGTGGAATTTGATCGCCTGAAACGCAACGTTCCATTTGCGATAATCGAACGTGCGATCAAACGCCGCGATGACGTATTCGATTCGCGCCGGCTCTTCGCACAACTGCAAGCCCGCCGCGTGCATCTCGCGCAGCAGCGGCGGCTCGCCGATCACAAAGACGCGCGCGCCGGGCGCGGCCCGCGCGAGGTACGCGCTCAACACCTTGCCTGAGGTGATCACATCGTCCGCTGTCGCGGGGATACCCAGCCGCGTCAGTTTTTCCGCGTAGCTGGAAGCGGGTTCGAGCGGTTTGTTGGAAATAAAGACGACGGGCAAACCGCGCCGTCGCAATTCCGCAATCGTCTCGACCGCGCCGG
>JACQYF010000144.1 GCA_016208315.1 Chloroflexota bacterium | reverse complement strand
TCAGGGCGCGCTTGGTAGAGCGGCGCGCCCGCACTTTCGTTCGGCGCGTCCAGCACGACTGTCGCGTCGGGCGCCCACGCCACCGACGCGGCATACATGTCGCTGTCGTCAACGATGCGTGGGATGCCGCCTTCGGCGGAGGTGATGTAGAGTGGCTGGCGCGTGGGGCGCGCCGAAACGAATGCAATCCATTTGCCATCGGGTGACCACGCGGGTTGGTCGTCCCAGCCGGAGAACGTGATCCGCTTGATATTCTTCAATCCGGCCAGCGCAAAGTCGGCGGTATAGATGGCGCGCTGTCCATCGCGGTCGGAAACAAAAGTCAACTGCTTGCCGTCGGGCGACCACGCGGGTTCCTCGTCATCGGCTTTGTTTTGGCTGACGTTGAACGCCTTGCACCCTACCGTGCAGTCGGCGGCGACGACGAAAATCTGCTGCGTGCCGGTTTGCCAACTCGTGTACGCGATCCATTTGCCGTCGGGCGACCACGCCGGCGCGTAATCCTGGAATTCCGAAGTTTCCGTAAGATTCACCGGTTGGGTGCCGTCCGCGTTCATCGCCCAAATATCCAGGTCGCCGTGCTTGTACGATTCGAACGCGAGGCGCTTGTTGTCCGGCGACCACACCGGCGCGCCGCTGTAGACCATGCCGCGCGTCAAGCGCATCGGGCTGCCGCCGTTCGCCGGCATCGAGTAGATTTCCCAAAATCCGTCGCGGCGCGAACGGAACGCGATCGTTTTCCCATCGGGGGAAATCGCGGGATCGCGCGCCGGCGCGGCGTTCGCGCTCAGGCGCTGCCACGCGCCGCCGTTCGCATCCGCGGCAAAGAGATTCCACACGCCGCCGCTCTCGGCGGCGAAGATCAGCCGGCCGGAGGGCGCGACGGCGGAGAGAGTGGAAGGATCGAACGCGGAAACGGGGACGATTGGATTGGCGGAGACGGCGACGAGCGTCAGAAGGATGACGACGAGCGCGCGATAGACATTGTTGATAAGCGGACTCTCCCTCGGAAAACTAGGGCCGAAATCATAAATCCTCAAAAGCTGCCGACCGCGTCCACGCTGTTTTCGTACACCTTGAACACCTCGAGCAGCCCGGCCAGGTCGAACGCTTTTTTGATTCGATCGGGCATGCTTGCCAGGCGCACGTCGCCGCGATTGAAACGGCGCACCTGTTTGAGCGCGGAGAGGAGCGCGCGCAGACCCGCGCTGCTCATGAAATCCGTCTCGGCCATGTCCACGACGATGCGATAACGCCCTTCCTTGATGATGTTTTGCAGCGCCTGCTCGAGCTGGGGCGCGGTGCTCGAATCAATGCGGCCATCAATCTCGATGAGGTCCACGCGTTTGTACTCTTTGGTGATGATTTTGGTCGCCACAGATCCTCCAGGGTTCGCGCAGTGTTGCTCGGATTATATCATAGGATGGCCGTCGCGACAACCTATTTGCCAAATTTGGACTTTGTGCTATAATGCCGCCCGTTCGAATTCTATATCATACCTTTCTGCTCCACGAAACGAGCGCGCAGGGCGCCGCTCCCGCGTGAAGCAAACCCGAGGAAAGGAGCCTCACTTGCCCTACGAATTAGTTTACATTGTCCGCCCGACGGTGGATGAGCAAGCGCTTGCAACCGTGAACGAGCGCGTTGACAGGTTCATTGCGAACAACGGCGGTGAAATTACCCGCCGCGAGGATTGGGGCAAACGCCGCCTGGCGTACCCCATTACCAAGTTCACCGAAGGTTTCTACTCCGTTCTGCAGCTCAATTTGCCTCCCACTGCCGTGCGCGAAATCGAACGCTCGCTGAAACTCACCGAAGAAGTTTTGCGTTATCTCGTCGTTCGCCTGGATGCGGATTGACCCGAGCCATTCCTCCGCCATGCGGAGCAATGGCTCGGCCATCGTCTTATTGGCAAATGCTGTTGTGACGTCGCAGCATCTTGCCCGGGCCGGAACCGGTCCGAGCCGATGGCTGCGAGGAGGAACCCATGCGAGGCCTGAACAAGGTACAGATTATTGGCAATCTCGGCCGCGATCCCGAGATGCGTTACACGCCGAACGGCAAACCGGTCACATCTTTCACCGTCGCCGTTTCGCGTTCGTGGCTCAAGCCGGAAGGCGACCGGGTCGAAAAGACCGAGTGGTTCAACGTGGTCGCCTGGGAACGGCTCGCCGAGATCTGCAACCAGTACCTGGTCAAAGGGTCGGCTGTGTACGTGGAAGGCCGACTAGAGACGCGGAGCTGGGAAGCGGAAAACGGCCAAAAGCACTTTCGCACCGAGATCATCGCTAACGAAGTCATTATTTTGGACAAGCGCGGGCGCGCGGCGGAAGAAGACCTGGGCGAAGCGACCCTGGTCGAGTCCCCGTCCGACGAACCGCCGCCTGTCACTTAGCTAGAGGAGCATCAATTTGAAAATGCCAGAAAATACGCCGAGCAGCAATGCCCCGGCCGCGCCGGCCCGCGAGCCGTCCGGCCCCGGTCCGCGCCGCGAACGGCCCGAAGGGGGCCGCGGCCGCGGCCGGTTTTCCGGTCCGCGACCGCCGAAAGTTTGCCCGTTTTGTTCGGCCAAAGTCAAGTACATTGATTACAAGCAGGGCGATCAACTGCGCCGCTATCTGACCGAACGCGGCAAGATCAAGGCGCGGCGCAAGATCGGCACGTGCGCCAAGCATCAGCGCCGGCTCTCGCTGGCGATCAAACGCGCGCGCCACATCGCGCTGCTGCCCTTTACCGCATCGCAAGCGCGCGGAGACTAGGACGATGCCTAAAGCTGGAAAACGCGCTCCGGAAGAGACGCGCAAGCAGATGGTGCGCCGCGCGCGTGAACAGCGTCAGGAGCGCATCCTCTTTCTCAGTTTGGGAATCGTCGCGCTGGCGATCCTCATCGTCTTGGGTGTCGGTTACTATCAAGAAAACTTTGGCAAGCTGAACAGCCGGATCGCCACGGTGAATGGCACGCCGATCACCGTCGGCGACTTTCAAAAGCGGCTGCGTTACGAGGCGGGTTCGATCCTCAGCCAGTTGAATTCGCTGAGCGAGAATCTCAATCAGCTCGGCAATGACCCGACCATGGATTTCTTGAAGCAGTATTTCGAGCAGCAGCAAAGCCAATTGGCCACGCAACTGGTCTCGCTGCCGCGGATGGGTCTGGAAAATCTCATAGACGACGAATTGGTTCGACAAGACGCGGCCCGGCGAAATATCGCCGTGACGGACGACGAGATCGAAGAAGAGCTGGAGCGCGATTTTGGCTACGCGCGCGCAACGCCCACGCCGACCGCCGGCCCTTCGCCCACGCCGACCGAAACCGCGACGCCCACTCTCACGCCGACCATCACCCCCACGCCCACGCCGTCGCCCACGCCGACCGGGGTCCCGAGCGATAGCCGAGTGATTACGCCGACGACGCCTACGGTCACGCCCACGCTCGGGCCCACCGAAACGCCGGGGCCCACCGCGACGCCGCTGACGTACCAGGGCTATCTCGACGAGAAGAAGAAATTTCTCGACTCGATCGGCAAGTCGGCGCAGATGAGCGAAGCGGATTTCCGCAAGTTGATCGCGACGTCCATCTTACGCCGCAAATTGCAGGAAGCGCTCGGTAAGGAAATGCCGACCACCGCCGAGCAAGTGCAGGCGCGCCACATCCTCGTCGCGGATCTGGCGACGGCGACCAAAGTCGAGGACTTGCTCAAGAATAGCGGAGACTTTGCGGCGCTCGCCCAGGAATATTCGACGGACACGGGCAGCAAGGACCAGGGCGGCGATCTGGGCTGGTTCCCCAAAGGGCAGATGATCAAAGAGTTCGAAGATGTCGCCTTTGCGCTCAAAGTCAACGAGATCAGCCAGCCGGTCACGACGACCTACGGCGTCCACATCATCCAGGCGCTGGGGCACGAGCAAAATCGAGAACTGGATGCGAGTACGTTAGAGCAAATGCAGAGCGGCGCGCTGGAAGAGTGGTTGCAAAAGACGCGGCTCACCGCCAAGGTGGATCGCTTTTACAGCGATGCTTACGTTCCGCCGGAAGTCAGGCGAGTGATTGCGGACATCTCACGTCCCCAACCGCAATAACTGAACAAAGAAACCCGTCTTCCGCAAGAAGACGGGTTTCTACTACTTGGTTCTACTCTCGCCGCAGCACGATCACCTTCGCGCGTGCTGCCTCCGCAATATGGACCTCGACTCCCTGTTCGATCAGTTCGTCGCCGCCGAACACGCCCAATTCGCGCGACTCGGTTACGTCTTGGATGCGATACACCACGCTCCGTTCCACCCACGGGATGCGGAGTTGGAAATAGGCGGTGATGCAGGCCGCCGGACGAAAAAGGAAAATCGGCCCCTCGCCCCGTTCGTCCAGCCGCGCCACGCCGTCCCAAAAGCCGCCCGGATGATCCGAAACCGGATCGAACGCGTGCGCATGAATTCCGAGCGGCCGGACGCCGTAACGCGCGGCAGGAATCGCGTGGCGATAGTCGCGGCTGGAGATGCCATCCGGCGTGGGCAAGACGTTGGAGACTTGATAATAGCGGTAGAAATCGCCGCGCGCGCGCTGATGCTTGAGCCACGCGAACCAACGTCTGTAGTGCGCCATCCGTTCCGCGTCGAGGTCGGCGAGATGGCCCCAGAAGATGGCGTGCGATGTTAGCGCGGAGAACAAGCCATAGTGCGGCGCGCTCGCCGCGTTCAGGACGGCGCCGCCAAAATTGAGTGTCCACGGCGCGGTCACGCGCCCGCGCTGCCAAATCTCGCGCCGCAGGTTGATCTCATTCGGGCTGGTCTGATTCGTGAACCAGTTCTGATCGGCGACCTGCGTCAGGGCGAGATCGGTTCCGTCCATCACGCCGTACAGTTCATAGCTCAGATCAACCAAGCAGCGCGGGTGCGCGCGTTTCAGCGCGCGGATCAGATCGAAGAGACGCTCCAAGATACGCAGATGGCTCTCGTTCGGCGAGCGATGCGCGTGCTGGGTCGCAAAGCAGCCGGGATGCGCGCCCGGCTCGTACAGATTCCGCACGACGCTCAAATCCAATTTGAGCAACTCGACGCCATAGCGCCGAACTACGTCGTCTATTTTTGCCAGGATAAAATCGTAATAGCCGGAATCGAGGCACATCGTCGCCGTACCGGGCACGGGGTGGCGGTTGGGTTCGCCGCGCTGATTTAGCGCGATCCATTCGGGATGTTCGCGGTAGACCTGGCTCAATTCGTCCACCGTTGCAACCGCCAGCCACAAACCAAAGCGCATCCCGCGCGCCCGCGCGTGCTCGGCGATTTCCTCCAGCCCGTTTGGGAACTTGTCGCGATTTGCGTTCCAGTCGCCCATACGGTGGTACCAACCCGCGTCCACTTGATACGCGTCCACTCCCAACTCGGCCGCGCGGTCAATTTCCGCGAGCAAGAGCGCGCGATGAATGTTGTACAGGTGCGGTATCCAAGTGTTGATCGTGATCGTCGGCGCCTGCGCGACATCGCAGACGGTGAGGTGCGCGGTGACGAACCGCGCGTACGGGCCGTCTATTACATCTTGCGGAATCGGATTCTCGAACGGCAGGATGAAGCTCGCCGCGGTCTGAAACTGTTCGCCGGGCGCGAGAATGCGCTCAAAGATAGTCTCATCGTCGCGGTTGTAGCCCAGCGCGATTTGGCTCCCCTGGGCATACACTTCCATCCGTTTCATCGGGCCCGGCGCTTCCGTCGCGATGATGAATCCTTCCCCGCGCTTATCATCGTTGACGACGAGCGCGCAATCGTCCATTGTCACGATCACCGATTTCGCGCGCCGCGAGAAATAGTCAGTCCAGGCCTCCGCGGTCGCCGGCGTGTCCACCAGCAGATTCACGACCTCCCAATCCAAATCGGTCAGCGCGATCGTCGTTTGCCCGCGATTATGAATGATGAGCCATTTGCGAAGAACAGGATGATCGGCGTAGATTCGGAAATGAAGGTCAATTGCGAGTAGCGGCGATTCGAGATGGACGATGGCCTCTTGCGGATAGCGCGCCACGCTCTGCAAGACAAAATCGTCCGTCGTCAGCATCTGCCCATTTGCCGCAAAGGCGAATTCGCGCGCGGTTCCGCGCGCGTAATCGCGTCCAGTCTGCCGGTTTACGAACGCGGTCGTGCGGAATGCTTCGCCGGCGCGCGCGTGAAATCGCCGCTCAAGCCAACCATTCCCCACTGTAAGCATATTGTTGTCAAAAGCTACAAACGCGTCTGCCATCTTTCAATTCCTCATATTAGGGGACGCGGACGAGCGCGGACAAGCGCGGATAATTCTTTTTTCCGCGCTTGTCCGCGCTCGTCCGCGTCCCATTCAGTCTCTCGTGCTGGCGAGAAAGCGCGCAACCTCGGCGCGCATGTCCGCGTAGCTTGCTTGCGAGACGTCGAACCAGTGAATGCGTGGATCGTCCAGCCGAAACCAACTGTATTGATGGTGGACAAAGCGGCGCGTGTCGCGTTTGAGCAAGCGCACGGCTTCTTCGAGGGTTGCCTCGCCGCGCACGTACGCCGCGATTTGGCGATAGCCCAGCCCGCTCATGGAGGGCGTCTCCAAGCCGTATCCTTGCGCCATCAGCGCCCGCACTTCGGCCACCAACCCCGCCTCCATCATTTGGTCTACCCGCGCGTTGATGCGGCGATACAATTCGTCGCGCGGCAGAGTAAGGCCGAGACGCAGCGTGCGATAGTTCGGCGCGCGACGCGTCTGCAACTCGCTGATCGGTTGACCCGCGGCTTGGCTCACCTCGAGCGCTCGGATGATGCGGCGCTTGTTGCGGGGATCAATCTTGGCCGCGGCAACGGGGTCGAGTTGCTGCAAGCGTGCGTACAGCATAGGGCTTGGCTCGCGTTCCAATTCCGCGCGCCGCGCGGGATCCGGCGCGATGCGAGGGATGTCAAGCCCTTCGAGGATGGCCCGGACGTACAGCCCGCTCCCACCGACGAGCAAGGGGACATTGCCGCGCGCGTGAATCTCGGCGATGATCGCGTAGGCGCGGTGTTGGTATTGCGCGAGCGTGAACGCTTCGCCGGGATTGACGAGGTCGAGCAAGTGGTGCGGCACGCGGCGTCGTTCGGTGCTCGTCGGCTTGGCCGTGCCGATGTCCATTTCGCGATAAACCTGCCGCGAGTCCGCCGATACAATCTCGCCGCGAAATTCCTCCGCCAGTTGAATCGCCAGCGCCGTCTTGCCCACGGCCGTGGGGCCGACGATGGCGACAAGTGAGTTATCCATGTGTCTGAGTATGGGCGTATGGGAGTCTACGCCCATACACCCATACGCCCATACTCCTATTACTCAACTGCTCCCTTGATCACTTCCATCCGTTCGATCCGTCCGGCGCGGTCGAGTTGAATGGCGACGAAATCAATGCGCCACGCGCAATCGCCGAATTGCGGATGCCGTTCCAGGTACTGCTGCGCGATGGCGAGCAACTTGGCGCGCTTGCGCCGCGTGAGCGATTCTTCGGGCGCGCCCAACGCGTCGCCGCGCCGCGTGCGAACTTCGATAAAGGCCAGCCCGTCGCTATCCTGCGCGATCAAATCCATTTCGCCCGTGCGCGTGCGAAAGTTGCGCGCGAGAATCGTATAGCCGCGCTGCTCCAGGAACAGCGCCGCCACGCGCTCGCCCGACTCGCCCAGATTTTTCCGTGCGCGGGAGGTTGGTTTGTCAGCCATAATGATCCTCCGCGAATCACGCTAATCTCCGCTAAAACGAATTTGCACAGCGTGGGTTTGTTGAGCGGTTCCTTTCGACCCGCCGCCGAGATGTGTGCCTTGCGCGCCTACTTGCGGCATCGCGCCAAGCTGCTTGAGTGTCGCGCTGCACATATTCAGCAGATGCAAAAAGCCTTACAGCAGATGAATGTGCCATTAACGCAGGTCTTGAGTGACATCACGGGCGAGACGGGCTTGGCCATCCTGCGCCAGATCGTCGCGGGAGACCGTGATCCGCTCGCGCGGGCTCAGTTACGGGATCCCCGCTGTCGTTCCACCGCAGAGGAGATCGCGAAAGCCCTGACCGGGAATTATCGCCCGGAGCACGTCTTCGCCTTGAAGCAGGCTCTGGCTTGATATGATTTCATGACAGAATGGGTTGAACGCTTACCCTGTCTACATGGGTATCGCGTCCGAAATCGCTTTGAGCGATACGTCGTAGCGGTACTGGATGCCCATGTGCCCGTCGTCGAATTCTTGGTGGACGTAGGGGATGCCGCGTTCCTTTAGACGCTTGACGAAGATGCGCGCGCCGTACTGCAAATTGAACTCATCGCGCAAGCCCGCGTCGAGATAGATTAACCGTAATGAGCGGAGCGCCTCAGCGTACTTGTCCACGAGGTAGACCGGGTCCCATTCGAGCCAACGCGCCCAAACGTCCTCGCGCAATTCGCCGGTTTCCAAATCGAAGGGCAGATCAAAGCCGTGCGGCGCATTTGGGTTTGGCGAATAGCACGCGGCCATCGCAATCGTGTTGAGGGTAGGCGGGAAATCGCCGCTCTTGGGGTGCATTGTCGGAAAGTCGTTCCAGAATTTATCCAAGCCGCCGTACTTGGGCAGGGCGCGGAGCGCCTTGATAATGTCTGGCTTGTAGCCATACTCGAAATACATGTCGCCGCTGTGCGACGCCATCAGGCCGAACACGTCGGGATTCCGCGTCGCGAGCATCACGCTGCCGTAGCCGCCGGAGCTTTTGCCGGCGACCGCGCGATGATCGCGGTCGGCGAGCGTTTTGTACTTGGCGTCAAAGTAGGGGACGAGTTCTTGCACGATGTGGTCTTCGTAGCGCCCCACCGCCGACGAGTTGATGTACTGGCTGCCGCCGATGCGCGTAAAGCAGTCGGGCATGACGAGAATCATCGGGCGCACCTTGCCCTCGGCGATCAAGCGGTCCATTCGCTGCGCGATGTTCTCGTCCCACGCGGCGTCGTTCAGTAGCATCGTCCCGCGGCCCGTAAAGCCGGTAAGCACGTAGGCGACCGGATAACGTGCGTCGCCGCTCTCGTAGCCCGGCGGCAAATACACCGGCACGCGGCGCACGAACGGATCGCCGAGCGGATTGTCGCGCAGAACATTGCTGATTATCGTTTCGATGACGACGGTACCTTCAGGCATAGCAAGTCTCCTGTCGCAAGTCGCAGGTCTCAAGTGCCAGGTTACACCTTCCGACATGCGGCTTGGTGTCGCTTTTTCAGTTTTCCCACGGCAATCACGAGCGCGGACAACTCTTGATTGACCCGTTTCAATCGCGTGCGAAGTACGCGTAACGCTTCGTCATCTCCGATGTCGCCAAGAACCTCGATAGCCGTCAATCGGTCAATCAAGTCCTCGCTCGCGAGCATTGTGAAGAGGTCCTTGCTCTCTGCTGGCTCTCTCAACATGTCAAACACTCCAGTAACTCGCCCGCGGCTTTTTCCCACGTAAACCGCTTGACCCGCGCGAGACCTTTGGCGCGCAAATCGTCGCGCAGCGATTCGCTTCCGAGCGCGCGCCGCATCGCATCCGCCATCGCCTCGACATCGCGCGGGTCGAAGTAGAGCGCGGCATCGCCCGCCACTTCGGGCAGCGACGACGCATTGGAGCAGACGACCGGCACCCCGCACGCCATCGCCTCGGCCACCGGCAAGCCAAAGCCCTCGTACAACGACGGATACACAAACAGCGTCGCCATCGCGAACAGCGCGGGCAAGTCGTCGTCGGAAACGAAATCGGGGAACAGCACGCGATCCTGTAAACCGAGGCGCTCAACCGTCTGGAAAACCTCGTCGAACATCCAACCTTTACTACCCACAATGACGAGTTGGAAGTTCGAAGTTGGAAGTTCGAAGTTGGACAATCGAGAAAACGCTTGAATGAGCCGCGCGTAATTCTTGCGCGGCTGGAGGGTGCCGACGCTGAGGAGGTAGGGAGCAACGAGTTTGTATTTCTCACGCACCCGAGTTTTTTCGGCTTCAGGAATCTCGGGGCAAAAGCGCGCGTCTACACCGGAGTAGAGCACTTTGATTTTCTCACTCGGCAGGCGATAGATATCCTCAAGATCACGTTGGGTGCTGGCGGCATCCGCGAGCACGAGGTCGGCGCGGCGGACGGCGCGGGGCACGGAGCGGTTCAGATAGCGCTTGAGCACATCGGGAAAACATTCGGGCATGCGGACGTACGAGAGGTCGTGGACGGTGACAATCGTCTTGCGTGCCCACGTCGGCGGCAGCAAAAAGTCCGGAGAGTAGAACACGTCTACCGCGCCGACGAATGCCTCGACGGGCAGCGGCACGCGGGCGCGGTGCCAGAGCGCGGCGAGTACGCGTTCGGTCAGCGGCGCATGCTTGATCGAAAAGTTGGCGGGCCAGCCGAACCGCAAGAGGTCGTCGTGAGCGTCGCGCGGCACAAAGAGGAGGTACTCGTTGAGTCGGTCACGCCGCGCCAGCGCGCGAACCAACTCGCGCGCGTAACGCCCGATCCCCGCGCGTTCCCGCGCCGCCGAGGTAAAATCAATACCGATCTTTAGTTGCATAGTTTAATAGTTGCCTAGTTGGATAGTCCCACTAGGCAACTATCCAACTATTGAACTAGCAAACTAGATTCCCTTATACGTCCACCGCCGGTTCGCGCTGAAATTCCAAAAGAGCACCATGATGATGGCCATGCCCTTGGCCAGGTTGTAATCGAGCGGTTCGGGGAAAACGGGCGCAAAAACCAGCGCGTCCAGCGTCAAGAAGACGACCTGATTGATTCCCAAGCCGACCAGATTCACCAGCGCGAACTTGCCGAACTGCGTGCGCAGCCGGCGCTCGCGCGATTCGGGAAACGTCCAGTAGCGATTCCAGACAAAGTTACTGATGATCGCGCAGCCCACTGAAAAAAGGTTTGCAAAGAACTTGCCCCAGTCCAGCCCGCTCAGCAGCGGGTTGAGCACGACAATCGGCAAGGACACATTCACAAAAACATTGGACCAACCTAGAACCAGGATGAGAAAGTTGAGAACGCTAAAATCTACGGCGGCGCCAATCGCGCCGACGATGGCAAATTTCGTAAAGCGCCCCAGTTCGTCTTGCCTGTCTTCCACGAGCGTGAGCAACTTGGACAATGAAACTCCTCCACAATATGGTAATTAGTCATTGGTGATTGGAGATTTGCTTATCACACTAGTGATCCCTAGACTGATGCCGACCTGCGCGACCATGCCATGGACAAACAAGTTATCAAAACCGTTGTGAATCGCAAGCGCGACGATCATGCCCAACAGCCCTGCCGCGACGCTGTGCCACATGCCGCGCGTGACGCGCAGCGCGCGCCAACCTTGCCACGCGGCCGCGCTCCACAAGCCGAGGTAGGCGAGCAGTCCCACGAGGCCCGCTTCCGCCGCGATGTTCAAATAGTAATTGTGCGCGTGCCCCAGCGGGTCGCTCCACCGCGGGAGCGCGTACGCGGGATACGCCGGCACGTAATTCCCGAATCCCACGCCGAGCAGGGGGAGGTCGCGCCACATCTCCCACGCGGCTTGCCAGTGCGCCATCCGTTCGACGATCGCGAAATTCGCGTCGTCCACCTTCACGCCGCGCACGTCGAACACGCCAAAGTAATCGCCGATGCCGCTGAACCGCTCGGCAATCACGCCGGGGATGAGGTTGATGCTGCTGAGCAAGATCGCGAACGTCAGCACGAACGCGGCGATCACGCTCAGCACGAACGCGCGGCGGCTCTGCACGACCACCACGACGACGAGCGCTGCGGCCACGCCCAACCACGCGCCGCGCGACCAGCTCATCAACAGCGCGGCGAGCATCGCGACAAGAGAGACGGAAGCAGTCAACAGTAAACAGTAAACTCGGACGAACTGCGTCCGCGTGAACAGTGAACGGTGAACAGTCCTAGTGTTGACTGTTGACTGTTTACGCGGACGCAGTTCGTCCGTGTTCACTGACAGAACCACGCCTAGCGCGATCGGAATGATCAGCCCCAAATACCCCGCGTACGGATTCGGCTGCTCGAAAGTGCCGTAGGCGCGCATGAATCGGCCGAAGAGACTAAAACCCTCGGGGCCGACTCGAAAGAGGAATTGATAAATCCCAATCGCCGCTTCGCTCGCGCCGGCCAGGAGGAGCACCGCCAGAACGCGCGCGGCCTTTTGCGCGTCGAGATTGTTCGCCACGTACACGTACATCGCGAACATCTCGAACCATTTGACGAGTTCTTTGGCTGCGTATTGCAGCGAGATGGCGACGGTCGTCGTCAAGAGCGCGGCAAAAAGGAAAATCGCAAATGGCAGCGACAGCGGCGGCCAACGAATGCGAATCTCGTGTTCCCGCGCGATCAGCCGCGCGAACCAGAGGGCCAGCACGACGACGACGAGCAAATCCACCGCGGTCAGATTGCCCACGCTGACCGGAATCGGAAACCACGAGCCGTACGGGACTGCGAAAATCAGCGCGTACAGCGCGAGTTCGGGCCAGCGCAAAACGGCGAGGAGCGCGAGCGCACCGCCAATCGCGAGTACCGCGCTCGTCAGGGGCAGCGCCATCAACGCGCCGGCGATTGCGACGAGCGCGAGGGCAAGCCACCAATGAGCGAGATTCCGCCGCGCGTGTTCGACCATCGTCATACAACCAGTGAACAGTCAACAGTCAACAGTTCTTGCTGTTCACTGTTCGCTGTTCACTGCTTACTGCTTGCCCTTTATCTTTTTCGAGAAATACGCAATCGTCTTTTGCAGCCCCTCGTCCAGCCCAACCTTCGGCTCCCAACCGAGGATGGTCTTGGCGCGCGTAATGTCGGGGCAGCGGCGATTGGGATCGTCCACCGGCCGCGGGCGGAAGACGATGCCCGCCTTGTTGCCCGTCAGCGAGTTGATCTTTTCGGCAAAAGTCAGGATAGTCGTCTCATTCGGATTGCCGATGTTGACGGGCATGATCTCGTTGGATTCGAGCAAGCGCACAATCCCTTCCACCAGATCCGAAACGTAGCAGAACGAGCGCGTCTGCGAGCCGTCGCCCTGAACCGTGAGCGGTTCGCCGCGGATCGCTTGCCCAACAAAGTTCGGCACCACGCGGCCGTCGTCGAGCGCATTGCGGGGGCCATAGGTGTTGAAGATGCGAACGATGCGCGTATCGAGATTGTGCGCGCGATGGTACGCGAGCGTCATCGCTTCCGCGTAGCGTTTGGCTTCGTCGTACACGCCGCGGGGGCCGATCGGATTCACATTGCCCCAATAGCTCTCCGATTGCGGCGAGACGAGCGGGTCGCCGTAAACTTCGGAGGTAGACGCGAGCAGAAACCGCGCGCCCTTTGCGCGCGCCAGGCCGCATGCTTTGTGCGTGCCGAGCGCGCCGACCTTGAGTGTTTGAATCGGGTAAGCCGTGTACGAAACGGGAGAAGCAGGCGATGCAAAGTGCAGCACCGCGTCGAGGTAACCTTCTATGCGGAGAAAATCGGTGACGTCCTGACGAATGAACTTGAAACGCGGATGATTCGTCAACTGGGCGATATTGTCGGGACTGCCGGTGATGAAATTGTCCACCGCGATGACTTCATCGCCGCGCGCAATAAAGTAATCGCAGAGGTGCGAGCCGATTAGGCCCGCGCCGCCTGTAACTAGGATTCGCATCGGTGTTTATGCCTCCAGAGGAATTTGCCAGCGCCAAGTGAGAGGAATGCTCCACAAGCCAGCGAGTTGGGCGCAGTATAACTGAGAAATTAGCAAATGGCAAACGTGGGTAGGCCACAAGTCACAAGTCTCAGGTCGCAAGTCAAGTCACAGGTCAAGTCTCAACCCCCACCCGCGGGCCGGCGACCTGTGACCTGTGACGTGAGACTTGCGACGAGCGCTAGCATCAACATCCACACAAACGCCAGGTCCACGTAGAAATACGCGGCGTCCATCATGCCGTGGGCCAGGGCCGCGGTCATGCCCGCCATCAGCCCCAGCGCCAGAGTCCCATGAGTTCCCCCAAGTTCCCGGAATTGTTTTATTCCCTTCTTGTAAAACTCGATCACCATCCACCCCAGCGCGACGACGCCCAACACGCCCAACCGCGCCCAGAAATCCAAAACGATGTTATGAGGATGCGAAAGATTCGGCTCGCGCCAAGCGTCGGGCTGCATGTATTTGGGGTATTCGTACAGAAAATTGTCCAAGCCCACGCCGAAGAGCGGGTGATCGCGAATCATCGCGAGGCCGGACTGCATGACGCTCACGCGGAAAAACCCGGTGCCCGTGCCCTCCTGAAACAACGATTGAAACCGTGGCGTGCCGATAAAAGGGATGAGAAGAACGAGACCGATGAGGATGAGCGCCGCGAGAGCCAACCGGACCCGCTTGCCGCTAAACAGTCCGATCACGAACAATCCGGCGCCTACGCCGAGCCACGCGGCGCGCGAGTAAGTGAGAAACCAGGCCAGGGCGATGGGAAGGGCGACGAGCGCGTAGAGCACGCGGGGCGACCGAGGTCGCCGCAACCCATTGCCAAGTCCACCTTCGTGGACTATGGTCCAGCCGACGGAGGTCGGCTTCGCCGTGCGTTGCTGCGACCTCGGTCGCCCGGCCCCAAACACCACCAGCGCCGCCAACAGCGGCAGCGCGCGGTCCAAGTACAGCGCGAGGTTGTTCGGCGAACCGTAGACGGCGAGAATCCGCCGCACGTTCTCGCCGACGATCACGTAATCCGTAAAGAAATATTGCCCCAAGCCGATCAGCGAAATGGCAAGCGCCGACAGGATAAAGGCGTGTACCAAGCGCCACAACCCGCGCCGATCCAATCCAGCCGCGCGAATCAAGCCATACAGCAAAGTCGGCTCCAGCACGATCACGCGAAACTCGCGATTCGCCACGCCAAAATTCGCCGCCACGCCGAGGGAAAGCAGACCGACGAGAACGAAAAAGAGAACGGCCAGGTCACAGGTCTCAAGTCTCAGG
The DNA here is from genome assembly GCA_016208315.1 of Chloroflexota bacterium. Taxonomy (GTDB): domain Bacteria; phylum Chloroflexota; class Anaerolineae; order UBA4142; family UBA4142; genus JACQYF01. Next base: position 27,875 of record JACQYF010000144.1, on the reverse strand, counting down.
TCCCAAGTCCCAAGTCTCAAGTCCCATGCTCTGCCTTGTGACCTGTGACCTGCGACCTGTGACCTGTGACCTGTGACTTGGCGCAGCAGCCATCCCGCCACCGCCGCCAGCGTCAATAGCTCGATCAGCGAAAACTGCATCGAGCCGACGAGGTTTTTGGGAAATAGGTAAAAGGGAATCGTAAAGACGGCAATCGCCAACGCCAAATCCAGACGCAGGGCGAAAAGGAAAACGATGAGCGCGAGGAAGACGAAATTGGCGAACGCGTTAGGTGAAATGTAAAACGTAATGACGCTTAGCGCGAGGAGCGCAAACTGGGCGACCTCTGGCAGCGCGGCAAAGCGCATCTCAATCGCGCGCCACGCGTCCAGCCACGGCATTTGCCTGGCGACGATCACTCCGCGCCACAGCGCAACCAGTCCGACAAGCGCGAGCGCGCCGAGCGCCAGATAGAATCGCATGAAATCGAACGCGGCCGGCGCGACCGGCGCGCGGGTCGAATCTACGAGCGCCGAATAGAGCGCGCGCGGCTGCCCATCCCTGTCTACCAAAGCAAAACCCCAGACCGGATCATCGCTTGGCGCATTGGGCTGAAACGTCTGCGCGAACATCGCGCCCATCCAAGCCCACTCGCTCCGCGCGCGCTGCACCGCGCGCGCCAGCCGGGCACTCTGCGCCTGATCCGTATCCGTGCCCCACGGCGAGGGCTTGCCTTCCCACACTTGCGGCAGCGCATTCCACCCAAACTCGACCGCCCACACCGGTTTGGCCGCATCGCCGCGCGCGACCATTTCCTCGCGCAGGAGAATCACCCGCGAGAAATTGAAAACGTCCATCGCCACGCGCCGGTCTTCCGGCCCCGTCCACATGCCATACGGCTTGGCGCCCAGAATATCGAAATCCTCGCGCGCGCCCGCTTCGTACATCCCGCGCAAGAACAAGACGTCGGAGTAATCGGGACGCCCACGAATCATCTCGCGGTTGGGCGACAGCCCCGCGGAAATGATCTTGACGTTTGGGTTGACCGCGCGCGCTGCCGTCGCGCCCGCGCGCAGTAGGGCCGTGTACTCGCCGGGGTCGGCGTTCCGGCGGCCCCAGTACGGATGTACGTTGGGGTTGTCCCAGAGTTGCACGTAGCGGACGCGGTCGCCGTAACGCGTCACAAACGCCGCGACAAAGCGCGCATAGTCGTCCGCGCGGGCGGGCCGGGCATTCGGCAAATCGCGTTCGCCTGGATCGCGCGCCCAGTCGGGGCTTGTGTCCAACACGGCGATCAAATCCAGACGATACTCGGCGCTCTGCGCGACGATTCGATCCCACTTGGACCATTCGAACTCGCCCGGCCGCGGCTCGATATCGTTCCAGTGGAAATGTTGGCGAATCGCGGAAACCCCGCCGTCGCGAATCAAACCCAGCGCGCGCCGCAGCTCCGCATCCGAATACTGCTCCAGCGCCGCGTTGACGCCCATCGGTTCCCGAAACGCGCCGGTCGGATCATTCAGCGCGCCATACGTCACCCCGCGCGTCTGCTCCTGCATATCGCGAAACGCGACAAGGCCCATGACAACGGCGACAACGACAACAAGCGAATAGACTGTTAATAGAACTAGGTTCCGAATCTTCATCTTCCGAATTACGTTTTACGTTTTACGTTTTGCGTTTCACTTCCCCCACCGCGGCACCGCCGACGCGCCATTCGCCGTCAATTGCGACCAGCGCGCCGTGGCGAAATCGTACAGCCACAAGTCATTGTCGCGCACCGCGATGAGTTGGCGCGCGCTCGGCGCCCACGCGACTTGGACCACGGTCAAGCCATCCTCCGTGCTCGTGGGAAAAATCTGCTTCTTGTTACCCCCATCGCGGTCCATCACGTAGAGCGCATAGCGACTGCGTTCGCTATCGCTCGGCGAAAGGGCGACGCCAAACGCGATTTGGCTTTCCCCTTTCGCATCCGGCGGCGACCACGCGGGCGCGGTCCACATACCGGTCTGCTTCGCGAGGGGCGCGCGCACCGAGCCATCGCGCGCGAGCGCCCATATCTCGAACGTGGGATTGTCGTTGGCGACGACGGGCGAATCGAGCGGCGCGTGGACCGCGGCCACGACAAAGCGGCTGTCCGGCGACCAAGCCACTTGGGGCACCCACACCCAATCGGCGTACGTGCGAAAGGGCGCAAAGGTTTTGAACGCCTGACGCGGCGCGAGCGATGCGCCGCCAATCTCGGAAAATCCGAGTTCATTCGCAAACCCATACGCGATCGCGCGGTTGTCCGGCGCCAGGGCAAAATTCGCGCCCCACCAACTGTACGGCGCGGGCATGCCCGGGTTCCACAGCATTTTCGGACTGAGCGTAATCGTCTGCGTGCTGCCGATCTCGTTCGTCGCGAGCGGCGCGAGCCATAGGTCGTTGTGCGCTTTCCAGCCCGGCGCGCCCGCGGTCTTTTCGCCGGTCGAGTAGACGATGGAGCGCGCATCGCCCGCGAGTTGGGTGTACAACACATCGCCGACTGAAAGCGCGCGCGGCGTTTCGCCGAGGACCAGCGTATCCATCAGCCAAAGCGTGTTCAGCGCGTTGGAGGACGAGTCGGCGGCGCGCGAAAAGAGCAGGTATCGTCCATCCGCCGAAAGGGAGAACGCGCGGCCGTCGAGGTCGCCCGTGGAGGTGAGCGGGCGCTTGTCCAGACTGGAATTCCGCATCACCCACGCGTTGCCGTTCGCGAGGTAGACCACGCTGCCCGCGACCGCAACGCTCGAAAGACTGCCCAGCGTGCCCAGCGCGAGGATTTCGTTCTTGGGCTGGATCACGATCTCGCGCGCGGTCTCGCGCCGCTCGGTCTCCTGGCCGTTCTCCATCGTGATGGTATAGGTGATGACGATTTGACCGTTGGCGCCCAGTTGCAGCACCCGCATCTGGCTTTCGGGAAAAGTCTCGTCGCGTACGAGTTTGCGCTCGAATGGAATGGGCTGGCGCGCGGTTTCGGTCGTCACTTGCACGCGGGTCACGGTGATCGTCGCGCTGCGGTCCATCGGCGCAAAGACCGGCGGTTCGACGCGGTCGTTATCGCCCAGCGCGACGTTTTGCTCGCGCAGCACGTCTTGCACTGTCACTTGCTCGGTGTCCACGACGCGGCGCGTGCCATCCACGAGGAGGACGACGCGTTTGGGCGAAGGGGCGCAAGCAGAAGCGACCAGAACAAGGGAAACAAAGTAAATAAGGGAAATCCTGGGCACGGGCGCAAGTGTAACATAACTAAGCGGCACACGCAAACAAATGCAACGGCGCCGGAAGTTGTTTTTGGAAGCCGCGTCAAATGGTAGTATAATCGGCGCCAAGTTCCAGATGGTTGTTAGCGACGAGCACGACGCCTGCGTTCGTCAAGGAGCAGCGAGCCATGCAAACCATCAAGCTTTTGACCGCCGTAGTTACGGCAACGCTGATCGTTTCTTGCGTCTCAACACTTCCAGCATCGCCCCCACCTTCGCCCATGCCGCTAACGGCCACGGCTGTTCCCGCAACGGCCACGCCGATCCCGTCAACGGCAACACCCATTCCACCGACAGCCACCCCAATGCCGCCGACCGCCGCACCGACCTCAACTCCAACGCGCACTCCCACCAATACGCCCACTGCGACGCCGACCCGAACGCCAACCGCGACGCCCACACCCGACCTGTCGGCGGCGACGATAACGCTCAAAGACTTGCCGGCGGGTTTCCGGGAGTTATCGCCCGCCGAGGCGCAACAAATGGGCATGACTGCCAGCGCGCTCGCCGGCAGCTTTGGAACTGGGCGCGCGCGAAATTTTGCGAACTTTTTGTACACCGATTCGCGAACGTATGAGTTGATCGCGCTATTGCTGGTCTACCCCCTGACCGCGCAAGAAATCGCCGCGGGCGACCTGGAAATTGCCAAGCATGAACCGTTCTGCCAGGCGCTGAGCAGTGGACCGGGACTGACGGTCAAGTCGTGCCGTGCGCTAGAAGGAATAGACGAATTCAAAGACCGAGCGCTGGGCGCATCCATCGGCGCGGCGACGACCATCAACCTGCGGGCAGATATTTTAGTTGTGCGTCGGGGCGCAATTGCGGAAGTGGCCTACGTGTTTTATCCCGACGGGGCACAACCGCCGATCGGCGTCATTGAAATCGTGCGCCTCCTCGATGCGCGTGTCGCGACCGCCGTGGGCGGCAAGTAACTCCCACCCTGCCCTCCCCCGTCATAACGGGGGAGGGTTGGGAGGGGGTATTTGACCAATTCCCGCTTTGCCGTTATAATGGCCGACGCTATTCTACCGTACATAGAAAGGTCTACGCATGGCTGAGGAAATTCTTTTGACGGCGCAACCGCGCCACGTTATCGGTAAACAAGTGAACGCAATGCGCCGCGCCGGCATCGTTCCGGCCGTGGTTTATGGCGCGCATCTCGACCAAGCGCTCGCGCTCCAAATTGAGGAGAAAACTCTCAAGCAGGTCGTGACCAAAGCTGGGCACAACCGTCTGATCAAATTGACGCTCGACAGCGGCGCGCCGCGGCTGGTTCTGGCGCGCGAAATCCAGCGCAATTCGATTTCCGGTCGCATCGTCCACGTGGACTTTCAAGAAGTCTCGATGACCGAAAAAATCACGACCCAAGTGCCGCTCACGCTCGTCGGCACCTCGCCCGCGGTGACGCGCGGCGAAGGGCTGCTCATTCACGGCATTGACACCGTGACGATTCGCGTGCTCGCCACCCAGTTGATTGACACCATCGAGGTGGATGTGACCGTGATGAATGCGTTGAACCAGAGTCTCTTCGTAAGCGATCTAAAGGTGAGCGATCAGATCGAGATACTGACGCCCCGCGAAGAGATGGTCGCCAAAGTCGTGCCGGTGAAGGAAGAAGTCATCGCCGAAGAGGCCCCGGCAGCAGTCGTCGAGCCGGAAGTGATCGGCAAGGGCAAGAAGGAAGAGGAAGAAGGCGCCGAGGGCGCAGCGCCCGCCGGCGAAGCCAAGACCGAAGCCAAGAAATAAACGGCTCAACTGGCAAAACGTGGGCCGTTGGTACGCTAGGGCGGGGCGACCCCGCCCCTACTGCCGTACCAACGGCCTTTTTTGCGTTTATGGGGATTGTGGTATAAAATGCAAGCACTCTTCTTAGGAGCACCTTGCGTTGTTTAGCCCCTTGAATTCGATCTTTGGACTCTTCTCCCGCGATATTGGGATTGACCTGGGTACCGCGAATACGTTGGTGCTCGTGCGGGGCCGCGGCATCGTCATTAACGAACCATCCGTCGTAGCCGTCGAGAAACGAACCAAACGCGTCCTCGCGATTGGCTCGGAAGCCAAACAGATGGTGGGCCGCACGCCGGCGGACATTGTCGCGATTCGCCCCCTGCGCGACGGCGTCATCTCCGACTTTGACGTCACGGAGAAGATGCTGGAATATTTCATCGGCAAAGTCCACGACCAAACCCTGCTTCCCGTTCCGCATCGGCCCCGCATCGTAATCGGCATCCCCAGCGGTGTGACCGAAGTCGAAAAGCGCGCCGTCCACGACGCGGCGATGAACGCAGGCGCGCGCGAAGTCTATCTGGTCGAAGAGCCGATGGCCGCCGCAATTGGCGCGGGCCTGCCGATCACGGAATCAATCGGCAGCATGATCGTGGACATCGGCGGCGGCACGACCGAGATGGCCGTCTTTTCGCTCGGCGGCATCGTCGTGAGCCGTTCGATTCGCGTCGCGGGCGACGAGATGGACGACGAGATCATCCGTTACGCGCGCGAGAAATACAACGTCCTCATCGGCGAGCGCATGGCCGAAGACGTCAAGCTCGCCATCGGCTCGGCCTTTCCGCTGCCGGAGGAAAAAACCGTCGTGCTGCGCGGGCGCGATCTCATCACCGGCATGCCGCAATCTATCGAAGTCTCCAGTGTCGAAATTCGCGAAGCGCTGACCAACCCGGTCAACCAGATCGTAGATGCGCTCAAGACGACGATTGACGAAACGCCTCCCGAGTTGGTATCCGACCTGATGGTCAACGGTATCGCGATTGCCGGCGGCGGCGCGCTCCTCGGCGGTATCGCCGGACGCTTGTCCCAAGAGACCAAGATGCACGTCTACGTCGCGGAAGACCCGCTGACGTGTGTGGTGCGCGGCGCGGGACACGTGCTGGAAGAACTCAAGACGCTCCACGGTCTCGGAACCACCACGCGCCGGAATGGCAGACGCTGACCCCATTTCAGATTTCAGATTTCAAATTGTAGATTACCCCCAATTTGAAATCTGAAATCTGAAATCTGAAATTGCTATGTATGCCTCATCCCGCAACCGCATGACCGTCCTCGTCGTGCTCCTCGCCTTCGCTCTGGCCGCGTTTCTCTTCCACCAAACCGGACAACTGCAACCCTTTGAAGACTTGGCGCTGGGCTTGCTGCAACCCGTATTGGGCGGCGCGGCCACCGTCGGCGACAGCGCGCAAAGCATCACCGGCGACTTGGCGGACGTGAGCAAAATGCGCGCGCAACTGGCCCAACTTCAGGCGCGCGTCGACGCGATGACCCTGGATAACGTGCGGCTGACGGAATTGGAAAACGAGAACAAGCTCCTGCGGGAGCAACTGGGCTACAAGCAGGCGAACAGTGATTATGAACTGATGGGCGCGGTGGTCGTGCAGCGCAACCCCGATCTGGCGCGCGTAATCGGCGTGGATCCGTCCAACCTCGTCCATTTTGTGATCGTGGACCAAGGCAGCGAGGAAGGCGTCAAACCGGGCATGCCCGTTATCACGCCGCAGGGCTTGGTCGGACGCGTCACGTCCACCGGCGCGCATTGGGCCAAAGTGCTGCTGATTCTCGATCCCTCCAGCTCGGTCAACGCGGTCGTGCAATCTACGCGCGCGACCGGCGTTGCGCAAGGCGATGTGAACGGCAATCTAATCATCAAGTACGTGCCGCAAGGCGAGGCCATCAAGACGGGCGACAAGATTCTGACGTCCGGGCTGGGCAGCAATTTCCCAAAGCGCCTCGTCATTGGCCAAGTCACGGAAGTACGCAAACGCGACATTGACTTATTTCAGGAAGCGTCCATTCAACCCTCGGTGGATTTCGCGCGGCTCGAATTCGTGCTCATCATGAAAAAGTTCACGCCGTCCGACATCACCACCGAGCCAACGCCGACGCCCACGCCGCGCCCCACACCGACCAAGGCACCCTCGCAATGAGCCAAAACGCCAAATGTGCCAAATCTGCCAAAGCAGCCAAAAGCGCAATCGTGAGCCAGGTCGAAGGATTTGGCACGTGTGGCACATTTGGCACATTTGGCACATTTGGCTAATTTGGCAGATTTGTCACTATGACTCTTTGGCTGCTCGTCCCCTTGCTCGGCCTGATCGCGATTTTGCAGACGACGCTCGTGCCGCGCTTGGCGATTGCCGGCTTTAAGCTCGATCTGCCGCTGCTCGTCGTCGTGGCGTGGGGGTTGATCGGCCGGCCCGGCGAAGCGGCCGCGTGGGGCTTTATCGCCGGCATTTTTCTGGACCTCATGTCCGGGCTGCCCTTTGGCACACACACCCTCGCGCTGACCGGCGTTGGGCTGGTCATGGGCCTGGCGCAGTCCACGATTTTTCACAGCAACGTCATCCTGCCGCCGGCCGCCGTCATCCTCGCGACGCTGGGCCATAACGTCATCGTCCTGGGCCTCCTCAACACAATTGGCTGGCCGATTCCCTGGAACGATTATTTGCTGCGCGTCACTCTGCCTACCGCCCTCCTCAATACCCTCGCGCTGCCCATCGTCTACTTTCCGTTACCCCGCCTCCACCGCCGCCTACGCCCGCAAGTGGAATGGTAGCATCCCGCGCGTTGCCTTTTCCCGCAATCCAGGATATAATTTTTTCCAGAGTACCCGAGCGCATTCATGTCCACCGAGCCGCAGAACGAGTATTCGTACACCAAGGCCGTGACCGACGAGGATTTGAAACCGCGCGGCAATTTCCGCTTGCTGCGCCTGGCGATCCTCGTCCTGTTCGCGATCCTCGCCCTGCAACTGGCGAACGTCCAGATCGCGCAAGGGCAGTATTATCGCGAGGCGGCGAACCGCAACCGCTTTCGTCTGACTCAGACCGAGGCGCTGCGCGGGATTATTTACGACCGCAACGGCAAAATCCTCGTCCGCAATATTCCCTCGTTTAGCGTATCCATCGTCCCCGCCGATTTGCCGGACGATCAACAAGAACGCGTCTTTAAGGAACTTTCGGTTCTGCTGAACCTGCCGATTGATACGGTCGTCGAAAACACGAGCAGCGATGTGGTTGGGCGCATGCCGCTCGCGCTCGCGCGTGTCGTCGTCCCGCCGGTCCGCAAGCCGGGGCTGCGCGAGATGATCGAAAAAGGCCGGCGCGATCCTTACTCGCCAACACTCATCAAGACGAATGTCCCGCGCGAGGTCGCGTTCAATCTCGAAGAGCGGCATTTGGATTTTCCCGGCCTGCGGGTGGATTTGGAACCGGTGCGCGAGTACGTCGAAGGGCCGCTCCTTGCGCACCTGCTCGGTTACACCGGCCTCATCCCCAGCGAAACCTACGACGACTATAGAAGCCGGGGTTATTCGCCGACCGATCAGGTGGGCTTGACCGGACTGGAGTATACTTTCGAAAGCGACCTGCGCGGCGTCAAAGGCCGGCGCTATGTCGAAGTGGACGTGACGGGGCGCGAGGTCAATTTGCGCGGCGAGGAATTGTCCGTGGCCGGACGCAACCTCGTGCTCACCGTGGATATGGAATTTCAAAGGACGGTCCAAAAAGCGCTCGAGAAGGCGATGCAAAAAGCGCGCGCCAAGCAGGCCGTCGCCATCGCGCTCGATCCGCGCAACGGCGACATTCTCGCGATGGTCTCGCTGCCCAGCTACGACAACAATCTGTTCGCGACCGGCATCTCGCTGGACGATTTCACCAACCTGGCGCAAGACCCGCTCCACCCGTTGATGAACCAGGCGATCACCGGCCAGTATCCGCCCGGCTCGACGTTCAAATTGATTCCGGCGAGCGCCGCGCTGCAAGAACGCGTGATAGATCTGAAAACGCGCATCCAAACGCCCGGCATTATTTGGGTGCCTAACAAGTTTTTCCCGGACGACCTCGCGCTGGCGCAGCCGTTTTACGATTGGTACAAACCCGGCTTTGGCTCGCTAAATATCTTGGGCGGTCTTGCCCAATCCTCGGATGTTTTCTTTTACAAGATCGCCGGCGGCGAATATCCCGAATTCGACACGGGCTTGAACGAAGAGCGCCTCGCGGCCTACTCAAGGATGTTCGGCTTGGGACAACTCACCGGCATTGACATCCCCGGCGAAGCCAAGGGCCTCGTCCCCGACCCGACTTGGAAACGCAAGACCATCGGCGATATTTGGACCGTGGGCGATACGTACAATATGGGCATCGGTCAGGGCTATGTGCTCTCCACGCCGCTCCAAGTCGCCAACTATGCGGCGATCGTCGCGAACGGCGGCACGTTGTACAAGCCGCAGCTCGTGCGTGCGGTGACCGACGCCGAAGGCCGACTGATTCAGACCACCGAGCCGGAAGTCATCCGCCGCGTCGCCGTCAGTCCGCAGAATCTCGCGATCGTGCGCGAGGGCATGCGCCTCAGCACGACCAGCGGCACGTCCGTCAACGCGAACCTGGCCGAAGTGACGGTCGCCGCCAAGACCGGCACCGCCGAATATTACGGTCCCAAGGTGAATGGGCATTTGCCTACGCACGCGTGGTTCACGGCTTTTGCGCCTTATGAGAATCCGGAAATCGTCGTCACCGTATTTGTTTACGGCGGCGGCGAAGGTTCAGCCGTCGCCGCGCCGGCGGCTACGGATATTCTCCGCGCGTATTTCAAGCTCGCCGCGGATTCGCCGCTCGTGCAGGCCACGCAACCGGTCGCGCCGCTCGTGGTCGTCAAGCCGCCCGCGCCGCCGCCCGGCAGCGGAGTCGTCGCGCCGCCCGCGCGCAAATACACCGGACGCCTGGTTGGCATTGACGGTTGGCGCGATGAGCCACCGGGCTTTTTCGGCACGGTGGTAGACGCGAACGGGCGCGGGGTGAACGGCGTGCGCGTCGTGGCCGACAAGTGCGACGGCAGCGCAGTCTTTGGCACGAATACGGACGGGAACGGCGCGTTCGCGCTGAACGGGCTTTACTGGCACGACACCACGCGCTGGTGCGTCCGCACGGTCGCGCCCAACGACTCGGAACCCTTCGCCGTGGAAGTGGGACCGTACAAGCGGTATACGGTGCAGTTTGTGCCGGTACAATAAAGGCAATTGACGAGTTGACTAATTGACTGTAACGTTTAAGGGAACGCGCGAAGGACTCTTGATCACCTTCGGCGAGGGCGGGTGGCACGACTTGCTGAACGAACTTGCCATGCAGCTCGACCGGCCGGGCGCGCAATCATTCTTTCACGGCGCCCGCGTTCTGTTGGAGACGGGCGACCGCGCGCTGGGCGTGACCGAGCTGGAAGAACTGATCGCGCTGCTCGCCCAACACAACATGACGCTGACTTCCGTCCTCGGCCAAGCGCGTGCGCAAGAGACGCTCGATCAACTGCGCGCCTCGCTGCCGCCTTCGGAACCCGCCGAATCTATCGAGGACAATGTTGCGGCAAGCGACGAGGCACCCGCGGAGTTGCCTCAGGCGCTCGTGATTCGCCGGACGGTCCGCTCCGGTCAGGTCATTCGCCATGCCGGAACGGTCTTGATTTTGGGCGACGTGAATCCGGGCGCTCAGGTGATCGCGGAAGGCGATGTGCTCGTGTGGGGCAAGCTGCGCGGCGTCGTCCACGCGGGCGCATCGGGAGACGAGAACGCGATGGTCGGCGCGCTGATTCTGACGCCGACGCAATTGCGGATCGGCGGACAGATCGCTCGCGCGCCGGACGGCAAGCGGCCGCGCAACGCACCCGCCGAAATCGCCCGCGTGCGGAATGGGCAGATTGTGGTAGAACCTTGGAGCGGTCTGTAGGGGCGGGGTCTCCCCGCCCTCCGCAGAGCGGGGAGACCCCGCCCCTACAGACCGTGGAGGCAAACATGGCCGGACGAGTCATCACCATCACCTCAGGAAAGGGCGGCGTGGGTAAGACGACCACCACGGCAAATCTGGGCGTCGCCCTCGCCCGGCGCGGCAAACGAGTCGCCTGCCTGGACTCGGATATTGGATTGCGCAATCTTGACGTGGTGCTGGGTTTGGAAAATCGGATCGTCTACGATGTGGTGGACGTGGTGGAAGGCCACGCGCGGCTGCGGCAGGCGCTGATCAAGGACAAACGCTTGCCGGAACTGCAACTGCTGCCCGCCGCGCAAACGCGCGACAAGTCGGCGGTCAACGAGGCCCAGATGTGTAAGCTCTGCGATGACCTGCGGAAAGAATTCGATTTTGTCTTGATTGATTCGCCGGCCGGCATCGAACAGGGATTCAAGAATGCGATCGCGCCCGCCGACGAGGTTTTGCTCGTCACGACCCCGGAAGTGTCCGCGGTGCGCGATGCCGACCGCATCATCGGCTTGGCCGAAGCAGGCGAAAAACCCACGCCGCGCCTCATTATCAACCGCCTGCGCCCGGCGATGGTCCGCCGCGGCGACATGCTCGATACGAGCGATGTTTTGGAAGTGCTGGCGATCGAGTTGATCGGCATTGTGCCGGAAGACGAAGCGATCATTACCTCGACGAACAAAGGCCATCCGGTCGCGCTCGAAGATCGGACGCCGTCCGGCGGCGCGTACACCCGCATCGCGTCACGCGTGCTGGGCGAGGATGTCCCCTTCCCCGCGTTCGAGGACCATGACGGTTTGTTCAATCGGTTTACACGGTTTTGGAGACGCTAAACCAGTGAACAGTGAACAGTCAACAGTAACCCCATTGTCACTGTTGACTGTTCACTGTTCACTTTGCACTGGCACAGGGAGAACAAGATGAGTTTCATCAACCGGCTTTTCGGTCGCTCGCCCGACAGCGCGCACGTGGCGAAGGAACGTTTGCAGCTCGTGCTGGCGCATGACCGTACTTCGATTTCGCCGGAAACATTGGATCTGCTCAAAGACGAAATCATCAGCGTGATCTCTAAACACATCGAGATAGACCGCGCGCACGTCGAGGTCTCGATCTCGCGCGGCGCGCAAGGCAACCGCCTGGTCGCGGATATTCCGGTCGTGGGCGTCCGCGGCGGGCGGCGTGCGCCACGCGAGGCCCGGTAGCTCGGCCATGGAACGCTCGGAACGGCAGCCCTTTTTGTATTTCGACGTTTGGCTCCTTAGCGCGACCCTCCTCCTGGCCGTCATCGGCGTGTTGATGATCTACAGCGCCACGGCCTGTATCACGAACGAGCCGCTCGACTGGCAGAGCACCACCATCCGGCAAATCCTGTGGCTCGCCGGCGGCCTCGGTGCGATGTTCGTCTTGACCCTCATTGATTACCGCGTGTTCGCGGCCCTGCGCTGGCCCATCTGGGTGGTCACCATCGCCATTCTCCTCGCGGTCCAAGTCATCGGCATCATCACGCACGGCGCGCAGCGCTGGATTCCCATCGCCGGATTTCAGTTTCAGCCCTCCGAGTTCTCCAAACTCTTCCTCGTTCTCGTGGTCGCCAAGTACATGGCCGATCACGAAGAGCAAATGTCGAACTGGCGCTATCTCGCCCTTTCGTTCGTCTTCGTCGCCGTCCCGATTTTCCTCGTCTATCTCCAGCCCGACCTCGGCACGACGATTGTGCTCGCGCTCGCCTGGGGCGTTATGGCGCTGGCCGCGGGCATGAAACTGCGCGATGTTTTGATTATCGTCACGCTGCTGGTCGTCGCCGCGCCGCTGCTCTGGAATTCGCTCCGCCCGTACCAGCAAGAGCGCCTGCTCACTTTTGTGGACCCGGGCCGCGATCCGTTGGGCGCGGGCTATAACGTGGATCAGGCACGCACGGCGATCGGCTCGGGCGGGCTGTGGGGTTCCGGCTTTTGCAGCGGCACGCAGACCCAGTTGCGCTTTCTCCGCATTCGCCAAAGCGATTTTATCTTTTCGGTGATCGGGGAAGAGTTGGGCTTTGTGGGCGCGCTGTTCGTGCTGGGGCTGTTCGTCTTTATCCTGCTGCGGCTCGTGCGCGCGGCGATGCTCGCGCGGACGACCTACGGCAAGCTGGTGGCGGTCGGCGTGGCCGCGGTGATTTTCGTGCAGAGCTATGTGAATCTCGGAATGAACCTGGGGCTGATGCCCGTGACGGGGATTCCGCTGCCGTTCGTGAGCGCGGGCGGCAGTTCGCTCATCTCGCTGCTCGCCGCGGAGGGCGTGGTGCAAAGCATCCTCACGCGGCACCGGGGGTTGCAGTTAGAGGGGAGCGGGAAAAAGTACGAGTGAATCAAGACCCGAAGGGTTTTTGGAAACCCTTCGGGTCTCTCTCATTCACGACGCCATTTGGTAAATAGCCGGACGGTATCTTGGCTCAGGAATGGGTTTGCCTTCGGCGCGAGCCGCCTCCAGCCACGCCTCTTTTGCGACTTGGACCTGTTCAAGCGCTTCTTGGGGCGACTTGCCAAATGCCGAGCAAGCTTCCAGGTCCGGAATATCTGCTATGTATCCATCGTCCTCGACGCTGTAGAAAATATTGATGTGATAGTCTTTCATCATTCCTCTCCCATCTCAAGATTGTAGCGCTCTACCAATTGCAGGAACTGGCGAATTTGGTAGGGCTTGGCTTTTCCGTCTACCTCTTGTAAGCGGCTTGGGGAATCGGCATGGCGGCATTATACCCCAGACCCGCAGGGTTTTTGGAAACCCTGCGGGTCTTGCGCGGTTTGACACATTCGATTGAGGATGATAGAGTCAAGGCAGTCAAAGCCGACGGGAGCGGGCCGATGGCACAACACAAAGTTTATCCTGAAGACGACATGAACGATCAGTCGCGTCCATATTACAACGTGGATTACAGCAAAGCCAAGCCCAACCGCTTTGCCGGGCGCGTCAAGCTCACGCACGGCGGTACGCGCAAGGGCGCGGGACGCAAGCCCGCGCCCGAACCCATCGAGCGTCACACGATCACATTCTACAAATCGCACGCTAAATACTTGCGGAGTTTGGACTCGAATCTCTCCCAAGCCATCCGCAAACTCATCGCGAAAGCCAGAGAGTGAAAAATGGATCGCGCGACAATTGATCGCGGGCCAACCTTGCATCCCTCGGCCTATCCCAACGAAGTTGGTAGACATGTTGCCCCGCCCACGCTACCAGCGGTCAAACTCGTGCCGACCAACCTGACCGTCTTCCTTTTGATCTGTTATTCTGTTGGGTTGCTCTTGTTGCCGTTCGGGATTGGCGCAATTCCACTAGGCATTGCCTTAATCGGCACACTTTTCAACTGGGGCAAATGGTACCGGCGTTGACGGTTGACTGAGAACTGTTTACCGTTCACTGTTCACTGTCCCTAAAACCATTCCGCCTGCAACCGCTCCATCCGCCCGTCCCGCTTCATCGCGTCAATCACCGCGTTGATTTGCGCCAGCAGCGTCGGCGCGTCTTTGCGAACCGCCATCACGAACAGTTCGTCCGTCAGCGGATTGCCGACCATCTTGACGCCGCCTTCGGCCCGCACGAAATCGGTAAACGCGATGGCGTCGGTGAATACGCCGTCCACCTGGCCGAGCCGCAGCGCGCGCAGCGCGTCCGCCGGCGTGTTGAATTCCTCCAAATCGTATCTCAAGCGCCGCTGCCACTTGCGCGCAAACGTATCCCCGCTCGACCCCAACTCGACGCCAATGCGCCGCTCGCGCAGATTGTAAAAAGATTTAACCGCGGTATCGCCCTCGCGCACGACGACGAGCGGGCCGCCGTTAAAGTACGAATGCGAAAACCACACGTCCTCGGTTTTCCGCGGATCGTACGGCAGCGCCGAGAGGATCGCGTCGTACTGCCCCGATTTGAGCGCATCGTACAAACCGTCAAAGCCCGTGTAAACGTATTGCACGCGAATCGGCGTCTCGGTCTGCTGCGACCACTCTCGCGCGATTTCTTCCGCGAGCGCAATGTCCAAGCCCGACAAATGCCCTTTGCCGTCGTCCGTCTCGAACGGCGGAAAGGATGGATCAATCCCAATCCGAAAAACGCCATCGGCCACAATCCGCGTCCACGTCGCGTCCGGCTTGGGCGGCGGCGCGGGAACGAGACGCGTGTACGTCAAGTACAGCCCGACGACGACGAGCACAAGCACGAGCGGGAGTGTTCCAGGTCGAAGTTGGAAGTTGGAAGTTGGAAGTTGGAGGTCAGGTAAGCGACTTTCCAATCTCCAATGTCCAATCTCCAATGTCCAACTTCTAACTTCCAACTTCCAACTTCTAACTTCCAATCTACCGCGCGGCATATCGTTGCACCTCGTAGTAGATCGGCTTGGGGTCAAAGTCCGGCGTGACGAAGGTGAAATAGTCCTGATAGGTTTGCGCGGGCGCGGGATAACGAAAGGCCCACAGCACGCACGCTTGTACCCAATCCCACTGCTTGACGATCTCGTAGGCGCGCACCGTATCCGCGATTCGTTCCGCGGGGCGCACCGCCTTGGTCCAGCGCGGGTGATCGTTCCAGCCGCCCTCGGTGATGATCGCGCGCTTGTCGCCATCGCCGTTCGCGATCATGATCTCGCGCAGCAATTCGGTCCGGCGAAAATTCACGCGCGCCCGCGCGGGCGGCTCGTCGGCCGCGGCTTGCCAACCGTAGGAATGAATCGCCAAAATATCGAAATAGTCCTTGGCGCCCGCGTCGTACATTTTCTGGAGATAGTCGAGATCGCTCATGGCATCGGTCAGACCGGGCGGGGCAAGGGTCGGCGCGAGCGCGCCCGCGAGGATTTGCGTTTCCGGGTCGGCGGCTTGAACGACCGGGTAGACCGCCTGCAGCATTCGCGTGTAACCCTCAGGATCAACCGGCCGATAGCCCCACTCGAAATTGAGATTCGGCTCGTTCCAGATGACGACGTACTTCACGCGGCCTTTGAAATGGCGGATGAACTCGCCGACGAATTGCGCGAACGCCGGATAGCGCGCCTCGTCGAGATAACTAATGACCGAGTCTTTCGGCCGCGCCCACGCGGGCACAAAACCGAGGCGCGCGATGACCGTCAGCCCCTGCCGCCGCGCGTGATCTACGACGAGGTCGCTGTGCGCCCAATCGTACTCGCCTTCCGCGTTTTCGATATAGCCCCACGGAAAATACTCGACGATCCACGGCGCGCCCATCTCGCGCACCAACTCCAGCGTCTTTTTGATTTTCCATTCCTCGACTTCGTCGGTGAGCCGCGTGTGAATCCCGATTTTGGAATTTGAGGTGCTAACGACTTGTTGCGGACCGAGCGTCACCAAAATCGGCGGCGGCGCGGCGAGCCAGGCGATGAGGAGGAGGAGCGCGGCACCCTTTAAGACGAGAATGAAACGCGACACATAGTATGGAAGTATGGGAGTATGGGAGTTACGTCTCCGCTCTCCCACACGCCCATACTCCCATACTCCCATCTTCACCCCGCCCATTGACAAGAACCACCTTATCACGTTAGAATAGCGGTCATCAAGCTCTTTACCAATCGCATAACGATCGTCTGCCTGTCTCGTCTCCGCGTTTTGCTTTCCCAGGAGGAATTTGGAATGGCAGAGAATGGCGAAGTCGCGTTATTCATCGACTTTGAAAACATTCGCTACGGTTTGAAAAACAACTATTCCCGCGAACCGGATCCCCAAATGCTCATGGCCAAGGCGCGCAAATATGGCCCCGTCGCGCTCGCCGCCGCCTACGCCGATTTTACCGAGCACCCCGACTACTTTCGGCGCAAACTCGAAGTCGCCGGCATCACTCCCCGCGATGTGGCGCGCCGCAGCCCCGACGTCGCTCACAAAAGCTCATCCGATATGGCGCTGCTGATGGACATCATTGACTGCCTGCTCGACCGGCCGACCGTGAACACCTTGATGTTGATGACCGGCGACAGTGATTTCATCCGCGTGGTCGCGCGGGCCCGCCATCGCTTTGGCAAGCGCGTCCTGATCTCCGGGGTGCCCGGCAGCGTCTCCAACGATCTCATCTCCGCCGCCGATGGCGCCGACCCCATCACCGATCCCGATTGGATTCCGGCCAACGGGCACGAGCCGCACGTCCCGCCTCAACTAGAATCGTCTTTGCCCCCCGATACAGAACCGACGGAGGTTTATGTAGATAGCGAAAACTTGTCCGATATGGAACGCCGTTTGATTCGGCTGATTGACTACTTGGATCGCACCCGTCCCTATCTCACTTTTCTCTTTGTCAAGACTCATGCCCTCTCGCCAAACAATCAACTTAATCTGAGTCCGATGCAAGTAGACCTGGTCCTAACGCAATTCAAGGAACGCGGCATCCTGCGCGATGAAGTGCGCGACATGGAAGGCCGCACCCTGCGCCTGCTCTACTTTCGCCGCGACCATCCGCAGGTGATAGAAACCTTGAACGGGGCGACCGCCCCGGCTACGTTTTGATGTGAACAAATTGTTAGCACGGCGACGAGACGCGCGGCGATGCGATTGGCTCGCTTACTAAACCCGAAGGGTCTCCAAGACCCTTCGGGTTTTTATGTCCGTTCGCGCCGAATTGTACTTGAGCCACGCGTTCATCGCGTACGCGGCTTTGCGCCCGGCCGCGGTCGCCGTCACCACCAGGTCGGCGCCGCGCACGTCGTCGCCGGCAGCAAAGACGCCGGGCCGCGCGGTCATCGGGTCGTCCTCATTCTCGACATGAACCGTGCCCCACTTGGTTCCGGTCACACCCGGCGTGGCTTTGAGCAAGAGCGGATCCACCTTGTACCCAAGCGCGAGAACGACGACTTGGGCCTCCACGGTATAGTTCGATCCGGGAATCGGTTCCGGCCGCGGGCGACCCGAAACATCCCGCGCGCGCAAGCGCATCTTTTCGAATTCGATCTGCCGCACATGCCCATTCGTATCGCCGATAAAGCGCACGGGCGAGACCAGAAATTCGAATTGGATGCCCTCTTGCCGCGCGTGCATCCGTTCTTCCGCGCGCCCCGGCATTTCGTTTTCAGTCCGGCGATAATAAACGGTCACGTCGCCGTCGGGGAAACCGTGCTGGGTTTGGAGGCGCTTGGCCGTGCGTACACAATCCATCGCCGTATCGCCGCCGCCAATCACGGCGATACGCGGGCCGAATTCGGGCAGCGCGCGCATATTCTTGGGCAAATCCTCCACCGGCACATTGCCGCGCACCAGGAATTCGGTCGCTTGATAAATGCCGTGCAGGTCTTCGCCGGGCAAGCGCGCGGGATTCCCGTGCGTCGCGCCGACGCCGAGAAAGACGGCATCGTTCCCTTGGAGCAATTCGTCAACCGTGACGTCCTGTCCCACGAGCGTGTCGCCGACGAACCGAATGCCCAGCGATTCCAAATGCGCGACCTTCTGGTCAATGATCCGTTTCGAAAGCTTGAAACCGGGGATGCCATAAACCATCAAGCCGCCCGGCCTGGGCCACGCGTCGTAGACGACGATCTCGTGCCCGAGCACGCGCAGCTCTTCCGCAACCGCGAGGCCCGCGGGACCGAATCCGATCACGGCCACGCGTTTGCCGGTTGCCGGCGCGATCTCGCGCGAGGGAATGCCAACGTGGTTGCGCTGATAATCGCTGCAGTACGCTTCGAGTTTGCCGATGGCGACCGGTTTGTCATAGCCCGCGACGGTACATGCGCCTTCGCATAAAACTTCTTGCGGGCAGATGCGCCCGCAGACTTCGGGCAGATTGTTGGTTTGGCGAAATACGTTCGCACCGGCCACGGGATCGCCTTGCTCGATGAACATCAGCGCGCGCGGGATGTCGTTGTGGACGGGACAACCGAGAATGCACGGCTCGGGCGAGGGGCAATGAATGCACCGCAGCGCCTCGACAACCGCTTGCTTTTCGTCGTAGCCGAGGAAGACCTCATTGAAATTGCGCCGCCGCTTGACGGGGTCTTGCTTGGGCGGCTCGCCCGCCGGAATGTTGGCGCGTTCGTACCGGTCGGGATCGAGATCGAGTGTGTTTGGATCTTCCTTGGGAGGCAATTCGTGATTCATATCATGGACTAAACACGCGCGTCGTCGTGTGAATGCCATCGCTCGCCTGGATCTCGACGAGCGTGTTGGCGAGGTCCACTCCGGGCGGGATCTGAAATTGCGGGCGGCGCAGGTCGAGCGCCAGCACCTGCCACGTCGCGCCGCCGTCACGCGAGATTCGCACGCGATAGACGACCGATTCGGTCGGATGCGTCGCGGGTCCCCAACTGAGAACAATGTCGGTTCCGGCCGGCGCGCGCTGCGTGGTCGGCGCGCGAGTTTGCAGCTCCGTCGCGACCAGCGGCGCGCCGACGGTCTTCTCGCCCACAATCCGGCCGTTCGTCGTCACGCGAATTCCCGTCAACCCATCCACGGCGGGAACGAAAAATCCAAAGCCGCTCCATCCGCGCGCGTCCGGGCTGCGGGCCGGGGTGAACGCGTAGCTGGCGAGCACCACGCCGCCATTTCCCACTAGTTCCAACGTGTGAGTCCCGCTGGATGGTACGTTAACCCGCGCGGTCTGCCGATAAATCGGATACATGCTGATTTCGCCCGTGGGCGCGACCGAGCCGCTCACGTAGAGGGCCGGCACGGCCTGTGTACTCAAACGGCTGGGAGCGTAGTTTTGTGAATCACGAAAGCTCTTAATGCCTGCATAGGTATAGTCCGAAGTCCAGGTGAGTGTGCAATAGCTCATATAGTCCGCATAATAGTACGGATCGTACAGCCACCCCGTATCAACATCCAATCCCCAAACGCCGATGCTGCCTCCCGAATAAGGGTAATTCGGATCGGGGTAAGTTTCCTGACCAGTGCAGAGTGCATGCTCACGTCCAAACGCATGCCCGACTTCGTGCGCAAAGGTTTCACCTTGACTCGAAGACCCATCCGGGTTTCCACTCCACCCAACCGCGGTCGGCAGACCCACCCATCCCAATCCGGTGATGCAGCCACCACATCCATTGTGAGCACTAGCCACGTTCACCAGCCCGTAGTACACTTTGGTTCCGCCAGGGTCCTCGTTTTCCATAGCGTGCAGCGCAGTCACCGAGTCAAGCAATGCCTGCCAACCAGCACCGCTGGGCTGATTTAGGTTCTCTGAAACGCTTGCCGGCTCAAAGGGCCAATTGGCGTGAATCGTGTAGTTGATATTCGGAACGGGATAAACCGCGTCCGCCAACCAGAGCAAATTAGAGACATTGCCCAGATTCGGAAGCGTGGAAAACTGGGCGCCTTTGGGCAAATACAAGATTGGAACGATCACCACTTCCAGAGGGGACTCGGCGACAAAATTGAACGCGGCGCGGGTGCCGTTTCCCGGCCACGTGTTGTTGCCGTTGTTCGACTCGGCAATGGTATCGTTCGGATTCACGGTGATGGAATACGACGCGGCTTGGGAGAGCAGGTTGGCCGGCACGTTGAAATTCAGCGTGCGGTTCATGCTCGACTCGATGGAAGGGGCCGTACTGGAATTTGAGGTAACCGATCCGATGAAACTTGCCGACGCGTTGTAAATATCCATCCGCCCCACGACGTTCGCCACCGTGCCTTCCTCGTTGACCGCGACAAACGCGCGCACCGTCGTCGGCCGGTTGGCGATGTACACGCTGTAATTGCCCGAGAGGGTTGTGCCCTGAATGACCTTGGCCGTCGAGATGGTCAGGTCAAGCGTCGGGGCTTTGGCAATAAAAGGGAAAAAGTAGACGAACGGCGCGGAGGGCGCCTTGAGCGCGGGCGCGCCGCCGGACGTGCGGGTCGGCGCGGCGATGGTTTCTGCCTGGTGCGATTGCACGGTCGAGAGGGAGAAACTCGTCAACAGCGTGACGAGGACGGCAAAGAGAAATACGCGTACGACGTTCGAGTGCGATCCGTTCAAATTCATTCAGACTTGTTCTGATCCTTATACCACTTTTGAACCTGCTTGGCCAGGGTCGCGACGATCGTCGCGAGCTGGACCATGTCCTTCACATCCCACCGAAACGCGGGTTTCGATTTGGGCTCCGCGGCGCTTTCGGCGCTGCCGTTCCGAGACGACGCGATCCGCCCGGCAATGAGCGCGGCGATCAGCCCGCCCGCAATCCCGCCCGCAATGCCGCCGATCAGGGCCGGGTACGCGTCGCTCTTGCGAATTTCCTTGGCCATCTCGGTCGCGCGCGAGATCAACGCCTCGGTGTCGAATTGTCGCTCTTGCATGTCGTCTCTCCTAACGTCCTAATATGAAATCAATCAGGTTACGCGCCGTGGCGCTGGCCTGCGTCGCCGCGCTATTGAAAGAAATCGGGACGGCCGCGACGGCGTCGGTGGCCCGGACGGTGCCGTGCTGAATTCGCAGCGCCCACACTTGCGCTTGCAGCAAAGGCCCGCGCAGCCATCGCCTCAGCGCGCGCAAGCCCTTGACGATAAAGAACAGGATCGCGCCTGGAACGAGCGCCATGATGAACGCTTCGATCACGAGCAAAACAATTGCGATGTCGCGCCACGGAGCGAGGATTGATGTGTCCATTGGATTTCCGAATTAAGAATTAGGAATTATGATTTAGGATTTCCGCCGCGACCCGTCGCGTTTCCTCATCGCCCGTCTGGGCGAGGGTTGCCAACGGCTTGAACATCAGCGGACTGAAGATGCGCTTTAACGCCTCCGCCGCGACTGCGCGCACTTCCGGCTCGCCCACCTGCAGTTCGACGATCAGCGCGGGCACGGCCTTGTCGGAGCCGACTTGGGCCAGGGCTTGCGCTGCGGCGACGCGCAGCCGCGTATCCACCGGGCCTCCGCGCGGATCGCCGCGCAGCGCGACCAACAGCGGCTCGAGCACGCGGTCGGTCCGCGCTTGGCCCAGCGCCGCCAGCACGTGATCGCGCACATCGCCGTCCCGATCGCGCAATTGGGGCAAGAGATATTCAAGGCCGCGGTCCAAACGCAATTCGCCCAAGAGCTGCGCCGCGCGCCCACGCACGCGCGGGTCGCCGTCCTTCAACCGCGCGCCCAAGCCCTCCAAAGCGTCTGGGCTGTTCAGCTCCGCGAGCGCCGCCGTCGCGCGCGAATCGCCATCCCATGCGCGGCCGATCAATTCGTGTGTAACCGAAGCGCGCAAATCGGCCTGCACCTCTTGCGCGTGCGCGACCACGCGGCCCGCCAGCGCAAAATCTCCCCGCGCGACGAGCGTTTCTACCAATTCGGACGCGTCGCCGGCGCTGGCGTAAAAGACGAGGGTTTCGCTCCAGCGCGTGTCGGATAGGAGCGCGTCCGGTAAATTGCGACCGTGCTCTCGGCGCAGCCCGCGCGCGGCGAAATAGTGCTGCCACAAATCGTGCGTGAACTCTACCGTGTGATGGTTCGCCAGCCGCAAAAAACCGCGCGACTTGCCCAGCAGCCCGTTCGCCGCCGGATCGCCGCGCAGCCGCGCGAGCGCGACGCTCTCCAAAAGCTGGGCCGTTTGGTCGCCGTCCGTCAGCACCTGGCGAGCGTATGCGTCGAACAGCGCGGTCCGGCGCGCTGGCAGCGGTCCGTTCATATTCCACACCCGCGTCAAGAGCGTGAGCGTCAGCGGATTTGCCGTCAGCGAGCGTGGCACGCCGGCAGATTTTAGCGCGGCGACAAAACCGGCGGCATTCGCGCGGCTCCATTTTTCGGCGAACAGTTGGATGTCGTCGTCGCGAAAACCGGGCAGGGGGAATACGGGGAGATTAGGGATTGGAGATTGGGCGGTTGCAATCACCGGCGTCGCGCCAAATTCCGCGAGCCATGGTTCGATTGCCTCGGATGACAGCGAATCAATATCGTCAATCAACACAAGCGCGCGGTTGGAGCCGATCGCTTGGCTAAAAAAATCCTTGGGGCACTGCGCCGCGAGCGTATCGCCGAGCTTGAGCGCGCGGGGTAAATCGGCGAATTGCGGCAAACGGTCGGGCGCGAAATCGCGCGCCGCGAGAAAAACGGGTAGGCGCGCCGCGCGGTCGCCAGCGGCGAGGCGGCGAGCTTGAACGAGCGCGAGGTGCGCGAGCGCCGTGGTCTTGCCTGCGCCGGCCGCGCCGGTCAACAGCAATCGCGGCCGGCCCGCGCGGGCTGCGTCAAGCCCGCGTACGGGCACGAATTCACGGTTGAGGTCTACCCGCGTGCCGCCAGGCCACGGTATCGCCTCAAAGCGTTTCAACAAATGATCGGCGTACGCGCGCTCGAAGCGCAGGCCCGGGTCGAACCATTGATCGAGAAAACTCATCCACGTCCTTTCGGGCCACATTATAGCCGCCTTGCGCCGAATCTGCAACCGGAGCGGCAACAAAAAAGGGACAGCTCTAGACTTTTGCAAAACCGGTCGGGTGTGTGGTATAATCGGGCCAGTCCATTCACACACGTTGGGGGCACCGATGGGACGCGTAATCGCCGTCGCCAACCAAAAGGGCGGCGTCGGCAAGACGACCACCACGATCAACCTCGGGGCCGCGCTCGCGGAAAAGCAACATTACACGCTGCTGCTCGACTGCGACCCGCAAGGCGCGCTATCCATTGGGCTAGGTCTCCCCGCCTACGACCTCGATCTCACGCTCTATTCGATCCTTACCGATACGCGCATTCCCATCGCGGCGGTCACCCACCACATTCGTCCGCATCTCGATCTCGTCCCCGCGAATATTGATCTGGCGACCGCCGAACTGCAACTGGTCGCGATGATGGGCCGCGAATTTATCCTGCGCGATGCGCTGGCGAGCGTGCGCGACCGTTACGAATTCGTGCTGATTGATTGCCCGCCCAGTCTCGGCCTCTTGACCGTGAACGCGCTCGCCGCCGCCGACGAAATCCTCGTGCCGCTCCAATGCGAGTTTCTGGCGATGCGCGGTCTCGACGCGCTGGTGGACACCATCGCACGCATTCAGCGGCGGCTCAATCCGAAACTGCAATTGTTCGGCATCGTGCCGACCCTGTACAATCCCCACCGCGTTCACTCGCGCGCGATGTTGGAAAAGGTCCGGGCCAGTTATCCGACCAAGCTGCTCGACGTGATCGTCAAGGAAAGCGTGCGCTTTGCCGAGGCCCCCGAGCAGCGCCGGACGATTTTCGAGGTAGACAAGCATAACGATGGCGCGGTTGCATATCGCGCCCTCGCGGAGGTAATCATCAATGGCCGACCAGCCGACCAAACCCCGACGCCGTCCAATTGACGCGCTCTTTGGCGATGACCAAGCGCCGCCGCTGCCCACCTACTCGGTCGAGCCGCCGCAGCCGGTCACGACCATCACGCCGCCGCCGCCCGCGCCCCTGCCGGAGCTGATTCCAACTCCGGTGAGCCAGTCCGAAACTGCGGCCAAGCAGCCATCGCCTTCTGCTCCGGCAACTGTTACGGTACCGGCCACCCAACCACCCAACCACCCAACCACCCAACTACCCAACTACCTAACCACCGAACAACCGACCCTCGCGCCTGAGCCGATGCCCGCGCCGACCGTCCTGCAACCCCAGCCGGTTGAAATTCAGCCGCCCGAAGCGGCGCCGGTCGAAGTAGCCCAGCCGGATCCGTATTTCGCCAACTTGTCGGAGACGATTCGTCGCTTGTACGAACAAGTGAATACGCAATTATCCGACAGTTCGACGGCCGGCGATTACTGCATGAGGATGTTACTTGAAGCGCGCGAGTCCTATTTGCAACAAGATTACGCCCGCGCCGAATACTACGTCGAGTCGGTCGAAGCCAAACTAAAGCGAACGGCGCGAAGCGTTCAAGTTTCGCGCAGCCCGCAGATTTGGTTGTTGTGGATTTGGGAATTGGGGACGCTGGGCGCCAGCGCGCTGCTGATCGCGATCACGTTCATTCCGGGGCTAACGCTCTTCGGCTTGCCCGTCGCGCCTGAGCTGTTGACGCTGATGCGCGCCGCGGGCTGGGGGGCGATCGGCGGCGTGATCGGCGCGCTCTACAATTTGCCCTGGTTCTTTCAATATCGTGAATACGATCCGGCGTACACCGCCAACTATTTCGCGCGCCCGCTGCTCGGGCTGGCCCTCGGCGCGATCTTGTTTTTGATCTCGCAGGCCGGCCTGATTGCCGGCAACGCGTTTGTCCCCGCGCTGCCCGGAACCAGCGGCCCTACCGAAATTCCCGTCGGCCCGATCTTTCTCGCGGTGTTCGCCGTGCTCGCGGGATTCAAGCAAGAGTACGTGTTCCAATTCTTCGACGACGTGTTGCGTTCGATCTTCCGCATCCCGCGGCTGCCCAACGGCCTCGAAATGCCCAAGCCGCCGAAGCGGTGATGAGAAAACCCGTCAGGTGACACAAACCTGACGGGTTTTCTCATCCCCCTCGCAAGTCAATCGTCCGCAGCCGCGGATTCTCCGTAACGCCCGGAATCCGGCCGCGCTTGGCGATCGCTTTGCCTTCGATCTCTTTCAAGTCGCCGGTAAAGTCAATCGCCGACGCGCCGCTGATGGCGCTGCCCACCCCGTACGCGTCCACGGGCGCGCCCGTCTCATTGAACAGCCGAATCCGTTCGAGGTCCACCCCGCCGCTCACGACGATTTTGACATTCGGGAATCCTGCTTGGTCGAGCCGCGCACGCACTTCTTTGACGAGTTCGGGCGTGACGCGCCCGCGCTCGCTCGGCGTATCGAGCCGCACGCCCCACAAACGGTCGCCCAACGCCTGCGCCACGCGGACCGCTTCGAGTGCTTCGTCGTTGAACGTATCCACGAGCGCGACGCGATTGATCTCCTTTGGCATCCATTTGTCGAACGCTTGAAGCGCTTTGACCGTATCGCCAAAGATCAACACCATCGCGTGCGGAATCGTGCCCGATGGCTGCTTGCCCGCCAGCCGCGTGCCCGCGGGGGTCGCGCCCGTCACGCAACCGCCGACCATCGCCGCGTATTCCATTTGCGCCGCGATGTTCGGATGCACGTGGCGCGCGCCGAACGAGATGACGGGCGCCGGGGCGGCGGCGTCCACCAGCGCGCGCGCCGCGGTCGCCCAACCCGATTCGCTGGCGAGCATTCCGAGCAGCGCGGTCTCGTACAACCCAAACGCGGAATACCGCGCGCGGATTCGCAGGACGACTTCTTTCGCGCTCATCGCCGCGCCTTCGTCGAGCGCGTCCACCTCGGCGGTCGGCGCGACGGCGCGCAAAAGAGCGAGCGCCTCGTTCATCCCGCACAGCACGCCCGCGCGCCCTGGAAAGACCTCCATCGCGACGATGGGATCGAGTCGCTCTTTCGCAAGAATCGTCTGCGTGCGCGAAAAATAAACATCGGCGGTATCGCCGGTGAGAATCGCTTCAGCAAGTGTCATCGTTGAACCTCGGTATGGGAGTGTGGGAGACGCCCATACGCCCACACTCCCATACTCATTCAGTCTACGCGCTTGACTACTTCCACGCCGCACAGCGCCATGTGGTAGAGGAACATGCGGTGCATTAATTCGGCGTCGTGGGGCAGCGCACCGATTTTGGTTGCCGCCGCGACCGGCAGATCGTAGGTGTTGACCGAATCCTCGGGGACGATCACGCGGCGCGGCAGGTCGCGCGCGTTGGCCCGCTGCTTGAGGTGCATCGCCATCTGGTACACGCACAAATCGGTGCAGTCGCCGCCGACGACGAACGTGCTCACGTCCTGGTGCGTGTCGAGCCAATGGTCGAGATCGGTGTTGATCGCCGGGTGCAGCGAGTTCTTTTTCACGACGAAAAACTCGGATGCGAACGGCAACTGGCGCAGCGCGTCAATCGTTTGCGATTCGCGCGTGCCGCGAATGCAGTGCGGCGGGAATTGCTTGAACTCGGCCGCGTGCTCGCTGTGCGTGTCCTGGAGCAGGACAAAGTTGCGCACGCCGAGATCGTGGGCGCGCTGGAACAGTTTCACCACCGGCTTGACCAGTTCCGCGACCCGCGGGCTGGCGAGATTGCCCTCGAAACAAAAGCCGTTGACCATGTCCTCGGAAAAGATCGCCGAGCACGCGGGGTCTTTGAACACTTGCTTGCCGTCCACCGCCTTGAACCCCGCGACCCACTCGTCGAGCCACTTGAGGAACGGCGCGTGGTTTTTTAAAGTCATGGTTCCCTCCACGTTGGGTATGGGAGTATGGGGGTATGGGCGTCGCCTCCCACACTCCCACACTCCCATACTCCCATACTCACACCTTCACCCGCTCGATCTTCGCACCCAGTTTCTGCAATTTCTCTTCGATGCGTTCGTAGCCGCGATCAATCTGGCCGATGTTGTTGATGGTGCTTTGCCCGCGCGCGCCGAGCGCGGCGACGAGGAGCGCCATCCCCGCGCGAATATCGGGTGACTCGAGCCGCTCGCCGTGCAGGCGGCTGGGGCCGACGACGACCGCGCGGTGCGGATCGCAGACGATGATGCGCGCGCCCATATTGATCAGTTTGTCCACCCAATACAAACGCTGTTCGAACATTTTCTCGTGCATCAAGATCGTGCCGTCGCAGACCGCCGCGACCGTGACCATGATGCTCATCAAGTCCGAGGGGAACGCCGGCCAGGGGCCGTCGTCAATCTTGGGGATCGCGTTATTCGCGTCGGCTTGGATTCGCAGCGCTTGGTGCGAAGGCACAAAGACATCGTGGCCGCGCACTTGGCAGCGCACGCCGAGCCGTTCAAAGCCGAGCAAGACCATCCGCAGGTGCTCCGGCGCGGCGTTCTGGATGAGGAACTCGCCCGAAGTCAGCGCCGCCAGTCCGATCAGACTGCCGGTCTCGATATAGTCCGGCCCGATCTCAAATTCCGTGCCGCGCAATTTTTCCACGCCTTCGATGGTCAGCGTGTTCGAGCCGATGCCGCTGATGCACGCGCCCATTTGATTCAGCATCAAGGCCAGGTCGTGGAC
>JACQYF010000143.1 GCA_016208315.1 Chloroflexota bacterium | reverse complement strand
GATACCCACGAATACTTCGAGACCATACAACGCGCTTGGCACAATCACCGCCGTGAGCGCGCCGAGAATTGAAATCAACAACGCGCCGGCAAAGATGTTGCCGAAAAGACGGAACGAGAACGAAAGGATTTTCGCGATCTCGCTGATCAGCTCGATCAAGCCCATAAAGATGTCAATCAAACCCATCGCCAGCACCACGCCCGCCTTGCCCTGCTTCTTACCCGTGACGATGGCGATGAAATTGCCGATCCAGGCCACCTTGATAAAGCGGCCCCAGTAGCCAATCCAGCCGTGCGCGCGCATTCCATAATACTGCGTCAAGACGACCGAGATGAGCGCGAGGCCCACCGTAAAATTCAAGTCGGTGCTGGGCGAGCGCAGGATCGGGATGATCTTGCCGTGCTCCTTGATGCCGACCGCCGCCAGGATGGGCGTCAACAGATCGAGCCAGTTGGAAAGGAGGACGAAAAGAAAAATCGTCATGGCGATGGGGAAGAATTTGGGCGCCCATTTCGGGCCCGCGATCCCTTCGGCCAGCCCGTAAAATCCTTCGATCAGCATCTCGGCGACGTTCTGCCGGCCGCCGGGCACGTCCCGAATGCTGCCGCGCACCCACAACGCAAAGAGCACGAGCACGAGCATCGTGAGCCAGGCGGTGAGCAGTGAATTCGTAATCGGAATCGTAAAGCCGGGAATGGGAATTGCCAGACCGGGGAGCGGCTCGGCCGCCACTTCAATGGGCGCCACCTCAAAGGGGAACAGGATCCGAACGACGACGATAAGAACGAGAGCGACCAGACTGAGGATTAGGATACGCCACATTCTGGATATAACGCCTCCAAAGATTTTCGTAACCGGCAAGCAAGGAGCGGGGTGCATCATCGCATCTCCCGCTGGAACCACGAACCGCTTACTCGAACTTTTTGTATTGCGTAGTGATGATTCGATAGACGGCGGCAATTGCCGTGATTACGCCGACCACCACCGAGACAAGCGTGATCCAGGGAGTGGTGCGCAACACACTGTCTAACCAGAGGCCCACAAACAACGGGACCAGCGTGCCCGCCACTACCGCGGCTCCCAGTTGCATAATCACGGCGATGGGGACAACCGTATTCCGCAAACGCGCCTCCACCTGCTAGCCCTGTGACAACGAGCGCAATTATACACTGACAAATTGAAAAACGCAAATCATCTCGTTTTCAACTCGATTTTCAGATTGAGAAAACGCGTCAGCTCGCGCCGGCCCAGAAAACCCACGAGTTGTCCGTCCTCGACGACCGGCAACTCGTCTGCGCCGGCGCGCGACAACAGGCCAAGCGCGGCCGCGGCCGTTTGCTGCGGTTCGAGCACGGAGAGCCGCGCCCGCGGCGTCATCTCGTCGCGCACGCAGCGCGCGGCCCACCGGTCGCGCGGCACACGCTGCGCGTGGTTAAGCGTGATCGTGCCCAATAGGGCGCGGCCGTCCGAAACCGCAAACGTCTGCTCGCGCCGGGGGATGAGATACTCGGTCACGAAACTCGCCATCGAAATGTCCGGCGCGACCACCTGAACTTCACGCGTCATCAACTGCGCCACACGCACGTCGCGCAGCGTCTCGCGCACGACGGTCTGGCGATACCCCTGCCCCGCGGCGTTCCAGAGAAAGAAAGCGATGAGGATATACCAAATCCCGTTGATCTCGAACTCGGTCAAGAACAGCCAGCCGCCGAACCCGATCAGGATCAGCGCGATGAGCTGCCCCGCGCGCGTGGCGATGCGCGTCGCGCGGCGAACATCGCGCAAGATGGCCCACAAGATCGCGCGGAACACGCGGCCGCCGTCGAGGGGAAAGCCCGGCGCGAGATTGAAGAGCGCGAGCGCGCCATTGGCCTGAGCGAGGAGGCCGGTCAGAAGGATCAACGGCGTGAGCGGCAGCGCAAAATTGAAATTCTCGATGATCTGCAGCCACAGCCACGCCGCGCCAAAAACCGCGGCCAGCGCGACGCTCATCAACGGGCCCATGATCGCGATGAGGAACTCGCTCGCGGGGCGGTCCGGCTCGTCTGCAATTTGGGCCACGCCGCCGAAAATGAACAGCGTAATGTTCATCACCGGGATGCCGCGCTGAATTGCCATCCACGAGTGGGACAATTCGTGCGCCAACACAGACGCAAAGAGCAGCAAACTGGTGACAATTCCCAGGGTCACCGAGAGCACGTCCGCGCGTGGGAAAAACGTGCGCGGATACAATTCGCGCGGAAATTCAAAAAAACCCAAGCTGTAGACCATCAGAAACAAGATGATGAACCAGCTCAGGTCAACGGAAATATCAATGCCCATGATGCGGGCGATGCGGAATGAGCCGCGCATAACATCTCCTTGCCAGAACGCACGGTGGGGACAAGCGGGGGAGCGCGGCGTCACCGTCCCGGCAGCAGACCGAACGGATTCCGAATAACGCCGCTTTGGATGATTTCAAAATGCAGATGCGGCCCGGTCGAATTGCCGGTATTACCAACTCGCGCGATCAATTGGCCTTTTTTGACCGAGCTGCCGGCGTCCACGATAAATGAACTGAGGTGCGCGTAACGCGTGCTGAACCCGTTGCCGTGATTGATCAGCATACTGCAGCCGTAGCCCGTGGGCACGCAGCCCACCGCGACGACATAGCCCGAGTCGGCGGCGACGACCGGCGTGCCTTTGGGCGCGCCAATGTCCACGCCAGTATGCCGGGCGATGCCAAAGCCCTGCGTGATGCGACCCGAGACGGGCCAGCCGAAATGGCCGGTGCCGCGCGCCGCGCTCGACGGTATCGGGCCGCCGATCGCGTGAACGACGCGCGCGACGTAGGGCTTGGCACCGCCCGGAACCATCAGGAATTGGCCGGTGGTCAACACATAATCGGAGCCCTTGATGTCATGCACTTCTTGATTGTACTCGGATTTCAGGATGTTTTGGATCAGTTGATCGGCCGGCGTCTTTTTGCTCTTGAACTTGTCGGCGATTTTTTGCAGGTTGTCGCCGTTGAGCACCGTGTAGAGGACGCCCGTGGCCGGCGGGATGTTGAGCGTCTGCCCGATCGAAAGCATGTCGGGGTTGTCTTCCAGTTTGGGATTCGCCCAGAGAATCGAATCGCCGCTCACGTCGAACTGTTCCGCGATGCCGCTCACCGTGTCGCCGGCCTGCACAGGGTATTTGACCACTTCTTGGCGCGTCCGCATGGGAACGTTCGTGATGGGGATGGCGGCCGGGAACGAGAGTTCATCCTCGATGAACTCGTTGGCGAGGAAGGGATCGGCGGAATCGGAATTGGAGAGGTTGACGTTCTCGTCGCGGTAGGTGTTGAATCGGATATTGCTCGCGGCAATCGTCACGAGCATCAGGAACAGCAGCCCGACGTGCGAGGCAATTCGCGTCAGGAGAGGGATGTCTTCAACGCAATCGCGCAGTAAGTCGCGAACGATGAGTATCGCCGGCGCGGCCCAGACGCGCAGGCGCGCCGGGCCGGACAGACGATAGGGGTCCTCTGGCATCTAGTTAGAAGGTGTCCTTGTTGAGAGTCGTGAGAAATTCTTTGTTGGTGCGCGTTTTCATCATGCGCCCGATGACCGGCTCGATGGCCTCGGGCCCGCCGCCCATCATTTCCATCATGCGGCGCAGCGTCCAGACTCGCGCGAGGGTCTCGTCGTCTATCAACAATTCCTCGCGGCGCGTCCCGGAGCGTTCGGCGTCAATCGCCGGGAAAATGCGGCGCTCGGTCAGCTTGCGATTCAGATGGACTTCGCTGTTGCCCGTACCCTTGAATTCTTCGTAGATGAGGTCGTCCATGCGGCTGCCCGTGTCCACCAAGCAGGTGGCGATGATCGTCAGACTGCCGCCTTCTTCCAATTTGCGCGCCGCGCCAAAAAAGTGCTTGGGCGGATAGAGCGCCGCGGGATCAAACCCGCCGGTCAGCGTGCGTCCGCTGGGTGGGACGACGAGGTTGTAGGCGCGCGAAAGACGCGTGATCGAGTCGAGCATGACGACGACGTCCTTGCCGCCTTCGACGAGCCGTTTGGCGCGCTGCAGGGCCATCTCCGCGACGCGCGTCTGGTTCTCGACGACGTCGTCAAAGGTCGAAGCGAAAACCTCGGCTTCGACCGAGCGGTCCATATCGGTCACTTCTTCCGGGCGCTCGCCGATCAGGACGACCATTAAATGCGAGCCGGGATAGTTTTCGCTAATGCCGTTCGCGATCTGCTTGAGGATGGTCGTCTTACCCGCTTTCGGCGGCGAGACGATCAAACCGCGCTGGCCACGGCCGATCGGCGCGAGCATATCCAACAGGCGCGTCGCGAGAATATTGTGTTTCGTTTCGAGCTGGTATTGCTGGTTGGGGAAGATGGGCGTGAGTTTATCAAAATCGGGGCGGGCTTTGGCGGTTTCGGGGTCGAGGGCGTTCACGGCTTCGACACGGAGGAGACCAAAGTATTTCTCCGTCTCCTTGGGCGGGCGGACCTGTCCAATCACCATATCGCCCGTCCGCAGGCCAAACCGCCTGATCTGCGATTGAGATACGTAAACGTCTTCCGGCCCGGGCAGCAGGTGATCGGAACGCAAAAAGCCGATCCCATCTTCGACGATCTGTAGAACGCCGCCGCCAAAGATCAGGCCTTCGCGCTCGGCTTTGGCGCGCAGCAGGCGAAAGATGAGGTCAGTCTTTTTGAGACGCGTGTAGCCGCTGACGCCTTGCTCTTTGGCAAGGTCGCGCAGCTCGGTGAGGGTTTTGGTGTCCAGACCGGAATAATCGAGGGTTTCTACCACGGCGAACTCCATGAAATAGCCAACTGTGCGACGACGTAGGTCAAATTGACTCGTCGCCTTCGGCGACGCTTTGACCTACATACAGATTGATTCAAGACTCTATCCAGCTTTGGGCCGATTCAACTAATCCTGTACATCAAGGAGAATCGAGTTGACAGGTGGGGTCGGTTGTCGAGAGGTCGCGCAATTGGAGACAAGGTACTTTCAACTGCTCGAATTATAGCATTATTTGTTTACCGCGTCAAATGCGCGTCGGTCGCCCGTAGGGGCAGTGCCTTGTGACTGCCCGTCCTGGGCAACCACGAGGGATTGCCCCTACGCATTCGCCATCCTGGGCAACCACGAGGGATTGCCCCTACGCATTCGCCGGACGGGCAACCACGAGGGATTGCCCCTACGCATTCGCTAACATGAGACCTGCGACCTGCCACTTGGAACCTGCGACCTGCAGAAACGCCTCGACCACCTTGGGGTCGAAATGCTTGCCGGCCTCGGATTCGATGTGGGCGCGTACGCGCTCATCGGGCCACGCGGGCCGGTACGGCCGGTCCGAGCGTAGGGCGTCCCAGACATCGGCCACGGCAAAGATGCGGGCGGCGAAGGGAATTTGCTCGCCTTTCAAGCCGCGCGGGTAACCGGTGCCCTCCCATTTCTCATGGTGGCAGTACGGGATGTCGAGCGCCTGGCGGAGATATTCGATGGGCGAGAGCAGGTCGAAGGCGACGGCCGGATGCCGGCGCATGATCGCCAGTTCGTCGGGGTCGAGCGCTCCTGGCTTGAGCAGGATATGGTCGGGGATCGCCATCTTGCCAATATCGTGCAAAAGCGCGCCACGGCGGAGATGGATCAGTTCGAGGTCGGGCACACCCAGCGCCGACGCGAGGCGCAGCGTCATATCTGTCACGCGCGCGGAATGCCCCTCCGTCTCCTTATCGCGCAGGTCGAGCGCGCGCGACCAACCCTCGATGGTGGCGTCATAGGCGCGCGAGAGTTCGGTGTTGGCCTGCTCCAGGCCGTAGTAGAGATTCGCATTGTCAACGGCGATGGCCGCCTGTCCCGCGAGAGAACGCAAAAAGTCCAACCACTCTAGGTTTGGGGCGAGGGGCGCGCGATGGAACACTTGCAGCACCCCTTTGACGGCACCCTTGGCGATCAGCGGCACAACATAGAAGGCGACAAACTCTTCGGCCCGCAGAGCCGCCGCCAACGATTGGATGTGAGTCGCATCTTGGATTTCGGACCGCCAGTCCCTGAACTCGATCAGCTGTCGTTCCAACGCCGCGCGGCCGGCAAAGTCATCGCCGATCCGCACCCGATGGTTTTCAAACAGCTTGGTCCTAAACCCCTTGCCCGCCGCGTATTCCAGAATCTGGATCTGGGGCTTGAGGAGCAGAACGTTCGCCGCATCTACCTTCAACTGCGCGGTCACTTCGTTTAGGAGCACGCGGAGCGTTACGCGCAGATCGAGACTCCCGGAGATGGCTTGATCAATCGTGCGGAGCGCGGCGAGGCGCTGCGCATCGCGCTGGGTCTCCTCGTGCAGGGTGGCCCGGTGGATCGCGCTCGCGGCAATATCGGCGATGGAGGTCAGCAGGCGCACTTGTTCGTCGGCGAGGGTGGTCTGACTCCCGACCCACAGCGCGCCAATCGTTTGTTTTTGGACCGCGAGCGGGACACAAGCGACCACCGGCAGATCGCCGACGAGGTTGACGTGGGTCATGCGCGGATCCCGAGTCACATCTTCGCTGAGGTAGGGCCTGCCGGAACTGATCACCAGACCGCTGATCCCCTCGCCCGGCTGAAGCCGGATGCCTGTCCACACAGCCCACGCGCCGCGTCCCAATTCGATCACGGTTTCGTCCGTTGCGGGATCGCGCAGGGCGAGGGCGGTGCCCTGCGCGTGAAGCAAATCGCCCAGTTGATCGAGAATGACCGGCACCATCTCGTCGCGGGTCGGCGCCTGACGCAAGGCCGCGGTCACGGCAGCGATCGCCTGCAGTTCCGCCTCGCGCCTTTTGCGCTCGGTGACGTTGTCGAGCACGACCACCACGTATTCCCTTTCCGTACTAAAGACCGACAGAGACAGCCACGTCCTCCACGGCATCATCTGCATTTCGAATTTTACGGGCGTGCCCGACAAGGCCACGCGGCCAAACATCTCCAAGAGTTCCGGATTCAATTTCAACAGCGCCGGAACGAGTTCGCTGGCCTTTTTGCCCTCGGCATCCTTCAATCGCGTCAACCGTCCAAAGGCGCTGTTGACGTTGAGATGAACAAAATCAACGGGACGCCCGTTCGAATCATAAAGCACCTTGCAGTATGCATAGCCCTCCGACATGTTCTCGAACAGCGAGCGATAGCGGCTTTCGCTCTCGCGCAGCCCGAGCTCTGCGCGCAGACGTTCGGTCACGTCATTCGCCATCACGATTCTTGCCGAGCGACCATCGAAAATCAGATCGTGCGTCGTGATCTCGACATCAATGATCGTCCCATCCTTTTTGCGCTGCTGCCACACGCCGACTTTTCGCAGCGCCCCAGGAAGAGTCCGAATAGTATCCAAGAGGGCCGGGTTCAGCGTCTCGGGGGTGAGGTCCGGGACCTTCATCGCGAGGAACTCGTCTAGGGAATACCCAAAGTGGATGAGCGCGGCCTCGTTCACGGCAACGAACTTGAGAGTCTCCCGATCGTAAACCCACATCGGCCGCGGGTTTGACTCGAAAAGCGTCTTGTATTTAGTTTCGCCTTCCTGCAGGTACTCTTCGGCGCGCTTGCGCTCTGTGATGTCGCGGATGGTACCCATGACGAATTTTTCCCCCGCGATTTCGATAACGCGCGAGCTAACTTCGACAGGGAAGGGCGTGCCATCCTTCCGACGATGGATCGTCTCAAAGACCATTCCGCCCTGGTCTTCGACTTGCTTGAACTGCGTTTCAAAAAACGGGCGCGTTTCCGGAGTACGCAAATCGCGCACATTCATTCTCAGGAATTCTTCACGCGAATAACCGTAGACGACGGTCGAGCGCTCGTTAGCCCGGACAATGTCGCCACCATAGTCCGTGACCATGATCACGTCGTTGGCATATTGGTTCATGTGATCCAACTGCTCGGCCAAACTCTTGCGCTCTCGTTCAAGCTCGTCCTGTTTGCGATAGAAAACGGCGTGCTGACTCCGCCAGAGCACGCCCAGCGCGCCGCCGGTCAGAACGAGGGCCGCGACCAAGACGATCATCAGGCGTTCGAGTTCGTAGAGCGGGGCCAGCACTTCGGCGGAATCCACCTTGGTCACCAGAAACCACGGCGAGTCAGGGACCGCGCGCGTCGCGGCCCACACTGGCACGCCGCGATAGTCCGATCCTTCGGTGTTGCCTTCGTAACCGAGCATGGCTTGCGAGGAGGGCCGTTGTTCTCGAATGGGCAGGCGCAGCGAGAGCGCACTATTCTTGCGATGGCGGAGTTCGTTCAGCACCACTACCGTATCGCCCTCGCGCCGCACCAACATCGTCTCGGCGGTTTTGCTGGGCGTCGGCCAGAACGAGAGCAGGGGGAAAAGGGATTGTTCAGGGGCGATCTCCAAAACGAGAATCCCGATGGGAGGAATGTCGCTCTCTTCAGAGACCAGCAGAGGCACGGCCAGGTCAAGTTCGGCATAACCCGCTTCCTCGCGCAGGTACAAGTCGGACAGGACCGCTTGTCGCGTCTGTTGGGCTTGCGTCGCGGCGCTCAGCGCGACCTGGCTCGTCAATGCCGTATGCTCTGGGACGGACAAGAGTACGTTGCCTTGAGGATCCAAGAGAATCACGGCTCGATAACTCAAGCGCGTGACGAGCGCGGCCAGCGCGCCAAGAATTTCGGTCTTGAGGTCTGACCCGGCGGCGGCGGTGCTCCATTGCTGAATGGCGCGCGCCAAGTCGCGATCCTCTAGGATCGCGCGGGCGTCGTTCATCCGTCCATTGCGCCAAGTCATTAACCGGCTGACCTTCTGGTCGGCAATGGCGGCGAGCTGGTCTTGCTGGGTTTGCCGGACATACGCTTGTTGATTTGTCGAGTAGTAGTAGGCCGCGAGTCCAACGTTGAGGGCAAGGAGCAGCAAGATAAAGATAGGCTTCCACTTGATGGTGCCAGGTCGCAAGCGCGCGAGCATATCTTTCCCTTCGAGAGAAACCAGGTGAATGAATCGAGAAAACAATAAATGCCCTCGCGGCACACCGGTGGTGGCAGCGAAGGCATTCGCAAACTCGTACAGGAATGACTGGGAGGGGGCCGGCGGCGATTGAACTTCTGACCTCATTCTAAGTGAATGTATGTCAAGCGTCCATAGGAATCGCGTACCACCGGACTATCGCACAATAGTAATTGCCCCGCGATTTCCATCCACGCGCACGCGCTGGCCGGTCTGCAAGCGCGTCGTCGCTTGATGTACGCCGACGATCGCGGGAATCCCATATTCGCGCGCCACGACCGCGCCGTGCGTCACCAGCCCGCCGACTTCCATCACCAAGCCGCCCGCGGCGAGAAAGAGCGGCGTCCAGCCGGGGTCGGTCGCCGAGCAGACGAGGATTTCGCCCGGCTCGAGCCGCACGCCGCGCGGATCGAGCACCACGCGCACGCTCCCTTCGACAACTCCGGGCGAAACCGGCGCGCCCACCAAATCGCCCTCAGATTCGCCCGCTGCTGTAATCCCTTCGTAAAACGCCTCGCCGGTGCCGAGGAGCAGGCGCGGGAATTGGCGTCGGGCGCATTCGCGGTCGTACTCGGCGCGCTGGTGGGCGACGATGGGCTTGAGGTCAATGGGCGCGCCGGCGGCGAATTGCTTGAGCGTCTCGAACGGCACAAAAAAAATATCGTCGTCGCGTTCCAGTTGCCCGCGCGCGACGAGATCACGCGCGCTATCTACGAGTCCCTGCCGATGGCAGTCCATCATTCGAATCGCGTAGAACTTGGGGGATTCCCTCATCCCGCCGAGCACCCGCATCCGGTGAATCAAGGCGCGGAGCATTTTGGCGCGCCGCCAACCGCCGCGCGTCCGGCGCACTCGCGCGACGTATTCGTCCGCGAGCCGCGCCGCGTGTTCTGCGCCCCGCCGAAAAACCGCATCGGGCGCGAGAGCCGGGTCCTCCAACTCAAGGAGGCTGAGCATGGTTTGAATGATCGAGCTGGGATCGTCGCGCCAGCGCGGCCGGCCCAAGTCAATTTCCCCGACGGCGCGCATTCCGAATTTTTCGAGAAATTCGTCCAGCGTGCGTTGCGCGGTGGGGGGTAAGCCGCGCTGGCGATACGCTTGGACCGCCGACTCGACTGACATCGCTTGCAGCGCCGCGCGCGCGGCGGGGTCGGCGCGAATGCTCTGGGCCGCCTGCCACAGCGCGAGGTCCATCTCCGTCGTGACATTGCCGGGCAGGCCGCGCATCAATTCCAGCGCGGCCTGCGGACTCTCGCCCAGCCACTCGACGAGCCAACGCTGGACGACAAAGAGCGAGCCAAAACCGGGAATGACTGCGGGGATCGCTCGCCGAAAAACCGCTTCGAACGCGCGCGGCACCGTTGCTTCCATAAGGGCCAGGCGCGACGCCAGATCGGGTGCGGCCCGGACGCGCGCCTGCACGCCCGCGATCAACTCCTCCAAGTCAGCCGTAATTTCAACCCGCGCCTTTTCGGGCGCGTGCAGCGCCGCAGCCACGCGCGGCAAGATGAACGACAAGACGCGCGCGAGCGCCAGCGCGCGGTCGAGAGTGAACGTCCGCTTGACCGGGATGCGGCCTTCCTCCAGGAGACGCTGAAAAGCGGGCCGCGCGCCCGGATCGGCCCGCTCGAGAAGCGTCAGGACGAACTTGCGCAGCCGCGGGTCGAGCGCGAGGTCGCTCACGTCAATGAACAGGCGGCCCCCCGCGTCGGGAACCACGTCGCGCGCGGTCGCCGGGCTGGAGAGAATCTTGGGCACCGCGCGCATCGCCAGCCGCAGTGCGTCAATGCCCATCGGCGTGAGCGGCTCGGGGATGCCTTGAATCG
Source organism: Chloroflexota bacterium (assembly GCA_016208315.1). Lineage (GTDB taxonomy): Bacteria > Chloroflexota > Anaerolineae > UBA4142 > UBA4142 > JACQYF01. Next base: position 1,960 of record JACQYF010000143.1, on the reverse strand, counting down.
AGTTGAAGCTGATATAGAGACGGAACGCGCCGCCGGGGTTATCGGGCAGCGGATAGAGCGAAGTGATCGGCCGCGATTGCAGGAGATAAAGCCGTTGATCGGCCCACGCCCATTCGATGTCCTGCGGCGAACCGAAATGCGCGGCCACGCGCTGGGCGATTTGCGCCAACTCGATAATCTGCGCGTCGGGCAGCGCCTGGCGTTGCGCGCTGTCTGTCGTAACTTGCTCCGTGCCGCCACCCGCGCGCGGCACGATCGCCAGCGCCTTTTCGCCCAGAGCGCATTCCGTGATCTTCCACTGGCGCGGGTCCACCACATAATGGTCCGGCTCGACCTGGCCCGCGACAATCGCCTCGCCCAAACCGAAACTCGCGTCCATGACGATCTCGTCGCGGCGGCCCGTGAGCGGATTCGCCGTGAAAAGTACGCCTGACGATTCCGACGCGATCATCTGTTGGACGACAACCGCCAGCGCGATCTCGTCGGAGGCGATGCGATTGCGCGCGCGGTACGCCATCGCCCGCGCGGTCCACAAACTGCCCCAACACCTTTTCACCGCGTCGAGCACCGCGTCCTCGCCGACGACATTGAGGTACGTATCCTGCTGTCCGGCGAACGCGAGGCCCGGGAGGTCTTCCGCGGTGGCGGAGGAACGGACGGCGACGGGGGGTTGGGTGGTTGGGGTTTGGGTGTGGGAGTGTGGGAGTGTGGGAGTGTTCTCCCCCTCTCCCCCTCTCCCTCTCTCCCCCTCTCCCAAACGACGGTACGCACTTACAATTTCGTCGGCAATTTCACGCGGCATTACGCCACGCTCAAAGCACGCGCGGATTTCGGCGGAGCAGGTTTCGAAGGTGGTGGGATCGTCGGGTGAGGGGCGCTGGGCGAGCGCAAGGATTTCATCGCGCAGTTGGTTCGCGGCGACGAAGGCGCGGTAGGCGTCGGTGGTCACGATAAAGCCGAGCGGGACGGCGTAACCGGCGCGGGCCAGCGCGGCCAGGTTCGCGCCCTTGCCGCCGGCGCGCGCTAGGGTCGTCTCATGCGACGCAAAGGGCAGGATGTTGGTTGGCATGGCTTCGATGGTGCGCAGACGATGACTGATCTAGGCCGCCAAGGCGGGTTGTGTGACTGGAACGCCGATCTTGTATAAAAAATCGGGAGACAGATCCGCGCCGTTGTCCCAGACAATGGTCGCAAGGTCTGGATCGACGCGGACCTTTTTAAAGTACTCGGGATCTCTTAGTGGCTCGAAGATTTCGCCGTCCAGCTCGTTGGCCAAGTCAACCAACCGCACACTGCCATCGTCAAATGACAGTCGCAGTTTATAGTCGGATACATAGGTTACGTTCTTTACGAGATGCATAAGCCACCTCCTATTCCAACGGCTCGATCCATTTCAGGGGCTTTTTTGACCGCGACAGTTCCCAATCTTCCATTAATTCATCACGATGCTCAAAAGCCCACTCGAGCACCAACGAGACCACGCGTTTTGGGAGATGCCCCTCGATGAGCCGCAAATCCGTGATAGTGAAACTGGCGCGTTGACCGCTATAGATGGCATGGAAATGCGCGACGGGGTGTTCCTCGCGGTAGTACATTCCAATGACGATCCCGAGAAAACGGCTGATTTCTGGCACGGGCGCAACTCCTCTGGATAAATCCGACCACAGTCAAGATGAGGTTCAAGGTCAATGTCACGTTCGGCGCCATCGGTGACGATGACGTGGACGGTAAAAGTATTGAGTGGTTTGACGGAACGGACGCCCATAAGTTCAGGGTGTTTGGGGTGAACAATGATCGTCATGGCTTGTATTATCCAATACATGATTCTGTATAAGTTCAATTCTTCACGTGCTGTGCGAATCTGTTTGAAACGTGATATGATGCCTCCACTGAATGACTGGGAGGTCAACAATGTCTTTGCACCCGACTGATCGTAGTCTGATCCCACCCGATACCGCGG
>JACQYF010000148.1 GCA_016208315.1 Chloroflexota bacterium | reverse complement strand
AACTTTGGTACAGTCCCTTATTCCAATCCTTTCCGGAAACTCCCCCCCGGGCACGCCGAAAAACAAAAACCGGCTCACAACGAAGAGCCGGGCTGGAGTTCGGTAGCTCGGCTATCCTCTTGCTCGGACCCGTGGCTTTGCGCCCCCACCTTTCGATGGGTTTGCCTTTCTCGCTCGCGCTTATTCCGCAAACTTATTCCGCAAACATAATAAGGCAGAGTTGCTCTTTTGTCAATACTTTTCAGCACGAATTTCAGGGATTTTGCCGAAATTTAACCTTACGGCCGCGGGGTCTCTCCGCCCAACTTTTCTGTAATGTTGCTATCGCCCTGGCCGTCTGCCAGAGCGAACGAACCTATCCTGCTGACGCTGCAAATCTCTCGAAAAGGAAAGGCCCCATATCCATTGTCGTCGTTTTGCCTTCGGCGATCCACTCGGCGACGAGTAGCCCGCCAATGGGCGCGTGCATCACGCCATGCCCGCCCCAACCGCAGGCGTTGACAAAGCCCGCAACACCAGCGACAGGCCCAAGGATCGGGTAATCGTCCGGTGTCAGCGACCGCAACCCCGCCCAGCCGCGCATTACCCGCGCGTTGGCAAGGATTGGCGCACGATGCATGGCGCGCTCGACGATGGCATCGAGAAACTCCCATTCGAGTTGCGGCTCGAATGTCGTGCTCTCCTCGCGCCCCATGCCCATCAAAACGCCCTTGCCTTCCTTTCGAAAATACCACTCGGCGGCCAAATCCATGACAAAGGGCGAATCGTCGGGAATGGCGTCAAAGCGATCAGTCACAAAGATGCTGCGCTTGTAATTGGCGACTGGCAACCGGAGACCGACCCATGCCCCGACCTGCGCCGCCCGCGCGCCGGCGGCATTGACGACCACCGGCGTCAAAATGCGACCGGCCGTTGTCTCGACCGCGACCACGCGACCCTTTTCGACCACAATGCCGGTCGCCTCGACCTTTTCGTTGATCTCTGCACCTAACCGCCGCGCGTGCTGAACGTAGGCTTGCATCACCGAATGCGGATCGGCTTGCATCACCGAATGCGGATCAATGACGCCATCCTGCCAGCAGACCGCGCCAAAGACAATGTCTTCGATGTTTACCGATGGAACAAGCCGCGCAATGTCCGCCGGAGATAGCGTCTCGGTTGGCACCCCAAGTTGCTTTTGCAGCTCGACCTCGGCGCGCAACTCGTCGGCAACATCCCCCGTCGCCACCGTGAGATAGCCAATCGGCTTGTAGCCGATGTCCACGCCAAATTCGTCCTGAAAATTCAAATACTCTTTGAACGATTCCTGCGACATGCGAACCGTCTGGTCGCGCGACTCTTGAAGCAGAATCATCGCCGCGCTGCGGCCCGACGACCCGCTGCCCACCATGTCCACTTCGACCAAGACGATATCGCGCCCGCCGCGCTTGGCGAGATGGTACGCGACACTCGTGCCTTGAATGCCGCCGCCGATAATAACGACGTCTGCCCGCGTTCTCATCTATGTTCTTCCGCCTCACGAAGCATCCGTGCGGTCGCGTCCATTTCGGCTTCGGCCCGGATTCGCGTCAATTCTGGCGCACCCTCGGCTACCCTTTCCAGCAAAGTATAATAAGCGTCCAGCGTGTCTCCCGCCTTGGTGGGCAGTAGAAAAAGATGGGCGTGAGGGATGCGCCGGCCGCGCGCAAATGGCACGACGAACTCTGGCTTGAAGAGTGTTACCATCTTGTTAGCCACGACGCGCGCTAGATTGAATAGACTTGATGTCTCCTGCTCGGTCATTTCGTTCCACAAGCGCACATGCCTCTTTGGAATGACGAGGCAATGACCTTGCGCAAGCGGATTGATGTCGAGGATGGCAAAGGAAAAATCGTCTTCCGATATCTTGTACGCGGCCAACTTGCCTGCAACGATATCGCAGAAAACGCATTGGGTTTGGTTGTCTGCCATTGTCTGCTTCCACGCATCAGCGGTCGAAATAGATACTCTTGCCCGTAGCCGACAGCGGGATGCCCATCACGAAATCGGCGTCAATCAGCCCCATCTTGCGCGCCACCACACGCAGGTCACAATTGGCATATTCTACCTGGTGCGATTGACGCTTTAGCAGCGACGGTCTTGGCAGATTTGTGCGACGATCCGATCGAAACGCCGACCACACGCGCAGGGCAACCGGTCCCGGCTTGATTCTGTCACATAGAGGACGAAACACCAAAGCGCGCGCTCACAAGCCGCGCGTTTTTGTTTTCTTCGCTTTCACAACACGATTGGATGGTCAATCTCGTGCCGGTTGGACTGCGATTCAGTCTGGTTGCAGTTATCTACAACCTTGAAATCCAACGAATTCGCTAACGGACTTTTGCAAGAGGTCTAATCAAAGACATGAAAATCTATCTAACTCTATCTATGGGTTCGTTTAACCCAACCTGAAGCACCTTGACAAAAAGCCGTCATAGGAACATTCTTTGGTGAAGCCAACACCGAAAGGAGTATCCCTATGCACGGCCTCACCAATTATATCACGGAACGTCCCTGGGTAGACATCGTCACCACCTGGTATGTCCTGGTCGATGATGCGTATCGACGGTTCATCGCCACACGCGGCAAACCTCTGCGCGCCAGCGGCACGGAACCGCGTTTCACTGACAGCGAAGTCATTACCGTCTCCTTGATTATCGAAACTTTCTTTCAGGGTCACGAAGAAGTCGGCTATTGCTTTGTGACCCAATACATGCACGACTTATTTCCGCGCCTGCTAGACTTGGATCGGTTCAATGTCCGCCGCCGCGAATTGATTGCGGTGATCGAAGCGCTTCGGCGGGATTTCCGTGATCAGAAATTGGATGCCCATGATCGGGTCCGGTTGACCGACAGTGCGCCCATTACGCTGATGACGTATTCGCGGGGCGCACGCTGTGTCAGCGTGGTAGGACACGAGTATTTTGGCGTCGTCACCAGCAAAAAAGCGAAGGTCTTTGGCTTGCGCTTGCATGTGACGACGACGGTTCATCAACTGATTGATGAATGGCTCTTGGCGCCCGCCAGTTTTGTGGACGGGAAGGTGTTGGAAGCTCTGGTGGAAAACCAGCAAGACCTGACCCTGATTGGCGACAAGGGTTACACGGATGCCGCGTTAGAAGAACGCTTGTGGCAAACGCGCCGAATTCAGTTGTTACCCTTACGCCGCAAGAACGAGAAACGTCAATGGCCGGAAGAGATTCGTCAGATTCTCGGACGCGTGCGCCATCAGGTTGAGACGGTGTTCAGTGTTGCCAGCACAACCTTCAACTTGGAGCGTCCACGCGGGCGCAGTTTGGTTGGGCATGTCGTTCGTGTGGCAACGATCATCCTGGCACATACGCTGAGTTTCTTCATGTGAGATAGCTCAACGTCAAGCGCGGTTTTGTCCGCAGTGCCAGGGACACTGTGGTGATTTCACCATGCCATTTTTCGGTGATCCTCTATCACGTTTTTCAACCCATAGATAGAGTGGTTTGCCCGCAGACACGAAAATTGTGCGACGTCCCCCCGGCGAATCCAAGATCTCATCCGTGTTCTTGGAGTTCATCGCACCGTTCAAAAAATACGCGACGACCAAGGAGGGGATGGAAAAGCTGGTGGTGCTGGGGATGTGCGCTTGGAACGCCACGTTGCTGCCAGAGGACGAGCGCAAGAAACTGATGAACGGGGTGGTTCAGACCGTGTTGGGGCAAGCGGGCGAAGAATGGCGCGGCGATCTGGAATACATTCTCACTTCGCTGCTCAACCGCAAAGACCTACTCTATGCGGATGACCGGAGATACATCGTGAGCTATCAACTCGAAGATAGGCCCGCGGACTATCATCTCTCGATGGTTTCGATGGTTCTGGACCTACCGGCGAAATAGAGGTTGCGCGGCGCAATTAGGACTCGGCGGCGCGCGCCGCCCCTTGTGCGCGATTCCCGTAAATGCTATACTGCGCCTCAAGCGCAAAGCGCAGGAGTTCTCCGTAATGGCAGATCTATTCCCCTTTATAGCGTCTCTACTGATCGGGTATGTCGTCGGAGCATTCCCCACGGGTTTTTTTGTCGGCAAATTATGGAATGTGGATGTTCGCCGGCACGGCAGTGGGCGAACCGGCGGTACGAATGTCCTGCGCTCGGTGGGCTGGGTAGGATTTTTTCTCACGGGGTTTGGCGATATCGCCAAAGGCGCGGTCGGCGTGCTGCTTTGCCAACTCCTCTTTCCGAAATTGTACGACGCGCACGCGCTGGCCGCGCTCGGCGCCATGCTCGGACACAATTATTCGTTGTGGATTGCGATGCTTGCCAAACCCGGCCCGTCCGCCCCGCACGACCCGTCGCCGGGCGGACGAATTCGCCGCCTCGCGCAAATCAGCCGCGGCGGCGCCGGCGTGGGCACTACCGGCGGCGCGTTCTTGGCATTGTTTCCGCCAATCGTTTTGATCGTCATTCCGGTTTTCGTCGTCATCTTGTTGGTCGTGCGTTACGCGTCGGTAGCTTCGCTCGCCCTTTTCACGCTAGGGCCCCTGCTGATGATCTACTTTGCGGCAAACGGATTTGTGCCGTGGAGTTACGCGTGGGTGCTCGGCATTTGCGGTGTCGTCGTGTACCTGGTTCACATTCCAAACATCCAACGCCTGCGCGCCGGCACCGAAAAAAGATTCGGCGAACGATTACGCGACCCGCGGGCGCGCGACGCGCAATCGAAAGGATAACCCATCAGGATGGTGAAACATGACAGCCCTCAAAATTCTCCTGGTTCTTCCTCTGATTGCGCTGCTACTACTTGCGCTTGCGGCAGTGGACATTCCGAGTGCGCGCGCTCAAGCGGCGCTCGCGGTCCTCGACAGAACGGGCCAACCCATCTCAAAACTGACCGACGGCGATGCGATAAAACTAAAAGCGACGGCGACGGTTAAAGTCAATCAACCGACGCCGGTTTCCTTTACGCTCGACGATGACACGCGCCTGCCAATCGAGTGTACGATTGCGAGCGGCGGCGACAGTTGCGAGACTGCCTTGTTCGCAAGTTTGGGTTGGTATTGGAGCAAAAGTGGCGCGCCGCTCAACCGGCGGACCGTGAAAGCGAGTTTTGCCGGGACAACCCAGAGCGCATCCCTTCAAGTTGCGCCGCGACCGGTCGTGATGGCGCACGGTTTTCTCTCCAGCGCACAGGCATGGGAAGGTTATTTGGGTCCCAATGGTTTTCTCGCTTCGATGAACGTGCGGGGATTTGCCGTGGGCGATGGTCAGGTTGAGGGCAAGTTCAACACCGGCAGCATTGTCGCCCCAACGGGCAAAACGAACACAATCGCGCAGAATGCGGAGATTCTGAAGAACTATATCGCGAGCGTCAAGAAAGTTACGGGCGCGCAATACGTGGACCTGGTTGGGCACAGCATGGGCGGCTTGATTTCGCGTTATTACATTGATCGCCTGATGACCGAGCGCGACGTCGCGCAGTTGATCATGCTCGGCACGCCCAACAGCGGCTCGGCGTGCGCGAATCTACCCGCCGCGTTGAATTACTATTTGCCCGCGACGCTCGAAATCCGGCCGAGTTATTTCGAGAACATGTTCAACCGGCAGATCAACCATCGGCGCGGCGTGCCTTTTTCGATGGTCGCCGGGACGCCCTTGATCGAGCCGCTGCAATCGCCGTGTACCGATGTGCCAAGTGATGTGGCCGTGTCACTCAAAAGCGCGCAATCCATCCCGATCAAACTCTCCCAGATTCAACTCCTCCACACGGCTCTGAACACGTCGCCCGAGGTGTTCGAGAAATTCGTCAAGCCGCTGCTGCAGCGGATCGAGTTTCCAAACGAACTCGACCCCGCACTGATTCAAGCGCCGGCGCCGGAATTGGAATTTACGCGCATTTATACCGGGCACGTGGACGCGGGCGGCAGTCAAGAGGTTACGATTCAGATTGACCAGGTGACCGTTGCGAGTTTCGCGCTCTACGAACCGACGCGCTCGCTGACGGTGACGGTGCGCGGCGCGACCGGCAATGTGATCGCGCTCGACCCGACCCGCAACGGAATCGTGGTCATCAACGATCCTTCGACCCTTGTCTACCTGGGCTACGGATTCACGAATCCGCGTCCGGGACCGTGGAAGATCACGCTGAGCGCGACGGACAAGACTCCGGCGCGCGGGACGGATTACGCCGTCACCGCCCAACTCCACGGCGGCGCCAATCTCCAAGCGCGCGCGAGCCAACTGCTTCCGCAGGTCCAAGAACCGGTCGAATTCTTCGCGCGGTTGGTGCTGGGCGGGCAAGCGTTGAATATCCGCGAAGCCAGAGCGTTGATTCACAATCCAGACGGTCAACTCGAAACGGTTGCGCTCACGGCGAGCGGGGCCGAATGGAAAGCAACGTGGAAACCCCAAATGGCCGGGCTGCACGGCGTTGACATTCAGGCGAGCGGCACGCTTGCCGATGGTACGCCGCTAGAACGTTCCGCATTTCTCTCCATCGAAGCGCAGCCATTGGAAACACAAGTGCAGATGACGCAGACGATTGTGGCCGGGGTCGCGTCCCTGGTCGCGCTGGCGAGCGTGTGGTTCATCGTCGCGCGCTTTCGGCGGCGATCAAAACAGAAACGCGCCGCGTGAATCATCCAGAGCGATCTCTACCCGCTGCCGACCGCAAACCCCGCGGCGCGCAGTCGCTCGCTTGCCCAGGTTGCTGTTTCGCTCTCCAGGGGTACTTCAGGGGGACGGGTGTAATCTACCGACAAATCATAGTTCAGCGCGTCGTACACGGTGTTCAGCGCGAGCTGCAGGTCCAGCGGCACATCCGGATCGCCCGGCAGCAGCGGAACAGGAATCGCCGGCAACCGCGTGTTCAACGGAATGGGCCAGACTTGCGTAATCGGGCGACGTTCGGCGCGGCTGAGGAAGACAAAATAGGGCGCGGGCGGCAAAGGTTCTTGCATCGGCACCCGCCGGCCCGTTCGCAGCAAGTCTATCTCCATGAGATGCGCCCGGCTATATAAAACGCGCCGGCGCTTGTCCAGATATTCCAAATAACCTTCACTGTGCTTGTTGGTTGGCGAGAGCACCTCGATGGCGGTCACCAACTCGCGCTGGGCGACATCGCGGATTTCGAGAGTCACTTGCGGGACGCGCTCCGGTATCACCGTCGCAATTTCGAGCGGCTCTGCCATGGTTGCGCCGGCGCGCGTTTCCCGTAGGGTGCGCGGTTTGGTGTCGAGCACGCCGGCATCGGGATAAATGCTGGCGGCGACGATTCCAATGTCCTCCGGCATTTCTGTCACAAAGCGCCGGGTTGTGCGGACAATGTATTTGGGACGGAGCTTGGGCGCCAATTGACGGGCAATTTCCGAACTGAGTTCGGTATGAACACTCGTCCACTCGGATCCTTCCAAGTACGGGTCCATACCAGGGAAAGGCGAAGGCATGATGCCTCCTCGTTGACCAGCTTTCGTTCAGAACCGAAAAGATTATACCGCTCTTTTGGCGGTCGTGCAATGCAAATTAAAAGACCCGAAGGGTTTGCGTAAACCCTTCGGGTCTCTTCGTCTCAACTTGCATTCGCTACCGGTCGAAACTTGTATCCGTAAACGATGAGTCCTTCTTCGCCTAGTTCACGCAGCTTGCGCGTCACCATTTCTACGCGCTGGCCGATTTTCAAATCCTGCGGATTCACGTCGGTCAGCTGCGCCTCGATCATCGGGCCTTCGTCCAGCTTGATCATCCCCACCGCGTAGGGCAAGCCGCCCTCGTATCCGAGCGGCGCTTGGTACAGCGTCGTAAACGAATATAGCTCGCCGCGCCCGGAAAACTTGAAGGGTTCAAGTTTATTCGATCTGCATTCGGCGCAGACCCCGCGTGGCGGAAAGAATTTCGCCCCGCACGTCGCGCACACCGCGCCTTCCAAACGATACCGCTGGTCTTTGAGCCGCCAGTTTCGTGCTAAATCCATCAGTGCTCCGTCGCAGGTATACAAGTAAACACGTAAACAGGTATACATGGTTTTCCCTGTCTACTTGTCTACCTGTGTACCTGTTTCCTAGTTGTTCATTAGAATGTGCGTCACCGCCGTCGCGCCGATGCCGCCGAGCGATTGCGCCATGCCCACGCGCGCGTTCGGCACCTGATTCTTGCCCGCGCACCCGCGCAACTGCTGCACGACCTCGGCCACTTGGTACACGCCCGTCGCGCCGACCGGATGGCCGCGCGCCTTCAAGCCACCCATCGTGCTGATGGGGATGCGGCCCAGCGGTGTGATCTCGCCATCACGCGATAGATACGCCCCCGTGCCGCGCTTGGCCAAGCCCGCTGCTTCGAGCGCGAGCGTCGAAAGGATCGTGTACGCGTCGTGCAGTTCGAAGAGATCAACTTCTTCCGGCTTGACGTGCGCTTGCGCGTACGCCTTGTGTGCGCTCTTCTCCGCCGAACCGAGCCACAGTGGGTCCTTGCGCTCCGCAATTGTCACTGCGTCGGTGGCGACCGTGCTGGCCGCGATGCGAATCGCCGTCGCGCGGTTGCCGTTCAAGCGATCGCTGCCCGTGAGGATGAGCGCGGCCGCGCCATCGCCGAGGGGCGCGGAATCCAGCAGGTTGATCGGGTCAGCGATCATTTTCGCTTTGACGAATGCTTCGCGCGTGATCGGGCGCGGATACATCGCGTGCGGGTTGTGCGCCGCGTTCGCGTGCGCGTTGACCGAAAAGCCCGCCAAATCTTCCGCGACCAAATCGTATTCGTACATATAGCGCCGCATGATGAGCGCCGCGAGTGCCGCGGGCGATATGCCGAGCATCGCCTCGTAATCCGCGTCGCCGGCCATCGAAGCGGCGGCGGTCGCGGCGCAGTTGGACGCTTCCGTCATCTTTTCGACGCCGACCACCGCGACCGAATCGTACATGCCCGACGCGACTGCGAGGTACGCCATGTGCAGCGCGCCCGCGCCCGCGCCGTTCGCCGCCTCGACTTTCAGCGCTTCGATGCCGCGCAGGCCCGCCGCGTCCGCGACGAGCGCGGCCAGTTGCTCTTGTCCGCCGAGCACGCCGCTGAGCATATTGCCGACATACAGCGCATCTACGTGTTCCGCATGGGCGTCATTCATCGCCGCCAGAATCGCTTCCGTCGCCAGCTCACGCAACGATTTGTTCCAATGTTCTTTAACCTTAGTCTCACCAATTCCAATGATTGCAACGTCTCGCATAAATCCTCCGGGATTGGAAGTTGGAGGTTAGAGGTTGGAAGTTGGATTCCAACTTCTAATTTCCAACGTCTAACTTCCAATGTCTAGTTCATAACTAGTTTTCCGCGATACCGCGCGTACAGCGCGTAGTCAATCACCTCGCGGCGGGCGACGTACCACGCGGTCTTGGGCGCTTTCGCGACCCTTTCGCGCACTTTCGTGGTCACGACCCACGAAAAAGCATCACTGCCCGCGCCGCTGCCGAACGAGCAGAGCAAGATGCGGTCGCCGGGTTTCGCGATATCGAGCACGGCGGTCAGGCCGATCATCGCCGCGCCGGAATACGTGTTGCCGATCTTGCCGCTGAGCAGGCCGGGCGCGATTTGCTCTTGAGTAAATCCAAGCTGCTTGGCCGCGGTCTGCGGAAATTTAACATTCGGCTGATGGAAAATCGCAAACGCGAAATCGCTCGGCTTGTAACCCATCGCGTCCATCAAGCCGCGCGCGCCGTTCAGCGTGTGCGCGAAATACGCAGGTTCGCCGGTAAAGCGATTGCCGTGTTCGGGATAATGCTGATAAGGGCGCCGGAAAAAATCCGGCGTGTCGGTCACGTACGAGTACGATCCTTCCAAATAGCAAACTGAATCTTCTTTGGGCCCCACGATGAACGCCGCGCCGCCCGCGCCCGCCGTATATTCCAACGCGTCGGACGGGCGGCCCTGCGCGGTGTCCGTGCCGATTGCCATCGCGTAATCCACCATCTCCGAGCCGACCAGGCCGATCGCGGCTTGCAGCGCCTCGGTGCCGGCTTTGCACGCAAATTGCCAATCGCCCGCCAGCACCGGCCCCGCCGCGCCGATGGCCTCGGCGACAATTGTAGACGACGGCTTGACCGCGTACGGATGCGACTCGCTGCCGACCCACACCGCGCGCAATTGCTGCGCTTGAATCTCGGCGCGGGCGAGCGCGTTGCGCGCCGCTTCGATGCTCATCGTAACGGTATCTTCGTCGAGGCCCGGGACCGCTTTCTCTTCAATCGGCAGACCTTCGTCCGCGCCGCTCCACACCCGCGCGATCTCTTCCGCGCGGATGCGAAATCGCGGCACGTACGCGCCGTAGCCGACGATCCCGACCTCACGTTTTGGTTTCATTACAGACATTCGAAAACTCCGTAAAACGTAGAGCGTAAATCGAAAACATCCCTTCGAAATCCGACAGCTTACGTTTCACGTTCTACGTTTTATTCATTCCACACAGCACGTCATTATATCGAAAAAGGCGTCGCTTGTCATTTTTGCGCTTGCAGCAACTCGCGGGCGCGCGTGATGCGAACGTTTTTCTCGGTTGCCATCGCGTCGGCCACGCGGTCAATATCGTCGCCCTCTGCGCCGGACGCGATCGCGATTTGCCGCGCGTGCAGCGCCATGTGGCCCAATTGAATCCCTTCGCTCGCCAGCGCCCGCAGCGCGCCGAGATTTTGGGCCAGCCCCACCGACGCCAATACGCCCGCGAACTCGGGCCCGGTTTTCACGCCCAGAATTTTTAGCGCGATTTGCGCGACCGGATGCGCGTTCGTCGTTCCGCCGATAATGCCGCTCGGAACTGGCAGTTCGAGCGAGCCGACCAAGTCGCCGGTTTCCGCATCGCGATCCCAATTCGTCAGCGCGCGATATTGGCCGCTACGCGCCGCGTAGGTATGCGCGCCCGCTTCCGCGCCGCGCCAATCGTTCCCAGTCGCCACCACGACGGCGTCAATGCCGTTCATAATACCCTTGTTGTGCGTCGCCGCGCGATACGGGTCTACTTCGGCCAGCACTTGGGCCTCGATAATATTACGCACGAGATCGTCACCCAGCGCTTCGCGTTTCACCCGGCCGCTCGCGCGCGCCAAGCGCTTATCGGCGAGATTCGACAAGATTCGCAGAACCACGCGCCCGCCGGTCAGCTTTTCGAGCAAAGGCGCAATCGCCTCGCACGAGGTGTTGACCGAATTGGCGCCCATCGCGTCGCGCACATCCACCAATAGATGCAGAACGAGCATCGGGCCGACGCGCGTTTCGGGGAACAGCCGGACCTCGAGATCGCGCACGCCGCCGCCGAATTCGACGATTGGCGAATTGGCGTTCGCGAGAGTGATAATCTCGTCGCGCCCGGTCAAAATCCGGTCGCGCGCCAGTTCCAAATCGCTCAGGCCGAGCACTTGCACTTGGCCGATCATGATGGGCGCGTCTGCGCTCGCCGTGAATCCGCCCGCATCACGCACGAGTTTGGCCGCGTGGCTTGCTGCCGCGACGACCGACGGCTCTTCAATCGCCATCGGAATGAGGTAATCGCGCCCGTTAATCTGAAAATTGGCCGCAATTCCGAGCGGAATACTGTATACGCCGATCACGTTCTCGATCAGCCGGTTTGCCAGTTCAAGCGAAAGGCCGCCGCGGGTGAGCGCGTCAATCTCGGCTTGTTTCAAGCCATAACGCTCACCGATCTCCGATTGGCGTTCGCTCGGTTTCTGGCGGTAAAACCCCGCAAGTCTGGACGAGATGCTCAATTAGCTCCGCTCCACCGTGATTTCCGTTGGAATTATACACCAAACCGCCTCTCAAAAACTGCCAGCGCCAACGATTAACTCTCAATTTGAAAAAAAATAGGACAAGTTGCCTCGGCACCTATGGTGCCGACTTGTCCTACATTACCCGCTAATGAACGAGCCGAAGAGTAGCAGAATTCCCAAGGCGAACGTTCCCGCACCCCAACTTCGTTGCGCGGGCTTGACGCATCACGCCACCCAAGCCGCCAGCATTTCGGGGGGGAGAATGGGCTGCCCATCCCGCACGATGCCCACCTTCTGGAGGCGGGCGCTCGTTTCACCATCGGGAGTGATCTCTTCGCCGGCCACGAGCGGCACGGCGCGATAGCCGGCTTGACGGAGCAGGGTCGCGCGCCGCCACGCCCGCGCGACGTCACCCTCGTTCAGCACGGCGGCAACTTCCACAGCCAGCCAGACCTCTGGGGTTTCTTGCGCCGCTCGCCACCGACCATTGACCAACAAATCTAGGCGCAAAACATCCAGCATGTCTTCGTGGATGAGCTTCGTCTCCAAGGCGTCTTCCAAAGTCACAGGGGCAACGGCGCGCGCGTGCCGCAACCAGCCGCCAAAATATCCCGCCGCATGCTCCCGATAGCGCAACTCGAGCAAATCGCCCAGCATGTGCCCGACGCGGTCATTCAATTGCTTTTGCGCCTCAGCCAGATCGTGAAGACTGGAGGCCAATTCACGAACGGCCGCGGTCAACTCATCCACGCGCGCGGTCAGCGCATCCAGGCGCGCGGTTAGAGTCTCTAACTGTGCCTCCATGCGCTGCTGCGCCTGCGCCAGGTCTGCGACGCGCTGCTCGGTGCGCTGCTGCGCCTGCGCCAGTTCACGTACTATTTGCGGCAGGGACAGCAATTCGTCATTCAGCACGAGTTGCCGCAGTTGGGCGCGCCACTCGGGGTGTTCCGCCAGCAGCCGGGTCAAGTCATAAAAATCTTGTACGACAAACGCCATCGCGATCACTCCCTTTCGCCGGATTCCATCGGACAGTATAGCCGGAGCCGACCGCTCCGCAACTCCCAACATGACCGCGACTAAAAGATTGAACGTCAACTCACGACAAGTATAACACCATACCGCCGCAATGTAAAATGACTCACACCTTTTCCAGCAACTCTTTCACCTGCGCCACAACTTGATCCAGCCCCATGCCGTTCAGTTCATCGGGCAAGTGGCCGTTCATAATGGCGTGCCCGAGCGCGGTCTCTTTAAAGTCGCGCAAGTCTTCGAGATATACGTTGTCAATTTTCTCGTCGCGCAAAATGCGCCCATCGCGCACGGTGACGATGCGGTCCGCCGCGCGCGCGACCGCCGGGTTGTGCGTGACGACGACGAACGTCGTGCCCTGTTCGCGATTGAGCGTGCGAAGCAAATTCATGATCTCGTCCGTGCTCTTGCTGTCGAGGTTGCCGGTTGGTTCGTCCGCGAGGATGAGGGAGGGCTTGTTCGCGAGGGAGCGCGCGATCGCGACGCGTTGGCGCTGGCCGCCGGACAATTGCGCCGGCACAAAATTCATCCGGTCGCCGAGATTTACGACCTCGAGCAGATGCTTGGCGCGCGCGCGGCGCGCGGCGTCGCTCATCTTTTCTTCTTGGAGGGGTATCTCGACGTTCTCCAGCGCGGTCAGGGTTGGAATCAAATTGTGCAGTTGAAACACAAAGCCGACCGTCTTGGAGCGAAAGCGGTCCAAGTCTTTAACTTTCGCGAGGTCTTCGCCGGCCACGCGACAGATTCCGCTCGTCGGCCGGTCGAGCGCGCCGAGCAGGTTGAGGAGCGTGCTCTTGCCGCTGCCCGACGGTCCCATCACCGCGACGAATTCACCCGCGCAAATCGTGAGATTCACGCCGTCCAGCGCGTGAACGTCGCCCTCGTATGTTTTCGTCAGCCCAATTGTCTCGACGACGACCGATTTCTGTTGCGTCATTTGGCACTTATCTCTATATGCCCCGTCATGCCCCAGCGCAGCGCGGGATCGAGTTTTTCGAATTCGACGGTGACGGTGTAGCTGGTGCCGCCCTGCTTTGGCGTCGAGATGGGCGCAATCTGCGTCACCTTGCCCGTGAACGTTTTGCCCGCCAGCGCTTCGAACGTCACGCTGACCGGCTGGCCCAGCTTGACGCGCGCGATATTCGTCTCGCTCAGATCGTCCGTTTCCAATCGCAAGTTGGTCAAGTCGCCGAGCGTGACGATGGGCACGCCAGGCGTTACCGTTTCGCTTTCTTTGATGTTGACCGCCGCGACGGTGCCATCGAACGGCGCGGTGAGCGTCGCCGCCGCGAGCGATGCTTGCACTTGACGCAAGGCCGCCTGTGCCTGATCGAGCCGCGCCTGCGCGGCCGCGATCTCTTCAGGACGCGCCGGCGCTTTGACGCGATCTAAATTTGCCTGCGCGGCTGCCACGGCCGTTTCCGCGATCCGAATGTCCTCGAAGCGCGCGCCTTTGACGACTTGAAGGTAACTCGCCTCGGCAATTTGATACTGTTGGATGGCGGCTTGATAGGCCGCGCTCTGTGGATACATGCCGGCCTCTGGATCGTTTTTCACTTTGTCGTAGGCCGATTGCGCGTCTTTCAATCCGGCGGCCGCGCGGTCGAGAGTCGCTTTCGCAATTGCAACCTCTTCGGCGGTCGCGCCCGCGCGCGCCTTGGCAAGCTGAGCGCGCGCCGTGTTGAGGTTCGCTTCCGACGCGGCAAAATCCTCTTTGCTCGCGCCCGCTTTCAATTGGTCGAGATTCGCCTGGGCCAGCGCGACGGCGGCCTTGGCTTGCGCGACAGCCGCTTCGAGTTCCGCCGCGTCGAGCCGGACCAGCGGCGCGCCCATCTTGACCGTATCGCCGGCTTTGACGAGGATTTGGGCGGCGTGGCCCGAAATCCTGAAGGATAGATTCGCCCGTCTCGCCGGCAGCAGCGTCCCGGACGCGGTCACGAGATTTTCCAATTCGCTCAGCGCCGCGAGATCAGGCGTCGGCGTCGGTTTGGGCGCGAGCGTCGCGCCGCCGCCCGTCGCCACAAATCCGCCTGCGAGCACGATCAGCGCGACGATCCCGATAATGATGTTGCGTTTGGTCATTCGATGCTCCATGTAGGGGCGGGGTCTCCCCGCCCTGGACTGGGCGGGGAGACCCCGCCCCTACTCGTATCTCAGCGCTTCGATCGGCGACAAACTCGACGCGCGCCAGGCCGGGTACAGCGCGCCGATCGCGCCGAGAACGAGCGCGATGCCGATCGCCTGCGCCAGCAATGCCGGCGGGTAGCTGCCTTTCAAGGTAGCGCCCATCGTCGGCTCGGCGGTGAGCAGCGCGCCCAAGCCAATGCCCAATACGATGCCGGTGATACCGCTGACAAAACTAAGCAGCAGCGACTCGCCGATGATCATGCCGACGACGCGCCGCCGCCGCCACCCGAGCGCGCGCAGCGTGCCAATCTCGCGCGTCCGCTCGAACACGGCCATCAGCATCGCATTCATAATGCCGATGCCGCCGACGACCACCGACAAGAACGAGAGCGCGTTCGTCATCGTTCGGAACGTCTGCATGTCATTCGTGTTCTCTCCGAACTCGGTGGACTTGCTCACCGCCAGTTGCGGATAGCGCGACTCGATCTGCTGGCGCACGCGTTCGGCTTGATCGCGGTCTCGCAGTTTGACGCCGTAGAAACTGACCTGATTCGGTTTCTTGAAAACGCGCTGAGCTTCCGCCAGCGAAATCACGCCGCTGCCATCCTCGTAACCGATGCCGGTCTCGAAAATGCCGACCACGCGAAACGCATTGCTGGAAATCTGGATCGTATCGCCCACGCGCTTTTTGTAATTCTTGGCCGCGGCCTTGCCGAGGAGCAGGTCGCGCGGCGCGCGCAGGCGGTCGCCCTCCGTGATTGCAAAGTGACGCATGCCGTAACTGCTCGGGTCCATTGCCCAGATGAGAAAGTAGGGCGAACCGGGCATACTGGCAAGGCCGAACAACAGGCCGGAAACACTCGCCACGTCAGGCAGCGTTGCCACGTAACGCCCCACCTTGTCGTCAATCGCCGCCAGACTCATATCCGACGCTTTCGCTTCGCTAATCATCAAGTCGCCGATGCTTGAACTCATCGCGCCCATCTGCTCGAGCATCCCCTCGCCCATGCCGCCGAGCATGACGACGAATCCCACGCCCACGCCGATCGTAAGCATCGTCAACGCAGTGCGGGTCCGCTGGCGCAACACATTACGAAGGGCCATCCCACCTAAGATGGGTAATTGGTAATTAGAGATTGGAGATTGGCTACTTTTGACTTGCGCGCCGTCGTAGCGCATCGCCTCGACGGGCTGCAGGCGCGAGGCGCGCCACGCCGGGTAGAGGCCGCCCACTCCGCCGAGCAGCAGCGCGATGACCATGCCTTGCGCGATCAGCCCGGGCGTGATCGAGTTGTCGAGCAGACCCGTCATGGCCGGCACCTGATTGATGCCGTATACCATCGCCACGCCTAGCGCGACGCCCAATGCTCCGCCCATCACGCTCAGCAGCAGCGCCTCGCCGAAAATCGTGCGGAGCACGCGCCCCTTGCGCCAGCCCAACGCGCGCAGCACGCCGATTTCGCGCGTCCGCTCGAAAACGCTCATCAGCAGCGTGTTCATCATCACCAAGCCGCCCGCAATTACCGAGAGCAGGCCGATGAACCAACTCATCGCCCGCAACATTTGCGTTTGCTGCTGATCGTCCATGTAACTCGCCGAGCGCGAGGCCGTCAGCTTGGGGAACCGCTGCTGCACTTGGCGAATGACGAGATCGGTTTGTTCGGGGCGCTCGACCTTGACCTGATAATAGGTGACCTGCCGCGGCTTTTTGAAAACCTCTTGCGCCTCTTTCACCGTAATCACCGCGCCCATATCTTCGACGGTTTGCCCCGTCTCGTACAAGCCGACGACCTTGTACGAGACCTCTTGAATCTTGAAAAAGTCGCCGACGCGTTTTTTGAAATTCTTGGCCGCCACTTTACCCAGTAGCGTCTCGCGCGTCCCGACGATGGGCTTGCCCTCGACGATGCTGAAATGACGCATCGCAAAACTATTTGGCTCGACACCCAGGATCATAAAGTACGGCACGTCCGGCGTGGTCACCATGCCCAAAAGCGTCCCCGAGACTTGGCTGACGCCGCGCAGGGATTCGATTTGCGGTTTGAGGTTGTCGTCCACCGCGGAGAAGAGCAAGTCCGCCGCGTCCGATTGTGCGACGACGAGATCGGCGCCGGAGGACGTGAGGAGCGTCGTATAACTATTGACGAACCCATCGGCCAGCGCGCCGAGCGCGACGACGCCCGCGACACCAATCGCGACTCCGATCAGGGTGAGGAGCGTCCGCGTCTTGCGGCGCAAAAGATTCTTCAAGATCATTGGATTATCCGTTCGAGGAGGGCTGCGGTTCCGCTTTCGGCTCCTGATTCCGCTCTTCCATCGAGGCCAGCGTCCGGGCGACCTCTTGGATCGCCACGCGCTGCTTGCGGTAAAGGTCGCTCTCGCTGATCGCGAGTTGGCGCGCGATCTCGCGGATCTTTTTGCCCTGAATCACCTTGAGTTCCAAAATATTATACAACAGCCATTCCGGCGAGGTCAGCGACCGCGCGCCGTCGGGCTTTTGCATTTCGATCGCGCGCGCGATCAGGGCGCGCAGCGCGCGCGTGGGATTGCCTTCGTAATCCTCCAGCGTGTCCTGGACGATCTTGAGTTGCAGCAGCGGGTTTTCGGTGAGTTTGGGACCGCCCCAGTAATGGTCGAGCGCATCTTTGACCGCGCGATGGAACGCGGGCGACGGCAGCAGTTCTTCTTCGACGCGTTCGCGGGCCAGCGCGCCGGTGTACCGTGGCTTGCCGCGCGCGCGCTGCAAGAGTTCGATTTCGCTCGTGATCTGCTCCAGCACGCTGAACACGCCCTGCTGCAACTGGCGGTCTTCGAGCGCGAGCGCGGCTTGTTCGGCGAGCGCGGCAATCAACTTGCGTTCGTGATCGGAAAGATTCGGCTCGGGCGCGCGGGCGGCCACCGCCATCACGCCGAGGACCGCCTCGCGCGATTTCGCGTGCAAGCGCCACAGCCAAAACCCATCGCGCACGATAAACCCGTCTACGCGCGCTTCGTCCGCGCCGCCGATCAGTTGGAACAAGTCGGTCGCGCCGAGGAATTGGCGCATCTGCTCGCGCGGCCCCACGGCCGCTTCCGTGCGCCATTGGCCGTCGTCCAGCGCGACGACGAATCCGTATTGTACGCGCAAAAGATCGCAGGTAGCCGCCAAAATATTCTCGAGCAGTTGGCGCAAGTCGCTCGTCGTGAGCAGGCGCTTGTCAATTTCCTGAATGCGTTCCAGTTCGTCGCGGTCGCCCCAGAAGACGATCCGGTCAATGAACGGCTTGCCGAGATTGATCGCCAGTTCGAGGGCCACAATGGAGCCGATAACGGTCGCGAACAAAACCGTTTCGCGCGTTAATCCCAGCCAGCGTTCCACGCTCGGTACCGAGAGCATCAAGCCGACGACCATCGTCGCGACCAGGGGGCCGCGCAGCAGATAGTGAATCAGGTTGTGCTTGATGATGCGGTCGGGCGAGAGCGCGCCCTGGTAAGCCACGGTGTACGCCATCACGACGATCATCGTCCCGATGCCCATTTTGCCGACGAGTGTCAAGAGCAAAAGCAGCGGCGGCGAAAATTCGGCGGGGAAGCTGGCAAAGATGAGGTAGGGAAACACGCCAAAGGCCGGCGCGAGGAAAGCCGCCGCGAGATACGTCATGCGTCGGCGGGTCGTGGGCGTGATCGTTCGCCGCCGCGCCCGCCGCAGATTGTACAAGCCCCAGCCGGTCAGCGCGAAAAAGAAAATCGTAAAGAGAGGAAAAAGGGGGCCGCCGGCAAATTGCGCGGCTTGGGGATAGAAAAATCCGTCGCGCACGACCAGGTCGGTCAGCGCGACGAGGATGAGAAACATCGCGCTGCTGAGATACGCGGTGAAGACGACCACGCGCCGCCGCCGCGAGTACGCGTGCGTCGCCCGCAAGACCGCGTCCGAAAAATGGAGATAGGAGGCGGGGATGAACGCGATGCCCAGCCATTTGAACTTGAGCCACAGGACCGCGTCGCCAAAGCTCGCCGCGGGATCAATGCTCACGCGCTGCAGGAACACGTCGCCGATGTAGACGACGGTGACGAATGCCAGCAGCGCGGAGAACGAGCGCGCGACCGAGTTGCGGAAATTGTTCGCGGCCAGGTAAAGAAAGAGCGAGAACGAAACAATGATAATCGCCGAGGACAAAATGATGTTCCCCAGCGAGAGGGCGGAGAGAAAGAAATTCAGCATAAGCACGGCGTTTCACGTTTTAGACGCGCACAATCCAAACTAGATAATAATACGCAAACACTGCGGCGAACAACAAACTGTCCATCCGATCCAACATGCCGCCATGCCCGGGCACGATCGCGCCGGAATCCTTCGCGTCCATCTGGCGCTTGATCACCGATTCGGCCAGATCGCCAATCGTCGCGGCGATGCCGACCCCCAACCCTAAGCCGAGCGCGTACAGGAGGCCCAAATCCACGATCCACCCAAACCCCACCATCGCGACTGTAGCGGCAAGCAGGCCCCCAATCGCGCCTTCCCAAGTTTTCTTGGGGCTGATGCTCGTGAAGAAGCCGTGCCGCCCAAAGCGGTGGCCCGCAATGTACGCGCCGCTATCGGTCGCCCACGCCGACAATAGAACGATCGCCGTCCACATCGCGCCGTCGGGCAGGGTGCGCATGAGGTAAAAGTAGCTGCCGAGCACCCCGATGTACAGCGCGCCGACAAATGTCAACCCCCAACTGACGATCCAATCTTTGCTGCGCCAAAAGAGCGCCACGGCGAGCGATACGACGAGGGCCGCGGTCAGGATTTCACGCAACCAAGCCCCACCGGTAAAAACGTTCACGAGGAACAGCGCGATCAGGCCGATGCCGACGACGTAGTTGGGGTGGTGGCCCGCGTGCTGCGCCATTTGGAAAAATTCAAATCCGGCGATCAGTAGACAAACGGCGACGAGGGCGAGAAAAGCGAGTCCGCCCCAAATCACGGACCCGATAATCAGCGGGATGAGGACGACGGCACTGGCGAGGCGGTATCTGAGCACGAAGGATTCTCGTGATGCGTGAGACTCATACGTACTACGCAACACGAAATACATATTGCGTACTGCGTATTGCGTATCAATAGGGCCTACACATTCTCCAACTTGCCGAACCGGCGCTGCCGCTGGCTGAACGCGAGCAGCGCGTTGTACAGTTCTTGTTTGTCGAAATCCGGCCAGAGCGTTTGCGTGGTGTAATATTCCGAGTACGCCGATTGC
>JACQYF010000134.1 GCA_016208315.1 Chloroflexota bacterium | reverse complement strand
TGAAGAAAAATAACACGGGAGGTGAGATCGAGAGCGCGAACGATTTTGTGAACATCGTCGAGAAACCAGCCTTTGTTTCCGGCGATGACCAGCGGCGGCGAGTCGGGCGGCAAGATCGCGTAGGCAGTTATTAAACCAACTATATTTTTGCGCGGCTCAAACGTACCGACGAAAAGCACATAGCCTGTGCGCAAGTTGAGGCGATGGAGAACCGCGTCAACTTGGGAGACGGGAAGGGAACGGAAGATCGTGTCCGGCGCCAGGTGGACGGTGGTGATTTTGCGCGGCGGCGTCCCCAGCAGATCAATAATGTCGGCGCGGGTGGCGTCCGAGTCGGCCAGGATGGCGTCGGCGCGCTGGACGGCGAATCGAATCTGATCGTTGTAGTATCGGCGGCTGTCGGCGGTGAGAAACTGCGGGTAACGAAGGAACGTCAAATCATGGATGGTAATGATCGAGCGGAAGTTTCCGAGCGGCGGTATGAAATCCGGCGAGTGAAGCAGGTCGAGCCGGTGCGGCAGAAGTTCGAGGCCGAGGGCGGCGCGCTCGAAGCGATGATGGGCCGGTGTCCAGCAATTGGCGCGGCGCGCATTCGCGTGAGCGGGAAAGGCCAAGCTCTCGCGCGCTTGGCGCGAATGAAAGATAATGTAGTCGTTGGCGGCATCCAGCGCGGGCAACGCCGCCGCGAGGTTGCGGACGTAGGCTGAGATGCCGCCGTGAGTGTAATGGGTGATGCGGGCGTCGAGGCCGATTCGCATGAAGCGATGATACCAGTTTTTGACCGGCGCGGTCAGGATGGACTATAATCGCCGCCGCGAGGTTGCGGACGTAGGCTGAGATGCCGCCGTGAGTGTAATGGGTGATGCGGGCGTCGAGGCCGATTCGCATGAAGCGATGATACCAGTTTTTGACCGGCGCGGTCAGGATGGACTATAATCGTCGCACTTGCCGGATACCGGAGGTGATTCTATGGATATCGATCAACTTGCCAAGACAACCGACTGGTTGGACAAAGAGCGTCAGAAAGATCAAAAGCGCATCACCGAACTGACGGAGCGCATAAACGCGCTGGCCGGCGAGAATAACGCCCTCACTCAACGTTTGAAGGACATGGAAGGCGATTTGACCAAAGCGTTGACGCTGGCCGGCCGTGTGGGCCTGGTGGACAACTTGGTAAGCCAGGCGCGCATTGACGTGAGCAAGCAGATCGAATCGCTCGAATTGCGCCGCGCCGAAAGTGAGCGCGAAATGGAACGGTTGCGGCAGGTCGAACGCGAGGGCGTCAACCGGTCGCTGGCCGACATGAAAAAATCGCTCAACGCGATTTCGCGCTTGGATCAGGACATGATCGCCCGCAAAGAGGAAGAACGGCGCATCAATAAGGTCCTGCTGGATATTCAGCCGAAATTGGAGGACATATCGCAGCGCGACGAGGAGCGCTCACGAGGCATGTCGGCGATAGAAGAAACCCGGCGGCAGGATGCGCGGCGCACGATGGACGCGCAGACCGAGTTGTCGGAACTGCGCAAGTCGTCCGACGAGCACAAAGTCAAATTCGAAGTTCTGGAAGATCTGGTGCGGCGCAACGACGCGCGCTTGGGCGAAATGCTGGCTCTGGAAAATGATAGGCGGATGACGCAAGGCGCGTGGATGGAATCGCAGGCGCTCACGGGCGCGGAGCGCGATCGGGCCTGGGGTGAACTGAAACAGCGCGCCGACGAATTACTCCGCCAGTTCGACGAATTTAGCCGCCGGATGGAATTGTACGGCGAGACTCATCGCAAGATGAAACAGACTCTTGACGATTACCACACCAACGCCGAACGGATTGATCGCCGCATTGGCGAAGCCGCCGAAATCCAGCGGCTGAATGATGACCGCTTCAAACAAGAATGGAACGCGTTTCTAGCCGATGAACAGAAACGCTGGACCACGCACATGCTCCTGCGCGATGAACAGTGGCGCGATCATGATCGGCAGGCCGGCAAGCTTATGGATCGTGTGACGGCCATGGAGGCGCAGATAGCCGACGCCACCGGAGCAGTACGCAATCTGCAGGCCATAGATCAATCGCGTTTGCAGGTGCTCTTCCAGCTCATTCGTGAAGGCCTGGCCGAATACGATCAGACGATGACGAAGGTGAGATGAGACCGTGCATGTCATTGGCACCGCCGGTCACGTCGATCACGGCAAGTCCGCCCTCGTTCAGGCCCTCACCGGCATCCACCCCGACCGACTCAAAGAAGAACGCGAACGCGAGATGACGATTGATCTCGGCTTCGCCTGGTTCGATTTGCCCGGTCCCGGCGGCGAACCGGTAGGCGTGATTGACGTGCCGGGCCACCGCGACTTTATCGAAAACATGCTGGCCGGAGTCGGCGGTATTGACGCCGCGCTGTTCGTGGTGGCCGCCGACGAAGGCGTGATGCCGCAGACGCGCGAGCATCTGGCCATTCTCGATCTCCTGCAAATCGGCGGCGGCGTGATCGCGCTGACGAAAATTGATCTGGCCGATTCCACCGAATGGATCGATCTGGTTTCGGGCGAGCTTTCGCAATTGACTCGCGGCACCGCTTTGCAGTCGGCGCCTGTCGTTCCCGTGTCTGCAAAAACAGGCTACGGATTGGACGCGCTCCGGCTCGCGCTGGCCGACTGCCTCGCCGCCCGGCCCGCTCGCCGTGATCTCAATCGCCCGCGCCTGCCCATTGATCGCGCATTCACGATGTCCGGGTTTGGCACCGTCGTCACCGGAACACTGCTCGACGGGTCGTTGAACGTCGGCGACGAGATGACCATCCTTCCATCGAATCGCGCCGCGCGCATTCGCGGCCTGCAAACGCACAAAACGAAGCTGGACTCCGCCGTGCCAGGCAGCCGCGTTGCGGTGAATCTGAGCGGAGTGCAACTAGACGAAGTCCGGCGCGGCGACGTGTTGTGCCGCCCGGACACGCTGCGCTCGACCGAATTGCTTGACGCGCAATTCCGCCATTTGCAGGACGCGGACTCGCCGCTCAAGCACAACGCCGAAGTGAAACTGTTTGTCGGCGCGTCGGAAACGTTGGCGCGCGCGCGTGTATTAAGCGGCGACGAACTGCAACCCGGCGAAACGGGCTGGCTGCAGATCGTGTTGGCTGATCCGGTTGTGGTTGTAAAAGGAGATCGATTTATTCTGCGCCGCCCCTCGCCTGGAGCCACGCTTGGCGGCGGCTTGGTGGTTGACCCTCATCCGCGCCGCAAGCATAAACGCTGCGACCCCGAAATACTGGCGCGTCTGGAGACGCTCCTGCGCGGCACGCCGAGCGAAGTTCTATTGCAAGCCGTCGAGTCGCTCGGTTCCGGCCCACTCTCGGCGGCGATTGCCAGAGCCGGACTCGATTCGGAATCTGCCGATCAAGCCATTGCCGACCTCGCCGCCGCCGGCGATCTAATTACCCTCGACCACCCCCACGCCGGCACACTGAGCGAAGCCGAAGTGCCCACGCTCCCGCACTCCCTTGTCGCCTCACGCGCCACCGTCCACCGTCTCACTCGCGCCACGACCGAACTGCTCGCGGCCTTTCACGCGGCGAACCCCCTCCGCCCAGGACTTCCGCGAGAGGAATTGAAAAGCAAACTTAAACTCGCGCCCAAAGTGTTTAATGCTTTTGCGGTTTATGCCGTTGCGCAGGGCACGGTGGTGGAGAGCGGCGCGTTTGTGCGTTTGCCAACTCACGAAGTGAACTTGACTCCGGCCCAGCAATCGAGTGTGGACACACTGCTGGCAGCCTTCCGGCGCGACCCGCACAACACGCCGTCGGCAAAAGAGGCCGCCGCCGCCGTTGGCGACGACGTGCTGACGGTGCTGATTGATCGCGGTGATCTCGTGCAAGTGTCCCCCGAAGTCCTCTTTTTGCGTGAGACTTGCGACGCGATGGTGAAGGCCGTGCGCGATCATCTGCTTGCCAACCGCGCCGTCACGGTCGCGCAGGCGCGTGATATGTTCAACACCTCGCGCAAATATGCGCTGGCGTTTCTGGAATATCTCGATTCGATGGGCGTGACGGTCAGGCGGGGAGACGAGAGAGTATTGAAGTGATTCCGTCAACGGATTGAACGGATAAAAATGTAATCATCCGTTCCATCCGTTCAATCCGTTGACGAAATAATGGAGACAAGGAAACTATGACTCAGAATAGCAAGCAATCAAAAAACGCAAAGGCGGCAAGCCCGGAGAGCGAGCCGCTCAAAGTGAACTGGTGGGCGATCCTGCTGGCCGTAGCCATTGTGGGCGGGGCGCTGTTCTACTCACAGTCGCAGGGGAACAGGATCGCCACGGCCCCGGCGGCGGCAGCCGGTGATTGTGCCGACGGGACGTCGTCGAAGCAATACTCGTCCGCGCCGCCGATGACGATTGACGCGAGCAAGCAGTATTCTGCTACGGTCAAGATGGCGAAAGGCGGCGAGTTCGTGATTGAACTCTATCCCGACAAAGCGCCGATCACGGTCAACAGTTTTGTGTTCTTGGCGCGAGAAGGTTATTTCAACTGCGTGACGTTCCATCGCGTGCTGGAAGGCTTCATGGCGCAGGGCGGCGACCCCACCGACACTGGGAGTGGCGGGCCGGGATACGAATTTGTCAACGAAGACAGCGATTTGAAGTTTGACAAAGAGGGCGTGGTGGCTATGGCCAACGCCGGGCGCGACACCAACGGCAGTCAGTTCTTTATCACCTTTGCCCCGGCAGAGTTCCTGAATGGCGGTTACACGATTTTCGGCCAAGTGACCGAGGGCATGGAGGTGGTGAACGCTATCACGCGCCGCGACCCACAGGCCAACCCGAATTTTGCGGGGGATATGATCGAGAGTGTGACGATTAAGGAGAAGTGAAAGTTCTCACCATAGAGACACGGAGGTGTTTTGCACTAGACAGACGTATTGTGACAGGGGGTACAAGGTGCGCTTGCCCAGCAATGGGTAAAGAAAGTCTAATGTGCTGCAAGTCAGATGTATGGTACAAATTTCGCATTCCGGTGTGGTGAGCGGGGGTTGCAACACAAATCATTTTGAGTATAGAGACGGAGCCGCCGTCCCAAAGGCCGCTGGTGTGGAGCAAACAGTCGTCGTCGAGCAGATTGTAATTGTTGAGCAGACAGCCCAGCCGACGCAGTCCGCCGGTGAAGGGCGGGCACGTCCAC
>JACQYF010000136.1 GCA_016208315.1 Chloroflexota bacterium | reverse complement strand
GCAGGCACAAGGCACTGCCCCTACGAATTGGCATGCGGTAGGGGCAATCCCTCGTGGTTGCCCCAAACTTTGAGCAACCCTAGTTTATCAGAGAGTCAGGTTTTAGTCAAAGTTTTGCGCGTCGCCTGTGAAGGACGGGTTGCGCTGGCTACTCAAAATGCATAGAATGGACCATGAATTCGAGAAAGGAGCGATTCATGTCAAAGTCGAAATTGATCGCTAGCGTGTTTCTCATCGCGCTGCTGGCCGCCTGCGCGTCGCCGGTGGTGACGCCAACCGCGCCCGCGGCTACACCGGTCCTGATCTCGCCCACGGGCTACCGCCCGGTGCAAACCGGCGATGTGATCGAAACTCTCCCAATCAGCTACGAGTACGTTCTACCCTCGTTGAATGATCCTAAGGTTGTGCTGGCGTTTAACTTTAATCTGCTCCACTTTGTGTCCGTCAAACCCGAATTGAGCAATGGCTTGGTGGCGTACATCCGCGATCTGCCAAAAGGCAAACAAATCTACGCGTTCGACGAAAACGATCCCAAGCAAACCCAGCCCAAACTGGTGTCTTGGGACGCGACCAAGCCGGTTGAATATGTCATTCTCCCGCTGCCCGAAGGCGATAGTAATTGGTCGGTGATCGAGACGGACCAAGGCGAGATCCAAACTGCTTACAAGCTGGTGCGCCGAAAAGATGGTGGGTTGCGATTCATAGATGCTTATGGTAAATCCGCGATTTATTCGGCGGGGGCCCTCGGCACGATCAATGGCACCGGCGTGGGGTTGATGCTGTCCGCGCGCCTGGCTTTGCTGCGCACGATTCTCGACGATCCGAAATACCAACGCGGCACCGACGTCATGGAAACCAATCGGCCCGATCTAAAGCAGTATGATCCACGCGTCTTGGTACTCGACCCCACCAAAGAGGGCATCGCGATGAACCGCGACTGGGTACTCTTCTCACGTCCCGGTCCCAACCCCGGATTGGCAGCCCCCTGAAAAACGAATGCGCCCGGTCGTCCCGGGCGCATTCGTTTGTTCATTCCAATTCGTAGAGTCGGTCACACCTTCCCCTTCAGCATCGGGTCGAGCGCGTCGCGTAAACCATCGCCAATGAAGGTGAACGCGAGCAGGATCAACGCGATCAGCAGGGCCGGCGTAATTAACAGCCACGGCTGAACGATGATGGCGTCGCGGCCGTCAAGCAGCATACTGCCCCAACTCGTCAGGAAAAAGTCCTTCGGGTCCGTGGCGGGTCGTACCCCTACGCCGATGTACCCCAGAATCGCTTCGAGCAGGATGGCCTGCGGCACGCGAAAGGCCGCTGACACGATGATGGGCGCGAGCGAGTTCGGGAAGAGATGCCGCCAGATGATGCGTCCACCGCTGGCGCCAATCATGCGCGCCGCCTCGACAAATTCCTTTTCTTTAACCGCCAGCACCTGGCCGCGCACCAAACGCGCCACGCCGGTCCAGTTGACGATGGCGAGCGACACGAATAGGAGGAACAATCCGTTCAACAGACTCCCGATCCAGGTCTCGCGCAACGCCGTCATCATGATGATGAAAAACAACAGGTCGGGGAAGGCGTAGATGATGTCGGTGAACCGCATCAGCACGTTGTCCACCTGCCCGCCGGCATATCCGGCGATCAATCCGATAATCGTCCCGATGCCGACGATCAGGATCATCGGAATGAAACCGACCACCAGCGACGTGCGCGTGCCGTAGATCGCGCGGCTCAGCACGTCACGCCCGATGGTATCCGTGCCGAGCGGAAAGTCCGGCGAACCATTTTGCGACGGAATGTCCGACTTGACCCACATGGGCGGGCGGTAGCTGTTGTTCGCGTAAATTTCAAGGGCGTTATGCGGCGCGAGCAGCGGCGCGAAAATAGCGACGAGCGTAAAGAACCCCACGACAAACATTCCGGCGACGGCGCCGCGGTTCTTGAGCAGGCGATTCCACGCGTCCTGATACAGGTTGCTCGGCTTGCGCGTGAATACCTGCGGTTGCATCCCGGCGAGCGGCAATGCTCCAGCTTGTTCTGCCATATCGTCTTCCTATTGCTGGCTCAACCTGATCCGGGGATCAAGGAACCCATAGATTATATCTACGATCAAATTCGCGAACGCGATGAATATGGCATAGATCAGGGTCAGCCCCAGGATCATGGAATAGTCGCGCCGCGAGATGGATTCGACAAACAAACGGCCGATGCCCGTGATCGTGAACTGTGTCTCGATGATGAACGAGCCGACGATCAGGGTAGCCAGAGCGGGCCCGAGAAAAGTCACGATCGGAATCAGCGAATTTTTGAGAATATGCTTCAGCAGCACAACGCGCTCGGCCAACCCCTTGGCGCGCGCCGTGCGAACGTAATCCATGCGCATCACTTCCAACACGCTCGCGCGCGTGAGCCGCGCCAGGAACGCGGCGGTCGGCACGGCGAGCACGAACGAGGGCAGAATCCACGGAGTTAGACTGCCCCAATAGTTGATCTCGATAATCTTGATCCAGCCCAGCCAACTGCCAAAGATAATGATTAGAAAAATCCCCAGGACGAAATTAGGCACGCCAAAGAAGACGGTCGCGAAAAACAATGAGATCGTGTCCCACCACGAGTTTTGCTTCAGGGCCGCAATCACGCCAAGGGGGAAGCCGATCAGCACAGCCACGATGGTCGCCAGAACGCCCAACGCGATCGTCGTCACAAAACGGTTTTGCCAAAAGGGCGCATCGGGCGGCGCTTCAAAAAAGATTTCTTCGACTTGGCGGCCTCGAAAGCGATAGGACGGCCCGAATTTTCCTTGGGAAAGATTCCCCATAAAGACCCAGAACTGGCTATCGAAAAAACCCTGGACGATGGCGACGGGACCTTTGTCTTCAGCCGCCGCTTTTTGCGCGGCATCCAGATTGAAATAGAGGGGCTTGTCCAGACCAAACGCGATATTGAGACGTTCTTGCACGCGAGGATCGCTGGTGCGGCTCCCCGGGTCAATGTCCCAGGGTCCGCCAGGCGTGGCGTGCATGATAATAAAAGTAACCAGAATCACCATGAATAAGGTGGGAATAATGTAGAGTACTCGGCGAATGTAATACTGACCCATGATAACCTTGACGACCTGTGATGGGCTTGGCTGGTCTCCGCGGAGACCAGCCAAGCCGTTTACTCCTAACTTACTGCTTGGGGTACGTCGCGGGGACTTTGGTTAGATCAATGTCATACGTCCAGACGGGACCCCATTCGCCGGCCCACTCGGCGTCGCTGGAGGATGGATTGTCCTTCGGACCCATCACCCAGGGTTTGATCATGTGGATGTTCTCTTCGTGCACGAGAAACACCAGCGGAATGTCGGCGATGATTGTATCTTCGGCTTGCATGTACAACTTGACCGCGGCATCAAAGTCAACGGTCGAGTCGGCTTGCGACATGAGCTTGTCGTTTGCCTCGTTGCAGTAGCCGAACCGCTTGGCGAACGCGCCGCACTTCATGTACACGCTGAGCCAGTTCTGGGGGTGCGGATAGTCCTGAATCCAGCCGCCATACGCGAGCTGCGGATGTGTCTTGGGATCCTTCACCAGCGAGGTCGCCACCGTGGGATCAACCGGATCGAGCACCGCATTGCAGCCCCAGGTCTTTTGGATTTGACCGGCCAGCCACTCAAAGCGCGCGCGGTTGGCGGCCGTCGAGCCGAAGGTCAGCTTGATCTGCCCAAGCTTGGCGCAGTCCACTTTGCCATCGGCGGTCCCAAAGCCGGCGCTCACCAGGGTCTTTACCGATGCGGCGGCATCCGAGTTCGGCACGCCGGGCTTGGTGGGTTGCGCGCCCGGAACGCCAGGCGGAATCCAACGGGTCGTCGGCACACCTTGGCCCTTGAACACATCGCGCACCCATTCCGTGCGATTGAGCATCTGGGAGACGGCGATGCGGACCTGCTTGTTGTCCATCGGCTTGATGGTGTTGTTCAGTAGGAACGCGCGCGTCACGGCGCCCGCGTAGCGAACCATTTCGCCCTTGAGCTTGGCATCGGCGTCAACTTGCGGTTGAACGGAGGGCGGCAGCACGCCGAGGATGTCGAACTCGTCTTTCTTGTACGCCTCAAAGCGCTGGGCTTCGTCGGTAATGTAGGTGACTTCGATGCGGTCCAGCTTGGGCTTGCCGCGCCAATAGTTCGGGTTGGCTTCGTAGACGATGCGCTTGCCCTCTTCGATGGATTTGATCTTGAACGGGCCGTAGCAGTTGTGGCCGGTGGCTTTGTTCCACCAGTTGTCCGGCGCGGCGTCTACTTGCTTCTTGTCCGGAACGTAGGTTTCCCAGATGTAGGCCACGTACGTCCAGTACGGCGCCGGAGCGTCGAACGAGACGGTCAGTTCGCGCTTGCTGTCGTCCGCTTTCACGCCATACGCGTCATAGAGTTTTTTCAACTCGTCGGCGGATGGTTTCTTGCCTTCGAGCGGGACCAACGCGCCCGCGCCCTTGATGTCGCTGAGGATGTCAGCATATTGCTTTCCCAGCAGATTCGGGTCAACGGCGCGCTTGAGCGCGTACTCAAAGTCGGACGCGTTGAGCGCCGTGCCGTCCGCGCGCTTCAGGCCGTCGCGAATGTGGAAGACGATGGACTTGCCGTCGGGCGCTACAGTCCATTTGTCGGCGGAACCGGGACCGATGGCGCCCTTGGCGTCAATCGCCAGGATGCCTTCGTAGCAGAACTTCATGACCTCAATCTCGATCCCGAACGACGACTTTTGCGGGTCAATCACGTCCGGATACGTCGCGCGACCGATGCGCAGCACCTTGGGACCTGCCGCAGGGGCAGACGTTGCGGGCACTGGCGGAGCAGTGGTCGCGACGGGGGCGGCGGTTGCGGGCGCCGCGGGCACTGCGGTCGGCGGGATTGGCGTCGGCGCCGGCGCGCAGGCCGCTGCAATGAGCGCCACTGCGAGCACGATCAATGCGTACACTACGTACTTTTTCATCTTCTCCTCCTACAAAATTTGTAACCCCATGAACACAATACAACAATCCGGTTAGGCGTGTCTAGGCATCACCTCCTTCAGCGTCCGAGTGTTGAATAGTACCACGGGCAGGAGCGATGGGGGAAAGAACCATCGAGGCGCGAAAACTATATCACAATTGTCACCGCGAGTCAACGCGTAAACCGCGTATTTTTCAGTCCTCAAATCTGCGAGACCTCGGTCAGGTTTGTCCCGCTGCCCGAGCAGCCAGTTGCTGGCGCGCGGCTTGAACGAACGAATCGAGCTGCCGGGTCAAATCCTCCAAGAGCTGCCGCGCGGCCCGCACGTCTGCATTGGTCAATTCCTGATCCGTCAGATTCCAATACGCATGAGCCAGTTTGTTTCGCACGCCGGCAAATCGCCGCAGCGGTTCGACGGTTGCTTCGTCCATGCCCACCATCTTGCCCAGCAAGGTGATTTGCGGTTTCAAATCGGTGGGCACTGCCAATTTCTGGGTCAGATGAACATAGTTCGCCATTCGGCGCGTGATCGCTTCCAGTGGCTGAAAGACCATGAAGAACGCGCCCAGGAATTTCTGCGCAACCCGGATGTCGCCTTGATTCAAGGCATCCACGTCCATTTCGTCCAGCAGTGGCATCGCCTCACGCAACTTGGCGGTCTTTTCGGTCATCGAATCCAGGACGAACTCTAGGTAATCTTCCAGGGTACCTGGTTCCTCGCCTGCCATTTTTCCAATCTCCTGTTCCCAGCGCGTTCGCTCAGGGGCCTCTTTGATGACAAGCGCACTCGGTAGAACCTTGGCAAAGAAACTGGCCGCCGGGCGTTCGTTCAAGTTGATTACCTGAACCTCAAGACCGAGTTGGCGCGACAGCCGTTCTCCGACATCTACCTCCTCAGCGGTCTCCGCATCGCGGCTGAAAAACGCGGCGATATCCACGTCGCTGTCGGCGCGAGCCAAACCGAGCGCGCGCGAACCGAATAGATACGCAAAGCGTACTTGATGCTCTCCTTTCAGGAGAGCATCAAGTTTTTCCGCCAACTCACCTTCCAGAACCGGCACCGTGTTCACAGCGAAGACTCCACGTTCACTCATTACCCAGTGGGTATCCTACTCTATACAACGTGGCACGCGACGAAATGTTTGCCGCCGACGTCGCGGAATTCCGGGTCGACGCGGCTGCAAATGTCAATCGCCAGCGGGCAGCGCGTGTGAAAGCGGCAGCCGCTCGGCGGATTCACCGGGCTGGGCACGTCGCCCACCAGGATGATGCGCTCGCGCTTTTCTTCGACGATGGGGTCGGGGATGGGCACGGCGGAAAGCAGGGCCTTGGTGTAGGGATGCAGGGGATTGCTGTAGAGACTTGTGCGGTCGGTCAGCTCGACGATCTTGCCCAGATACATGACCGCGACTCGGTCGGAGATGTGTCGCACGACCGACAAGTCATGCGCGATAAAGAGATAAGTCAGATTGAATTTCTCTTGCAGCTCTTCCAACAAGTTAATGATCTGCGCCTGAATCGAGACGTCCAGCGCGCTGATCGGTTCGTCGCAGACGATAAAGTCGGGCTGCACGGCGAGCGCACGCGCCACGCCGATGCGCTGGCGCTGGCCGCCGGAAAATTCGTGCGGATAGCGGTTGATAAAATAAGGGTTCAGTCCGACGATTTGCAGCAGTTCTTGAACGCGTTCCTTTTTCTCTTTGCCCTTGGAAATGTTGTGGACCTCGAGCGGCTCACCGATGATGTCGCCGACGGTCATGCGCGGATTGAGCGAGGCATAGGGGTCTTGGAAAATCATCTGCATGTGGCGGCGCATCTTGCGCAGTTCTTCGCCCTTGAGTTTCGCCAAATCATTGCCCTTGAAATACACATCGCCGGCCGTGGGCCGGTACAATTGCAGTATGGTACGGCCCGTCGTGGATTTGCCGCAGCCCGACTCGCCGACCAATCCCAGCGTCTCGCCGCGCTCTACGGTAAAATCCAAACCATCCACCGCTTTCACATCCGCAACTTTGCGCTGGATCAAAATGCCCTGGTTGATCGGAAAGTACTTTTTTAAACCTTTGACTTCTAACAGAGCGTTATTGCCATTATTCGCCATTTGAAAGCTCCCGCTTCACGAGAGATTTACCACAAAGGCACCAAGTCACAAAAAACAAACTCCGTTCCCGATAATTCAGGTCTCCCTTTGCGTCTTTGTGTCTTGGTGGTAAAAATTACGCAACCTCCGGCACGCGCCCGATCGGTTCGGCGGAACCGGCCGCGTGCGCCTTTTGCACTTCTTGCCAGTGCCAGCACGCGGTCGAGTGGCGCACGGCGACCAGCTCGAGCGGCGGATTTTCGTGCAGGCATTTTTCAGTGCGGAATTTGCAGCGAGCATAAAAGGGACAACCCTTGGGCAATTGGATCAAGTCCGGCGGCAGTCCTTCGATCGGCGTCAGCTTGGATTTTCGCGCCGCGTCCAGCCGTGGGATCGAGGCGAGCAGGCCGAGCGTGTAGGGGTGCGAGGGATTGCCAAAGATTTCTTTGTTCGGCGCGCTCTCGATGACATAGCCCGCGTACATCACGTTGACGCGATCGGCGAGACCGGCGATGACGCCCAGGTCGTGCGTGATCCAGATGATCGCCATGCCCAATTCGTGTTTGAGACGCTTGACGATATCGGTGATCTGCGCCTGGATCGTCACGTCGAGCGCGGTCGTCGGCTCGTCGGCGATGAGCAATTGCGGCGAGCACGAGAGCGCCATGGCGATCATGACGCGCTGGCGCATGCCGCCGGAGAACTGGTGCGGGTAATCGTCAATCCGCGCCTCGGCTTCCGGGATGCCGACCATTTTCAACAGCTCGACGCTGCGCTTGCGCGCCTGCTCCTTGGTCATGCCCAGGTGCAATTCCAGCGCTTCCGAGATTTGCGTGCTGATAGTGAGCACGGGGTTGAGCGAGGTCATGGGATCCTGGAAAACCATGGCGATCTTGTTGCCGCGTACGGAGCGAATCTCTTCGTCGTCCACCTTCAACAGGTCACGGCCCTGAAACAAGACCTGGCCGCTCGGTATTTTGCCGGGCGGCGTCGGAATCAGGCGCATCACGGAAAGCACGGAAACGCTCTTGCCGCAGCCGGATTCGCCCACCAATCCCAGGGTTTCGCCTTCGTCTACCGAAAACGAAACACCATTCACCGCGTGTACTATCCCATCTTGCGTGTGAAATTCAGTTCTCAGATCTTTGACTTCCAGTAAAGTCGCCATCACGCCTCCGGCACCAATTTATGATTTACGATTTCAGATTTATGATTTATAACGACCGAATACTATTGACTGCTAACTGTTTACTGTTCACTTTGACCTTTCGATCTCTGGATTCAACGCTTCGTTCAAGCCATCGCCGAGAAAGTTGAACGCGAAGACGATAGCCGCCAGCACGGCGCCGGGGATGAGCACGAGCCAGACCATTTGCGGGAACGTGCGCCAATAGCGGCCCGCATTGTCCGCGATGATGTTGCCCCAACTCGGCGCGGGCGGCTGCAGGCCGATTCCCAGAAAACTGAGATAGCCCTCAGACAAGGCAATGTCGCCCATCCCCATTGATAGAGCGACGATCACCGGAGCGAGTGAATTGGGCAGCACGTGCCGGCCAATGATCTTCCAGGTCGGCACGCCAATCGCCCGCGCGCCGATGACAAATTCACGCTCCTTGACGGCGAGCACCTGGGCGCGAACCAAACGCGCCAATCCCGCCCAGCCGACTGTGCCCAACGCGATAATCACGACCGCATAGTCGAGATAGCCGCTCTTGGCGAGGTCGTTCAGTCCCACCTCGCGCGCCCAATTGAGGATGCCCGGCTTGATCGTCGCCGCGATAAAAAAGATGAACAGCAGCCCGGGGAACGCGAACAGAATATCGGCCACCCTCATTATAATCGTTTCTACCCAACCGCCAAAATAGCCCGCGGCGGCGCCAAGTGTGATTCCGATGCTTAAACTGACGAGGGTCACCATGATGATGACGAAAACGGCCGAGCGCGCGCCCCAAACGACGCGGCTGAACATGTCGCGGCCCAGTTGATCGGTCCCCAGCCAGTGCGCGAAACTGGGCGCTTGCTCGACGGCATCGAAATTCTGCTTGTCGTAGGGATAGGGCGCAATGACCGGCGCGAAGATGGCCGTGAAAACCATTGCGACGATCACGACAAATCCGAGCAAGGCCGGAGGATTGCCCGCGATATGCCAGGCCACCTGCATGAAAGGCGTCCGCATACGCGGGGTCACAACTTCGGGACGTGTCAAAGTGGTAATTGCTTGTGCCATAGTAATTCTCGCCGGCTACGATTGCCGAATACGCGGATCGAGAAAGCCGTACGTCACATCCACGAGCACGTTCGCGACGGCGTATGCCGCCGCGATCAGCAAGGTCAGCGCCATGATGATGTAATAGTCGCGCGAATTGAGCGCCTCGAATGCGAGCGAGCCGACTCCCGGAATGCCGAACCAGTTCTCGACCAGGAACGACCCGGCGACCAGGCCGCCGAGCATCAAGCCCAGAATCGTGGCGATGGGGATCAACGCGTTCCGCATCGCGTGGCGCACGACAACCATGCGCTCGCGCAAACCTTTCGCGCGCGCGGTTCGAATGTAATCCTCGCTCAACACCTCGATCATGCCCGCGCGCATCTGGCGCGTCATGATCGCAATGATGCCCGTCGCTTCGATCAGGGCCGGTAAGATGATCTTGGCGCTCAAGATCCCATCCCAGCGGCCGCCGATCATGGGCAGCATCGGGCCGATCACGATATGGACACTGCCGATGTCAAACGGGTGCGCCCGGGAAAAGATGAACGTAAGGAACGGATTGAGGAGAATGATCGGGAAGGAAATGCCGGCAATGACGAGACCGCGGACGATCAGGTCTATCCATGAATTTCGCTTCAAGCCGGAGATCAGTCCAAGAGGCACGCCGATCGCGACGCCAAGGACAATCGCCACCAAGTTGAGTTGAATGGTGATGGGCAGGCGCTCGGCGATCAGCCGGCCCACCGGTTGATCGCGAAACTTGACCAGAGAATAGCCGAAATTGCCTTGGAGGATATTCGAGACGTAATTCAGATACTGGACGTAAAAGGGTTGATCGAGTCCGAGTTCGCTCTTGAGCCGCGCAATCGTCTCGGGACTCGCGTGCATACCGAGCATCACCTGGACGGGGTCGCCGGGACCGTAAAGACCCAAGGCGAAAGTGATGACGGAGACGAAAAAGAGCAGGACCGGCAACCAGAGTAGGCGTCGAATTAAAAAGGCCGCCATTGGCTCCTTATTCGGTGGTTGGGAGGTTAGGTTGTTAGGTGGCTGGGTGGTTCGAACCACCTAACCACCCAACCACCTAACTACCACACCACCTTACTTGCTTAATGACACGTATTGCAGTCGCGGGATAATCATCGGCGGATAGATCATTCCCTTGACGTACGGTTTGGTCAACCAGTATTCGCGCGAGTAACTGATCGGTACCACCGGCGCGTCCGCCAGGATCATCTGCTCGGCTTGCTGGTACAGCTTGAAGCGACTCGCAACGTCCTTTTCCAGCCCCGCCTGGTCAATGATCTTGTCCACTTCGGGATTCGAGTATGCGGCCCAGTTCTGAGTGCTGCCCGTGTGGAACAGAATGTTCAAAAAGTTTTCCGGGTCCGCATAGTCGGCAATCCAGGCAATGTCAAAGATCTGGTACGGGTTGCGTTCCGGTTCATTCAACTGGCCGATGAACGTCGCCCAGTCCGTTTGCTGGATCGAGACACTGATGCCGAGGTTGTCCTTCAACATGCCCGTAATGGCTTGCACTTCGGGCCCTGCGCCGCCGCCGCCGCCGGAGGTCGTCCACGTAATGTCCGGCAATTTGCCGGCGTACTTGGATTCTGCGAGCAATTGCTTGGCGCGTGCCGGATCATACTGGACGGAAGGTAGAGTCTCGTTGTATCCCGGCATACCGGGCGGCAGAATACTATTCGCCGGCTGGACCATCTTCTTGAATACGACGTCAATGATCTTTTGGCGGTCAACCGCCAGCGCGAACGCCTGGCGCACTTTGGGATCGTCGAACGGCGGCTTGCGGACATTCATCACGAAAAAGCCGGTACTCAGCGACGGTCCCACGAAGAGCTCTTTGTTGAGCGGGCTATTCGGGTCGCTGACGCGCTCAAAGTCGGCGATGGTGACAAAGGTTGACTCGAGGTCGCCATTCTCGTACATCGTCATCGCCGACCCACCGCCCAGGACAAAACTCACTTCGTCTAGCTGGGGCTTGGGGTCGCGATAATAGTTCTCGTTCTTGGCCAAGATCATGCGCTGGCCGCGGACGTACTCTTTCAGTTTGAATGGTCCGGTGCCGTTGGGCTTGTCGGTCCACGTGCGGCCGCCGCGCTCGACATTGTTCTTGTCCACGACGAACGCGGTGGGAAAAGTCAGCTTGGCGAGAAAGTATGCTTTCGGCTGGTCAATCGTGATTTCGAGCGTATAGTTGTCAACGACCTTGACGCCCTTGATGTCGGGCGCCCGGCGATTCAACTTGTCTTTGACGCCGACAATATCGCCCAGGTAAGTATCCGCCGTCGGGGAAAGGGTGGCTGGATTGGCGGTCCGTTCGAAAGAATACTTGACGTCTTGGGCCGTGACCGGTCGCCCGTCGTGAAACTTGGCTTCCTGTCGGAGTTTAAACGTATAGACGGTCCGATCAGTGCTAATCTCCCAACTGGACGCGATATCCGGGATGACTTTGAGATTGGCGTCGAGGGTGACCAAGCCGCTAAAAAGCTCGACGATATAGATGGCCGAAGACGCATCACCGGCGAGCGCCGGATCGAGGGTTGGCGGATCGGAACTGCCGCCCGTGCCGCCGGGCATACGCAAAACATTGCCGGCTGGGCGGGTCACGGGGCCTCCGGAAGGCGCCACCGGGGTTCGACCGGGCACCGGCGTGTTGCTTAACGCGGCCGGGCCTTGACTACTTTGTTGTGACAAGAAAAGCAACGCACCCGCGCCCACGCAAACCGCGCCGACGAGCGCTACGACGAGGATGACGACGACTCCAATGAGCCAGCGATTTCCTCCATTGCTACTAGACATCTCTTTACTCCTTGAGCTGTAATGATGGCTGCGAAGACCAACTCGGTTTTTCTATTGTTACGTGCCGCGGAGCGATCCGGTTTCAATGTCGGGGATGCCGGAAGTACTCCGAGATGGTCGAGCAACTGTTTAAAAAGTTGACCAATGGTACAACGGCTTCAGGTTCTTGTCAAGCCCACTGCGATTTTTTCCATCTCGCGCAGGATCGCCGCGAGATCGTCGCCAGATTGCCGGCGATAATTGACCAGCACGACAGAGTTTTGCTCGACAAATATTCGGTACTCACGCCCCGCGCGCGACGTGATCGTTTCGCTTTGGGTCTCACCCACTTGGCGCGTGACGCGCATTCTGATTTGCCCGCTGTCGTCGAGGGCGACGTCCACCGCGTGACGCGTGTCGTACTCTTTGTGCGCTTGGAGCGGATCGCGCTGCGTCACGTCAAAGCGCAGTTCCTCGAGTGTGCGAATCCAAGCGGATTTCATCTATTCCCCCACAATCCAAATACTCTTGGGGTCGTTGATCACGATCTCCGGCGCGCCTTGGTACTTGACCACCTTGCCCGTCACCCGAATCGTCTTGTTCAGATAAATCAGATCCGGCCGCTGCGGCCATTTACCCCAGTCCGACGGAAAGATGACGACCTTCATGTCCGTCGCCCACTCCTCGCTGAACTGGAGCCACATCACTCTGCCGCTGTTATAGATCTTGACGATCTGGCCCTCGATGGTCACATCGCGATTATAGACTTTGGCGGCGTCGCGCCAATTGACAATGCCGCTCGCCGGAATCTGGAAAAGGGAAACGGGAAACGCCTCGACCGTGGCGATCGTCCAATCTCTTTCGAACGTTTGCCGGATCACCTGCACCGCATCGGCTTGATCGAAGATGATGCCGAGTTCGCGATTGTTTTGCAGCGAATTGTCCGAGACATTGACCGACCCGACAAAGGCCCGTTGACCGTCCACGAGGAACATTTTCGCGTGGACGTAGGGATCGTCCATGTATTTCACTTGACCGCCCGCCTGCCGCACTAACTCGCGATACGGCTCGGCGTTGTCCTCCGAGAGCGGGTCGCGCGGCGAGAAAATAGCGCGCACTTGGACGCCGCGCTTGGCTGCCGCGACCACTCGATTGACAATCTCCGGCGCGATCCACTCGTTCTGCTCGATCTCGATACTCCGCTGGGCGCTATCAATCAACGCGATCCACTTTTGGCGCGCGTTGATCGGACTCCACACCAGCCGAGGGGTCGGCAAGTCCGGCTGTATCTTTTCCCAATCCGCTTCGTACACCTTGACGATTTCTGCTACGTCGTCCGCGCGCGAGTCAATGACTCCGTACTCGCGATTGGCGTTGAACGACGACGAGGTGATATTGTGCGTCATGATGAACGCGATCCGGTCGTCAATCACCAAACTCTTCTCGTGCGTATAGCGGAAATCGTAGCTCGCCCAACGCATTTTGACCGGCGTGCCCTTGACCGCGTTATACAGGTCCACGTTGTACGTCGAGCCGCCGTAGGGATTCAACTCCATCAAGATGCGCACGTCCACGCTGCGCTTGGCCGCGGCGACCAAGGCCTCGCGCACGGCATCGCTCGTAAACAGATACATCTTCAAGCGCACCGATTTTTGTGCGCGGTCAATGGCTTTGACGATAATGCTCGAGCCGGTTTCCGGCATGGTGTAGACGGTGAGGCAATTGCACGTTTGCGCACGGGCCCATAGCTGATCCGCGTTGAGGAGCGGCACGGGCGTCCCAGTCGGCGCAGTGGTGCGTGTGGGGATTGCCGTGGGCGCAAGCGTCGGCGCGGAAACCGTGGGCGTGGGCAGCGCGGTGGGTGTCGCGCACGCGGCGAGCACGGTGAGCGCGAGAGCGAGCAAGACGAGCAGCGCGATCCTTTTCGGTGACAATTTTCTCCTCCCGTCCGAGCACGAATCCGTTTTCTACTATATCCCGTTTGCGCGTTTCGCACAAGTATTCATTACCTTCCGCTTATCCGTTTCGCGCAGCAATCCGTTAACCGTATCCTGTTTGCGCGTTTCACACAAGTATTCATTACCTTCCGCTTATCCGTTTCGCGCAGCAATCCGTTAACCATATCCCGTTTGCGCGTTTCGCAAAGTAGCAATCGCCGTTGCAAATTGCGCGGCGCTAGAGTATAATCGCCGCAGTCTGTAGGTCAACTTGCCAAGTTGACCTACTTCGCGGAGGACACCTATGCCGGGGTTTACTGGACACACGGTTGCGAACAGCGTGGCTCTCGTGGGTACGTCGGCGTTCATGTATTGGCAAGGATGGTCGCTCCAAGACATTTTCTTCGTGGACACCGGTATTGTGATCTCCACACTCATCCTCTCGCCCGACATGGACCTGTTCACCTCCAAGCCGATGAACGGCTGGGGTATCCTCCGCGTCTTTTGGTGGCCTTACTCGAAATTGGTCAAACACCGCGATCGCCTGCACACGCCGATTGTCGGGACCACGGTGCGCTGGTTGTACACGCTGGGGCTACTGGCGCTCCTCGTTTTGCTCTTCCGTTTTTGGTTCCGGCGCATTGGCCTGCAGGTCGAGTTCTCGTTCGACGGCGACCGCGAGGACATTATTTTCAATCTGCTCTATGTCTTGGACGTATATATCGGCGCGGCGATCGCGGACGCGCTGCACTTTGTGCTCGACATGTTCGTGCGCGAGCCGAGACGCGCGCGCGGCAATCGGCGCGCGCTCCGGCGCGAGCCAGACCCATCCCTGTTCGGAGAATAAACAATGCAATCAGATAAATGGCAGCAACTGAAAAGCCGGCTGGCCGAAGTACAAAATATCCACTATGCCTCGGGCCTGCTCGGTTGGGACCAGCAAACCTACATGCCGCCGCGCGGCGCACGCGTTCGCGCCGAGCAGTTGGCTACGCTCGACAAATTGGCGCACCAATTTTTCACCGCGGACGAAATCGGCCAATTGCTGGACGACCTCTCCGTCGAAGCCGCGAACCTCCCTTACGATTCCGACGCGGCGGGTCTGATCCGTGTGACCAAACGCGATTACGACAAGCTGCGCCGCGTGCCGCCCGCGCTGGTCGAAGAGATCTCATGGACGAGCGCGCTGGGACTCGAAGCGTGGACCAAGGCGCGGGCCGATTCGAACTTTGGAGAATTCAAGCCGCTCTTGGAAAAAATCGTCGAACTCGAAATCGAGTTGGCCAATCACCTCGGCTACGCCGACCGCATCTACGACGCGCTGCTCGATCAATACGAACCGGGCATGAAGACGGCAGAGATCCAAGCGATTTTTGAGGACTTGCGCCGAGAGCTGATCGCGCTGGTCCAGCAAATCGGGCGCAAGGCCGACCGCGTGGACAACGCCTGTTTGTTCCGCGAGTTCGACGAACAAAAGCAGTGGGATTTCGGCGTCGAGGTCATCAAG
The DNA here is from genome assembly GCA_016208315.1 of Chloroflexota bacterium. Taxonomy (GTDB): domain Bacteria; phylum Chloroflexota; class Anaerolineae; order UBA4142; family UBA4142; genus JACQYF01. The sequence continues at coordinate 5,619 of JACQYF010000136.1, read as the reverse complement.
CGTTATGGATTCGACTTTGAGGCGGGCCGGCAGGACAAGTCGGTGCATCCGTTCACCGCGGGCTTTGGCTTGGGCGATACGCGCATTACCACGCGCGTGGATCGCCGTTTCTTGCCGTGCGCGCTGTTTGGCACGCTGCACGAATGCGGGCACGCGCTCTACGATATGGGCTATCGCCCTGAGTTGGAGGGCACGCCGCTGGCTGGCGGCGCGTCGCTGGGCGTCCACGAATCGCAATCGCGGATGTGGGAGAACGTGGTGGGACGCGGCCGCGGCTTTTGGCGCCACTTTTTCCCGCGGCTCCAACAAGTCTTCCCGGAGCAGCTTGGCGATCAGGACGCCGATTCGTACTATCGCGCTGTGAACAAGGTCCAACCGTCGCTGATTCGCGTCGAGGCGGACGAGGTGACGTACAATCTGCACATCATGTTGCGCTTTGAGCTGGAGAACGAACTGGTCGAACGGAAATTGCGGGTTGGCGACGTGCCGGCAGCGTGGAACGCCAAGATGAAAGAGTATCTCGGCGTCATGCCGCCGAATGATGCGGACGGCTGCTTGCAGGACATTCACTGGTCGCTCGCGAGTCTCGGGTATTTTTCGACTTACTCGCTTGGCAACCTCCTTTCGGTCCAACTGTTTGACAAAGCGATGAAGGACGTTCCGGCCATACCGAGCCAAATCGAGCAGGGCGAATTCACCGGCTTGCTCCGCTGGCTGCGCGAAAATGTCCACCAGCACGGCCGTAAGTTCACGCTGAAAGAGCTGGCCACCCGCGTAACCGGCGAGCCGCTCCAGGCGCGCCCGTACGTCGCGTACTTGAAGAAAAAGTATGGCGACATTTACGGATTGTAGCACGCAGGGTGACCTATCGAAGGTCGCCGTGCATCTTTGACAAAACATAGGCGCCGTAGATAATTGCGGCAATCGGCCATTTCGCCGAAAGGAGGGCTTATGGACAAAACGGTGAGTGTGGCGCAAGCCCAAAAAACGTTCTCCGATTTGATTGAACGCGTGATTGACCGACACGAACGCATCATCGTTTCCAAACGCGGCAAGGCGGTTGGAGCGATTGTCGGCACCGCGGACTTGAAGCGGCTGCAGGAAATCGAGAAACAAGAGATCGTCGAGAAGATGCGCGCAATCGAAAAGCGAACCAAGAAGTATATACCGTACGAAGAATTCGTGCGGAATTATGAAAAGAAATGGGGAGTCAAATTGGACGAGATTCCGGACGAGGATTGACTCCAATGTACGCGATTGAGATTACGCCAGAGTTTTCAAAGCAGGCTGAGGCATTGCATCCCAAGCGATACAAGCAAGTTCATCTGAAGGTCTTTGCCTTACTGCTCAATCCGCGTCCGCCCGATTGCACGTTACTTGATGCCGAACGCTGTCTTGTTCGAGTGGGCCCCTACACGATTGCGTACAAGATTGACGATTCTCAGCAGCGTGTCCAGGTAATTGCCCTGGAAGAACAAGCGCAGTGAAAATCACAGTGTGGACAATGTAGCCAATTTTGGATTGACAAGGATGTCATTTGGCAACGCTGCTCGCCATCTTTATCCGCGTTATTCTCCCCGTTTTCGTCATCGTCGCCGTCGGCTATATCGCCGGGCGGCTGATGCAATTCGATCAACGCACGCTCTCACGAGTCGGTCTCTACATTCTCGTCCCCTGTATGGCCTTTGCCGCGATGGCGCGCACGACGCTTTCGCCGGCCGAATTGGGACAGATCATCCTCTTCTATCTCCTCGTCACGCTCGCGCTCTATGGGGTTTCGATCCTCGCGGCGTGGGCGCTGCGACTCAGCTCCCAAACCGCTAGCGCATTTCACATCGGCGTGCTCTTCGGCAACGTGGTCAACGTCGGCTTTCCGGTGCTCTTGCTGGCGTACGGCTCGGCGGCGGTGGAACGCGGGTTGGTGGTCGCGATCACTATGCAAGTCGCCCTGCAAAGTTTCGGCGTCTACCTGGCCGCGCGCGGCAAAGCAGGATTCCGCGAGGCGATGAGCCGCGTATGGCAAATGCCCGGGCTGTACGCGATGATCGCGGGCTTGGTCGTCAATATCGCGCGCATCGAACTGCCCGCGTTTATCTACGACCCGATCAAAATGACCGGCGATGCGCTGGTGCCGTTTCTGCTCTTGCTCTTGGGCATGCAACTGACGCGCGCGACCTTTCGCGGGCATCTGACGATTGCGACCATCGCGACCGTGCTCCGTCTCGGCGTCGCCGCCGTCGTTGCGATGGGCCTGGCGAGTGTCATGGGCCTCCAGGGCGTCACGCGCCAAAGCGTTATCGTGGAGAGCGCGATGCCCAGCGCGATCTTTGGCGTCGCGCTCGCGCAAGAATTCGACACCGCCCCTGAGTTGATTACCGTCATCATCTCACTTTCGACGATTGCCAGTATGCTCACTCTGACGATTCTCCTGGCGGTGGTCTAATTGGAGTTTTGACATTTCACGCTCTCTTGATATACTGTAACTAGTCTGCAAGATTTACTCGTCTTTCGACGGAGAAGTCGCCGTGTCAAGCGCGAGGACGATTCAGGCACTGCAAGTGTCGCCGCGTCAGCCATTTTGATAAGTGTCCAAATGGCTCACGCGGCGTTTTCTTTGGCGCTATCGTCCAAAATTCATAGACTAGGAGGGAATCATGCTGGTCGCTCAAGTGGTCGTCAAGATTCTGGAGAGCGAGGGAATTCAAGCCGCGTTTGGAATTCCCGGCGCCGCGATCAATCCGGTGTACGAGTATCTCGGCGAGTCGGCGCAGATCAAGCACTATCTCGCCCGTCACGAAGAGGGCGCGGTCCACGCCGCGGACGGGTATTGCCGCGCGTCGGGCCGGATGGCGCTCGCCATCTGCACTTCAGGCCCCGCCGCGACAAACTTTGTGACCGGACTGTACACCGCGCAGATTGATTCGATCCCGCTCATCGCGATCACGGGGCAGAACGTCCGCGCGCAGTTGGGCAAGGAATCGTTTCAATGCGTGGACATTGCCGCCATCGCCAAGCCGGTCTGCAAAGCAACGTGGTGCGTTACCGAACCGTTCCAGGTTCCTGCGATCCTGCGCGAAGCGTTCCGCGTCGCGCGGGAGGGCCGCCCCGGCCCCGTGCTGATTGACCTGCCGCTCGACGTGCAGCTCGCCGACATCCCCTACTCGCCGGAGAACGATCGTCCGCTGCCCATCAGCAGACCTCAGCCCGATCCCGGCCAGACTGCGCGCGCGGTCGAGATGCTCCTCGCGGCAGAGAAACCCGTGCTGCTTCTCGGCGGCGGCGTCTTGCTGGCAGGCGCCGCGGAAAAATTCGTCGAGTTCGCCGAGTATCTTTCGCTGCCGGTGATTACGACCTACATGGGCACAGGCGGCATTGCTTGGAATCATCCACTCCACGTTGGTCACATCGGCATCCAAGTCGGCTCGCCCTTCGGCAACAAGTTCTTTCTCGACTCTGACCTCGTGCTGGGCATCGGCTGCCGCTTTGGCGACCGGCACACCGGCAAGCTCGACGTTTACACCAAAGGGCGCAAGTTCATTCACATCAACGTCGAACCGTCGCACATCGGGCGCATCGTTCCGACCGAATTGGGCATTGTCGCCGACGCGGGCCTCGCGCTCGACGCGCTGCTCGCCGCGGCCAAAGCATGTACTCCGCCGCGCCCGCCCAGCGACCGCGTCCGCGAAATTCCCCAGCAGCGCGCCCAACTCGCGCGCAAGACCGATTACGACCAAACGCCGATCAAGCCGCACCGAGTCTATCACGAAATGAACGCGTACTTTCCGCCGAGCACGATTTTCACAACCGGCTGCGGGTTGACGCAAATCTGGTCGGGGCAATTCCAGCAAATCGCCAAGCCCTACACCTATCTCGCCTCCGGCGGCGCGGGCACGCTGGGCTACGATCTGCCGGCCGCGGTCGGCGCGAAAATCGCGAAACCCGACGCGCTCTCGGTCGCGGTCATGGGCGATGGCGGCTTTGGCTTTATGATGGAAGAGTTGGCGATGGCGTGCCAGCACAACGTCCCGATCATCGTCGTCATCGTCAACAACGGCTATCTCAGTCTAATTCGACAGAATCAGCGTTACGCGTACGAGTACGAATACGGCGTGAATTTGCACTACGACGGCGGCGGCATTGACTTTTGCAAACTCGCGGAATCGTTTGGCGCGTACGCCGAGCGCGTGACGCGGCCCGAAGAACTGCAACCCGCGTTCGACCGCGCGGCCAAATGCGGCAAGCCCGCCGTGCTCGACATCATCGTCGAACGCGAAACGGACTGCGCGATGGGCGCAAGTCTGGACGCGATCCGGGAATTTGCCTAAACATGTGCGACACCGAATATTGCGAACATGGAAAGGATTGGGACGCGGATGAACGCGGACGAACGCGGATCCTTTTTTTTTCTTATCCGCGTTTTCCGCGTTCGTCCGCGTCCCATCTTCAGGGGGTAATCATGACAGCATTTACTAACGCCCGCGCGCTGCTGCGCGGGTTCAAAGGCGACTCGTATCTGTTCGGCGTTGGTGTATTACCGCAGGTTGGGCGCGTCAGCGCGGAGCTGGGCAAGCGCGTGGCGTTCGTGCGCGATGTTTTTCCCGGCTCGGACGCGTTCGTCGCGACGATCAAAGACTCGCTACTTGCCGCGGGGTGCGAGATCATCGCGGAAATCCCCGGCGCGCAACCGAACGCGCCGCGCGAAGACCTCGCGCGCATCACGGACGCGCTGCGACCGCTCGATCCCGACCTCGTCGTGAGTTTCGGCGGCGGCAGCACGATTGACGCGGCCAAAGGCGCGATCGTGTTGTGCGTGCTGGGCGGCGAGATCGAGCAGTATTTCGGCACTGGCTTGGTTGCCGCCGCGCTCAAAGCGACCGGCAAAACACTCACGCCGCACGTCGCGATCCAGACTGCGGCCAGTTCCGGCGCGCAGTTGACCAAGTACTCCAATATCACCGACCTGGCGACCGGGCAAAAGAAACTGATCGTGGACGAGGCAATTGTCCCGGCGCGCCCCGTGTTTGACTATGGCGTTACGTTTGGCGCGCCCGCGTCCCTCACCGCCGACGGCGCCCTCGACGGCGTCTCGCATTGTCTCGAAGTGTTGTATGGCGCGGTCGGCAAGCCGTACTATGCCACCATGCGCGAGGTCGCGTGCGAAGGCATCCGCCTCGTCCTCGATTATCTGCCGCGCGTGATGAAGAATCCGGCGGATACCGAGGCGCGCGAGGCATTGGGCTTGGCGACCGATCTCGGCGGCTACGCGATCATGCTCGGCGGCACGAACGGAGCGCACTTGACGAGTTTCTCGCTCATTGATATTCTTAGTCATGGGCGCGCGTGCGCAATCATGAACCCGTACTATACCGTGTTCTTCGCGCCCGCCGTCCAGGAACCGCTCCAATTGGTCGCCGGCCTGTACAAGCAGGCGGGCTGCGCGGCCGCGGACATTGATGCGCTCAGCGGGCGCGCGTTGGGCGTCGCGGTGGCCGAGGCGATGATCGCGTTTGAAAAGGGTATCGGTTTCCCGGCGACGTTGAACGAGGTACCCGGCTTTACGCCCGCGCACATCGAACGCGCGCTGACTGCCGCCAAGAATCCGCAGCTCAAGATGAAACT
>JACQYF010000138.1 GCA_016208315.1 Chloroflexota bacterium | reverse complement strand
GTAGATTGTTTGCCCAAGCGCCGGTTCGATCTCATTCTCATTGCGTTCGTCGCGACGACGTGGATTTCGCTGTCGCCGTATTACGCCGCGTGGAGCAATCCGGCTAAATGGTGGATTTACGCGCTGATGGGCGCGGTGAATAGCGTTTTCTTTGTCTGGCTATTTGCGCGGTTGGTGGCGGCAAATGGGACGCGGATAAACGCGGACGAGCGCGGATTTTTCTTTTCCTCCGCGTTAATCCGCGTTAGTCCGCGTCCCAAAACTGTGCTCATAGTCACGCTGGGCCTGTTCGCGGGCGCGGTGAGCGCGGCGGTCGTGCAGCCGCTCATCGCAAGCACGGCAAGCCCGATTCGCGCGCCGCTGATCGCGCCGGGAATGGAATGGAGTGCGGCGGTCGCGTTCGGGACGATGATTGGGCTGGTAGCCGTCGCACTGTTGTTACTTTCGAGATGGACGGGGGAATTTGCCGGAACACGCGGCATTGGGGCGTGGGGCATCGTCGTTGTTTTTGCGCCATTGTTCTTTGCCGTTTATACTCTGACCAAAGAGTCTACGGCGGTTTTCGAGATTGTACTCAAGCACCTGGGAGGGTAAATGACGGTCCGTTGCAGTGTGGGCATTGCGGCTTTTAACGACGAAGCGAATATCGGCAAGCTGCTGGCGGCGATACTGGCCCAGGAATTGTGCGCGGTGGAAATCGCCGAGATCCTCGTAGTCGCCAGCGGCTGCACGGATCGCACGGTGCCCATCGTCCAGGAATACGCGGCGCAGGACGCGCGCATCCGCCTGGTCCAGCAGCCGGCGCGCGAAGGCAAAACCTCGGCGATGAATTTGTTTTTGCAAAACGCGCGGGAGGAGGTCTGCGTCTGGGAGAGCGCGGATACGCTACCGGGCAAGGACAGCATCGAGGCGCTGTGCAAGCTATTTGCCGATCCGCAGGTGGGCATGACGGGCGCGCAGAAAATCCCGGTGAATGTGCCCGAACACATCATTGGCTACATGTCGCATTTGCGTTTGCAGATGGAACACCAACTCTGCCTGGAAATTCCGCGCACCGGCGAACTGATCGCGTTCCGCAAGGTTTTTACGCGCCTGCCGCCCGATGTGGCGATGGACGAAGCCTTCGTCGAAGCGCTCGTGATCCGGCGCGGCTTGCAGGTTCACTACGCGCCCGATGCCGTGGTATACAACATGGGGCCCGAAACCATCGGCGAATTTATCATGCAGCGGCGCCGCAACTATGCCGGACATTTGCACCTCGTTCACAAATACGGCTATCGCGTCTCCAGTCTCGAAACGGGCCGCGTCCTGCGAATTGGCTTTGAAGAAATGCTCAAAGCGTTCAAGCTCGTCTCCACGCTCATCGCGCTGGCCGCCGTCGAGGCGCTGGCGCGAATTCTCGGCGCATACGATTATTACATCAAAGGCGACAAGCACGTGGTCTGGGATATGGCGTGGACGACGAAGGAGGTCGCCAGTCCCATGTCGCAGGTTACAGGTCCCATGTCGCAGGTCACAGGTCTCAAGGCAGAAAGCGAGAAGGAGAGCACAACCACGTGAGACTTGCGACTTGGAACCTGCCGCCTGAGACCTGGGACCTGGGACTTGCGACATGAGACCTGTTGCCTGGAACATCGTCAAGCTTGGCGTGACGGTCACCATCATCGCGTTCTTGTTTGCGCGCGTCAACCTCACGGTGATGGCACAGCACCTCGCGCAAGCCAACTTGGCCCTCTTGCTTCTCGCGCTCGCGCTCTACTTTTCGGCGATCTTGTTGGGCGCACTGAAATGGCACGTGCTCGTCCGCGCCCAAGGTCTAAATGTCTCGCTCGGCGAGCTGCTCGCGTTCTCGCTCGTGGGACTTTTCTTCGGCAACCTTTTGCCGAGCAACGTGGGTGGCGACGTGGTGCGCGCGTACGGCTTGGTACGGGTGACGGACCGCGCCGAGGCGGCGGCCATTTCCGTGTTGGTAGACCGGTTGATGGGTTTGGTCGCGTGGTTTGGCGCGGCCGTGTTGATGGCTGTGCTCATGGCGATCGTATTTACCGGCGGCGGACAACTGGAGCAGATCGAGATCGCGATCGTCATCGCCGCGGTTTTGTTTATCGGCGCGGCCGCGCTGTTGTTCAGCCGCCGGGTGTCACAATACGGCAAGTGGATTTTCAATTACGCGCCATTCAGCCGCGTGCAGCCGATGGCGCAGCGCGTGTTCCAGGCGCTGCAGGTCTATCGGCACAGCTATGGCGCGCTCGCCGCGAGCGTTGCGCTGTCGGGAAGCATCGTCCTGGTCACGACGCTGGCATGGTATACGGTCGGCGTGGCAGTCGGAGTTACTGCGTCACTATTCTATTTTTTCGTGTTCAATCCCTTGATTGCGGTCCTCCTGCTCATTCCGATTTCATTCAACGGGCTAGGGCCGAAAGAAGCGATGACCGTTTTCTTCTTCGGCTTGGTCGGCGTGCCCGGCGAAGTCGCGCTCTCCATGTCGCTCATCTTCCACCTCCTGATCGTGCTGACGAGTTTGCCCGGCGGCCTCCTGTGGTGGCGAGGGAAAAAGGCCGGTGCGCCGAGTTCGCTGGGTCCGCTCTAATCCGCAGGGTCGTTGTGTTTGTTGACGCGTAGTTAAACCCAGAGTATAATTGCGCCCAGTATCGGCTTAGGTTGGTCATATGGCCCTTAAAGGGAATCTGCGCGACGTTAGTCTCACCCAACTGCTCAATCTCATCCACCTGGCTCACAAGACGGGCGCGCTTACCGTCTCGACGGATAACGGCGCGGGCGCGGCGCGGCTCTATTTCAAAGAGGGGCGCTTGATCCACGCGTCACTCGACGCGCAGGAGGCGCGTTTGACCGACGTGCTGGTCAAGGTCGGCAAACTCACGCCCGACCAGGCCAAAGTGGTCCGCGCGCGTTCCAAAGTGGACACCGACAAAGAACTCGGACTGCTGCTCATTCAAAGCAGCATCCTGAATCAGAACGAGATCGTGCAAGGCGTCAAGAGCTATCTCCTCGAAACCGTCTACCATTTGCTGACCTGGCCCAGCGGCGCCTTCCGGTTCGACCCCAATCAACTGCCGCCGGAAGAACGCATCACCGTCCCGATCAACCTCGACAACCTCATCATCGAAGGCGGTCGCCGAGTGCAGGAATGGGAACGCCTGCGCGGCCAATTGCCCGATCTCGACGTGCCGCTGCGCTTTTCCGAACGTCCCGACACGAATCTCCGCAATATCAATCTAAGCGTCGAGCAGTGGAAAGTGGTTTCGTTCATCAACTCGCGCAACACGATTCGTCAAATTGCGAGTTTCCTGCGCATGGACGAATTTCAGATTCGGCGCATCGTTTACGGGCTGCAATCCGCCGGCCTCGTAGACGTCGCCGCGGCCGCGGCGGCCGCGCCGCCCTCCCGACCGATCGCGGCGGCTGCCCGTCCGGTCGCGCCGGCGCCGGCGGCGCCGGTCAGCCGCGGCGTATTAATGCGCGTGATAGACCGCATCCGCGGACTGTGATCGTCCGGCTCTTGACGAATTTCGGACACATCTTTTAGCTATCCCCAGGACCCTGGACAGCTCATGCAAACTGTGAAAATGGTGGTGACCGGTCCGTTCAGCGCGGGCAAGACCTCCTTCATCGGCAGCATCAGCGAAATTGCCGTCGTGCGCACCGAGCGCAAGATCACCGACGAGACGCGCAGCGTCAAGCAAGCCACAACCGTCGCGATGGACTTTGGGCGCATCACGATTGATAAAGACCTGATCTTGTACCTCTTTGGAACGCCGGGGCAAAAGCGTTTCGATTTCATGTGGGAGATCCTGTCGGAAGGGATGCTGGGGTTTGTGGTGCTCGTGGACAGCGCGCGGCCCGAAACCTTTCACGAGGCGCGCCGCATCCTGGACACGTTCCGCAGCTACAGCGACACGCCCTACGTGATCGCGGCGAACAAGCAAGACGACGAGGACGCCTGGCCGCCCGAAGATTTAAAGATCGCGCTGGGACTGGAATCCCACGTCCGGGTGCTGCCGTGTATTGCCAACAACAAGGCGAGCGTCAAGAATATTCTCCTCGAGTTGCTCTACGTCATCCTGGAACAGACCCCGGAAGAATCGCTACCCACTCGGAGAAAATAGCCAAAAGGAGACGTCAATGGCCGACGACCGAATGATGCCGAATGACGCGCTGCGTCTGTTGTTTATGGCGATCGAAGACGTCATGGGCAAAGATGGAATGAAAGCCGTTTTGCGCGGCGCCAAGCTCGAGCAGTATATTGGAAACTATCCGCCCAACGACTTGAATTTGGGCGTCAAGTTCAGCGAATACGGCGGGGCCGAGCAAGCCGTGGAGGAATTCTACGGGGTGCGTGGCGCCAAGGCCATGCTGTTGCGCGTGGGCCGCTCGACGTTTGCGTACGGCATGAAAGAGCAGTCGGCGGTATTGGGCCTGGCAGGTCAGGCGCTCAAGATGATGCCGCTGCCGATGAACGCCAAAATGAAACTGCTGCTCGATCAGATGGCCGCCGCGGCCAACAAGACCATCAACCAACCGACGCGGTTGGAAGAAGATGCCGACAACTATTACTGGGTGGTGGACCATTGCATGTGCGTGAGCCGGCCCAAGCATCCGGCGCCGTGCTGCTTCGTCACCGTCGGCGCGCTGAGTGAAGCGATGAAGTGGCTGACCGAGAAACAATTCACGGTGCAAGAGATCGAGTGCATGAACCTCGGCGCGGCGGCGT